>PMUI01000138.1 GCA_003166955.1 Acidobacterium sp.
GCAGATCCGGATGCAGCCCGCCGACGATATGAAACTCCGTCACCGCCTCGCTGTACCCCGACGCCGCCGTCTCCCACGCCTGCTCCAGCGCCATCGTGTACGAGCCTGCCGCGCCCTTGTGCCGCCCAAACGCGCACAGCCGGCACGCCGCCACACAAACATTCGTCGGATTGATGTGCCGGTTGACGTTGAAGTACGTCACGTCGCCGTGCATCCGCTCCCGCACCGAATTTGCCAGCCACCCCACCGCCAACACGTCGCCGGAACGATAGAGCGACAGACCCTCGTCGAAGCTCAGCCGCTCGCCCGCCGCCACTTTCTCGGCAATCGGAACCAGGTGCGGATCGTCAGTCTGAAAAGGATGCGGAGTCATTCTCTCTTCCATAATAATTCACATGGTTCGCAGCCCGCCGTCTCGAATCTCGTCCAATCCCTGAGTGATACCATGCCTCCAGACTCACCCAAGGTTCGCAAAGTGTTTTACTGGACCCACTGATTGCTGCAACGAATCCCATTGCTGGCCTTTCTTCTCGCGTGTTGTTCGCCGTTGCTGTCCCTCAGCGCGCAGCCACAAAAGCAGGCCGCGTTTCCCCCGGTCACTTCGTACAGTCTGGATAAGCAAAAGGTAGCGCTCCCCGGTGAGCTCGAAGGCGAGACCAATCTCCTCCTCGTCTCCTTCAAGGAGGAGCAGCAGAGCGACATCGACTCCTGGCTCCCCGCTGCCCAGGCGCTCCAGCATACCAATTTCCAGTTTCGCTACTACCAGCTCCCCGTCGCCGAGCGAGAAAACTTCATCTTCCGATGGTGGGAAAGCTCTTCTATGCGCAGCGATCAATCGGACCCGGAAACCTGGCACTGGATCATCCCGCTGTGGGTCGACCGAAAAAAATTCTTCGAAGACCTCACCATCCCGAACGACAAAGAGGTCGTCGTCCTGCTCATCGATCGCCAGGGTCGCATCCAATGGCGCTCCACAGGCCCCATGACCCCCGACAAGCGCGCCGCCCTGATGACCGCGGCCGGCGCCCACTAGCCCGATCTGAGCCCCGAGTTCTGTAACCTGCAACCTGTAACCTGCAACCTGCAACCTGTCACCTGCAACCTGCAACCTGTCACCTGCTCACGACCTTCTTCTTGCCCGCCGCGATCAGCCTCTTCTTCTCCGCCGGCGTCATGGCCAGGACAGTCTTCGTCTTCGCCGGCAGCTTCTCGTAGATCAATCCCCGAGCCGCGCGCAGCAGTTCCTTAAGCTCCGACGCAGGCAACGTGTTCCATCGCTCCACCGCCACCCAGTGCGCGCGCGCCAGATATGGGGCAGGGAAGACGCCCTCCATCTCCACCAGCTCTGCAAACCGCTCCGGCCCCGCCGCAAACGACAGCACCGCCCCATGATCCGGCTCCAGGCTCGCCAGCGCGAACATCTTCCCGCCGATCGCCTTATCGCCGACCCAGTAAACCAGGTTGTCGCCCCATTGCATCGTCTCGCAGACGTCCGGCAGAGACAGGAGGAAACTCCGCAGGCCCTCAGCATCCATCCCCTTAGACTAACCCTCCACCACCGCGCTCCGGTCCCATCCAATCAAATGGGCGAGAGAGACTCCCTCGCCCTCCCAACCATCCGGCTACCGGCTACCGGCTACCGGCTACCGGCTACCGGCTACCGGCTACCGGCTACTTCGGCCAGGTACACCCCAAACCACCGCCGAGCATCCGTCCACTCGCGTCGCACCGCAAACCCCGCCCGCTCCAGCATCCCCGCCACGCTCTCCGGCGTGAATTTGTAACTGTTCTCAGTATGAATACTCTCGCCGCGCCGGAAACTCACCGTCAGCTCCAGCGCCGGAATCGAAATCTCCTGCGTGACCAGGCTTTCCAGGTGCATCTCGATCCGCGACTCGCGATCGTTCCAGCACGCCCGATGCCGGAACAGCCCCGGCCGGAAATTCGCCCCCAGCTCGCGCCGGATCCGCGTCAGCACGTTGCGGTTGAACTCCGCCGTCACCCCCGCCGCATCGTTGTACGCCCGCAGCAGCGTCGACCGGTCCTTGACGTGGTCCACGCCCAGCAGCACCAGATCCCCGGGCGCAAGCTGCCCCCGCAGCCGCCGCAGCAGAGCGACCGCTTCGGCCGGCTCGAAATTCCCGATGCTCGACCCGATGTACAGCACCATCCTCCGTACGCCCGTCGCCGTCGGAATCTCCGATCGATCGGTCGTGTAGTCCGCAATGATCGGCAGACACGAAACCTGCGGCTGTTCTTCTCCAATCCGCCGCCGCGCCTCCTCCAGCGCCGACGCCGAAATATCGATGGGGTAATAACTCACGCGCCCCTGCCGCCGCACCGCAGCCGCCAGCAGCAACCCCGTCTTCGCCGCTGTGCCCGCGCCCAGCTCAATCAGGGCCAGCTTCTTCGCGTCCGCCGCTTCGAAAATTTCATCCGCATACTGCGCGAAGATGTCCCGCTCCGTGCGCGTCAGGTAATACTCCGGCAGCTCCGTGATCGCCTCAAACAACTCCGACCCGCGCTGGTCGTAGAAAAGCCACGGCGACAGGCGCTTGGGAAGCGCGGTCAGCCCGCGATAGACTTCCGCTCCGATGGGCGTCGAAGCGGCCTCAGGTAGGCAGGGAACAGACGAGAAAGCGTGCATCGAAAAATTCGTCTCCGCGATCAGTAGTTGGCCAAACGAACGCCGGAGAACTGCCAGCGGGTCGCGGGCGCGAAAAAATTGCGATAGCCCGCGCGGATGTGGGAAGCAGGAGTCGCCACCGAACCGCCGCGCAGCACCATCTGGTTGCACATGAACTTGCCGTTGTACTCGCCGAGGGCGCCGGGGAGCGCTTGATAGCCCGGATAAGGAAGATAAGCGCTGACGGTCCACTCCCAGACGTCGCCATAGAGTTGCAGAACGCCTTGCTGAACGTCTTGCTCCGCGGCGGCCTGCTCCCTCTCCGATGCATCCAGCAGCGCCTGCGGATGAAACTTTCCGCCTTCCAGCAGATTCCCCGCCACCGGATTTGTAACCGCCGCGGTTTCCCATTCCGCTTCCGTCGCCAGGCTCTTGCCCGCCCAGTGCGCAAACGCATCCGCCTCGAAATAGCTCACGTGGCACACTGGCGTCGCCATCAAATCCTCAAGCTGTACCAGCCCGCGCAGAGTAAAAACCTCCCAGCCTTTGTCGCCGCGACGCCAATACAGCGGCGCCTGCCAGCCCTCTGCCCGCACCGTGTTCCAACCCTCCGACAGCCAAAGCTCCGGCCGCGAATACCCGCGGTCCTCCATGAACGCGAGATACTCCGCACAGCTCACCGGCCGCGACGCGAGCCGGAACGGCTCCAGATAAACCTTGTGCCGGGGCGTCTCATTGTCGAAACAAAAGTCACTGCCACTGTGACCAATTTCCCTTACGCCCCCGGCAAACTCCACCCACCGCACCGGCGCAGCCTCCTTCGCAGCGCTCCGAATCGCCTCCGCCCCCTGCACGTAAGCCGGGTGCAGCGGATTGCTCCAGAACGCATGCTTAACGTCCGTGATCAGCAGTTCCTGATGCTGCTGTTCGTGATTCAGTCCCAGCGTGATACGCGTCCGCGCATCCTCCGGTACATCGCCCGCCGCAAAATCCTCCATCGCCGAGTCCACATATTCCCGGTACGCCAGAATCTCTTTCGCCGTCGGCCGCGAGAACGAAGCACGCAGCTTTTTCTCCGGCTGCTCTGACACCGCGTTGTAGTAGCTGTTGAACAGCCACACGAAATCCGGATGAAACGCCTTGTATCCCGGCACAAATTCCCGCAGCACAAACGTCTCAAAAAACCAGGTCGTGTGCGCCAGGTGCCACTTCGCCGGACTCGCGTCCGCGCACGACTGCACCATCATGTCTTCCGGAGTCAGCGGCGCGCAGAGCGCAAGGCTCTGGCTCCGCACGCGACAAAAATCCTCGGCCAGTGCCGTTGCTGCCAGTACGCTCATCGGTCCTTCCTTTGCGGAACTGCCCAACAGAAGAGAACGGCGCCGGGGCCGGGGGATGCCCGTCAGAGTACCATTCCCGGCGCTCAGTCAGACAGAGGGATGCGGAAAGTTTCACCCACGGTTCACTTTTTGGCGCCTTTTGACGGCTTCCGCAGAGGCTTCCCGAGGATCTTCTCCACATCCCGCACCTTGCCCTCCAGCCGCCGCGTCGCCCCGCGGCTTCCCACTTCCCGCTTCCAGCTTCCAGCTGTCGTGTTCACCGCGTCTTTCCAGCCCGGAACGCGTCTATATCGGTCATAATCAGAGCGGCTGCACGTCGCCTCTCTGAAGGTTCGAGTTATGAGAATTTTCCGCCCCCGTCTTGCAGGCTTTGTGCTCTGCGCCTCCCTTGCCGCAATGTCCGCGGCGCCCACTCTCTTAGCCCAGGATCAGAGCCAGCCTCCCCAGCGCGGCCCCCGCGGCGGCGGAATGGGCGGCGGCGGAATGTTTGGCGCTGGCGGAGGCACCATGGGCAAGGTCACCGGTGTCTCCGGCACCGAGATCACCATCAAGGACGACCAGGGCCAGGTCTACAAAATCCAAACCGGCCCCAATTCGCGCATCCGCAAGAACCGCGAGGAAGCAATGATCTCCGACATCCATGTCGGTGACACCATCATGGCCGCCGGCAATCTTGATGACCAGGCGAAGACTATCGGCGCCATGTTCGTTGTCGTGCTCGATCCGCAGCAGGCCGCCGAAGCCGAGAAGCGTCGCGCCGAATTCGGTAAAACCTGGACCGCCGGCAAAATCACCGCCATCAAAGACCTCACCGTCACTATCGAGCGTCCCGACAAAGTCACGCAGACCATCGCCGTCGACGAGAACACCACGTTCCACAAAGGCGCGCGCGGCCAGGCGACCGATATCACCTTCCCCGACATCAAGGTTGGCGACATGCTCCGCGCCGATGGCGCGCTGAAGGCCGGCTCCTTCCTCGCCACCAACCTCGTCGTCATGGAACCGCGCCAGCCCGGCCAGGGCCGCGGCGGTCCTGGCGGTCCGGGCTCGCGCACGCAGCAGCAGGGCCAGCCTGAGGGCGCGCCCACCGGATCCACGCCCACCCAGCCTCCGAATTACGATCAGAACTGAACCTCGATGACGCCGACCATGCGCCTCCGCGCCCTATCTGTCTCCGTGATCTTTGCCGGAGCGCTCGCCCTCGCGCAAACCCCAACGCCCGCGCCGCCGCCGCCCGCTCCACAAGCGGCGCCGCAAACTCCGCCCCCAACCGCGCCTTCATCTGATTCCCAACAGCAGCCGCAATCGCCGTCGACTACGCCAGACCAAACCACACCCGCCGCCCCTCCCCAAACCGGCGGCACCATCCACGGCACTATCAAATCCGGCAACGTGCCGCTGCCAGGCGTCAGCGTCACCGCCAGCAATTCCCTCACCGGGAAAAAATACTCCACCACCACCGACATCACCGGCGCCTACACGCTCGTGATCCCGCAGAACGGCCGCTACGTGCTCAAGACCGAGCTCGCCGCCTTTGCCCCCGTCACCAAAGACGCGCTCCTCAACGCCACCACCCACGATCAGGCCGTCGACTTCGCCATCCTGCTCGCCTCGCGCGCCGAGCAGCAGGACCAGCAAACCAATCTCGCCAACGCCGCGCGCCAGCTCCTCGGCAACGGCGGCTCGCAGAACCTCAACCTCCTCGGCGCTGCCTCCGACCTCATCCAGGCAGGAGCCGGCGGCGGAGATGCAGGCGCCGCTCTGCCCTCGCTCGCCTCTAATTCCGACTTCTCTTCATCCGACTCCGTCGCCGTCACCGGCCAAAACGGCACCACCAATCCCCTCGCCGGCATCGACTTTGGCCAGATGCGCGATAACGCCGAGTTGAATCAGTCCCTCAACGGCGGTGGCCCCGGAGGTCAGGGCCCCGGCGGACAAGGCGGCCCCGGCGGTGAAGGCGGCTCCGGTGGTGGGGGAGGCTTCGGCGGCGGCGGCTTTGGTGGTGGCGGCGGAGGTCGCGGTGGCGGAGGTGGCGGCATGCGCGGCAACTTCCGCAACTTCAAACCCAACCAGCCTCACGGCGCCATCTTCTGGAACGGCGGCAACGGCGCGCTCAACGCCGACGACTTCGCCCTGCGCGGTCAGCCCATTGAGCAACCCGCCTACTCCAGCAATCGCTTCGGCCTCACCTTCCTCTCGGCGCCCTACATTCCCAAAATCCTCACCAACGACAAGAACGATTTCCTCTTCTTCACCCTCTCCGGCACGCACTCCTCGTCGCCCTTCGACCAGTACGGCACCGTCCCCTCCCTCGCCGAGCGCGGCGGCAATTTCAGCGCCCTCACCACGCCCACCGGAACCCCAATCACGATCTACGATCCGGCAACCTCAGGATGCACCGCGGGTGGCAACACACCGGGCACGCCCTTCATCGGGAATGTCATTCCCTCCCAGTGCATCGTGTCGCAGGCGAACGCGCTCCTCAACTACGTTCCGCTGCCCAATCTCTCCGGTCAGAATGAGGACTACCAGCGCCTCACCTCCGCGCAAACCAACAGCACCCAGATCGGCGTCCGCCTCATGCACAACTTCGGCAAGAACGGGCAAGGCACGAACGGCCTCGTGCGCATGGCGCGCCAGGTCCTCGGTCAGGGCAATCCCGGCATCACGCAGAGCATGAATGTCAATTTCAACTACAGCCATTCCGCCTCTGACAGCCTCAACCTCTTCCCCGAACTCGGCGGCAAAAACCAAAGCCACCAGTATTCCGTGCAACTCGGCTACTCCATTGGCAAGGGTCGCCTCACCGACAGCGTCAACGCCAACTGGAACCGCACCAATTCCCAGGCAAGCAACTACTTCAGCAATCTCACGAATATCGGATCGCAAATCGGCCTCGCCGGTCTTCCCGACTCTCCGCAGCTCTGGGGCCTGCCCAACGTCACTCTGAATCAGTTCACCGGCCTCAACGAGCAGCAGCCCGATTTCACGCTTTCTGAAACAGTCGCCCTCACCGACTCCGTCGCCTGGACGCACGGCAAGCACAACATGCGCTTCGGCGGTGATTTCCGTCGTGTCTACGACGACATGATCGGCAACACCAACTCCACCGGTACCTACGTCTTCACCGGCTTCTTCACCGAAGCCCCGGGCAGCAGCGGCACCGGCTCCAACGGCTTCGCTGCGACAGGCTCCTCGCTCGCCGACCTGCTCCTCGGCCTGCCTCAGGAAACAACGCTCCAGGCCGCTTACCAGGAAGCCCATCTCCGCCAGAACGAGATGGACGGCTACGCCCAGGACGACTGGCGCGTCATGAAGAACACCACCTTCCTCTTCGGCCTCCGCTACGACTACTACTCGCCCTACTCTGAGAAGAACGACCGCCTCGCGACCCTCGATCCCGGCAACAACTTCACCCAGGTCGCCATCATCACGCCCAACTCCGTCGGTCCCTTCAGCGGAAAATATCCCCGCGATCTCATCTTTCCCGAGAAAAACAATTTTTCCCCGCGCATCGGCGTCGCCACACACCCCTTCAAGGACACAGTCATTCGCGGCGGCTATGGCATCAACTACACCGTCGGCCAGTACGTGAAGTTCGTGCAGAACTTCGCCTTTGAGCCGCCCTTCGCCAACGTGCAAACCAACATCGTTAACAGCGGTCCGCCCATCTCGCTCGCCAACGGATTCCCCATCCCCGAGAGCCAACAAATCGGCAACTACTCTGTCAACAAAAACTACCGTCTGCCTTACGTCCAGGTTTGGAACCTTAACGTCCAGCGCACGCTGCCCTGGAACATCCTCCTGAACATCGGCTACAACGGCTCTAAAGGCTCCCGCCTCGACATCATCGATGCTCCAGGCCGCTTCGTCGACTCCGCGACTGGCACCACGACGCTCCCCACCGCCGCCAACAACCCCGCACAAACCGTCGCCTACGACTACGAAGATTCGGTTGCCTTCTCGCGCTTCAACGCGCTCACCTTCAGTGCGCGCAAGCGCATGAGCGGCGGCATCTCGCTCCAGGCCACCTACACGTACTCGCATTCCATCGACGACGCAACGTCGGTCGGCGGCAATGGCGGCACCAGCGCCGGCATCGTTCAAAACTGGCAGAACATCCTCGCCGAAGAATCGAACTCCAGCTTCGATGTCCGCCACAAGGTCAACGGCAATTTCGTCTACGAACTGCCCTTCGGCCCCGATACTCATCTGCTCACCACCGGCTGGTTCGGCCACGCCCTCGCCAACATGAATTTCTCCGGCACCTGGGGATTCGCCACCGGCAATCCCCTCACGCCGCACTACGAAGCCACTGTGCAGGACGTCGCCCGCGGCACCACCAACTCCCTCCGCCCCGATCGCGTCCCCGGCGTCTCTCTCTCTGCCGGCGGCGGCTCCCTGCTGAATTGGTTCAACAAATCCGCTTTCCAATCCCCCGTCGACGTCTACGGCACCGCCTCGCGCTTCAGCATCCCCGGCCCATCCACATGGACCTTCAATGGGTCGATCTCGAAGTCCCTCCGTTTCGGTGACACCAAAACCATGGAGCTCCGCGCCACCGCCGACAATGTCTTCAACACCGTCCAGTACTCCGGCATCGACTCCACCCTCGGCTCCGCCACCTACGGCCAGGTCATCTCCACAGCCGCCATGCGTCAGTTCACGTTCACGGGCCGCTACAGGTTCTAGCTATGACAAACATTGGCGAAATGCTGCGGCATCGGGAGTGTTTTGAAAGGGCACGGCTTCAGCCGTGCCATCCAGGCCGTCAGCAGAATCCGGCTTTAGCCGCTGAGGGACGACTCGTGCTCGCTTTCCCGGTTTTCAAACCGCGCCTCGTGTTGCGCCAGTTCGCGCTCTTCGCCGTTTTGATCCTTGCTGTCCACGCGCGTCCGCAAACCACGCCCGCTACTCAGTCCCAGGCTCAGGACCAGCCCAACCAAAGGTCCACCTTCACCCTCAAGGTCAACAGCGACCTCGTCCTCACCAACGTCGTCGTCCGCGACAGGAAAACGGGCGCAATCGTGAAAGGCCTTACCGAAAAAGATTTTACCGTCACCGAAGACGGCAAACCGCAGCACATCGCCAGCTTCGACTTTGAAAACGTCGACGAAGCCGCCGCCCTCAACGAGGCCACCATCAACGCCGCTTCCCCCAACGGCGTCTTCGGCGCGAAGGCCGGCACCGCCACTCCGGAAGAGCTGCGCAACCATCGCCTCATCGTGATGTTCTTCGACCTCACCTCGATGCAGCCCGACGATCTCGACCGCGCCCAGGACGCTGCCCGCAACTACATCAACAAGCAAATGCACCCCGCCGACCTGGTCGCCGTCGTCTCCCTCGACAACACCCTCTCCCTCGACCAGGACTTCACCGCCAGCAAAGATCTCATCCTCAAAGCCGTCAACAGCTACAACGGAACCCAGGGCTCCGGCTATAGTCCCGGCGCCACCAGCACCAGCAATCAGGTCGAAGACGCCAGCTCCTTCACCCCCGACGAATCCGAATACAACGACATCAATACCGACCGCGAGCTCTTCGCCATCGAAGACATCTCCAAATCCCTCGCCTACCTCAACGAGAAAAAATCCCTCCTCTATTTCTCCGGAGGAATCCAGCGCGACGGCATCGAGAACCAGGCCTCGCTCCACGCCGCCATCAACTCCGCCGTCCGCGCCAACGTCGCCATCTACTCGGTCGACGCGCGCGGCCTCCAGGCCATCTCGCCCCTCGGCGACGCCACCACCGGCAATCTCCGCGGCGCGAATTCCTTCAACGGAGCGGCTCTCCAGAACAATCTCGACTCGAACTTCAACACTCAGGAAGTCATGGCCACGCTCTCCTCCGACACCGGAGGCAAAGCCTTCTTCGACTCTAACGACTTCTCGCCCGCCTTCGACCGCATCCAGAAGGACACTTCCGCCTACTACGTCCTCGGCTACCACTCCACCGATCTGCGCCGCGACGGCCGCTACCGCCGCCTCTCCGTCAAAATCAATCGCAGCGATCTCAAGCTTGAGTATCGCCCCGGCTACTACGCCCCCGCCGACTACCAGCACGCCACGAAGGACGAGCGCGAGCGCCAACTCGAAGAAGAACTCGCCAGCGATCTGCCCTCCACCGACATGACGGTCTACATGCAGGCGCTCTATTTCCGCACCGGCGACAACCGCTTCTTCGTCCCCATCTCGCTCGTCGTCCCCGGCTCGCAGATCCCCTTCGTCAAAGGCGGCGACCGCGACAAAGCCACCCTCGACATCATCGGCCAGGTGCGCGACACCGCCGGCCACGACATCGGCGACATCCGCGACATCGTCAAGCTCGCCGTCGACGAGTCACAGCAGGTCCGACAGAAAAACGTCCAGTACACCACCGGCTTCACGCTTCCCGTCGGCAAGTACCACGTCAAATTTGTCATCCGCGAAAACGAAACCGGCCGCATGGGCTCGTTTGAAACCGACCTCACCGTGCCCGACCTCAAGAAGGTCCCGCTCAAGATGAGCTCCGTTCTGCTCGCCAGCCAGCGCATGCCCGCCAACAAAAAGCAGCAGGACTCGCCGCTGGTCCGCGACGGCCAGCAGCTCGTGCCCAACCTTCCGCACGTCTTCCGCCAGGATCAGCACATGTATCTGCTCTATGAGGTCTACGATCCCGCGCATGCTAATTCGGCCCAGGCCGCGACCGCATCGGCGCCCGCAGCCAGCGGAGCAGCCCCCGCGCCCGCACCGAAGCCCGACAAAAATGCGCCCACGCCCGTGCGCGTCATGACCAGCATCGAATTTCTCCAGGGCTCCGCGAAGGCCTTCGAAACGCCGCTCGTCCAGGCCACGCAGCTCAACGTGCCCGACCGCAGCGCGGTCGCCTTCCAGTTCGATGTGCCCCTCGACAGCCTCAAGCCCGGCACCTACATCTGCCAGATCAACGTCATCGACGACGCCGGCGGCACCTTCACCTTTCCGCGCACCGCCGTCCTCATCCGTCCCGCCCCCTCGGCCACTCCGCCTGCGCCGACTCCCACTACCTCCGGCGCAACGAGCGGGAAAGGGAACTGACACTCGCCTCACAATTCTGGACGCACCACGTCCCAGGTGTTGGGACGATGAGCCCATCAACGAGTTGTGTTGATGTTCGGGTGGGAGAGAAGTTCGCTTGTTGCTGTGTGATGAACCTAGCCGAGTCCTGAATCCGGGGGGCTCGCAGGCTGTGAAGTCGTGCCCTGATACACGGTGCAAGGCTAAAGTCTGGATCGCATTGGCGGTTTTCAAGGCCGGATTTTTGCGCAAGTTATCAGGCATGGCTGATGCCAGACGCCAGCCTGCTTCTCGTGATGTCATGCTGCTACTCGGCGCGGAGAGCTTCGACGGCGTTGACTCTTGCGGCGCGGGCTGCGGGGACGGCTGAGGCGATGGCGGCTGCGGCGAGGATGACAGCGGCTGAGGAGATGAAGGTGAGGACTCCGGGGAGATGGACCTCGCCGAAGTACGCGCCGACTCCGCGGGCAAAGGCGTAGCCGAGGATGAGGCCGGCGACGACTCCGATGGCGGCGATGACCAGGCCTTCCTTGAGAACATCGCTGAGGATCTTGCTGGGAGGCGCGCCGAGGGCCATGCGGATGCCGAATTCGCGGGTGCGGCCGCTGACGGAGAAGGCGAGCACACCGGCGACGCCGACGACGGAGATGAGGAGAGCGACGGCGGCGAATCCGCCAAAGACAACGGCGTTGAGTTTATCGGGGGTGAGGACTTCGGCGCGGATGTCCTCGAGCGTGGCGGCGCGCTCGACGGGCTGGTCGGAGGCGATGCCCTGCACGGTTTTAACGATGGCGGGGACGAGCGGATAGGGATCGCCCGCGGTGCGAACGAAGAGGCGGCCACCCCAGCCTTCCTGATCGACGGGCTGATAGACGGTCATGGCCGGGTTGGGAATGATGTTCTCGTCGTCGAAATCGGGGACGACGCCGACGATGCGGCGGGAGTCATAGCTGATGCCGATGAACTTCATAACGCCGTCGGTCCAGCGCATGGTGCGGCCGATGGCTTCCTGGCCGGGGAAGAGGTTGTTGGCGACGCTCTGGCTGATGATGACGACGCGGTCGGATCCGGTTTTGTCTGTGTCGCGGAAGTCGCGGCCCTCGAGGAGCGGGACGCCGAGGGTGGAGAAGAATCCGAGAGAGACGGAGCGGAATTTCGCGCGGAGATCCTCGTCGCCATTTTTGCGGGTGGCACCATCGACGGCGAAGGCGAAGCTGATGTTGAGGCCCTGGGAGTCGCGCCAGGGAACGCTGAATCCAGTGGCGACGTTTTTGACGCCGGGCAGGGCGGCGACGCGACGGACGACGTCGCGGTTGAAGTCCTGCATCTGCTGCGGGGTGCGGCCGTAGGCGACAACGGGGAGATTGATGGCGAGGACGCGCGAGGTGTCAAAGGGCGGGCGCGTGTTTTCGAGGACGTAGAGAGTACGCATGAGGACGCCGGCGCCGGCGAGGAGCAGGAACGACGCGGTGATTTGCGTGACGGCGAAGATGCGGAGGCGGCGGTTGCTGCCGGTGGCGCTGCGGGTTCCACCGACGGTGAGGCCGGAGGCGGGCGAGGCTTTGGTGGAGGGCAGGCGTGGGATGTAGGCGAGGAAGACGGCGGCGAGGAGGGAGAGCGCGACGCCGAACCAGACCAGGGTGGAGTCGAGGGTGAGGTGGTCGGCGCGGACGGAGAAGCGCGCGGCATATTTGCCGAGGATGGCGACCATGGGCGCGGCGATGAGCAGGGCGGCGATGACGCCGGTGCCGCAGAGGACGAGGCTTTCGGCGAGGAGCGAGCGGCGGAGAGCGGCAGTGGTGGCTCCGAGTGCGGAGCGGACGGCGAGCTCGGATTCGCGGCGGAGGGTGCGGGCGAGGACGAGGTTGGCGACGTTGGAGCAGGCAATGACGAAGAGCAGCGCTGACGCCGCGAAGAGAACCCAGAGGATGGTGTTGGCGCGGGAGTTGATCTGGTCGTGCATGCGGCGGACGGAGATCTGGTACTGGTCGTTCGCTTTGTAGACCTCGGGGTGGGCCTGGAGGATGGCGCCGTAGTCAGTGCGGAGCTCGGCGCGGGCCTGGTCGAGGGTGGCTCCGGGAGCGAGGCGGCCGAAGAGCTCGGTCATACGATGTTCGCGGCCGGTGACCATGGTGGCGGAGAGGTGGTGCGGGCTGGTGACGATGTTGGCGATGATCTCGGTGGCGACGGGGTAGGGCACGGAGGGCTCGAGGACGCCGATGATGGTGGCTGTGCGCGAGCCGGCGAAGCTGTCGAGGCGGATGGTCTTGCCGAGGACGGTGGGATCGGAGTGGAGGGACTGGGTCCAGAACTTATAGGTGAGGACGACAGCGCCCTGGGCGTTGGGTCCGTCGTCGGCAGGACCGAGGAGTCGGCCGAGGATGGGGCGCAGGCCCATGACTTCGAAGTAGTGGCCGTCGACGACACCGGCGGGGATTTCGCGGGGCTGGCCAAGGCCCTGGAGGGTGAAGTCGAGTTCGGAGAAGGTGCCGAGTTCGGTGATGGAGCGGAGGTGCTTGCCGAGGTCGTCGATTTCCGGAATGGAGAAGGCGGCGTTGTCCTCGTGAATGCCGGGGGCGCTCTGGCGGATGTAGAGGAGGCGGGCTTCGTCGCGATTGGCGAGGGGGCGCAGGAGGACGGCGCGCACGACGCTGAAGATGGCCGCGTTGGCGCCGATGCCGAGGGCGAGGGTGAGGGCGACGGTGAGCCAGAGGGAGGGGACGCGCGACAGCGAGCGGATAGCGATCTTCAGGTCACGAAGAAACGACATAATAGTCCTCCATTTTGGCAGGTTTCGTGAGGGCCTGCCTGGCTGGTTGTGACGAACGGGCCGGGGGCCCGGTTGGACATCGGGCCTGGGGGCTTGACGTCCATGGATTATGTTGATATCAACATATCGGGATTTATGTCAAGAGCTGTGCCGCCGGTTTCTTTCGAAACGACCGCGAAGGTTCGCGCCCGCTGCCTATGTCTTCACGTGCAGCGGGCGGCGCGGGCACTGGCTCGGCGATTTGACGAGGTTTTGCGGCCCCTGGGCCTGACCAATGGGCAGTTTTCGCTGCTGATGTCACTGAACCGGCCGGAGGCTCCGGGGATGGCGGCGGTGGCGTCGTTGCTGGCGATGGACCGGACGACCCTGACGGCGGCGCTGAAACCGCTGGAGCGGCGGAAGCTGGTGAAGGTGACGATGGATCCGGCGGATCGGCGGGGGCGGCGGCTGCAACTGACGGCGCAGGGGATGAAGCTGCTGGCGGAGGCTGCCCCGGTGTGGGAGCGGACCCATGCGGAGGTGGAGGCGGGGATGGGCGCGGGGGAGCCGGATCGTCTGCGGCGGGATCTGCGGGCGCTGGCGTGAGTGAGTGCGCGTTGAGGGCGTTGGTGAGGCGCGCGCGATGGACGTGAGCTGGTTTTTAAGATTTTGGTCGAGTGAATTCCCGTAATGACTTGCTCGTGGGGGCTCTGGTCGCGCCGATAAGGAAGGTGGGATAACCTGGGTGGGAGCAGACATGACGGCGCTGGCGGATGCGTGGAACGTGATCGCGGAATTCGAGCAGAACCTGGACCGCGCGATGGAAGAAGTCTTCGACACGATGATGGGGGTGCACTGCGCGCCGGCGGGAGATGCGGCGGAGGCAGCGGGACAGACCGTTTCGGCGGTGATCGGGCTGGCTGGAGCGATGACGGGGACGGTGGTGTTCCATGGTCCGCGCGCGGCGGCGCTGAATATCTGCTCGCGGCTGACAGGCGTTGAGTCGCCGGAGGTGGACGCGACGGTGCGAGACGCTTTGGGCGAAGTGGGGAACATGGTGGCGGGCGCGTGGAAGGGGTACGATCCGGACTTGGCCTCGCGGTGTTTGCTGACCACGCCGACGGTGGTGGTGGGCGAGCGGTACGAAGTGTTCAGCCGGAAGGCGGCGATCCGTTTCGATCGCACTTATCGGTTCGATGAACATATCTGCTCGGTGACGGTGAGCTGCCAGCGGGCGGGTTGAACAGGGTGCAGGGTACAGAATTCAGGTGCGAGTTGCGCCAGCCTCGTACCTAATCTCGAAAAGCGATCCGCAGGGATACCTCTTCCGAACGATACGATCCGTGAACGCACGACTCGCAACAGTGGTACGTGTACGAGCAATAGATCGGGCCTGATCACGGCTTAGGTTGTATCGTTTGGGAAGCAGGGTGAGGGCTGCGCCAAATCGCATTCATGGATATTCTTCAGCGGCTATTCGAGAAGCACTTCCACGCGCCGGCCGCCGAGGTGCAGCCGCTTCAGGGTCAGTTGGGGGGCTCGGGGCGGAAAATCGTGCGCCTTGCGGGCGCCGGGTCGAGCGCGATCGGAATTCTGCATACGGTGCGCGAGGAGAATGTCGCGTTCCTGGAGTTCTCGCGGCATTTTCGGCGGCATGGATTGCCGGTTCCGGAGATTTACGAAGAGGAGCTGAGCGAGGGCGCGTACCTGGAAGAAGACCTGGGCGATGAGACGTTGTTCCAGTTCCTGATGGAGAACCGGGATGGGCCGGCGATTGCGCCGCGGGTGGTGGAGGCGTATCGCAAGGTGGGGGCGGTGCTGCCGCGGTTTCAGGTGGAAGCGGGGCGCGATCTGAATTACAAGGTCTGCTATCCGCGAGCGACGTTCGATCGGCAGTCGATTGGCTGGGATCTGAACTACTTCAAATATTATTTTCTGCGGCTCGCCGGGGTGCCGTTTAACGAGCAGGCGCTGGAGGACGATTTCGGGCGGCTGACGAAGTTCTTGCTGAGCGCGAACCACGACTATTTTTTGTATCGCGATTTTCAGTCGCGCAACATCATGCTGCGCGATGGGCAACCGTTTTTCGTGGATTACCAGGGAGGGCGCAGGGGCGCGCTGCAGTATGACGTCGCTTCCCTGCTCTACGACGGCAAGGCGGATTTGCCGCCGGAGCTGCGCGAGGAGCTGCTCGACTACTATCTGGAGCGGCTTGCGGGGCTGGTGAAGATCGAGCGCGCGGAATTCATGAAGCATTACTACGCGTACGTGTATGTGCGCATCATGCAGGCGCTGGGCGCGTATGGGTACCGCGGGTTCTACGAGCGCAAGGAGCATTTTCTGCAAAGCGTGCCGTATGCGCTCGAGAACCTGCGCTGGCTGGGGGAGCATGTGCAGCTGCCGATTGCGTTGCCGGCGCTGCTGGAGTGCTTCCGCGCGATGCAGGATTCACCGAAGCTGCAGGAGCTGTCGACATCGGTGAGGACGCTGACGGTGCGGATCTTCAGCTGCTCGTTTCATCGGCAGATGCCGAGCGATGTGACTGGGCATGGCGGCGGGTTTGTGTTCGATGCGAGGAGCCTGCCGAATCCGGGGCGCGAGGAGCGCTTCCAGACGCTGACGGGGAAAGACACGGCGGTGATCGAGTACCTCAATCAGGAGGAGAGCGTCCATCAGTATCTGGCGAACGTGGTGTCGCTGGTGGATGCCAGCGTGAGCACCTATCTGAAGCGCGGGTTCAACAGCCTGATGGTCTCGTTTGGTTGCACAGGCGGGCAGCACCGGTCGGTGTATCTGGCGGAGAGGCTGGCGAAGCACCTGCGCGGGATGAGCGGGGTGGAGGTGGTGGTGCGGCACCTAGAGGTTGAAAAGATGGAGCTGGAGAAGATGGGCTTGTGAAGGCGATGGTGCTGGCCGCGGGGTTGGGGACGCGGCTGCGTCCGCTGACCGACGATCGGCCGAAAGCACTGGTGACGGTGGCGGGACGGACGCTGCTGGAGATTGCGCTGGGGCGGCTGCGGGAGTTTGGCGTGCGCGAGGTGGTGGTGAACGCGCACCACTATGGGGAGAAGATTGTCGCGTACCTCGCGGCGAACGGGAATTTTGGGATGCGGGTTGAGGTGTCGCGCGAGGAGGAGCTGCTGGACACGGGCGGCGGGCTGAAGAAGGCTGCGCCGTTTTTTCTGGCTGGCGGCGAAGATGAGGCGTTTCTGATGCACAACGTGGATGTGATCAGCTCGATTGATTTGGGGAGGATGGCGGAGGCGCATGCGGAGTTGCGGGCGCTGGTGACGCTGGCGGTCGCGGAGAGGGAGACGTCGCGTTATTTGCTCTTCGACGAGGAGGGGCTGCTGTGCGGGCGACGAACGAAGGGGGATGCGGAGGCGGAGATGGTGCGGCCGGCGGAGGCGGTGGCGGCGCTGGCGTTTTCGGGGATTCATGTGGTTTCGCCGCGGATCTTCGGGAAGCTGAGCGAGGAGGGGGCGTTCCCGATTCTCGATGCGTATCTGCGACTGGCGGCGGAGGGGGAGAGGATTGTGGCGTTTCGCGCAGATGGGGCGTACTGGCGGGATCTGGGGCGGCCGGAGAGTTTGTTGGCAGCGGAACGGGACCTCGAGCGCGGAATGGCTGCGATAGACTGATTCGAACCGGCGCAGGTTTCCGCATCAGGAGATGCACGATGGCACGATGGACTGGGTCCGCGATCGCGGCGCCTAGGACGATCCTCACTTCTCTCGCTTTGCTGTTCCTTGCCGCGACGAGCCAGGGACAGATCACGAGCGGGTCGGTGCGTGGAGTTGTGGAGGACGCGACCGGAGCTCGGGTGAGCGGAGCGCTGGTGGAAGTGCGGATGCCAGCGCCGGCGTCGATACGGCACGCGACGTCGGACAACCACGGGGAATTCTTGCTGGAGAACCTGCCTCCCGGGAAATACGAGGTAAGCGTATCGGCTGGCGGTTTTGCGACGGCTGCGGCAGAGGTGGTGGTGGCCGTGAGCACGGTGAGCGACGTCAGGGTTAGGCTGGCGCCGGCTGGCGTGCAACAGTCGGTTCGGGTGACGGGACAGGGCTCATCGATTACGGCACAGCCGATGGACCCGGCCAGCAACGTTCATCAGAGTGTGATCACGAGCCAGGATCTGGAGACGCTGCCGTTACCGGCGCGCAGTTTTGCGAACATCGTGTATCTGGCACCGGGAACCGAGCCAGTAGAACCGAGCGACCCGACGAAGGCGCGGATCACGGCTGTGTCGACGGGAGGTAGCTCGGGGTTAAACAACGAGCTATCGGTAGACGGGGGCGATAACTCCGACGATTACATTGGTGGATTCCTGCAGAACTATTCGCCGGATGCGGTGCAGGAATTCGCGGTGCGGACGGCGCAGGAGAATGCGGACACGGGCGGGACGACGGCCGGGTCGGTGGTGATCACAACAAAGAGCGGAACGAATGCCTGGCATGGGGATGAGGCGTTCTATGAGCGCGCTGCGGCGCTGAACGCGCGATTTCCGATTGAGAATCCGGCGCCGAATCCGAAGCAGCCTTTTTCGCGGCAGAACTATGTGGGGACGCTGGGAGGGCCGTTGCGGAAGGATCGGGTGTGGTTTTTTGCGGCTGTCGAGAATGTGCATGAGAACGCGAGCATTGTTTACAGTCCGGCGAGTACGACGCAGTTCGATGCGCTGGCAGCGCTGGCGGCGGACGGGTTGATTCCGGGGGTGCCGTCGATTACTGTGCCGGGAAATGTGCCGATACCATTTCGCGACACGCTTGGGCTGGTGCGTCTTGACGGGGCAGAGACGGCTAAATCGCGGTGGCTCCTGCGCGGATCGGTGGACGATTACACGACGCACAACGACCTGGTGCAGCAGGGGACCCTGCCGTCGACGGGATTGCTGACGCATAACAACTACCTGAGCCTGCTGATCGGGAACCAATATGTGTTCTCGCCCACGCTGGTGGGAAATTTCGTTCTCAACGCGAGCGGACTGCACCTGACACAGACGCGGACGTCGGACCTGGGGTTGGCGCTGGCTTTCCCGTTCAGTTCGACTTCGCTGACTGTTTCAGGGTTCGAGACATTCGGCGACAACCAGTTTGCTACGCCGATCACGTTCTTTCCGTCCGAAAGAAATCAGGAGAAATACCAGCTGCGCTATGACGTGAGTAAGTCAAAGGGCGCGCATTCGATCAAGTTAGGCGCGAATTTTATTCACGAACCGGTGCTGGATGGGGCTTTCCCTGGGAATACGGAGAAGCTGTACCCGTTTCCGGATAATCCCACTTATTACCTGAATAACCTCTCGCAGTTTACGGCAGATATGCAGGCCGGAGAGTCGACCTCGAACCTGGGCGGGATGTTCTCGCAGAATGTGCAGCGGCTGGCGTTCTATGGGCAGGATTCGTGGCGCATTCATCGGCGGCTGACATTGAATTATGGGCTGCGATATTCGACGACCAGGGGGTTGTTTGTCGGATCGGGGCGGACGCAGGCGGAGAACCCGGGATATCTAACGCTGGCGGCGCTGAAGATTCCACTGGTTCCGGTGGTGCCGCATGATGATCACGAGCAGATTGCACCGCGGGTGGGCTTTGCTTACACGCCGGGCGGGAGCGGCACGACGGTGTTTCGCGGTGGGTTTGGGCTGTACTTCGACGATCTTGCACAGAACGGATGGGTCACGGCGTTTCAGGCTGTTGGTACGCCGCCGGGACCGTGCGTCGATCCGGTGCAGGATCCGGGAGGCGCGGAGAATGCCGGGTGTGTTGCGGGAGATGCTGCGGGCGGGACGGCGAACCTGATCGATTCGAACTACAAGACGCCCTATGCCATTCATGTTTCAGGCGGTATGCAGCATGCCTTCAGCGCTAACTGGTCGGTAAGTGCGGACTACATTCATGAGCAGGGAAATCACGGTTATCGCGCTTACAGTTATACGGGCGGGACGAATTTGTTCACGCCGCTGCTGGCGGCGGATGATCCGAAGCAGGCGAATTTTGTGCCGGATGTGAACGTGTTTCGGTCGGATAACCGGTCCAGTTACAACGGGTTGCTGTTGCATCTGCAGGGGAATGTTGGGCGGCAGCTGAGTTTGGTGGCGAATTACACTTTTTCGAAGGCGCAGACCTGGGGCTGTGTTTTGGGTGAGCTATTTGATTATGTCAATGGGGTTTGCGATCCGCTCGATGCGTTTGGCCCGGGCGATTACGGGCCTTCGGGCGAGGATGTTCGGCAGCGGTTCGTTTTTGCGGGTTTGTGGCGGACTTTTGGCGGGATCGAGCTGAGCACTTTGACGCAGGCTGAATCGGCGCGGCCTTTCACGATTACGACTGCGAACAACAGCGGGCGGATTGAGATCAACGGCGTGCCGACTTCGCTCGATCAGTTCCGGGGGACCCCGTATGTGCAGGCGGATCTGCGGGTTAGCCGTCCGGTTTCGCTGGGCGAGCGCTGGACTTTGATTCCGTTTGTCGAGTTTTTGAATTTGTTCAACCGGAATAATTCCGGGGCGAATTATGTAACGAACATTGCGACGCTTCCGGTTCCGGCCGCGGAGGCGCAGGCTGGAAATGTAACCGACATCTGCACAAATTCAGATTGCTCGTCGACCGAGCCGATTTCGAGCCCGAATCAGTTGCGGGTTGCGGGCGGGGCTTTGGGCGACTTTTTCGGGCCGGGGACGACGGTCGGGATTCCGTTTGCGGCTCAGGTTGGGGTCCGGGCGACTTTCTGAAAATGTGGCCCCCCCTCGAAATTTCGAGTTGACTTGTTTTCAGCGACTTCGATGGGTTTACCAAGTGGATACTGAGTCGGGGTGACTTCGAATCAATCTGTTGCGACCTGGCTGTGTTTGCGTCAGTCTCGGCCGGGTTTGATGCATTCATGGTCGTGATCGGGCTAGTTGATTGGTTCGAAGTCAGATCGGTCTCGGCCGCGTTTGATACAAAGGCGGCTGGGTTTGACGGGGAGCCGGCCGAGTTTGCAGTAAACACGGCCGGGATTGATTCAAACCCCGTCGCGATTGCTGCAGTCGCGACCGTGAGCGGGGTGGTGGCGGAGAAGCGGTCTGCGGGCTGTGTCGCGACGAAGCGCATGGCGTTTCTCCTTTCCTCCAATGAAAAAGCCCCGCCGTTGGGCGAGGCTTTTTCTTTTTACTCTCATTCTTAGAATACCAAGTCCAGCAAATAAAACTGCCAAATTTCTTCTGGGATTTTGGCGGGGAAGTCCTTGGCAATCAGGGGTTATTACTTTGGATTTTTGGGGTGGGGGTTGACAAATTTCCACAGAAGACAAGGGATTAGAGGTTAGGGATTAGGGATTAGAAAAACCAAGACAGGAGCGTCGCATCAGCGGCTGGCTTTCCGCGCGGCGGGCTTGCGGGTGGCGAATTTGTGGGCCATGGCGAGGAGGTCGTGGAGGATTTCGGGGGTGAGGTGCTGGAGACGGACGAGGACGCCGTCGTATCCGAGGTAGTGGTCGGGGGCGTAGTAGAGGTTGGGGGCTTCGGCGAGGAGGGCGGGGCGGGCGTTGCGGTCGATGCGGATGAGGATCGAGTTGGGCTCGGCGGCTTTGTTGGTGGGGACACAGGCCATGAGGTTGCCGCGGACCTTGAGGGCCGGGGCTCCCCAGGAGATGGATTTCTCTACGTTGGAGAAGGTTAGGCCGGTTTGCCAGACGGTTTCGAGGGTGACCATGATCAGGGGTCTTAGGCCTTGTTCTGCTGACTGAGACGATCAATGAGGTTCTCGATTTTTTCCTTGAGCACAGGATCCGCGACCAAGGAACGAGCTGTACTGGCCAAGGAAATCGCCTCTTCGCGTGACTTCGGGGCGGACTCGCAAATCGCGGCATGGACCCAGAGAACCCGCGCCATTTGATCTCCATGTCTGTCCGGGTCGGCATGCCAGAGGGGCTCGAGAATGTTTGCCGCTTCCACGGCGTGCATTTTCGCCTCCTTCAAGCGTCCTTCCGCGAAGACGCATTGCGCGAGGCCCCCCAAAGTGGCGGCTACTTGCGGTTGTAGTTCTGGATGGCCCTCCGCTAGAGATCGGCGTAAGATAAGGGCCTCGGTGTAGGCCTTCTCGGCTTCTCTGCTCCGTGAAGTGCTGGCGTAGAGATCGCCTATTTGGTTCAGCATAGAAGCGACCTCGGCAACGTAGATTCGAGGTTCGTCCTCCGCTAGCTCGCGGTAAGCGGTGAGAGCGTTTTTGTAGTACTTTTCAGCTATCTCTTTCCGATCAGAGGTTGCAAAGAGCAGCCCCACGTTGTAGAGCGATGCGGCTTTCGCTGGCAGGAACGCCCCGGAATTTATGTCGGCTAAGCGGCACCGAATAGCAAGGGCAGTTTTGAGCATCCATTCGACTGAAGCTGGTTCTGTCTTCTGGCGTAAGATTGCCCAGTTTGTTAGCGTTGTTGCGACATCGGGCAAGTAGGCATACGGATCTGATTCTGCCAGCCTGCGACGAAGATCCAAGGCCTCCAGGAAGGCTTGTTCTGCCTCCTCGGGTCGCTTTGTTTCCGAATAGATGAGGCCGAGGTTGTCAAGCGTCGAAGCAAGTTTCGGCATGACTGGCTGTCGTTGCGCTTCCGGTGCTCGGCGATAGATTGCTACGGCCTCTTTCCAAGCCTTTTCGGCTTTCGAAGCGCGTCCGGTCGTGTAATAGAGAATCGCCAGATTGTTGAGCGCCACCGCGGCAGGAGCAAATTTATCCGGATTAGTCAGCGCGATAGTGTGGGCGATCGCGAGCGATTCAGAACCAGCTTCCTCCGCGAGTTGAGGCTGATTTGTTTCACGATAAATAAGCCCAAGATTACCCAGCACATCAGCGCGATCGGTCTGTTCCAAAGGGAGGTTCAATAGTTCCTCGTACGCAGTTTGCGCCTCTTGAAAGCGATTTAGAGCTTGCGCTGTGCTAGCGAGCTTAAAGCCGTGCTTGGGAATCTTTTCGATTTTCCAAGCTTCTCTGAAAGCCGAGAGCGATTCGGGCCACTCAAGGCGCCGTTCGTGCTCCAGTCCCGAGGCGAATCGCTCATCTGCCCGGGTATTTGGGACAGCTGACGGGTCGCCGACACCTAGATTTGGAGCATGATCGTCATCGAGGGAGGGCCGCGATAATCGCGCCGCAGTCACCTGCTCATCGAGCTTTGCTAGAAGTTCGAGGAAACGGGGGTCCTGCGAGTCCTTGAGCGCTGTATGGTGGTCAATAGAAATTGGGATTGGGGCATCGTTACTAGCGCGTGGGTTTGCGTCGCTCTGAGCTCCTGAGGCCGGTTCATCCGTGCGGTCCTGTGTGAGTTCTGGCACGAGCGCGTTCAGATCGGGCAGTTTGACGCCGAGGGTACGCAGTAGTTCCGCCTCTTCGGGATGGGAGGCCAAGGATCTTACGTAATCGGGCTGGCCGGCCAGAAACTCCTTCAAATTGGCCTGCTTTCGAAGCAGGACCACCGTTTTTGCGAATGGAATCAGTTCTGGGTGTTCCCCGGCCAATTCTCGGAGGGCCCGGAGGGGCTCGATAAAGCGGTAAAGGGTCTTCCTGGCGGATCGCAGCCGATCATAGCTTTGCGCGGTTTGCGCAATAACCCGCTCCTGGAATGCTGGGAAGAGTGAAGCAACCGGGCCGGCATACAACACAAATATTAGCCACGCAGTCACAGATGCGAGCGCCTGTATCCCAGGGCTAACGTGCAGGCTGTTGGAATCTGGAACGCCCGGTATGACCCGTGAGGCGCTCGCAAACAGCGCCGCCTCCATTCCTGTCGCCGGCGGGGCGGCGAAATACTTGATAACGAATGCCCAAAATAGAATCGACAGGCCGCCTAGTATGGCGAGGTTACCCATGAATCTGATAAGCACGAACAGTGCCGCTCTCCTCTTCGCTGCCTTGCCGTACATCCAAGTCGACGCGAATCGGGCTAGGCGCAGGATCCATGAGGCGGTCCGGATCGCCCCATTGAGGTGTTTCAGCTCGGTGATTTTGCCTTCTTTGAAGTTCTCGACCGTTTTCCGCATGAAATTTTGAACAGAATGGGTGAATGCCTCTGATCTCTTTTTTCGAGGAAATTCTGCGGCTGTCGCGTAAAGAAGTGCCCGGCTTACTCTTTCGATGAACAGGAGCCCGGTGATTGCCATCGCAATGATCAATGGGTATCGCTGGGCGGTTCCTCCGTATAGCGCAAACCACATCAAGAGTAGGAAGAGCAAAGCGAGACCTTTGTTCAGATGAGGCGTTTCCGCGCCTTCTTGTCGGGCTCTCGCAAGGTTTTTTGCTCGGTTCTCTTTGTATTGTTGGCGGCCCTTCCTGAAAACGAGGAGCAGCGGTGAAAGAGGGACATAGAGAAGGAGGAACCCTAGCACTTGAATCCACGAGAACGAACAGATTGCAAGCAGCCACAATACTTTTATAAATGCCGATAGCAATAGTGGGTTGCTCGGAGCAAACCCTACTTCAGTGAGGAGCCTGACTAAGAGGGAGGGGATGTGTCGTTCTAGGCCGTCGACGTTGTTTCTTTGGCCAACCAGTACAGTGAAGGCGTAAAACCAGAACCAAGCAGCTGTGAGTCGCCACGCAATCTGCTTTGCGGCGAACGGGAAGTGAAGGAGACGCTTTATCCTCTTCCTAAGTGGTGCACGATTGTTTCTTTGGTGGGTGTGACTGGCCATGTTAACCAAGGAAGGAGGAGTGTGACTTTGCAACTGCTTAGTGTGTCGCAGCGGCCTTTTTAAGGCTATCATGCGCCGGTTCTCTGGACCGGCTCAAAGCCCCACTTCCTTTTGTGGCTTTCCGGCACGGCTGAAGTCCTGCCCTGATACAAAGACGATCAAATGGGCATCCGCTATGGGCTCTGACGGGAGAAATGCAGGTCCGTTCGACTCGCGTCTGAACTGTTTCAGCGCGGCGAAAAAACGCCGCGCTGGATTCGGGATGCTTCGCTCAGGATGACAGAGTTGTTTTCTTTCCGGGAGATTCCGTGGAGGGATGGGGTGGTACTCAGGGGCTAAAGCCCGGTTCTTTATTGGGGCTGTATCGGCACGGCTGAAGCCGTGCCCTGACACAAAACCCGGAGCCGTCGCGATTTGGGCCCGGGGGTTTTGCAGGATCTTTACGCGTCCCGTGCGCGCGCAGCGCACGGGCGAGCCAAACTCCGGCGAAGGCCCCGTTCGACTCGCTCGCGGGCGCGAACTCGCTTGGGGCAGGCTGTGCTCGGGCGATGCGTCGCGATTGGTACGCCCGGAAAGAGCACGTCCGAGTTGGAGTTTGGCGAAGAGCCTCCTCTAAAATTCCTTTTGCTTTTTGCTCGGAATGAGGTGAGTCTCCGCAGGGCTAAAGCCCCGCTTCCTCGACATAGCGAGACAATAGGAAAGAATTGATTGGCACAGGAGAGGTTCCTCGCATGGCTATGCAGAAAACATCCGGGCGGCGATTCCCGGTTTCCGGCGCGCATCGAACCGTCGATATCTGCCGGCACCTGATGGGCGTAACGCCGCGAATGAAACGAAATGCTTTGAGGCATTTCGCCGCTTTGTTTTGCGTTTTTGGTCTAACAATGCCTGGAGTCGAATATGCGCAGATCACCGATAAGCCCAAGATAGACTTCGCTACGGATTCCGGAGCGAACGGCCGACGGAAGACCTCCTCTTCTCCAATGGAACGGCTCATAGACGCCCTTGCGGGAGAGTGGTCGACAGAGATCACTTATGAACCGGGGGAACAGCTCTCCCAGGGAGGCTCAGGGCGATCCAGAGACAGCTACCGCGTCGGTCCGGCTCGTTCGTCTTTGATCCAGGAATATCACGCTGACGGCGCAGGAGGAAAAGCGTGGGGCACTGGAGTCATCTGGTGGGATGCGCAGGCGCAGGGATTTCGTTTTGTTTGGTGCGACAGCTTTGCTGTCGATGCTGGTTGCCGAGTCTCATCGGATCTGGGCAATTGGAACGGGGATGCGTTTATGATCACCGACGTACACGAAGTTGCAGGAAAACCAGTCTTCGAGAAAGAAGTGTGGTCGAGTTTCACTCCCAACTCTTTCGGCCAGACGCTTTACGTCGGCGACTCTCGCGAGACACTGAAGAAATACATGGTGATCAAAGCCAAGCGGATCACTCAACTAAAACTTCCGTAAAATCCCACTCGACAGGGAACGAAGAGCCTCCGCTGAAACTCAATCGCTTTTGTTCAGTCGGATTGCGAAGGGTCTTCGGAGGGGCTAACGCGCCACGTCTTTTGGGGGCTTTTCGGCACGGCTGAAGCCGCGCCCTGACACAAAACCTGGAGTTGTTCCGATGGTCGCGCTTACGCGCGACGCCCACCCTGCTTGCGCTCAACTGCAAGCGCAACCAGAATGGGGCACCCGGATTCGTTTCTGTTCTTGCGCGAAGCGCGGCTGCCTCGATGGCAAATCGTCAGTCGTAGTATTCGAGGCCTAAGTGGGTGATCAGGTCTTCTCCCATGATGTGGCGCAACGTATTTTTTAGCTTCATGGACTGGATGAAGAGGTCGTGTTCGGGGTAGAGGCCGGGGGCGGACTGGGGGCTCTTGAAGAAGAAGCTGAGCCACTCCTGGATGCCGAGGTGGCTGAGTTCCGGCGTGCGCTTGGCGAGGTCTAAGAACAGGACCAGGTCGAGGGCTAAGGGGGCCGCGAGGATGGAGTCTCGGCAGAGGAAGTCGACTTTGATCTGCATCGGGTAGCCGAGCCAGCCGAAGATGTCGATGTTGTCCCAGCCTTCTTTGTTGTCGCCGCGGGGCGGATAGTAGTTGATCCGGACCTTGTGGTAGATGTTGCCGTATAAGTCGGGGTACTTGTCGGGCTGGAGGATGTAGTCGAGGACGCCGAGCTTCGATTCTTCCTTGGTCTTGAAGGACTCGGGGTCGTCGAGAACTTCGCCGTCGCGGTTGCCGAGGATGTTGGTGGAGTACCAGCCGGCTACTCCTAACATGCGGGCCTTGAAGGCGGGGGCGAGGACGGTCTTGAGGAGGGTCTGGCCGGTTTTGAAGTCCTTGCCGCAGATGGGCGCGCCGTTGGCGCGCGAGAGCTCGATCATGCAGGGCAGGTCGACGGTGAGGTTGGGCGCGCCGTTGGCGAAGGGGACGCCTTCTTTGAGGGCGGCGTAGGCGTAGATCTGCGAGGGGGCGATGGCGGGGTCGTTGTCGACGAGGGCCTTCTCGAAGGACTCGACGGTGGCATGGCAGGGGGCGGGCTCGAGGAAGATTTCAGTAGAGCCGCACCAGATGACGACGACGCGATCGACCTGGGATTTGAATTTCTGGATGTCGGAGCGAAGCTGCTGGGCGAGGTCGCACTTGTTCTTGCCGCTCTTGACGTTGGTGCCGCTGAGGCGCTTGACGTAGTACTGGTCGAAGACGGCGGGCATGGGCTGGATGGCTTCGAGGAAGGGCTTGATGCTGGTGAGGTGGTCCTTGTCGAGGACGGCGGCGTGGGCAGCGGCCTCATACATGTTTTCCGGGAAGATGTCCCAGCCGGTGAAGACGATGTCGTCGAGGGCGGCGAGGGGGACGAAGTCCCTGACGAGGGGAGTGCGGTTGTCGGTGCGCTTGCCGAGGCGGATGGTGCCCATTTGGGTGACGGACCCTATGGGCTTGGCTAGTCCTTTGCGGACGGCTTCAACGCCGGCGATGAGGGTGGTGGCGACGGCGCCCATGCCGACTGTCATGACTCCGAGCTTGCCCCTGGCGGGCTGGATACCAGGTTTTTTATCAGATGCCATTGCGGATGCTGCCTTTCAGGGGGAGAAAAAGTATGAAGTCCAAACAGACAGTCTCTCGCCAGAGTAACGAAAGTGCAAATTACTGGAGGTTAAACCGTAGTTTCGGGGGGGGTGAATGGGGAGGAACAGCGTTCCGCGTACAGCGTACAGCGTTCAGCGTTCAGCGTCGGAGGGGCTGAGGCGGTTGCGCCAGTGGGTCCAGAGGAACCAGAGGATGGCGAGGAGGAGGAGGATTTCGACGCCGAGGTGGAAGCGGTGGAACCAGAATTTGAAGCGGGGGTCGGAGTCCCAGGCCTGACCGAGGCGCATGCCGGCCCAGGCGAGGGCGAGGCACCAGGGCCATGATCCGAGGAAGGTGTAGAGGTGGAAGCGGAGCTGGGGCATTTTGGCGATGCCGGCGGGGAGGGCGATGAAGGTGCGGATGACGGGGAGGAGGCGGGCGAGGAAGACGGTGATCGAGCCGTAGCGGGCGAAGAAGTGCTCGGCGCGGTCGAGGTCGTGGTGGTCGAGGAGGACGAAGCGGCCCCAGCGGGCGATGAAGGGGCGGCCGCCGAGGGCGCCGATCCAGTAGGCGACGGCGGAACCGATGTTGCAGCCGAGGGCTCCGGCGGTAGCGACCCAGAGGAGGCTGAGCTGGCGGATGTGCTCGGGGTGGGGGCCGCAGAGGTATCCGGCGAAGGGCATGATGATTTCGCTGGGGAGGGGGATGCAGGCGGACTCGATGGCCATGAGGAGGGCGATGCCTGCGTAGCCGGAGGCGGAGATGACGGCGATGATGAAGGCCGCGATGGCGGCGAGGATTTTTTCGGACATGCAGGATGAGTTTACTGCGGGGCGGCGGGCGGGCCGGGGGGACGGGCCGGGCGGGGCGGCGCGGGGCGTCAGCGGCGAATCTGGCGGTCGTAGTCGGTCTTGTTGATTTCGAAGTCGATGGTGCCGGTGAAGGGGACGGCGCGGCCTTCGACCATGAGGGGGCGGAAGGTCCACTGGCGGACGGCGTCGAGTGCGGTTTGGGCGACGGCGGGGTCGGGGTAGGATTCGAGGCGCATGTCGCGAATCTGGCCGTCTTCGCCGACCCAGAGGCGGATTTCGATGTCGCCCTGGAGGCCGCCGTTGTTGAGGGTGCGTCTGGATTGGTCGATGCCGGTGGCTGACTGGGAGAAGTCGGGCTCGGTGCGTTTGGCGGCCTGGTTTTCGAGCTTTTTGCCTTTGAGCTCGACGGGTTTGGGGAGAGCTTTCGCCATATCGCGGTCGGGGGTGAAGGGCGCGGAGGGCATGCCGTCGAGGGAGATGCTTTCAACGCGGCCGGTGCCGATGACGGCTCCGTTCAGGGTGACGCTGACGTCGGTGGGGATGTCCTTGCCCTGGAAGGCGCTGATGCCGTTGCGGACGATGGCAATGCCGGCGTCGTCGACAAAGACGCGGAGGGAGTCTTTACCGGGTTCGGTACACCAGGAGGGATAGAAGCCGATGGGCTGGTTGGCGACGCGGCTGTTGGGTTTTGCGAGCATCACGCAGGGCAGGGTGACGCCGCCGAGCTGGAGGGTGCGGGCGGTGGGCTTGAAGCCGGAAGCCTTTTCCTGTTCGGCCATCGGATTGACGAACTGATTGAGGATGCCGGCGAGGGTCATGGGCTCGGAGACGAGGCCGGCAGAGCGGAAGACGCCGTCGGCGGTGATGATCTCAGTGCCCTGGTAATTGGGCAGGGCGAAGACACGCTTCTCGTTGCCGGGGGCCATCCACCACTCTTCGACGGTGCCGGCGCCGGTGCTGACACCTTTGTAGTCGTAGAGCTGGACGGAGAGCTTCGCGTGCCAGGGCTTGAGGTCGGCTGCCGAGGGAGTGCTGAGGTCGGCGGCTTTCTTCAGGTGATCCTGGAGGGCGCCGGTGTCTTCGGCGCGGGAACGTGGGGCAGCGCTGAGGAGCAGAACGGGAACGAGCAGTGTTGAGAGCAGAGAGAAGCGGACTTTCACCTGGGCCTCCGGAGTTGCGGCGACAGGATATCAAAAGGCGGGCACGGCGAGAGCGTTCGGCGAAAACGAGGGGCGGGGTGGAGGGTGAATGAAGCGGCCGCGCGCTGCCGGGATGATCCGTGGCTCGATGGTTGGATTGGCGATTCCGCAGTGATTGAACGCGAAGATCGATCAGACAAAGCGAATTTCCCGGTACACCTGGATTTCAAGAACCCGACTATTCATTCGACATCGCTGACTGGTACCATCCGATTTTGCATGGGTGCGTGATCTCTCCGAGAAAACGTTTACCTAAGTCAGCCCCAAAGAACACAATCCGTTACGGGCCACGTCAGGAGAAGCTTCATGAAAAATAGGATCGCCCGGTTGGCTGTGTTGGCTTTGTGGATTGAGTTCGGGGCTGCCGGCCTGGCGACGCAACAGGCAGCGCCGGCTGTACCGGAACGGCTGACGGTGAACATCGATGCGAGCGAGACGGACCCGCCGGTCTCTAAATACGAGTTCGGCATGTTCATCGAGCACATTGGCGCGCTGATCTATCGGAGCCTTTGGTCCGAGATGCTGGACGACCGCAAGTTTTATTTCCCCATCTCCTCGAAAGAGCCCGATGCCTCGGCCGCGCGTCAGGGCGGCGGCTTTCGCGGCATGCAACTCCGCAAATGGCGGCCCATCGGCCCGGACGAAGTTGTAGCGATGGACAAAGACCACCCATTCGTGGGCGAAGAGAGCCCGCGCATCGCCACCGATCCCTCGACACCCCATGGTATTCAGCAGTCGGGGCTCGCAGTGGTGAAAAGCAGGCGCTATGCCGGTCACATCTGGCTGCGCGGCACGCCTGGGGCGCGGGTCAAGGTCGCGCTGATTTGGGGTGAGGGCGCAACCGGACGCCAGACGGTGGCGATCGCGACGCTGCCAGGCACGTACACAAAGTTTCCGATCGCCTTTACCGCCCAGGCCGACAGCGATGCGGGCACCCTCGAAATTACCGGCACGGGTTCGGGAAATTTTCACATCGGCGCCGTTTCGCTGATGCCGGCCGACAACGTGGAAGGATTCCGGCCCGATACGATTGCGCTGCTGCGTCAGCTGCACTCCGGTTTCTGGCGGCTGCCGGGAGGAAATTTCCTCTCTGACTGGAACTGGTACGACGGAATCGGCGACCGCGACCGGCGTCCGATGATGTTTGACTACGCATGGAATGCCATGCAGACCAACGATGTGGGCATGGACGAGTTCATGACGCTGTGCAAGCTCATTGGCACGGAGCCTTACATCACGGTGAACGCGGGCTTCGGCGATGCGCACTCCGCCGGCGAAGAGGTGGAGTACATGAACGGCTCCATCGACACGCGCCTTGGCGCGGAGCGCGCGCGCAACGGACATCCCGAACCCTATCGCGTGAAGTTCTGGGACATCGGCAACGAGCCGTATGGCGTGTGGCAACTGGGCCGCACCGATCTGAAGTACTACGTTCTCAAGCACAACGAATTCGCAGCAGCGATGCGCAAGGCCGACCCCTCGATTACGCTCCTCGCGTCGGGCAATATGCCTGAGGATATGGATCTGACAGGCGAGATGCGCGCCAAAGATATCGGTAATCCGAAGGCACTGGAAGGCACGCCGGTGGACTGGACGGGCGGCCTGCTCGAGCACTGCTGGGGGAACTTCGACGGCATCACGCAGCACTGGTATGCACGACCTGGCAGACACTTCAATCTCGAGAAGGCAAAGAGTCTGCCGCCCGATGCACCAACCGACGCAGGCTATGACAACGTCGATCAGGCGCCGCTCGAATACGCGCGTTATCCCGCCAACATCGTGGAACTGAAGGCCCAGGAGTGGGCGAGATACCAGCAGCGCTTCCCGGCCATGCTGGACAAAAAAACCTTCCTTTCCATCGATGAGTACGCCTACTTCGGAGGAGGCTTTGCCCAGGGTGTCAATCTCAAGCTGGCCCTGGCCTACGGCATGATCTTCAACGAAATGTTGCGGCACACGGATTTCCTCACCATGTCCGCGCACACCATGGGTGTTTCGACACTCGACTACACGCCCGCTGCCGCGGCCCTGAACACGACCGGACTTGTATTCAAGCTCTATGGCGACCACTTCGTTCCCGGTTCAACCCCGGTGACGCTCTCCGGCAACTCCCCGCAGCCGGCGCCAAAGCATCCCATCGGCGGCGATCAGCCTAAGACTAACTCCGGCAGCCCGACGTATCCCCTCGACATGTTTGCTGCGCTCACTCCAGACCACAAGTACCTCACGCTGGCGGTCGTAAATGCGACGGACGCGGAGCAACATTTCGATCTGAATGTATCGGGGGTTCGTTTAGCGGGTGAGGCGACGCTGTGGCAGATGACCGGCAAAGACCTTGCGTCGGCCAATCACGTCGGCCAGTCGCCGCAGGTCGAGGTAAAGGAATCGGCTATCGGGGATGCCCCGAAAGCGGTCGCTGTCGCGCCCATCAGTATCGACATCTACCGATTTTCAGTTGCGCGGTAGCGCCAGGCAGAAACCTGGTTTAATTCGCCTGGCGTCCAGAGGCGGCAAACTTTGGGAAAAAGGAGTTCGAGAATTGCGATGAAATTCCCTGGCCTCATAATCCTGTCGCTCGCTGCTGCCACGGCGCTTCCGCTTGCAGCTCAGGTGCAGACCGAAGTCCCTGCAGTGGTTCCCGGCGCGAAGCCCGTCTCGGTTGAGCCCATCAAGGTTCACGGAGTCTCGCTCGAGGGCAACCTCGAAGGCGAAGCGGTGGACCGCGACGTTATCGTATTCCTGCCCCCCGGTTACAACAAGGACAAGCATCGCCGTTATCCCGTTGTGTACGCGCTGCACGGCTTCTCCATCGGCGCCGAGCAATGGACGCATGAGATCCATATGCCGCAGACCATCGAAGGCGCGTTCGCCCAGGGCGCGAAGGAGATGATCGTCGTCCTGCCCGACTCGAAGACTGCCTTCGGCGGATCGATGTATTCGAGTTCTGTGACCACCGGCGACTTCGAGGAATTCATTGCGCGCGATCTGGTTGCGTATGTCGATGCCCACTACCGGACTATCCCCGACCGGCTGAGCCGGGGTCTGGTTGGTCACTCCATGGGCGGCTATGGCGCAAGCCGCATCGGCATGAAGTACCCGGACGTCTTCGGCAGCCTGTACATCATGAGTCCATGCTGTATTTCGCCGCGCCCGGCGGGGCCACCTCCCGGTGCTGACGCTCAGAGAGCCGAAGAGGCTGAGAAGAAATTCGAAGAGACCGTTGCCGGTCTGAAGTCGGCCGCCGATGCCGCGAACCTGCCGTTCTTCACCAAAGCGCAGTTGGCCACCGCCGCTGCATGGTCGCCGGACCCGAAGAATCCGCCGCTGTATTTCGATCTGCCGATGAAAGACGGCGTACCTCAGCCTGACGTCCTGGCGAGGTGGACGGCCAACGCGCCGCTGGCTTTCATCGACCAGTACATCGGCAACCTCCGCCAGTATCGCGCGATTGCCATGGATGTAGGCGACCAGGATGGCCTGCGCGTCGACACGAAGAAGCTGCATGAGATTCTCGACAATTACGGCCTTCAGAACAGCCTCGAGATCTATTCCGGAACGCACACCAGCGCAGTCGCGGACCGGTTTCAGAATCACGTGATTCCGTTCTTCAGTCAGAATTTGTGCTCGACGAAGGATTGCAAGTGATAAGTCGGCTTGTGCAGATCAACGTCATCAAACGGCCCGCACAGTGCGGCGTTCTATGCGCTTTTCGTAGTGCGCGCCCTTGAGGATGCGCTGGACGTAGACGCCTGGGGTGACGATGGCTTCGGGGTCGAGGGCGCCGGGCTCGACGAGCTCTTCGACTTCGGCGATGGTGATGCGGGCGGCGGTGGCCATCATCGGGTTGAAATTGCGGGCGGTCTTTCTATAGATAAGGTTGCCGGTGCGGTCGCCTTTCCAGGCTTTGACGAGGGCGAAGTCGGCGCGGAGCCAGGATTCGAGGAGGTAGGGGCGGCCGTCGAAGTCGCGGGTCTCTTTGCCTTCGGCGACAAGGGTGCCAGCTCCGGCAGGGGTGAAGAAGGCGGGGATGCCTGCGCCGCCGGCGCGGATTCTCTCGGCCAAAGTGCCTTGCGGGATGAGGCGGAGGTCGAGTTCGCCCTTGATGACTTTTTCTTCGAGGAGCTTGTTTTCGCCGACGTAGCTGCCGGTGTGGGAGGCGATCATGCCGGCTTCGAGCATGACGCCCATGCCGAATCCGTCGACGCCCATGTTGTTGGAGATGGTGTGGAGGCCGGTGAGGCCGCGGCGGCGGTTTTCCAGGACGAGGGCGTGGATGAGATTTTCGGGGATGCCACAGAGGCCGAATCCGCCGAGCATGATGGTTGCGCCGGAGGGGATGTCGGCGACGGCGGCTTCGGCGGATGGGACGACTTTGTTCATACGGGGTGGACTCAGCAGGATAGCGGGCGGGGTGGGGCTTGCGCCAGCGGGGAGTGGACTCGGAACCAATTTGCGAAGGATGGCGTTGGTGGATGGGTTGCTGCCGACGGCGCTGTTTGGGAGCCTGTACGTTAACAATCAGGAGCGATTTGTCGTGTTCAATCCGCGGGTGAAGCGGGACGCGCACTCGACGGGTGGGAGCCTGGGTTCGATGGCTTCGGTCAGACACTGAGGACGGGCCAGGTGGGGCCATGCGTATCACTTCTGAGTTTTGGGAAGCCGCGCGATTGTGAGATTCCGGCACCGCGGTCTGAGGAGCGAGAATAAATCGATCAAAACTTATGCAGGTAGAAAGCAGCACCGACACCAGTCATCCTTATGATGAGGAGCTATGAGCGCTGTGCCGGATCGATTTGTGCTGTTGCGGGGGACGCTGCTGTTCGACTGGAAGCAGTGGAACCCGGCGGTGGCGTGGCGTTCGACGCCGGCGATGGCGATTGCGCTGGGGGCGGGGATTGCGGCGGGGAGTCCGGGCGCAGGGCTGGTGGCCTCGGCGGGGGCGTATACGGCCGGGCTGGGGTCGCTGCACAAGATTCGCGGGTCGTACCGGCTGCCGATGTTGCTGGCCTCGGTGGGCATGGCGCTGTCGACGTTTGTGGGGATGACGCTGGGGCACCAGAGCATTTTGTTCGTGGGGCTGGCCGGCGTTTGGGCGGCGGCGTACGCGCTGTTGACCGTGATGCGGGGCGGGACGAGCTGGGTGGCGCTGCAGTGGACGGTGTTTCTGCTGGTGAGCAGCGCGTTTCCCACGAGTCCGCGGGCGGCGGCGGTGCGCTCCGCGCTGGTGCTGGCGGGGGGCTTGTTGCAGACGCTGATCACGGCGGTGGTGCTGCGGTGGACGCGGAGAGGGAACGAGCGCGATTCGGATGACCCGGCGGAGCGGGGATTTCTGGAGGGCCTGGGGGATTTGCGGAGTTGTTTGTCGCTGCGGACACCGGTTTGCCTGTACGGCCTGAGGATGGCGATTGTGGTGATGGCGGCGACGGAGTATTTCCGGCACGAGAATTTTCTGAGCGGGTATTGGGTGCCGATGACGACGCTGCTGGTGGTGCGGGCCGACGTTTTTCAGACGGCAACGCGCGGGGTGATGCGGGTGATGGGGACGATTGTGGGGGCAGGACTGGCGGGGCTGATCGCTGCGCATCTGCGGCCGTCGCCGGTGGTGCTGGCGGTGCTGGTGTTGTTTTTTGCGTGGTGGGCGTACTCGCTGCTGAACGTGAACTATGCGCTGTTCACGCTGAGTCTGACGGCGTACATCGTGTTTTTGCTGGCGCTTTCGGGGCTGCCGCCGGCGGAGGTGGTGCATCGGCGGGCACTGTACACGCTGTTGGGAGGCACGTTTGGGCTGCTGGCGTATGTGGATGTGTTCTGGAAGACGCGGCTGTGGATGCGATCGGAGCGCGAGTTGGCGGCGGAGAAGAAGGCGGCGTAGAAAAAATCGGCGTACAGAAAAAATCAACGAGGCCGCCTAACCGACATCTGATAAGGAGGCCTCGTTGTCCGAGGAGAGTTGCTGTGTGAGAAGCCCGCCGGGACCCCTCACGCTTAGTTAGGACCCGTGGCCGTGACTGAAGTTGCGGCGGTGGGAAATTTTTTAACTTGCCAAAAATGAAGGGATTCCAGGGGGGCGGGTCCCACTTGAGCCGTATGCCGATGCTCCAAGGTGCTATTTAGCCAGGGGGCACGGGCAGGTGAAACTGGTGGCACCCCGGAGAAGTCTGGATCCGGGGACGGTGACCGCCGCATGCGTGACGTTCTGATCGCTATTTTGTTTGTTGCTATGGTTCTGACCCCGGCCGTTGTGGCGGCCCGGAGCGGACGGGACCTGCACGATTAGGTAGGGTGAGCCGCCCGACAGTCACCTTGCCGGACTCGCCTTCGTAACGCCTTCCTCTTCCACTAATCTTCGCCTTTACGCCGCCCATCGACTACACTTGGGGGTTGGCTCAAGTGAGGACACCACGATGCTTGTCGTGATGAAGGCGCAGGCGACGAAGGAAGAGATTCAGGCGGTCTGTGAGCATATCGAGGCGCTGGGGTATCGCGCCCATCCGCTGCCTGGGGCGCAGCGTACTGCTATTGGAATCACCGGCAATCAGGGCGAAGTGGACCGCGGCAACATTGAGGAGCTGGCGGGGGTCGCTGAGGTCATTCGCGTTTCGAAGGCTTACAAGCTGGTGAGCCGCGACGTGAAGGAAGAGGACACGGTGATCCGGTTTGCCGGGACCGACGCGACGATTGGCGGGGCGAAGCTGGCGATGATCGCCGGACCGTGTTCCATTGAATCGCGGGAGCAGGCGTTTGCGATTGCCGAACAGGTGGCGGCGGCCGGGGCGCAGTTTTTCCGGGGCGGGGCTTACAAGCCGCGGACTTCTCCGTATGCCTTTCAGGGGCTGGGCGAAGAGGCGCTGAAGATTATGGCGGAGATTCGCGAGCGCTATGGGCTGCGGATCGTGACGGAGGCCATCGACCACGAGGCGCTGGAGCTGGTGGCGGAGTACGCCGATGTGATCCAGATTGGCGCGCGCAACATGCAGAACTTTTCGCTGCTGAAGGAGGCGGGGCGGAAGCGCAAGCCGGTGCTGCTGAAGCGCGGGCTGGCGGCGACTCTGGATGAATTTCTGATGGCCGCCGAGTACATCATGAGCGAGGGGAACTACGAGGTGATCCTGTGCGAGCGCGGGGTGCGGACGTTTGCGGATCACACGCGGAATACGCTGGACCTGAGCATTGTGCCAGCGGTGCAGCGGGAGAGCCATTTGCCGATTCTCGTCGATCCGAGCCATGGGACGGGCAAGCGGAACAAGGTGCTGCCGCTGGCGCGGGCCGCAGTGGCGGTGGGCGCGGACGGGCTGATCGTCGAGGTACACAATCAGCCGGACAAGGCGCTGTCGGACGGAATGCAGTCGATTCTGCCGGAGCAGTTTGCGCAGCTGATGGATGAGTGCTCGCAGATTGCGGCGGTACTGCATCGGAGCGTGCCTCGGGGGATTCATGTGGATGAAGGCGCGGCTGTTGCGGTGCCTGCGCGGTAGTGGCGAGGTTTCACGGCGTATGCGGCGGGCTATTCGAATTGCGCTGCTGCTGACGGTAGTCTTCGTTTTTGTTGGTCTTATTGTGCTGTCAGCAGATGACGACCCTTATTGCGCCTAGGTGAATTTTCGCGAATTCGTCCGGGGATGCGATTGGCCCAGAATTTTCAGTTGATATTGCTGCCGGATAGGCATGAACTCACCAAACTACCTGCCAGGCAGAAGACATACGTTCCAAGCGTTTCCCCGCGTATTCTGAACCGAACGTGCAATCACTGCTGCAAATTCACCGTGGCCGAAACTGTGTTCGGGAAAAACGACTAGTCCAGCTTCTGATCGCGGCCGGGTTGCTGCCCGCGCTGCTGCTGCTGAGCGGATGCCGGAGGAAGCATTTTCCGCAGTATCCTTCGGATTTTCGTGAATACGCGTGGGTAACGAACGGTGGCGGGAACTCCGTCACTGTGTTCGATCTGGTGAACATGCAGACGGCGGCAACGATTCCGGTTGGGGAGAATCCCACGGATGTGGTGGTGAGCCCGACGCGCAATGAAGTCTACGTCGTCAATACGGGGAGCGAGTCGGTAAGTGTAATTGACGCGGTTACAAATCGCGTGACAGCGACGATCGGCGTTTATCGTGCGCCGGACTCGATGAGCGTGGACGACGCGGGCGAGCGCGGATACGTTGCGAATGCCGGCTCGAATAGTGTTTCCGTGATCGACCTGGCGCGGCACCGGGAAATTGGCGCGGTCGGAGTGGGGGAATCGCCGGGTGTGGTTCGGGTTTCGCCGGATGGCGCGACGCTGGTGGTGACGAATCGCGAAGGCGGCAGCGTGAGCGTGGTGGATGCGCGGCAGATGCGAGTGCGCACGGTTCTGAGCGGGTGTCCTCAAGCGTCGGATGCGGTGATTCTTCCCGATTCGTCGAAGGCGTTTGTCGCATGTGCGGGCGGGCACCAGGTGATGGCGATTGGTCTGGCGCTCGCTAAGAGCCAGAACTCAGTGGACCAGAATCCCGCGGATCGGGCCGATCGTCTGCTGGCGCTTCTCGATGTGGGGCCGACGCCGGTGCATCTGGCGATGAAGCCGGACGGCGGCGAGATTTTCGTTTCGAATTTCGGCGACGACACGATATCGGAGATCGCGACGGGCGCGAACGAAGTGGGCGGAGCGTATGTGGTGGGGGCGGCTCCGCTGGGCGGGATCGTGACGGCGGACAACGCGACCCTGTGGGTGAGCAACTCGGGCGACAACACGGTGGCCGCGTACTCGATTGACGACGGGAAGCTGATCAACACCGTCGATGTGGGAGATGGGCCGGGGCCGCTGGCTTTGACTGGCAACGGATTTTTGCTGCTGGCGGTCGACCGACGGGCGGGAGACGTTTCGGTGGTGCGGACCATCAGCTACACGGCGAAAGGGCAACCGATTACGGGATCGCTGTTCACGGTGCTGTCGGCGGGGAGGCATCCGAACGCGATCGCGGTGAAGAGTTTTAATGTGAAATAGCCGGGAGCTGGGAGCCGGGAGCTGGAAAAGCTGGACAGGAAGGGACGAGCTTGTCAAAGGCAAAACATGATCAGCGATTCGTCAGCAGCGGCACACAGGCCATTCTGTAGTCTCGCTACTTACTTCCTGCTTCCGGCTCGTTCTTAGCTGCGCGACAGCGCGGTTTTTGGGCGGCGCCAGACGATGGCGAGCTCTTCGCGGTCGAGGATTTTGCGGACTTGCAGGCGCGCGTGATTGGACCAGGGGCCGACGGGATCGAGTTTGACATAGGCGATCCAGTGGCGCAGAGCGCGGCGGCGCTCGTTGCTGCGCTCGTGGGCGAGCGCGAGATTGTAATGCGCGTCGGCATAGCCGGGGGATAGGCGAATCGCGGATTTGTAAGCCTCAACGGCTTCGGGGAGACGCTGCAACTCATCGAGCGCGTTGCCGAGGTCGAAGAAGGCAAGCGCGTAGTCGGGGTTGGCGAGGGTGGCGCGGCGGTAGATCTGCTCGGCGCGATCGAACTGACGCTTGTTGTAGAGAATCGTTCCGAGGTTGATGGCGGCGGGAGCGTGCTCGCCGAGGGAGAGCGCTTCTTCGTAGAGCGCGGATGCTTCGTCGACCTTGCCCTGTTCCTCGCAGCGAACACCTTCGAAGAAGAGCGAGTTGATTTTGCTTTGGCGCTGTGTTTCGGATACGGCGCCGTCGTCGACAATTTCAAGCCGCGCGCCGCCGCCTTCGAAGTCGAACTCGAACTGGCCGGCGATGGGGTCCATGGTCGCGCCGGAGTGGCGGAAGACGAGACGCGGGCCGCGCAGCGCGACACCTGCCTGGAGCAGGGGATTGGGAATTCCGGAGACCGCCTTCATGGCGTGGACGCTGGCTTTGATGTTCGAAACGGAAATGCGCTGCGCGCGGAGTTCGCTCAGTTTTCGGAGTTGGACGAGATCCTCGAAGCCGTAGTCGGAAGCGAAGGCGATGAGTCCGGCTCTCTCCCACGCGCTGAGTTGCCGGGAGGAGATGCGCAGTATGCGAAGTACATCCTGGCGGCTATATCGATTCACTTTTTGGGGGCGATGCGCTGCTCCTCGCTACTTCACGATTATCCCAGGGTCACTTTGCGAGAGCAAGGGCGCGCAGGAAGAAATCAGTGGATAAGGAGGTACGAATCTGGTACGTGTCATCGCGGGTTCACAGGCGGGAAATGATGGTGTCTCGCGATGGGACAATCACTCGGCGATGGGCGCGGATGATTGCGCATTGCGTTTGCGCTCGTCGATGACGATGGTTTCGGCGAGACGATCCTGCGCGCACAAGCGGTTGGCGCTCCAGAAGAATTGCAGGAAGCCGAGACCGCACTCGAGGACCGCGGCGCCGTAGCCGAGCGCGCGCTCGATGGATTGCCAGAAGCCGAGGCGTGCATGCGTGAGCGAGACGGCGCGAGTGCGGGCGACGAACTTGCCCGGAGTGCGGCCGTTGCCGATGAAGTTCGCGAGGCCGAAGTAGAGGAAGAGGAAGATGAGATTGCCGGGCTCGTGGAAATCCCAGATGACGTGGACCTGGTGCTGGTGGAGGACTTTGACTCGCCAGAGAATTTCGATCGGCGCCCAGAGAATGACGGCGATGAGGAGGTCGATAGCGTAGCCGAGCAAACGCTGCCAAAAGGTTGCAAGGGGAAGGCCGTCCAGTTCGTGCATGAGCGAGGATTCGTGGGCATGGAAGAGGCGCGGGATGGTGCGGGATTTTGGTTTGGTGATGGTGGTCACGGGCGTGTGATTGAGGGTAGCACGGACCGCAACGAAACTGACTCTTGACACGCATATACAACGTATATACGTTAGGAGATGTGGATGTTCGGCATTCGTTTCACGGGCTGTTGTTCGAATGGGATCGGGACAAAGCCGCGACGAATCTGAGGAAACACGGGGTTTCTTTCGAGACCGCCTGTGAAGTGTTCCTTGACCCGCTGCTTTTGCTGAGGGATGCAGGAGACCCCGATGGAATGGCGCAGGCGGTGATCGGCGAAACTCTAAACGAACGCCTGCTTTTCGTAGTGCACATCATTAAGAGCAATGAGGTGATTCGGATGGTTTCGGCTCGTTCGGTTACTTCGCACGAGAGGCGAAAGTATGAAGAATAGTGGCGGGAAGAAGACGCGTTCGATGCCAAAGGAGGCGCAGCGCGTCTGGAAGCGGCTTCGCCCGGACCGGCCGATGACGACCATCAGCATTCGCATCCCCGAAGACGTGATCGACGATCTGAAGGACATCGCTCCGGCGCTGGGTTACTCGGGATATCAGCCGCTCATCCGCGCTTATATTGGGCGCGGACTGAGGAAGGACCTGGAAAAGCTCGACCGCTCGCCGGGACAGGCCCTGGCAGAAAGCCTGCGCAAGCGCGGCATGAGCGACAGCGTGATTGCCGAGGTGATTGCCGAAGCGAAGGTGGGGTGAGTGTGCACCTGCAGAAGAGGGCAGGGGACAGATTTGGCGCGGTGCTTTTCCCAGAACGGCACAAGACGGTACTTCGGATTGAGCACAGGATCCAGTTGTGTTGACGTTCGGTTGGCAGGGGGGTGCTTCTTGCTGTTGGGTGAACCTGGCTCGGGCCGATTTTGATTTCGGTGTGTTCCAGGGAAGCCCGAGGAAAATCGCCCGCCAACCCCCAGGGACCTTAACACCGGCGCCCCTTCACCCCGCAAAACGCCGCGACTGAAACACCGTCACCGAAAACAGGTACGCAAATCCCGACACAAAGAAGATCGGCAGCGCGTGATGCGTCCACAGAATCCCCACCAGGGTCGTAAACACCGTGCTGCTCAACGAACCGATTGCGCCGCCAATCCCCACCACCGACCCCACCGAGTCGGAAGCAAACATGTCAGAGGGTGTCGAGAACAGGTTCGACGACCAGCCCTGATGCGCGGCCGTGGCCATGCACAGCAACCCAATCGCCTGCCACAGCAGATGCACAAACGGAACCAGAATCACCGCCATCGCGCAAACGGCGCAGATCAGCATCGCTCGTCTCCGGGCCGCACGCAGCAGCATGCCGCACCGAATGAAGTACCCCGCCAGCCAGCCCCCGCCGATGCTGCCCACCGTCGCGCCCGCATACACAATGATCAGCGGTGGCCCCAGTTGGCTCATATTCACCGCGAAGCGCTCGTTGAAAAATTTCGGCAGCCAGAACAGATAGAACCACCACACGGGATCCGTGCACGCCTTCGAGAGCGCAAAGGCCCAGGCAGAGCGCGCGCGCAGCAGTTCTCCGTACGACCGCCGCCCCACCACCGTTGCAGCCGCCGCAGTCGTAATCGCCGCAGCCGAGGCTCCATACTTCCTCTGCAGCCGGTTGTAGGGGAACAGCAGCCAGCACACCAGCCATGTCAGGCTCAGCCCGCCCGTCGTGAAAAACGCCGCCTGCCATCCATACCGCACGGCCACCAGCGGAATGATGAATGGAGCCAGCAGCGACGCCGTGCTCGTGCCCGCATTGAAAATGCCGGTGGCCAGCGCTCGTTCCTCCGGCGCAAACCAGTCCGCCGTGGCCTTCAGCGCCGCAGGCATGTTGCCCGACTCGCCCAGCCCCAGCGCAAATCGCGCCGCTCCGAAGCCAACCACCGTCCGTGCAAACGCGTGGCTGATCGACGCAGCCGCCCACACCCCGATCGCCAGCGCCAGCCCCCGCCGCGCCCCGATGCGGTCGATCACCCAACCTGCGAACGGATACCCCAGGCCATACGCGAGGACGAAGCACGTCACGATGTCGCCGTAGTGCCGGTTGTACAGCGCCAGATTGGTGTCGCCCCCCAGCAAGTGCCGCAAAATCGGCTCCACCAGCCCCAGCGCCGAGCGATCCATGTAGTTCACTGTCGTGATCAGGAATAGCAACCCGCAAACCACCCATCGCACGTTGCTCTTCTTCCCAGGACCGGTCACCCCTCCGATGCTACTCCGCCGAAACTCCGCGCCCCGCCTCTCCGTCTCCACACGCAGGCACCGCAACCCATCGCCCTGCAATCTCCCCAGGAGCGCTGCTTGCAAATCCTCCGCGCACTGATGAGAATGCATGGGTGGTTGCAACCGGCGTCTCCACCGCCTTATTGTTGGGAACGCCAACAAATGCTCCACCCGGAGGAAATGATGGACAACAAATCCTCTGACCGGCGCGACTTCCTCAAACGAGCCGGCATGATGGGATCGATGGCGATGATGGCAGGACTTCCCCACACTGCAATGGCGCAAAGCGACGTCCGCGAAGAAACCCTGGCCCCACAGGAACAGGAACCGCCGAAGTACCACATCAAATTCGGCGTCTGCGGCGTGAGCCACGACCATATCTACGGCATGATCGGCGCGGTCCAGCGCGGCGGCGGCGAGCTGGTCGCTGCCTGGGTCGGCGAGCCCGACAAGCTGGCCGCATTCACCAGGCGCTACCCCAACGTAAAGATCGCCAAAACCCAGGAAGAGATCGTCGAAGATCCTTCTCTCCAGCTCGTTCTCAGTTCGCAAATTGCGAATGAGCGCGCCCCCCTCGGCGTCAAAGTCATGCACCACGGCAAAGACTTCCTCTCCGACAAGCCCGGCATCACCACCCTCGAGCAGCTCGCCGAAGTCCGCAAAACCATCGCCGAAACGAAGCGGATCTACGCCATCATGTACAGCGAGCGCCTCGAAGTGAAAGCCGCTGTCTACGCCGGCCAGCTCATCCAGCAGGGCGCCATCGGCAAGGTCATCCAGACCATCAACATTGCCCCGCACCAAATCTTCCAGCCGCACGGCGGTGACAACGGCGGCGCCAGCCGTCGGCCCGACTGGTTCTGGAACGACGTGCAGTTCGGCGGCATCCTCTGCGACATCGGCTCCCACCAGGTCGATCAGTTCCTCTTCTACACCGGCTCCACCGAGGCTGAAGTCGCCGAGTCGCAGATCGCTAACGTCCGCCACCCCGACCATCCCCACTTCCAGGACTTCGGCGACATGGTCCTCCGCGGCAACAAAGGCTTCGGCTATGTCCGCCTCGACTGGTTCACCCCCGACGGCCTCGGCACCTGGGGCGACGGCCGCCTCTTCATCCTCGGCACCAACGGCTACATCGAAGTCCGCAAGTACACCAACGTCGCCGTCGCCAAGCAGGGCAACAACCTCTTCATCGTCGACAAAGACCAGGCCCGCTACATCGACTGCAACAACATGCCGCTGCCTTTCGGCTCCGAGTTCGTCGCCGACATCGTCAACCGCACCCACAACGCACAGAACCAGGACCAGTGCCTGCTCGCCGCCGAACTCGTCATCAAGGCGCAGAAAAACGCAAAGCTCGTCAAGCTCCAGGACTAGCGGGAGAGAACCAGAATGAAAAGCAAGGGCCACAAAGGAATCTCGCGGCGCAGTTTTCTCAGGACCGGACTCGGCGCCGCGGCCGCAGTCGGATTTCCCACCATCGTGCCATCGTCGATCTTCGGTCAGTTCGCGCCCAGCAAGCGCATCAACGTTGGGGCCATCGGTGTCGGCCGCATCTCGCGCGTCCACGACATGCCCGGCATCCTCCAGTACGACCGTGCCCGCATCGTCGCCGTCTGCGACCTCGATGCGCATCGCATCGAAGACGGCAAAAAGTTCGTCAACGATTTCTACGCGAAGAAAACCGGCAAGCCGTACGACGCCGTCACCGGCTACGCAAATTATCACGAGCTGCTCGCCAACAAAGACATCGACGCCGTCGTTGTCAGCACCCCTGACCACTGGCACGCGCTCATCGGCGTCGACGCCGTCCGCGCCGGCAAAGACATCTACCTCCAGAAGCCCACCTTCCTCACCATCGCCGAAGGCCGTGCCCTCAGCAACGCTGTCCAGGCCTCGGGCCGCATCCTCCAGATCGGCAGCCAGCAGCGCTCCACCATCCAGTTCCGCTACGCCGCCGAGCTCGTCCGCAACGGCCGCATCGGCGACCTGCAGCGCGTTGAAGTCGGCCTCCCCGGCGATCCCGCGGGCGGCGACAAAACCGCCATGCCCGTTCCCGACGGCTTCGACTACGCCATGTGGCTCGGCGAAACTCCGTACGTCTACTACACCGTCGACCGCGTGCATCCGCCCAAAGGCTACGACCGCCCAGGCTGGCTGCGCTGCCGTCAGTTCGGCGCCGGCATGATCACCGGCTGGGGCGCCCACCACATCGACAGCGCGCACTGGGGCATGAACACCGAGTTCACCGGTCCCATCGAAATCTGGGGCCACGCCGGGTTTCCTGACCACGGCCTCTGGGATGTCCACGGCCCCTTCAAAACCGAAGCGCTCTACGCCAACGGCGTGCATATGAGTGTCAGCGGCGACTATCCCAACGGCATCAAGTTCTACGGCAGCAAAGGCTGGATCTTCGTCTCGCGCGGCAACGAGCAGGTCACCAAATCCGATCCCGTCGCCAAGCTCAATGACTCCACCGCCCTCGCCTCGAGCGACCCCGCGATCGTCAAGTCCGTCATCGGTCCCGACGAAATCCACCTCTACGAAAGCAAGGAGCAACACGGCAACTGGCTCGACTGCATCGTCACCCGCCAGGAGCCCATCTCGCCCGTGGAGCTCGGCCACCGCGCCTGCTCCACCTGCCTCATCCACGATATGGCCATGGTCCTCAAGCGCAAGCTCTACTGGGATCCAGTCCGCGAGCGCTTCAACAACGACGACGAAGCCAACAGCATGCTCTCGCGCCCACAGCGCGCGCCCTACATGCTCAGCTAAAAGGAGACTCCATCGATGATGTCACGACGCAACGTCGTTGCAGGATTGCTGGCGATGCCCAGCGCCCTCACCGCACTCGCCCACGCAGCCGGCGACCAGCAGCAGCCGATTCTCGGCCCCACCGTCTTCGAGTGGGACCAGATGCAGTTTCACAAAACAGCCACCGGCGAAGTTGCCTCGCTCTGCAAGCAGCCCACCGCCACCGTCGATCAGCTCGAGATGCACGTCAGCAAGCTCAATCCCGCAACCGCCTCGCACCCTCCGCACCGTCACGTTAACGAGGAGCTCATCATCATCCGCGAAGGCGATTGCGAAACCCTCTCCGACGGCAAGTGGATCAAGGTCGGTCCCGGATCGGTCGTCTTCAACGCCTCCAACAGCCTGCACGGATTCCGCAACATCGGCACCACCGTCGCGGTCTATCACGTCATCAACTGGAGCCCGAACAAAAGCATGGTCCCGACGAAAACGTAGCGGCAAAATCCTGAACCGGCTCCGGCACCGCAACACCACTGCATTTCCTCAATGCTCCGCCTCAGCCTCGCCCCGCACCCGCTCATAGTCTTCCCTACTGTCGATGTCGACCAGCACCCCCGGATCGTCGACCTCCGCCGTCACAATCCCCTCGGCATGTCGTCCGAAGATCGCCCGGCACCCCACATCGCCCTCCAGCGCCATCGCCTCCGCAAACACTCCGCGATCCAGCAGCACAGGATTGCCACGCCTCCCGCCATGCATCGGAATCACGATCTCCGGTGCCCGGAGCCCGGTGCCCGGTGCCCTCGAACCCCGATACGCCGCGATGATCCGATTCAGCGTCTCCGGCCGGATCAGCGGCTGATCCGCCAGCACAATCAGCGCCCCATCCACCGCCTTCCCAACTGCCGCAAGCCCAGCCCGCAAGGACGACGCCATTCCCGAGCCGTACTCCGCATTCACCACCACGTGCGCCGACCCAAAATCGATCTCCCGCTGAATCCTCTCCGCCGACGCCCCCAGCACCACCACCACCTCCGCTACATCGGCGTTCCGAACATGGGCCAGCGTCGCCTCCAGCACCGTCCGCGCGCCCAGCCGCAGCAACTGCTTCGTCGCTCCCATCCGCGCGGAAGCCCCGGCCGCCAACACCACCCCGGCCACCGCCGCCTTGTCCCGCACTGCATCTTCTCCCGTCATCCAGCTCACTCACCCAAATACCTGAATCCCCCGCCGATCATATCGAAGCCGCCATTCAGCTCCCTGGATCTACGACAGCAACGACTACGGAGGCGAGCCCGGCGGATGGTTCATCGTCTACGGAACCAGCGTCGGCGCGCCCGCCATGGCTGTTGCCGTGAAGCGTCGCCAGGCCAGGCAAGATCAGGGTTTGTTGACGGCGTGAGAGCTGTAAGGGGTGAGGAGGTTGGCGACGATGGGCGTGACGACCGGCGCGCCCGCGCCGACGAATTCTGTAACAGTGTTGAGCGTGGCATTCGAAACCCAGACATTTCCGGAGCCATCGACGGCGATGCGGAGGGAGATATTCAGCCCAGCCTGGTAGCCGGTGGAGGGGGAGATGGCGGTGCCGGAGGAGCTGAACTCGCTGATGGAGCTGTCGGGGTATGGCGGCTCGAACTGGGTGCTTGCGCGATTGACCACCCAGACGTTGCCTGCGCCGTCGATGGCGATGCCCTCGGGAATATTGAGGCCGCCGCCGGTGTATCCCGTGGAGCTGGAGATGGGCGAGCCGGAGGAGCCAAACTTGCTGATACTGTCCGCGCCCGATCCACTGTTCGCTGCCCAGACGTTGCCGGAGGCATCGATGGCGAGGCCCCAGGGATCGTTGAGCCCGCCGCCGGTAAAGCCGGCGGAAGGGGAGATGGGCGAGCCGGCATCCAGGCCGGTGGAGTTGAATTCGCTGAGGGCGCCGAGAGTGATGCTATCGGTTACCCAGATATCGCCGGAGGCGTCGATGGCAAGGGAAACGGGATCATTGCTGATGCCGCCGCCGGTGTAACCGGAGGAACCGGTAATGGGCAAGCCGGCGGAGCTGAACTCGCTGAGGCTGGAGCCGACGTTGTTCACGACCCAGACGTCGCCAAGCTGGTCAAAGGCGATGGCGTAGGGGGCGTTGAGCCCGCCGCCGGTGTAACCGGCAGATGTGGAGACCGGTGTGCCGGTGGAGCTGAGCTCGCTAAGACTGTCTGGAGTGATGTTCGCCGTCCAGACATCGCCGAATTTGTCGATGGCGATACTGTACGGGTCGACGATTCCACCGCCGGAAAAGGGCGAGCCGGAGATGGTCGCGCCGACGGGACTAAGCTCGCTGACACTGTTGGCGCCGGTTGCCGTATTGCCTATCCAGACGTTGCCGGAGGCGTCAATGGCAACGGGAACGGGTGAATTCAACCCGCCGCCGGTATAGCTGACGGCGATGGTCCAGTCGTTTGGCGCGCTCGATGTTAGGCTGGGCTGGAACGGTGCCGTGGATGTCGACAGGTTCCAGAGCGGGGTCACGCTGACGGCCGGATTGTGCGCGATGTTGATCGCCGCCGTGGCGGTGTCGGTCGGCTCGGTGCTGCCGTTCTTTGCATTGCTGAACAGCGTTGTGCAGCCTGACGAGCCGGGCCCTGTGGTGTTGATGCACGCCGCCAATATGTTCGCCAGCGTGTTGATCTCGCTTTGCGGCACAGTCCCGTTGCCGGCCGGCGTGGTCGTTAGCGCCAGGCCCGTCCCCAGATTGGCCAGATTAGCCGCATTCATGGCTGCGTTGGCCATGCCTGTCGCTGCCAGCGTCGAGTTGGATCCCGAAATGTGCGTCGCGTCCGTGGCGAAGCCGGCAAGGGCATAGGCCGCGGCCACCGTCGTCACTTCATCCATTTGGACCGTCGCTGGCAAACCCGAGAACGAGCTTCCCGTACCGCACTGTCCCAGGACGGCCATCAGCCCCGCGGCGGAATTGTCGCCACCTCCCACCTGAGGGTTGCCCCCTGCCGAATACAGATAGACCTGCTGGCCGCCGGTGCAGGAGTAGTCATCGGCCGCGATTGTAAACACGCCGTTCGTGTCGGTGGTGACGTAATAATTCCCGTTGCCGTCCGGCACGTTGCCGGTATTGCTGTTCAGCAGCGATACCGACGGCCCGCCGTATGCGCTCATGCCTGCGGCGTACATATATATAAACGCTCCCTGGATCGGCTGCTGCCCTCCGCGGGCCATACCTTTGACCGGCGTGTTCGCTGTTGCGGCCACGGGTTCGGAGACAGGCGATTTTGTTGCGATGTTAGCTACTGAGCAGCCGGTGATGAGGATCGTGCAGGAAGCCAACAGTCTCCAGGCGAAATGCATGGGGAGTCTCCGTTTCGCGGGCCTGAGCTCGCTCGTAAAAAGTACGCGAATCATGCTGGGAACCTCGGTGAAGAAGCACCTCGGCTCAGCCACTTTCGAGGCGCCTCGGCCACGCGATTCAAACGTCTCCCGATGAATAATTCGCGATTACTTGTCCCTCGCGTTGTTGCGAACGCGAATGGATTAGCGAACCTTCACGTAGCCGATACCGGCCGCGTTCGCAATCAGGCTCGACACCGCCGTCGGTTTTCCGGCGAGTCGTCATACCCGGTGACCCTGCGCATGAACCCGGACAGACGCTGCCAGAATCAGCAGAGCGGCGGGAAGAATTGCTCGGATCTTTTTCAAGGTGATCCTCCGAGATACCCGTGACGAAATCTCGTTGCACTCGGTCTGCGCACGCGCTGCTTTCTGCCAACGCAGAACGAGCAGCACGCCAAAGGGAGCCCTGATGTGTCAAAGGCGGGGGCCTTGAGGCGTCGATCATATCTGGCGAGGGGCTCACGCCGCAATCTTAATGTTTTGCCGGCGAAGGCCCGGCAACTGTCCCGCGTAGTCGAAACGCGAAGACGTTTTTCTCAACCGGAGCCGTGAGGATGTGTCCGCCGAGTTTTACGGGCAAGGACGATTCGGGTTATAGTCTGACTCATATGCGCTTCGTGTCGGCAAAGCGTGGAGCACTGCTGTCCTGGGTATCGCTGCTCGGAATAGTGTGTGTCGCGCTGGTGCTGATGACCGGCCTCCTGCAGGTCACCCACTCCCATCCCTCCGGTCAGCCCGACCACGACTGCTCGTTGTGCGTGACCGCGCACCACGCCGTGCAAGGGGTGGTCGTGGTGACGCTGGCCGTCTCCTCACGACCCGTCGCGCGCTTTGTTCCCGAGACCTTCACCCCCGCTCCACGCCAGCGTTTCGTCCTCAAGCTGGCCAATCGGCCTCCGCCCGTCCCTTCCGCTTTCGCCTGAGCAGAAGTTCCGCCTCAGCGGAAAACCAGGGACAATCCATCACCTTTCGGAGGTCGTCTATGCGCACGTGTCTGCGTGGCGCTGCCAGTTTCATCTTTGTCGTGACGTTTTTTGGAGCTTTCCTCAGTCTGCCGAGTGCGGCGCAATCGGTCGCCAATACCGGCATCATCAGCGGAACGGTTACCGATCCCACCGGTGCTGTAGTCCAGGGAGCAACCGCCACCATTCAGAATCCTGTCAGCGCATACGAACGCACGGCAAAGACGGACGGCACCGGGCATTTCCAGTTCACCAATGTCCCCTACAATCCGTACCACCTGAGCGTGGCCATGACGGGCTTCAACTCCTTCGTCCAGGACGTGGATGTGCGATCGGGCGTGCCGGTAACGGTGCCAGTGAAGCTGGCCCTGGGTACGGCAGCGACGACCATCCAGGTCACTGCGGAAAACCTTCTGGAAACCGACACCACGATGCACACGGATGTGGATCGGAACCTGTTTAAGGAGGTGCCGCTGGAGAGCGTGTCCTCGTCGCTGAGTGCGCTGGTGACGGCGGCGGCGCCGGGCGTGGCTGCCGACTCGAACGGCCTGTTCCACGGGCTGGGCGATCACGCAGAAAACTCCTTTTCCGTAGATGGCCAGCCGATTACCGACCAACAGAGCAAAGTTTTCTCCAACCAGCTTCCCCCGGCTGCGGTGCAGTCCATGGAAGTGATCGACGGCGCGCCCCCGGCCGAGTATGGGGACAAGACAAGCCTGGTGATTCAGGTGACGACCAGGTCCGGCCAGGGACAGACGAAGCCGACGGGAACGATCTATACCTCCTACGGAAGCTTCGGTTCGGCGACCGCGGGCTTCGACCTGGGATACGGCAAACAGGACTGGGGCAACTTCATTTCCGCCGACGGGCTGAACAGCGGCCGCTTCCTCGATCCGCCGGAACATGCGGTGTTTCACGACAAAGGGAACGAGGAGAACGTGTTTGACCGCGTGGATTATCAGCTCGACCCACCGAATTCGTTCCACCTGAACCTGAACTATTCGCGCTCGTGGTTTCAGACGCCGAATACCTTTGACAATGTCAACCTGGGGAACGTCAATCTCGCCGGAATGGCGGTGAGCGGCCCGACCGATCAGCGCTCACAAATCGGAACCTTCGACATCGCGCCGAGTTATACACGTGTCATCAGCCAGTATTCGGTTTTCAATTTCGGAGTGTTTCTGCGCAAAGACGTTTATCACTACTATCCCAGCGGGGATCCGTTCGCGGATCTGGGGCCGATCCAGCTGGAGTCGATCGGGCAGGACCGAAGCCTTGCCAACGACGGCGTCCACGCGGATATCTCCTGGGTAAAGGGGAAGCAGAACGTGAAGCTCGGGGGCGTGTACGAGCAGACATTTCTGCGCGAAAGCGACTCTCTGGGGATCGTCAGTCCCACGTTCCTCGATTCGCTGCTCGATGCCAACAAGAATCCCTGCATGTCCGGCGGCACTCCCGATGTTCCCCTCGATGCCCCGTGCACGAATCTCTATCCTTACGACCTGACGCGAGGCGGAACGTTCTATAACTTTCGTGGCCATACCGACGTGAAGGAGCTGGCGCTCTATCTCGAGGACCAGATCACGGCGGGGAATTGGCTCGTCAACCTTGGACTGCGGGGCGATCTTTACAATGGCCTCGCCGATGCGAGCCAGGCGGAACCCCGGCTCGGCATCTCTTACAAGCTCAAGCAGACCAATACTGTCCTGCGCACTTCCTATGCGCGCACGCTGGAGACGCCCTTCAACGAAAACCTGATCCTCTCCAGCAGGGGTTGCCTCAATGATGTGGTCAACCCGCTGCTGGCTTGCCAGGGCGGCGATACGGGAGCGCTCTCGCCTGGATTCCGCAATGAGTTCCATGCGGGTTTGCAGCAGGCCGCGGGAAAGCACTTCGTTGTGAGCGGCGACTATATCTGGAAATACACTCACAACGGTTACGACTTCAGCGTGCTCGGCAACACGCCGATCACTTTCCCCGTCGAGTGGCATAACTCGAAAATTCCTGGATTTGCGCTGCGGGCCGACGTCACCCAGTTTCATAACTTCAGCGCGTATGTGGTGATGTCGTCGGTGGCGGCGCGGTTCTTCCCGCCGCAGGTGGGCGGCGCGGGAGCGACCGTGGGACAGACTGGGCTGCCCTTCCGCATCGACCACGACGAGAAGTACAACGAGACGACCCATTTCCAGTACCAGATGCCGTGGAAGCACACGCCCTGGTACAGCTTCAACTGGCGGTACGACAGCGGTCTGGTGGCTGGCAACGCACCGTGTTATGGAACCACGGATCCCAACAGTCCGTGTCTGCTCTCGTCGACGACTCTGAACGGTCATCCCGCGATCATGATGGTGAACGCGTTCGGCGTCCCTCTGACGGCCGATCAGGAGTTTGAGGCCGGTTTCGCGTGCAGCGGCGTCCGGGCGACGCCATACAGCGCGTTGCCGAGCGTTTGTCCTGCCATGCACTTCACTTCGAGCCTGATCTCGATTCCGGCTCCGAACAAGGGCGACAACGACACGAATCCGCAACGCATCGATCCGCGGAGCTTGTTCGACATGGCACTGGGCGAGGACAACCTCTTCCACGGCGACAAGTATAAGTGGGGCGCCCAGGTCACAGCCATCAATGTGACCGATAAATACGCACTCTATAACTTCCTCTCCACATTCAGCGGCACGCACTATGTAACTCCGCGCGCCATCACGGGCCAAATCTCACTGTCGTTCTAACCAGCGTTGCGGGAGACGGTCCGCGAACGGGCCGCTCTCCCGCGCGCCAGGAGGTCGCCATGGGTCCGCTGCATCTGTGGAAGAGCGGCAACAAGAGGCGAGTCGAACAGATTCGCTGGAAACGCCGGGAGATCATCCACGCCCTGATCCTGTCGCTGCTGATGACAGCTTTCGGCATGTGGGTAGGAATCTGGGTGGCAACGCATCACTTCGACTGAACGCTCATCTACCGCATGTTGGCCGATGAGGGCACTCGACGCGGCTGATCTGGCGGAGAACCGGCAAAAGGAGAACCAAAATCCAATGAACGGCACACTGTCAAAAACCGAACTGTCTCACCCAAGGGGTTCACCCCAAAAATTGTCAAGCTTTTGTGGAAAAAACCAAGGTAATGACCCCTCATTCCACAGGGCTTCCACGCCAAAATCCCAAAAGATATTTGGCAGGTTTTATAGCCAGACTTGGTATTCTAAGAATAGAGAGTAAAAAAGGAAAAAGCCTCGCCCAACGGCGAGGCTTTTTCCTTCGAAGAGAGGAGAAACGCCATGCACCTCGTCACGACACAGCCCGCAGACCGCTTCTCCGCCAACATCCCGCTCACGGTCGTGACTGCATCAATCACGACCGGGTTTGAATCAATCTCGGCCGAGTTTGCTGCTAACTCGGCCGAGTCCCCGTCAAACTCAGCCGACTTGACGTCAAACGTGGCCGAGTCCGATCTGACTTCGAACCAATCACCTGGCTCGATCACGATCATGAATGAAGCAAACCCGGCCGAGATTGAAGCAAACACAGCCAGGTCGCAACTGATTGATTCGAAGTCACTCCGAATCAGTATCAACCTGGTAAACCCACCGAAGTCGTTGAAAACAAGTCAACGCGAGTTTTCGAGGGGGGGGCCGAATTTTCCGAAAGTCCCCCAACCTGAGCCCCAAAACGGAATTTCCACCGTCGTGCCAGGCCCGAACCGGGGAGCCGCTCTTCAGTGCCCGTGCTCTTCGAGGTACTTTTCCACTTCGAGCGCAGCCATGCAGCCGGTTCCCGCCGCCGTGATCGCCTGCCGATATCGCCGATCCTGGACGTCGCCGCAAGCGAAAACGCCCGGAACCCGCGTGAAAACGAAGTTGTGCGTCTTGATGTACCCGTCTTCATCAAGATCGAGCTGCCCGGCAAACATCGACGCATTCGGAATATGTCCGATGCCGAGAAACAGCCCGCTCACACCAAGCTCGGATTCAACGCTGGTCACCGTGTCGAGCACTCGAACGCCTGTGACTTCCTTCTTCTCGACGCCCAGCACTTCCGTGATCACCGCGTTGGTCAGGAACGCGATCTTCGGATGTGCAATCGCCCGGTCGAGCATGATTCGCGACGCGCGGAAATGCTCCCGCCGATGAATCAAAGTCACTTTCGTCGCAAAGCGCGTCAGAAAAAGGGCTTCTTCCATCGCCGAATCGCCACCGCCAATCACAGCGATCTCCTTGCCTGAGAAGAAGAATCCATCGCAGGTCGCGCACGAGCTCACGCCGTGCCCGATCAGCGCCTGTTCCGAAGGCAGCCCGAGCCAGCGCGCCGATGCGCCGCTGGCGATGATTAGTGTTCTCGCGTGGATGGTCTCGTGGCCCAGATTCAGCGCGAACGGATGTTTGGTCAGATCCGCCGTCGCCAGATGTCCGAGCCGGAACTCGGCGCCGAATCGCGACGCCTGCTTGCGCATGTTCTCGATCAGCTCCGGTCCCTGAATGCCTTCCGGCCAGCCTGGAAAGTTCTCCACCAGCGTCGTGATCGACAATTGTCCGCCCGGCTCGTGCCCTTCGAGCAGCAGCGGTTTCAGATTGGCGCGAGCTGCGTAGATCGCTGCGGTCAGTCCGGCGCAGCCGGAACCAAGGATGACTGTATCGCGGATGTTTTCTGCCATTTGCCTGAACTTTCAAATTGTACCTGCGACCCGAGCTTAAACCGCTCAATCGCAGACGGATTCGGACTGCTCCCGAATTGGAACGGCCTGATCCCTTGTCCCGAACTGAACTGATGCCGCTCACTCCACCTTCGATTCTTCTGCCGCTCCTGCACCCCCTGTGTCGGAATGGAAGCGGAAGCAGCCATTGCACTTGTCCCGGCCGCCTCCGGAGGTCCCGAGATGCGTCTCCCTGCTGGATTAGAAGAATCTCAAACGACATCAGCCAGAGTCTCGAACTTTCTGGTTCTTCTCTCCCTGGTTCTGGTTTTCGCCCTCCAGTTGGCGCATGCTGGCGGACCGCGCTGGGTTGCCGGTTCGAATTACTTCAACCCCGCGGTCAAAGGGCAGCCCGTTGTCTGGGCCAACGGTCAGGTCAGTTATTACACCGATCTCCGCGACCTGAGCGCGCAGGTCAGCCAGACGCAGGCGAATGCTATGGTCGCAATCGCCGCCGCCGTGTGGAGCAACGTCAGCACCGCCGCTGTTTCGATCCAGTCCGGTGGCAGCCTCGCCGAAGACGTCAACGGATCGAATGTCCCATCCGGAGCGAACGGAATCACGTTGCCGGCTGACATTCAGTCAACCGCTACGAACAAGCCGGTCGCAGTGGTCTATGACGAGGACGGTTCCGTGATTGACGCGATTTATGGCCCCGGCGCCAACTCGCCGCTGGTCTGCCAGAACAACGGGGTGATGGTCTCGGTGGATAACTTCGGCGTGACGGGCAATATCGTCCACGCGCTGGTTTTGATAAACGGGCTCTGTGCGACCACTGCGAATCAGATCGCGAATTTGCAGTATCAACTCGTCCGCGGCTTCGGCCGCGTTCTCGGTCTCGACTGGTCGCAGACCAATGAGGAGATGTTCGACAGTGGCCAATTCAGTACGGATAGTCTCGCGGGCTGGCCGATCATGCACCCCATCGAAAGGCTCTGCAATGGAGGCAGCGGCCAGTGCATGTCCAATCCGACGCAGTTGAGAACGGACGATGAAGCCGCTCTGAACCGTCTTTATCCAGTGACGACTGCTAATCTAAGCAGCTTTTCGGGCAAGACGATCACCGCAGCCGCGACGATTTCGGTGCAGGGAACCATTCAGTTCCCGGGCGGCCAGGGAATGCAGGGTGTCAATGTCGTCCTGCAGCCGCTCGCGAACGGCGCTCCTGATCTCCGTTACACCGCGACGGCGGTCAGCGGTGCGTATTTCCAGGGGAACGCCGGAAATCCGGTCACCGGTTCGACCGACTCGTCCGGCGATCCGCTGAATCGCTTCGGCAGCGATGATCCTTCTCTTGAGGGTTTTTTCGACCTCAGCGGCGTTCCTTTGCCTGCTGGCACAACCGCATCGCAGTACCAGCTGACATTCGAGAGCGTAAATCCGCTCTATACGGGGAACTCCTCGGTCGGACCTTATGCAACCGGCCAGGTGGCTCCATCCGGCACAATGCCGGTCGTTCAGCTCGGCACGTTGAGCACGGGATCCGCCATCAACCAGAATGTCGTGTTTGACGACGCCGCGGACGAAAGTCAAACGGGAGCCGATGGAACAGAAGCTTCGCCCGCGAACGTTCCAGTCAACGGTGAATGGACAGGCCGCCTCACAGGGTACGGCCACACGGACTGGTTTCAATGGTGGGCGCGGGGGGGACGCGAATTCACGGTGGAAGCCGACGCCCTGGACGAGAACGGGAGCAATACAGATAACAAGGTGCAACTGGTCCTCGGTGCCTGGAACGGAACTGATGCCGTTGGCACAGGTCCGATCACCGGAACCGTACAGCCCTTCAACGGCAACATCGCCGGTCTCACCACGCTTCCGGTATTGACTATCGCCGACAGCGAAGTTCGTGTCGGTCTGGCCGACCTGCGGGGCGATGGTCGCCCGGACTATGCCTATCGCGGGCGCATTCTCTACGCGGACAACGTGTCGCCTGCCCGCTTACCAGTCGGTGGTGGACAGATGGTGATTCAGGGAATGGGATTTCGCCCCGTCGTCGCAGTCTCCGTAAATGGTGTGGCGGCCGAGGTGACGAGCGAGACTCCCACGACGATCGTTGCGATGGCTCCGGCGTCCGGTGGCGCAACCGGAACCGCCGTCGTGCAGGTGCAGGATCTGCAGACTCTCGGTACAGCGGCTATTTCCAGTGGAGTGAGCTACGATGCCGCACCCGACGATGCTATCTCGATTCTGGTCGCTCCGATGGGCACCGTCCCAATCGGCGTCCCTCAGCCCTTCACCGTTCGGGTCATCGACGTGACAACCCAAACTCCCGCAGCGGGCGTGACCGTGACGTTCGCAGTCACGGAAGGAGCCACCCAACTCGGTTGCGGCCAACCCTCATGCAGCGTGATTACCGGAGGAGACGGCACCGTCACGATGGCCGTCATCCCGGGCTCAACTTCGCTGGCGCAAGTTACGGCATCGCTGACCAATGCAAGCAGTGTGCTTGCTGAATTCACAGGTGCAACGCCACCTTCCATCGCGGCCCTGACACCGAATCTCTACCTCACGATCGGAGCTACTGTGCAATGGCCAGTGCAAGCGCTGGTGCTCAATCCGTCCGGCGTGGTAGTGACAGGACAAACCGTAACGTGGACGTCAGCGACATCGGGCGTTAGTGTTGCGACCAGCCAAAACAGCAGCGATGCGAGCGGCCTCGTCCTTAATCAAATCTCTGCCGGGCCGTTCAGTATGAGTGCCAATGCAGCCATGAATGCTTGTCTCGCAGGAACGACGACGAATTGCGCGACCTTCACCGTGACACCGGTGCATTCGGAGACCGCCGTATTGACCCCATGGAGCGGCACATCGCAATACGTCTCCTCGGGCCAAACCTTCGCTCCGGTTGTGCTCCATGTAACTGACCCATTCGGGCACCCCCTCGCAGGGGCGAATGTGACGTTTGCGGAGACGCTCGACGGATGGACGGAGCCGTGCTCAGATCAGGGAAGCTGTACCCCAGCGCCCGTTCTCGAGCAGCAGACACTCCAAGCGATATCGGGAATCGATGGCTCGGTCAGTTTCACGCCACTCACTGCGAATGGGCTGGCAACTCGACTGTTGGCGACTGCGGCGACAGGCGGCACCATACTGAGTTTTGAGCTCGACGCTCATCCATAATGCAGTCAGGGATGAGCCCGGAGAGCACCGGAAGGCACCTGGTCGGAAGTTTGGACACCGGTCGTGAGCTTTACGGGGTGGAAGAAGCCCGATAATGTCAGGGACATCCTTCTGGTGAGGTTCTTCCATTTCGAACCGTCCGTTTGCTTATCCCGATGCAGGAGGCGCGCTGGCTTGCGACGCTGTGAGCATGGAGCGACTCGCTCGCAAGTACGGAACACCGCTTTATGCTTACTCCGCGAGCCATATTGCGCAGCGCGTTGAGCTTTTCCAGCAGGCGTTCAGCCCCGTCCCGCACATATTGTGCTATGCCGTCAAAGCCAATTCAAACCTTGCGATTCTCCAGTTGCTCGCCCGGCAGGGATGCGGATTCGACGTTGTTTCCGGCGGCGAACTGGAGAGGGTTCTTGCCGTAGATCACGCAGCGGCGGAGAGGATTGTCTTTTCCGGTGTCGGCAAGACCGCAGCCGAGATGGACCTTGCACTGAGGTCGAATATCCTGCTGTTCAATGTCGAGAGCGAAGAGGAGCTCGAACTTCTTTCCCAACGCGCAGGAAAACTTCGTAAGCGGGCACGATTCGCCCTGCGCGTGAACCCTGACGTCTTTGCCGAGACGCATCCTTACATATCGACCGGGATGCGCGAACACAAATTCGGTATTGATATTCGCCGGGCTGCAGCGGTATACCGGAGACCAGGAAAGCATCTCGAAGCCAGCGGGGTAAGCGTCCATATCGGTTCGCAAATTCGGAGCACTGACCCATTCGGCGCGGCAGCCGAGCGTGTGGTGAAGCTGATCGTCAAGCTAAGGAAGGACGGACATGCGATCCAGTACATGGATATCGGTGGAGGGCTGGGAGTGGAGTACCACATGGACCAGCCCTCCAATGCTGCGGAGAAGGTGTACCAGTACGCGGCGGCGGTGATTCCGGCGGTGCAGTCTGTGGACGGTCTCAAGCTGCTTCTGGAGCCAGGGCGTTTTATCGTCGCGCAGGCGGGAGCGCTGCTGGCGCGCGTGCTGTATGTGAAGAAGAGCGGTGACAAGACGTTTGTGATCACCGATGCAGCGATGAACGATCTGATCCGCCCCGCCTTGTATCAGGCGTATCACGAGATCGTCGCAGTGAAGCACCGCAGATCGTCGCGGAAAATGGTTGCCGATGTTGTGGGTCCTGTTTGTGAGACGGGAGACTTCTTTGCGCGAGATCGGGAACTGCCACCGTTGCAGCAGGGCGATCTGGTGGCGATCCTCGATGCGGGAGCGTATGGAATGTCATTGGCTTCCAACTACAACTCGCGACCGCGCCCCGCGGAAGTTCTGGTGAACGGCCGCACGTCAAGGCTCACCCGCCGACGAGAGACTATCGAAGACATGCTTGCCACCGAACGCAGATAGCTGCTGGTCTGATATTTTGATTAGTTTGCATAAGAAGATCGGCAGTAGCAGGGAGTGTACTGATGCAGTCTCCTAGAAGGTCAATTTGGGCCGCAGTGTGCGGGTGTTGCCTCGTGGCGTCGCTGTCAGCGCGTGCCGAAGATCAGCTGACGATCAAGACGGACAAGGGAAAGATCCATGGCAAGATGAGCGACAGCGGCCAGGTTCGCATATTCCTGGGGATACCCTATGCGGGAGCTCCGGTCGGGTCGCTCCGCTGGAAACCGCCGCAACCCGGGTTCAAATGGAATGGTGTGCGGGAGGCGACGAATTTCGGCTCGCGCTGCATGCAGCCAGATATATTCCACGACATGCAATTTCGCGATCCAGGTCAGAGCGAAGACTGCCTGAACCTGAATGTGTGGACACCGGCGAGAGATAAGAAGGCAAAACTGCCGGTGATGGTTTGGATCTATGGCGGCGGTTTTGTTGCCGGAGCTACTTCAGAGCCGCGACAGGATGGGGAGCACCTGGCGCACAAGGGTGTGGTTGTGGTCTCGATGAATTACCGCCTGGGCTTTTTTGGGTTTTTCGTGCATCCGGGGCTCACCGCGGAATCGCCGCAGCATGCGGCGGGGAATTACGGGCTCATGGATCAGACGGCGGCGCTCCAATGGGTGCAACGGAACATTAACGCATTCGGGGGCGATCCGAACAATGTGACGATTTTTGGAGAATCGGCCGGATCGTTCTCGGTGAGCGCGCAGATGGCTTCACCGTTTGCGCAGGGGCTGTTTGCTCACGCGATCGGCGAGAGCGGCGCTGCGTTCTATAGTCGCGGTCTGTCGTTCGGGGCACTCGCGGATCGGGAGAAGACCGACCCGGCCTGGGCGATGGCGACTTTCGGCACGTCGGAACTTGCGGCGCTCCGGGGGATGAGCGCGCAGGAGATGATGCAGAAGATAGCGACGCAGGCGAGTCCAGGACGCGCGGGCATCGGGCCTGATGTCGACGGTTACTTCCTGCCGGAGAGTGTTCCGCAGATTTACAGCAAGGGTAAACAGGCGCACGTTCCGGTGCTGGCAGGTTGGAACCGCGATGAGCCGAGTGCACTGGCGGTGAATTATCCTCAGCCGCCGACAGTGCAGAGTTTTCAACAACAGGCTACGAGAGATTTCGGCGAGCAGGCTCCGGAGTTCCTCAAAGTCTACGCGGCGCAGACGGATGCGGACGCGGTACGGTCGGCGATCGATTTTGCGGGCGACAGCTTCATCGCATTTTCAACCTGGGAGTGGCTGGAGGCCCAGGCGACAGCGGGCACGGTACCGGTTTATCGCTATCACTTCGAGCGACCAGCGCCCGGGGACAAATATCATCCCGCAGGATCGGGGGCGTTTCACTCCGGCGAAATCGAATATGTCTTCGGAACGCTGCAATCGCGCCCGGACGCTGTATGGCAGCCGGAGGATCAGAAGCTGAGCGACCTCATCGAGACGTACTGGACAAATTTCGCGCGGACGGGCGATCCAAATGGCGGGGACGCGCCGCAATGGCCACAGTACGACGGCAAGACTGGCTGGCAACTAATGCATCTGGATGTGAACCCGCAAGCAGCAGCTGATCAGAATCGGGACCGCTATTTGTTTTTGCAAAGCGTGTGGGAGAAGAAGGACTAAGTCAGAGGCTGAGTTGCCGGAGCAGTTGGTCGCGATGCGTGGCGAGCACCTGCTGGAGCGGTCCGACAGCGGTAACGCGGCCAGACTCAAGAAAGACCACGTCGGCCGGTAGGCGCCAGATTTCGGCGAGGTCGTGCGAGACGTAGAGCACGCGGACATCGAGCGAAAGCAGCCGCGACAGAATGTCCTGAGCGGAAGCGTCGTCGAGTCCGGCGAGGGGCTCATCGAGCAGAAGGACTTCGGGAGCCGGGGCTAAGGCGCGTGCCAGTGCGACGCGCTTGCGCTCTCCGCCGGAAAGGTGGAACGCGGGCCGATCGTCGAGAGCCTCGGCTCCGAAGAGGCGCAACATTTCGGCGACGCGCTTTACGCGGCGGTCGCGGTCGAGGTGGCGGATGCCAAAGGCAACGTTTTTGCTTGCGGTGAGGTGTGGGAACAGAGCTGGTTGTTGAGTGACGAAGCCGATGGATCGCCGGCCGGCGGGAACGGAGACACCGCTCGCTGAGTCGAAGAGGGTTCTGCGGCCAAGCTGAATGCGGCCGGAGCCGGGCTCGACGAGACCGGCGATGATGCGCAACAGCGTGGTCTTGCCGGCACCCGAAGGACCGAAGACGACGGTCCACTTGTTCAGCAGCGAAAATTCTACGTCCAGAGAGAATCTGCCGAGGCGATGCTGGATGCTGATATCACCCATGGGAAGCACCGTCACCAGCGCGTCGCATGTATAGCAGCACAAGAGCGAGAGCGGAAACACAAACAAGCAGCAGCGCGGTCCGATTCGCGGCTGCGTAAGAAAACTCCTGGACCTGATCGTAGATGACGATGGAGAGTGTGCGCGTGGCGCCGGGGATGTCGCCACCGATCATGAGTACGACACCGAATTCGCCGACGGTATGGGTGAAGCAGAGCGCGGCTCCTGCAACGACTGAATGGACGGATAACGGCAGCAAAACGGATGACAGGATGCGGAGCCGGCTGGCTCCCAGGAGTCGCGCCTGCTCGACGAGAGCCACGTCGACGGATCGGAATCCCGCGGTCAGCGGCTGCACGGCGAAGGGAAGACTATAAATCACGGAGCCAACCACGAGGCCGGAAAACGAGAACGCCAGCGGATGGCCGAAGAGGCGTTCTATGAGTCGTCCAAGTCCTGTATGCGGACCCAAAAGGACCAGGAGATAGAAGCCCAGGACGGTGGGGGGTAGAAGAATGGGAAGGGTAGTGACTGCCTCGACGAATGGACGCCAGGGCGCGCGTGTGGAGGCGAGCCAGAACGCGAGCGGGATACCCAGCGCCAGGAGCAGGAGCGTCGTTGTGGCGGCGAGACGCACGGTAAGCCAGAGAGCCTGAAGGTCCATTAACGAACGGGCTCGAGCCCTGCTGCGGCGAGCATCTGTTGTGTGTCGGGCTGCTGGAGGAATTCGAGAAAGCGATGGGCTGCAGAAGCACCTGCACTTCCGCGAATGACGATTGCGCCCTGGAGGATCGAAGGGTAGCTCTCGGCAGGCACGCGAATGAAGTGACCATTCGCTTTCAGTCGTGGAGTGAGGGCTGAGGTGAGGGAGATAAATCCAACCTGAGCGTTGCCGGAGTCTGCGTACTGCGCTGCCTGGGCTACATTCTCGGCGACAACGAGCTTAGGGCGGAGCGCATCGAGGAGATCGAGGTTTTGCAGGGTGGACTGGGCGGCTCGGCCATAGGGGGCGTGTTCGGGATTGGCGATGGCGATGGTTTTGATGGCGGGACCGCGGAGCGCGTCGAGGGCGAGGGTGGGGACGCCGGAATCGTTGCGGGTCCAAAGCACCAGCGTACCGCGAGCGTACGGGACAGGCTTAGCTTCCTCGGCGCGCCCGGCGTCGATGACGCGTTGCGGGAAGGAAAGGTCGGCGGAGAGGAAGAGATCGAAGGGCGCGCCATCGATGATCTGGGTCGTCAGCGTCGCTGAGGATTGAAAGGCAGCTTCGGCGTGAATCCCGGATTGCTGTTCAAACCGGCGGAGTAAGGTTGGCAATAGTGGTTGCAGGTCGGCAGCGGCGGCGATGCGCAGCGTGTTGTTCTGTTGCTGCGAGTTCGCCTGGTGAACGAAAGCCCCTGTAAATGCCAGGAGCGAAAGACCCGCGTAGAAGAGGCGGCGATCAGACACGAAGCACCATCACTTCGGTTGACTTGATAAGAGCGGCGACGGTTTCGCCTTTTTCCAGACGCATTTCGCGGGCGGCGTCAGCCGTAATGATGGAAGTGATGATCTGGCCGCCAATGGAAAGGCGAACCTGAGCGAGCAGACCCTCGATCTTCAATTCGACGATACGGCCAACGAGCTGGTTACGCCCGCTCACGGTACGCATCATCTGACGCTTCGGCGTTTCCGGCCGCTTCGCCTTGAACAGCAGAGCGTCGAGCTCGGACTCTGGTATGCGGTAGTGCCCGCCGGGCGTTTTGTTGGCTTTCAGTTTGCCGCGATAGATCCACTGCTTGATGGCGGCGTAGGAGATGCCAAGCCTCGTGGCAGCGTCGCGCGGGGTGAGGAGGGATGCCATTAGACGATTTTAGACGAAATTGAACTTGCGATTGGATGAAAGTAGGCGATCCTGGCGAGAAGAAGTGCGGTGTTAGGCTGAAAACAACCGGCTCACGATGAATGAAGGTTACCAATTGCGTTGCATCGGCTGCGCGCAGGAGATTGAGCCGAGGGCATTGCCTCGCAACTTTCGTTGTGAGCAGTGCGGCGATTTGTACGACGTGGTCTATCCAGACTGGCACGGTCCGAAACAAACGAGGCCCAATCCAAGCGCGCTCCGATGGCTGTGGAAGGAGCGCCGCTCATCGCTGGAAGCCGCCGATCGCAGTGGAGTCTGGCGATTTCGCGAGATGCTGCCGATCCTCGGCGCCGAGAGCAACATCGTTTCACTCGGGGAAGGAAACACCCCGCTGTATACCCTGCCGCGATCCGGACAGCGACTAGACGTCTCGCAACTGCGCGCAAAGCACCAGGGGATGAATCCCACTGGATCATTCAAGGATACGGGAATGACGACGGCAATCTCTGTTGCGCGGGAGCTCGGGGCCGACTGGGTGGCCTGTGCCTCGACCGGAAACACGTCGGCGGCGATGGCGGCCTACGCGGCACGTGCCGGGATTCGGAGTCTGGTTCTGCTTCCGGACGGGGAAATCGCCTGGGGAAAGCTGGCTCAGGCGCTGGATTATGGTGCGCTGACCCTGCAACTGCGAACCGATTTCGACGGTTGCGTGCGCGTGCTCGCCGAGGTCGTCCGGCGCGCACCAGTGTATTTGCTGAATTCGGTCAATCCCTATCGGCTTGAAGGGCAAAAAACCTCCGCACTCGAGATCGCGGAGCAACTGGAGTGGCAGGTTCCGGATCATTTGATTGTTCCTGGAGGGAACCTCGCGAACAGTTCAGCGCTGGGCAAGGGTTTTCTGGAGATGAAGCATCTGGGATTGACGGCGAGGGTGCCGAGGATTTCTGTTGTGCAGGCGCAGGGGGCGAACCCGTTGGTTCGGGCGATGAACGAATTCGATGGAAAGAAGATTGAGCCGGTTGAAGCGCAGACACGAGCCACAGCGATTCGCATTGGAAATCCCGCTTCCTGGCGGAAGGCGGTGCGGGTGGTTCAGGAGACCGGCGGATGGGTCGAGGAGGTTTCCGAGGCGGAGATTGCGCTGGCGAAGGCGGAGATCGGAGCCGAAGGCATTGGATGTGAACCGGCGTCGGCGGTGACTCTTGCGGGGTTGAAGAAGCTGTTGCTGCAGGGAAAGATTGGCCATGAGGAATCGGTAGTGCTCGTGCTCACCGGTCACACGCTGAAGGACCCTGACTACACGATCCAATACCATCGCGGTGAAATCCCGGCTGAAGCGGAGATGGCAGGGCTTGCATCGGAGATAAAAGCGACACGCCGCGAGGCGATTCGAATTGACGCATCCCCTGATCAGGTGTTGCGTGAGCTGGAGCGGGTTCATTGATGGGCGGAATTCAGTTGCGGCTACCGGCGACCTCAGCGAATCTCGGATCAGGATTTGATTCGCTTGCTGTGGCCCTGAAGCTCTACCTCTACGTCGATGCGTGCCCATCGAACCGCGTCTCGGTGGAAGCGACCGGGCGCTGCGCGGAAATCTGCGGTGCCGCGAAGAACAACCTGCTCCTTGAGACGTACTGTATGGTTCTTGCCGACCATCAAAGGCCGTTCATTCCGCTGAAGTACCTGGTGAGGAACGAGATTCCATTGGGGATGGGGTTAGGCTCATCGGCTGCCGTGCGGCTGGCGGCCGTCGCATTGGCAGCGCATTTCGGAGGCCTCGGATGGAGCCGTCGTCGAATATTGGCGGAAGCGTCGCGACTGGAGGGTCATCCCGACAACGCCGCAGCCTGCTGGATGGGTGGATTTGTCGCGAGCACACTGGAGGGAGACAGGGTTCACGCTGTTTCGATTCAGCCTCCTTCCGAGTGGCGCGCTGTGATCGTTATGCCGGAGCAACCACTGGCAACGGCGGCCTCGCGCGGCATGCTTCCGGTGACCTATACGCGTAAAGACGTAGTTGCAAATCTGCAACGGGCGACGCTGCTGACGGCGGCTTTTGCGACCGGGAAGACTGACGTGATTGCCACGGCCATGGCCGACCGCCTGCATCAGCCGTATCGAGTTGAAGCATGTCCACTACTTCCCAGGCTACTGCCACTTGCAGGCAAAGGGGGAATTGCGGGAGTGGCGCTTAGTGGCGCCGGTCCTGCAGTCTTATTGCTAACTGATTCAGAGATCGCAGCTTCCGGAGCCCGAAATCTAGCTGCTCGAGATCTGGACGGCCTCGGTAAGGTTGAATTCTTGATTTGTGGGCTGGAACCGGATCCGGTTGCATTTCCGTGCGAGGAAAATCATGGATTGAGGGAATTCGATCAAGCGAATTCGTAAGCCCAGGGGCAGCCGGCGGTAATATGTCTTGCCGCCCGCTGGTAACCAGTTCGCCCCATTACCAAAAATTACCGAAGATTGCTTTACACAAACCACCCGAGGCCCTATTTTCGCATCTGTGGGCAGTTCTGGGGGAGGGCTGCTCCGGCGTCCGTGATTCTTTACAGAATCCGGGCGCCTTAATTTTTGCACCGCAAACTGTGCTGAGATCACCCATCCTGCGACCGCCGGATTCCGATTGCATCTATATGAGATCGGGTAGACTATGAGTGCGTTGAGCATCATGCAGAGGGGACAAAAGGACATGGCCACGTCGGGTCAAGAGCTTACAGCAACACAATGTTCAAACTGCGGGGAGCCGCTACCAGCGAAGGCGTCACAGTGCCCCGGCTGTGGAGCGACGCTCACAGCTAAACGGGTTCCGCGGGAATTGGTCGTGGAGGTGAGCGACGCGACATTCGAGAAGGAAGTGCTTCAATCCGAGGAGCCGGTCCTCGTTGATTTTTGGGCAACATGGTGTGGACCTTGCCGCGCGCTTGCGCCGATCGTCGACGAAGTAGCCCACGAATACATTGATCGTTTGAAGGTAGCGAAGATGGATGTCGATCACAACCAGGCGACGCCGATGCGCTATGGAATTCGGGGCATTCCGGCACTGCTCCTGTTCAAGGGGGGCAAGGTGGCGGATCAGATCGTGGGCTATGTTCCGAAGGAAACGATTGCGCGGAGTATTACGCGCGTTCTTGGATAATCCGCGGCGCCAACGCATGCTTCTTTCCGCCTAGTATTTTCTGAGTACGCCCAATACTCGCCCCTGGATGGCGACTTGCGCAGCGGGGACGATAATTGGATCCATCTCCACATTGGCGGGCTGTAGCCGGATAACCGAGCCTTCCCGGTAGTAGCGTTTAAGCGTGGTTTCGGAACCCCCCAACAATGCCACGACGATTTCTCCTGAGCGGGCGGTGTTGGTACGCTCGACAAGCACAAAATCGCCATCGAGAATGTGCTCATCACGCATGGATTCTCCGCGGACCTGGAGGGCAAAAACATCGCGGTTGCCGATAATATCGGCAAGTGAGATGCTTTCCGGAATTTCCGTCGCCTCGACTGGATAGCCGGCTGCAATGCGACCGACGAGCGGTAGTCGATCGAAGCCGCGTCCCTTAGCCCGAGGCGGCAGCACATCGAGGGAACGGCTGCGATTGTGCGCGCGTGACAGCAGACCTTTATTCTGCAGATTCGTGATGTGCTTGTGAACGGTGGCCAGCGAGCGCAGGTCGAGACCGCGAGCAATCTCTTCAAAAGACGGAGAATAGCCGTTCTTCTGTACGAATCCAGAGATGAATTCCAGAACTTCCTTCTGTCGCCGCGTAATTGCCATAGCAGCCATTATAGCGAACAAAAGGCGAATGAGTGAAGGAAAACAAACGCTGTTATGTCGTTTCCCAATTCTGGACGATTGGGGAAGCCGGTTTCATTCCGGAAATCATGCTTGGACGCTTCTCATATTTCTCTTTAAGTTGACGGGCCTCCGCGAGATCGTGGGTCTGGGAGATAAATCACATGCGTTTGCTGATCGCTGAGGATGACCGGGCGCTGGGGAACTTCCTGGCGCGTGGCATGGAGCAGGAGGGTCATGAGGTCACGATGGCGACCGATGGTGAGATGGCGATAGAAGCTGTCGAAAGCGAACTGCCCGAGATGGCGATGCTCGATCTTAATCTCCCGCAGCGGGACGGCACAGAGGTGCTGGAGTTCCTGCGGTCGCTTACAGATGATGTGCCGATTCTCATCCTGACAGCGCGGCACGAGCAGGAAACCCGGCTTCGCTGCCTTGAAATGGGTGCGGACGACTTTCTGCAGAAGCCGTTTTCCTTCGCTGAACTGCGCGCGCGATGCCGAGCTCTGATGCGCCGAAGGTCGCCGGGACTTGTGTTGCGTCAGGGAGACCTGGAGCTTAAACGTGTCGAACGGTCTGTGACCCGCAAAGGAAAGCCGGTACCTCTGACTACCCGGGAATATGCGCTTCTCGAGTACCTGATGATGCATCGTGGCCGGCCGGTCTCGCGTGCGACGTTGTTGCGAGAGGTCTGGAACTTCAGCGAAACCACCGGTACAAATGTGGTGGACGTTTACATCAACTATCTGCGTCGAAAGCTGCAGGACGGTCCTGCTGCCGATGACAGGGATATTGGAGAGACAAGCGCTCCACCACCCATCATCCAGACGCTACGGGGCATCGGATACACGATTGGTCAGCGACCCTGATTCACCGCGCGTTACCGGAAGCAGGCATTCCGGAAAGGAGCAAATCAATGGGAACAGCAGCACAATCCAGAGTATCGTGTGCGGCCCGAACAGCGGTTCTGGTCAGCGCGGACGCCTCGTTTCGCCAACGGCTGCGCAGCGCGTTGTCAGACCTGCGATGGCAGGTGCGGGAAACGGCGGGTGGTGCGGAGACCCTTGCCTGCCTCGACGCGTCCCCGGCGGAAGCGGTCGTCCTCGACTCGTGGCTGCCGGATCTGGAAATTCATGAATTTGTGGCGGAGTTCAGGAGAGTTCATCCCGGCGTCGATCTCATTATGGCGGATACCTCATTGGCAGCCGGATGTACGCCGCGCGGCCCGCGTCGGAACGAGGTTCTGTTGGCGCTGCGAAGGGCGCAAGCCAGCGACGACGCTATCTGGAACGTGGCGCCGGGGAATCACGTGACCCGGAGGGTCGATGGATCTAAGGGACAACTGACGACACCATCGGTTCAGAAATCAGAGTTTGGTCAATCCACAGGCGCCGCTCCCCGCAACAGCGACCATGGAGCCTATATCGCCACCACACGCGAAGCCTTTTTGCCGGAATTCATCGGCTCGCATCCGGCATTGCTTGAAGTCAGCCGGAGAATTCGCCTGGTGGCGCCCCGGGCGACGCCCGTACTCATAGAAGGGCCAACCGGGAGCGGTAAGGAAATGGTAGCTCGAGCACTACACCGGCTTAGTCCGAGAGCAAATCACAGGCTGGTTGCTTTAAACTGCGCGGCAATTCCGGAAGGGCTGCTCGAAGCGGAGTTGTTTGGACATACACGCGGTGCTTTCACGGGTGCGGTGGACAATCGCACGGGACGAATCGAAGCGGCTCATGGCGGCACGCTCTTTCTGGACGAAATTGGCGAAATGCCGCTGGGATTGCAGGCGAAGCTGTTGCGATTCCTGGAGACGGGAGAGTTGCAGCGTGTCGGTAATAACGAATCCGTCAGCGTCGATGTGAGAATCGTGGCCGCCACACATCGTCCTCTGGCGAAGTTGGTGGCCTTGGGAGAGTTTCGCGCCGACCTTTATTATCGGCTCGCGGTTTTTCTGATTCGCACACCGGCACTCGAGGGCCACGGCGGAGATATTGCCGTACTGACAGGACATTTCCTCGAGAAGCTGGGAAGAAACAGCCCGGCCAAGCAGATCACTGAGCCGGCTCTGGCTCGTCTGGTGGCGTATTCCTGGCCGGGGAATGTGCGGGAGCTGGAACATACTCTTGAGCGTGCCTGGATTCTTGCCGAAGATCGGCCGCGGATCGATCTGGAGGAGATCGAATTTGACGAGTCCTAATGAGGATTCTCTAATCGAGCGGGGAAACCGTGGCTGGCCTGTTGCATGAGGCAGGGGGTGAAAACTTCCGCGAGGCGCGATCGATGCAAATCACGACACCGGTGACCGAGGCGCTGAATCGATATCTGGATCTGTCATCTCTCGAACTGAAGGTGACGGCGCAGAACATGGCGAACGTGGATACGCCCGGATACCGGACGGAGGGATTTGATTTTGCCGCGGAGATGTCGCATTCGCTCGACAGAATGAATTCGTCGGAGAGCGGGTCGATGAGTGCTGCATCTCTTCCGCCGGTGCATCCGGGCGCGGTGGAAGGTCTGCTGGAGCGTCCGGATGGGAACAACGTCTCGATGGACCGTGAGGGGATGAAGATGGCCGAGGCGCAACTGCAGTTTCGTTCCGGCGTGGAGTTGCTGAAGCACGTGTTCACGCGGGAACTGGATGCCATACACGAAGACCAGAAGTAAAGGGCGGCGATCCTCGCCGGGAAGCTGGCAGAGATGAATCTGTTCGGAGTGATGGAAGTGAGCGGATCTGCGCTCCAGGCCGAGCGCATACGAGCTGAGGTGGTGGCCGCCAACATGGCGAACGCGGAGACTACGCGCACGGAGGATGGCGGTCCCTATCGCCGGCAGCATGTTGTGTTCACGTCGACGGCTCCCGAGCAGAGCTTTGCCGGTCAGCTGCTGGGGGAATCCGGACAATCCGATCAGGAGATCGGCGGAGTTCGTGTAGCCGCGGTTGTGGCCGACCAGGGGAACCCGCTGCGACGCTTTGACCCGGGACACCCGGACGCCGACAAAGACGGTTACGTTTCCTATCCGGACATCAATCCGCTTACGGAGATGGTCGATCTGATGGGAGCAACCCGAGCCTACGGTCTGAACAGTTCGGCGGTGCAGGCGGAGAAGGGCATGCTCTCCGCTTCGCTCGATATTTTGAAATAAGAGGTTCGCCCATGCAGCCAACAGCCATCGCCTCGTATGCCGTGCCGGCCGTCATCGCACCATCGGCAGCGACAGCATCTGCGTCGACGGGATCCGCATCCTCGGGGACGGCACCCTTTGGCGACATGCTGAAGAATGCTGTGGCCGGCGTCGATGGACTCGAGCAGCAGGCGTCAACGGCGGTGGAAGGAATGTTGCGGGGAACCGGGGTCGATGTCCATGACGCGCTGATTGCCACACAAAAAGCCGACATGAGCTTCGAACTGGCACTGGCGGTTCGTAACAAGGCGGTCGCTGCGTATCAACAGGTGATGGGGATGCAGTTCTGAGCGGCATGCTGGTGACGAAGGATGGCTGACAAACCTGAAAAACCGCAGACCGCGCTGACCGTACAGCAGCGAGCCGGAGCTTTGGCTACAGAGGCGGCAACCCGCTTTCGCAACCTCGAGCCCGGCCGGCGGAGCCGTATGCTGATGGCGGTAGTGATTCTGGTGGTTTGTTTCGGGGGACTCACGTGGTATGCTTCGCGGCCGGACTGGCGCACGCTGTATGCGGGACTCGATCCGGACGACGCTCGGCAGATGGCGCAACAATTGACCACGGCCGCTATTCCCTTTGACGTTTCGCCGGACGGGACGTGCCTGCGGGTGGCGGCAGAGAATCTTGACAAAGCGCGGCTGGCAACGACGGCCAAAGGGGGACCGAGGAGTGGCCGCATGGGATTCGAACTCTTCGACAATCCGAACTGGATGGGGTCGGAGTTCGACGAGAAGGTCAATTATCAGAGGGCGCTCGAAGGGGAGCTGGAACATACGATTGCGACGCTGGCTTCGGTCCAGTCCGCGCGGGTGCATCTGGTGCTGTCGCACGATTCGTTGTTTACGACCGAGCAACGGGACGCGAAGGCGTCGGTTGTGCTGCGGCTGCGGCATCGCGTTCTTGCGGATGGGGAGGCGGAGGCGATTTCCAATCTTGTGGCGAGCGCAGTTGACGATCTGCGGCCGGAAAATGTGGTGTTGGTAGATGCGGAAGGAGGGGGAGTGCTGGGGCGCCGAAGCGGTGATGCGGCGCCGGGATCCCGTGAGCGGGAGATAGCAGCCAAACTTGTCGAGACGCTGGAGCCGGTAGCGGGCGCGGGAAATGTCAGAGCCTCGGTCAGCATCGACTACGATCCGAATTCCGCCGATGAGGTGGACGAAACCTACGATCCGGCGCAGGCGGCGACCCTGTCGATGCAGCGCAACGAGCAAAACTCGGGGCAGCCGACCGCTTCCGGGATTCCGGGTACGGCGAGCAACGCGCCGAATGCGAAGCCACCGCTTTATCCCGCGGGGAGCGGGAATTTGCAGAGCGCGAGGCAGGAGAGCGCCACCTACGGAGTTTCGAAGAAGGTGCGGCACAGCGTAGAAGTTGCGGGCCGTATGCGACGGCTGACCGCGGCGGTCGTGATTAATTATCACCGGATGGGGGAGGGGAAGCAGGCGAGCTGGCAGCCGCGCACGCCGGATGAAATGAAGCGTCTGACCGATCTGGCGCAGTCGGCGATCGGCTTCGACGCATCGCGCGGGGATCAGGTGAGCGTGGAGGAGCTTGCATTCGACGACGATGTGGTTCGAGCCGAGCCGGGCCGGGGAGAGCAGCTGCTGGCGATGGCGCAACGGTCGGAACCTTTGTTGCGCTGCGGAACGATTCTGGCGGCGATGCTGGCATTCTTATTCTTTGTAGCGCGTCCGGCGCTGCGTTCACTGACTTCGGGTCAGGGCCGCCGAACGGCAGCGGCACCAGCGGCGAGCCCGGCCGTGCCTCTTCGCGTTCAGGCGGCGGCCGAAGTTCCGGAGCTGTCGCCGGAACAGCAGATGGCAGAAGAACGCAAGATACGGGCGCAGAACGTATTCGAGCAGGTTGCCCAGAACGTAAAGCGCGATCCGATGCAAAGCACAAGGTTGCTGGAGAGCTGGATCCGCTCGGAGTAAAGTCATGGCCTCTTCTGCCCGTCCATCCGCTGACACAAGTCACGCCCTGAGCGGCGTGCGCAAGGCAGCGATTTTTCTCGTGGCGGTGGGGGATGAGATGGGAAGGAAAATCCTTCAGAATCTCTCCGAACCGGATATTCGGCGGCTCACCGAAGAAATTGCCGACCTGCGCGGTGTCTCGCCCGAAATCTCTCTCGACGTGATCGAGGAATTCCACGAACTGCTGGATACCCAGCAGTACATGGTTCACGGCGGACTGGATTACGCAACGAAGCTGCTGATGGAGACGTTTGGCCAGGAACGCGCCGAAGACCTGCTGGCTCTGGTGAAGCGCGCGCAGGAGGCAAGTCAGAGCGATCTGACCGTGCTGCAGAGAGTCGATCCACAGCAGCTAGGCAAGTTCCTGGAGAGCGAGCACCCGCAGACGATCGCAGTTGTGCTGGCCCATCTCGACGCCAGGAGAGGATCGACGGTCATTGACAGCCTCAGCGAGGAGCGGCGAGTCGAAGCGATCCGGCGGCTGGCCGCCATGCGGCAGTTTTCTCCGGAGATGGCCCAGCGGGTGGCGATGATCCTGCACCGGCGTCTCGAGAATATGGGTGACACGGGCCGAAAGGCCTATTCAGGCTTCAAAGCCGTGGCCGATCTCCTGAACCGCATGGAGTCGGAAGAGACCAAGAAGATCCTGGACGAGATCGAGGCGGCAGACGTCGCGATGGCGCTGAACATCCGCAATCTGATGTTCACCTTCGACGATTTGGTGACGATTCCGCCAGCGAGCATCCGGGAGATTGTGGCGGCTGCAGATAAACGCCAGCTTGCGTTGGCGCTGCGCGGTGCACAGGAGGATTTGCGGGCGCACGTCTTTGCGGCCATGTCGTCGCGCGCGGCGGACATGCTGAAAGAGGATATGGAAGTGATGGGTCCGGTGCGAGCCAGGGAGGTTGCCGGAGCGCAGCACGAAATTCTCGCTCTGGCCCGCAACCTGGAAGCCGAAGGCAAAGTGATTCTCAAGCTCGAACAGGGCGATGATTTTGTAGTGTAACAACCGGGAAAATCCATGTTGAGCAAACTCGAGAGTAAGGTCCGGCCGATGGAGTATCCGCTGCTGACGGCGGCGTCGACATCGGATGCGGAACTTGAATCGCCGGGGAATCTGGCGCTTCGAATGCGGGAACTGGAGTCGAAACTCGCAGAGAGAGAACAGCAGCACGCACGAAAGCTGGAAAGCGTCCGGCATGAAGCGGTGGAGCAGGGTAAACAGCAGGCGGGGGGCGACCAGGTTGCATGGCGTCAGCAGTGCGCCGGACAACTGAGATCGGCCGTCGAACAATTTCGTGCCCAAACCGACGAGTATCTCGCGCGTGTCGAGCAGGAGGTGGTACGGCTCGCGTTAGCCGTTGCCGAACGAATCCTGCACAGAGAGTCGCAACTCGATCCACTTCTGCTCTCCGGTGCGGTCCGGGTGGCGCTGGGTCAGCTCGCTGACTCCACGGAAGTACGGCTGAGGGTGCCGGCGGGACAGCAGGATATGTGGGTAGAGATGGTACGCCTGATCCCTGGACTGGCGCTCCGGCCGGAGGTCCGTGCGGACACTGGACTGCAAAACTATGAGCTCGTGCTGGAAAGCAATTTGGGCGTGGTCGATCTGGGTGTGCGTGCACAGCTGGAGGAGATCGAGCGGGGCTTCTTTGATCTGCTCGAGGTCCGCAGAGAGCCGAAGGGCTGCGCCGCCCGTCCAGTCGGCGCCGGAAAGCAGGTTTGAATGGACCTGTTAGGGACATATTTTGCCCGGCTCCGTCATCGCACGCCCTATCGCTGGAGAGGCCGAGTCATCGAAGCCACCGGTCAGGCGATCGAATCGGAAGGTCCACCTTGCTCGGTGGGCGAATGCTGCGAAATCCTTGACTCGGCGGGAAGAGTGCATCCGGCGGAGGTCATCGGCTTCCGTGGCACCGGCGTGCTTTCAATGACGCTGGATGCGCCAGATGGGATTCGTTACGGGGATCCGTTGGCTGCGCTGGGAACGACGCCTCGCGTGGAAGTCGGAGAAGAACTCATTGGCAGAGTGATGAATGCCATGGGCCAACCTCTTGATGGCGGACGCAGGCCCGTTTTGCAAACGGCAGTTCCACTGGAGCGCCTTGCCCCTGCGCCGCTGGATCGCGAGCCAATCCGCGAAGCACTGGGAACCGGGGTCCGAGCCATCGACGCTTTACTCAGCGTGGGACGCGGCCAGAGAGTCGGCATTTTCGGGGGTTCAGGAGTCGGCAAGAGCACGCTCATTGGAATGATGACCCGTAACAGCGATGCGGATGTGATTGTCGTTGGGCTGGTGGGAGAGCGCGGCAGAGAAGTCGGGGAGTTTCTGGAAGAGGGTCTGGGGGCCGAAGGCAAGAGACGCGCTGTGGTCCTGGTTTCCACGTCGGACCAGTCAGCTCTGCTGCGGATGCGGGCGGCGCTGGCTGCCACGAGCGTGGCCGAGTACTTCGCGAGCACCGGAAGACATGTGTTGCTGGTGCTCGACTCGCTCACGCGCTTTGCAATGGCTGCCCGGGAAGTAGGTCTGGCAGCCGGTGAACCGCCAACGACGCGAGGATATACTCCGTCGGTGTTCAGCCGGCTGGCACGTCTGATCGAACGTGCTGGCCGTTTCCGTACAGGCAGCATCACGGCTTTCTACACAGTGCTCATGGAGGGGGATGATCTGCAGGATCCTCTTGTGGACGCAGTTCGCTCCTATCTGGATGGGCATGTTGTTCTCGCCAGAACACTTGCTGCTGAGGGATGGTACCCGCCCATCGATGTAAATGAGTCCATCAGCCGTCTGATGCCCGTGGTGATAATCGACGATCACGCCAGAGCAGCCGCGACACTGCGCCGCCTCCTCTCCAGTTGGGCCCGATCCGAGGATTTGATCAGGATTGGAGCTTACAAGCTGGGGACCGATCAGAACTTAGACCGCGCAATTCAGTTCCGACCCGCGATTCGGAACTTTCTGATCCAAAGCGCGCACGAGCGAGAGACATTTGACGATTCCAGGAATCAGCTGCTCAGGTTGGTTGCAGCCATCGATAGTGCCGGTTAGGCAGCCATTTCATGAGGCGACAACTCTACCGGCTGCTGCGCGTTCGAGAAATCCTTGAAGATCTCTCGCATCTCAATTTCGCCGGGAAAGCTGCGGAAATGCACGATCTGGAAGTAGCTGCAGAGAAGCAACGGGAACTCGCTCTTTCCATACGTTCCGATGCCCTATTCAGGTTGACTGAAGAGGAGCCAGCGAAGCGGGAAGCGTGGTTGCTGAAGATGGCGGACGCCGAGATCTGCAGTTGGAGGAAGGCAAAACTCGGCGATCTCGCCAGCGCACACAAACCATCGGTCAACCGAGCACACGAAGAGCTGCTTGCGCGCCGTGTGGACCGCCTGCAGACTGAGATCCTGCATGCCAATGCAATGCGTGCAGAAAAGAGATGTCAGGATCGCCGAGAACAGAATCGTACCGATGACTGGTTCCAAAGCCGTTCGGTGCGCGGGAATCGGCAACAAAAATAAGACGTCTCTCAGAGCTCCGCGCTGAAATGGCAGGCTCATTGCACTATGACGCGCAAGAGGGACTCACCATTGCATCCGGTTGCCGCTCAGATGTTGATTGACCAAGTGTCGAAAACAGGTGCAGTCACCGTCGGTCATTCACCTCTATTGGGCGCCCCAGGTCTATTCAGTGAACTGGTTCGACACCAGCTACCAAGTGGGGCAACATCGTCGGAATTCGCGAGTCCCGATACGCAGCAGAAGGTTAACCGATCAGCCTCCCAGGTACTTCGACGCGGTCCCGAAGCGAGGGTCATTCCCGCACACACGATGTTGGGGACAGCTATGTCGGACCCGCCGACCGCCAATCCGCTGCCTGGTTCAGCGCCGATCGTGTCGGCGCGGTCCCTGAAGGGAACTAATAGTCTGCGCAGTATCGCGAATATGCGCAATTCGGCGACGAATGCCCCGAAGGGCCCGGTGCGACTTGCGAGGCCGGCATCTGTGTTCAACGCCAATGGTCGGGGGACTGTGGTCAGAGAAGGCGCAACTTGCCCGGCCAGGGTCGCTGACGGTCCTGACAGGATATCAGCGGGGCAACCTATTACTACGAATCCAAATGCCGAGGCTGCCGACAGGGATAGCACCGGTACGGTTGACGCGTCTGCCTGGATTGCGGTCGGTGCGCAACCACAAATAGCAGGGGTCTCTGGAAGCGCGGAGCGGATGAGCATCGCCGATTCTGATCCTCAGCAGCCCGTCGCCGAGGACGACTCCGCCGTTCTTCCGTCAGAAGTCGGTCGGAGGCCGGTTGCCATCAATGAAAGGTCCACGGACACGCCCGAGAATCAGTCTCTGTCTCCCATTGTGGCAGAGGGGCCTTTGGGGTCCGTCGTGCGTCCGTCGGAAGTCGGTTGGAGGCCGGTTGGCGTCAATGAAGGGTTCACGGACACGTCCGAGAATCAGTCCCTGTCGCCCAGTGTGGCGGATGGGTCTTTGGGGTCCGTCGTGCGTCGGTCGGAAGTCGATTGGATTCCGGTTGCCAACAATCAAAGCTTAACGGACACGAAGTCCGAGAACCAGTCCTGGTCGCCGAGTGTGACTGATGGGTCTTTGGGGCCTTCGGCTACACGAAATGCGGCTCTTATCGGGCTGCGATCGGCTCCGGCCGCGAATACACGGCCCAAGTCAGGAAGACTGACTGACCCGCCGGACAATTTAATGCGAACCGATTTGGCCAAAAAAACGGGCCCCGCGCGCGCAAACGTTTGGCATCAGGAGACCAAATCAGAGGAGCCTCATCCTATCCCTTCACCTACCAGCCCTGGCAACCCACCGACACCTGTGGAGGTCGTACCGGCCTCAAGTTCACAGCCGAACATGGGGGCCGACCTCGGTCCGCTGCCAGGTGCACCTGCGGTGTCCGAAATGCTGATGCCGAACGACAGGGTCCATGCGCGGAGCAGTCAGGCACCCGCAGCCCACTCATTCGGCAGAATTAACGCTGCATCGTCGACGGCGGAGCTTATCCCGAAAATCAGCAAAGTCGGAGACGGGCAGCAACCTCTGTCATGCCTGAAGGCTGGAGTCACCGGAATTCAAGCGGAAACGTCCGCAGGCGGCGCGGACGCGGCAATCACCAAGTCTCTCAGTTGCTCTGGAGTGCATGAGGTTGCCCCCCTTTCACCTTTGCTTGCGCCGAGGAGTTCAGGTTTAGAACTTTCCGCTCCTGCGACGGTAAGCGGGCCGCAACAATGGCATGTAGCTGCTGGAACGATGACCGAACAGCAATCACCGCCAGGCGTGCATCCGCATCTTCCTTCCAGCGGCCCCTTTGAGCGGATGGATTCCGCGTCATTGCCTCAGGTGATCGAAAGCAGCCCGCAGCGGCTCGCAATTGGTGTGCATAGGGAACGGCTAGGATGGGTGGAAATCCGCACCAACAGCGCAGCGGGCCAGATCGCGGCAACGCTGGCGAGCGGACCGGGGGAGCCCCACAACACGATCTCAGCGCAGTTGCCGATGGTTCGTGAATATCTCGCCGGGGAACATGTGCGCGTCGACACGCTCGCCTCAGAGAGGTTTTCACAGTCGCCGGGTGGCGGTGGCGACTCCTCCGGCAACCAATCGCGAAATGGAGGAGCCCGAGATATGAAAGCTGGGGAAACGGACGCATCTCTGATGGGGTCTCCGGTCGAAGTGGATGTGCAAGGGTTGTCCTACATCAACGTACGGGTCTGATGCTTATGAGCGATGAAAGGAGCGTCATGCAGATATTTTCAAATCCCTCCGGGGTATCGACAGTGGGGGCTCCGCGGGCGGAAGACGCGGGATCTTCGTCTGGCGCCAGTTCAGCGTCCTCGACGGGCACTAATACAGCCACGGTCACGGCCAACGACTTTTTACAGCTTCTGGTCACGGAGTTACAGAACCAGGATCCGACCGCAAATACCGACCCAAACGAGTTCATCAACCAACTGGTGCAAGTGAACAGTCTTCAGCAGCTGATCCAGATCAATCAGGATCTGACTCCGACCACGTCCTCGGGGACAGCTTCTGGTTCAGCCGTTAGCGCCGCTGGCAACGCGAACGGAGCAGCTGTCAGTTCTCAGCAAAGTACCGCTGCAGCCGGTGAGGCAGCAGGGAATTTGAGCGCACCGAATACCGGAAACCCCGCTTCACGCATTACGACTGCCCTGAGCGCAGCGACACAGACGCTGGCCCCGGGCTCGTCGTCCATCCCACTCGATTCCATGCTCAGTTCGCTAAGGGTCCGGGCACAGCAGGCCAGCACATCCACTTCAACCCCAGCGCGCTAGATGCGCGCCGGGCGCTCCAGGGAGGAAGTATGTCATCTTTTTCAATTCCGCTGACCGGGCTGGAGGCATCGTCGAAAGCCCTGAACACTATCGCGAATAATCTCGCCAACATGAATACCACCGCATTCAAAAGCCAGGATGTAACCTTTAGCGATCTCTTCTACCAACAGATTGGCACAACCGGATCCGGCAATCCTCTGCAGGTAGGCGCCGGCACCAAAGTCGCCTCGACACAGACGGATTTCACCCAGGGCGGCATCGAGGAGACCGGAAACGCTCAGAATGCATACATCGATGGAAACGGGTTCTTCCTCGTCCAGAGTGGCGATGGAGCGACCGCACTGACCCGGGACGGCAACTTCACTACAAATGGTGGCTATCTGATGACCCAGGACGGCCAGAGCGTAATGGGGTACCCTGCGGCCAATGGCGTCGTCAATACCAACTCGCCGCTGACTCCGATCCAGTTGCCGGTGGGGCAGGTGGAGAATGCGCAAGCGACCACCACCATGTCGATGACCGCGAACCTGAATGCCGCCGACACGCCGGGCACGACGGTGAACGGACAAGTGCAAATTTACGATTCTCTGGGAGAAGCACACGAGGCGACGGTTTATTTCAGCAAGACGGGCACGAACACCTGGAGCTACAGCATGTCGCTGGATCCGTCGACGCTGTCGGCAACCACTGCGACAACGCCTTCGCAGACCGTGGCTCCGACGGTTAACGCAGGCGCCACGTCGTGGACGCTGGCCTCGGGAGCAACCGTCGATCCGTCGACGAGCCTGACGATCAGCGACGGCACGAATACGGCGACGGTGGCCGCGTTCGGCGCGGGTGAATCGCTGAGCAGTTATAAGGCTGCGCTCCAGACCGCTCTGGCGGGCCCCCCCCGCGGTGAACGCTACAGTGGCGTTAAACGCTAATACGAATACGATCACAGTCTCACCCGTCGGAGGCGCCACTGTCACCACGACAGGAAACCTGGTGGAGAGCTCCACGACGACTTACACCTACAAGTTCGCCGCTGGCGATACGGTCGATCCATCGACGAATTTGACGATCACGGGCACGAACAGCTGTGGCACGAGCGTTTCGACGACCGTGCCGCCGATGGTTCCAGGCGAATCTCTCAACACCTATACCGGCGCACTGAATGCTGCGCTGGCGGCCATACCGGGTGCGGTGGCGACGAATAACGGAACCAGCATCAGCATTGTCGGAGCGGGCATCTCCACGGCAGGCAGCGTGCTCGAGAGCGCCGCCGGCACCGCCTCGGCGAACGCCAGCGGCAGCCTGCAATTCGATGCAAACGGAAATCTGATCTCGCCGACGGCCAACGTTGCGGGAATTCAGCTGGGCGGTCTGACCGACGGAGCGGCGGATCTGGGGATTACCTGGGACCTGTATGGGAGCAACGGCACCGGCATGATCACGCAGAGTTCGTCGGATGCCAGCACGGCGAGCACCGCCGTCTCCGCTACGACCCAGGATGGCTACGCCAGCGGGACGTATCGGGGCTTTGCGATCGATTCCTCCGGTGTCGTCTCGGCAAGCTTCAGCAACGGGAAGACGAAGGTCGTTGGTCAGATAGCACTGGCCAACGTGGCCAACGTGCAGGGACTCACCATTAATCCCGGAAACAGCTACAGTACGACCGCCGCGTCCGGGTCAGCAACTACCGGCGTGGCAGGCACGAGCGGCCTGGGAACCCTTGAGGACGATGCGCTGGAGAATTCGAACGTGGATATCTCAACGCAGTTCTCGAATCTGATTGTTGCGCAACAAGCGTATGACGCGAACTCAAAGGCGATTACAACGTTCGATACGATCTCGCAGGACACGCTGAACATGATCCACTAACCGGATCCGGCCGCACCGCCCAGAATGCGCCGATAGAAGTCCTCGTACAGGGGAAGAATCTTTGAGGCGCAATAACGGCTCTGGGCGGTATGGCGGGCCGCTTCGGCCATGGCAACGTAGCGGCCAGGGTCACGCAGAAGCTCCAGGGCGCCTTCTGCCATTCCCTCCACGTCGCCGACGGGGAAGAGCCGCCCGTTAACACCGTCCTCGATTAGTTCCGGTACTCCACCAACGCGAGTCGCGATCGAAGGTACGCGGCACGCCATGGCTTCCAGCGCGGCCAGCCCGAAGGATTCGAGCTCGCTGGGCATAAGCAAAAGATCGGCGAGGGGCAGGATTTCCGAGACGCTGCTTTGTTTGCCCAGGAAGTGCACCCGGTCCTGAATTCCTTTTCGGTGGGCGATCCACTCGGCCGCGGAGCGGTCTGGTCCATCGCCGATCATCAGCAGGCGCGCCGGCAGCTCACGGGCTACCCGCGCAAAAACGCGAATCACATCTGCAGTACGCTTGACGGGTCGAAAATTGGACAAATGCACGAGGATCTTCTCGCCAGGTTCGGCATAGCGAGCGCGGCCAGCGGCGCGTTCCGTCTCGACGAGAGGCATATATACGTCACAGTTCACAAAATTCGGAATCACTTCGATCGCTTTTTCCGGATGGAACTCCTGGATTGTCTTGTCCTTTAGGTAATTCGAGATGGCGGTTACCCCGTCGCTCTCATCGATACCGAACCGCGTGATCGGCAGATACGAGTGGTCGAGCCCGACCAAGGTGATATCGGTGCCATGCAGGGTCGTGATGAATGGCAGCCGATGCTTCTGTCGAGCGAGCATCTCCCGCGCGAGATAGGCGGAGATGGAGTGTGGAATCGCATAATGGACATGGAGCAGGTCGAGCTCGTAGTAGGCAGCGACCTCAGCCATGCGCGTGGCGAGCGCCAGGTCGTAAGGAGGGTATTCGAAGAGCGGGTAGTTCGAGACCGGCACTTCATGAAAGGCAATGTCCTGCTCGCGGCCGCGAAGGCGGAAGGGCTGCGAATACGCGATGAAGTGAACCTGATGTCCGGCGGCGGCCAGCTCAATGCCAAGCTCAGTGGCGACGACGCCACTGCCGCCGTAGGTGGGGTAGCAGGTGATTCCAATCTTCATAATCTTCCCATGTAAAGAGTACAGGCAGCAGATGCGCTTATTCGAAAGGAGGACTCGCATTCTCGTTGAATTCGAACGCCGCCGCCTTATTATGGTTGCAGTGCGCCGCAGTTCAGCAGCTCCATTACTCTGCTGCCTGCACCTCCTCGACCGGAAGGCGCAGCGTGGTGGCGATCAGCGCCGCGATCAGAAATCCCGCTGAGGTGAGTGTGAGCGCCCAACTGAGACCGGCCCGCTCAGAGACGCGGCCAATGAGCCAGGGAGAGGCCGCGCTCACGATGCGGCCGATGTTGTAAACAAACCCCATGGCCGAGGTCCGCAGAGCAGTTGGAAAGAGTTCGCTTGCAATGACTGCGAATCCGCTGAAATAACCGGTTCCAAAGAATCCGACCAGTGGGCCAATGACAAGCAAAGCCTGGGTATTGCGGACAAAGGCAAAGACCGGGACCATGAGCGCCGCCACCAGCAGGTAAGCGATGTAGGTGTACTTGTGGTTAAACTGATCGGCAAAAAAGCCGAAGCTGATGTAACCCAGAAACGTCCCAATCTGCATCACGATGGTCCATTCCGAAGTCATCACGATACCGAGCCCGCGCCCACCTTCGGCGGCTGGCATGGAAAGAAACCGGGGCACCCAAGTGAACAGTCCCCACCATGCGAAGAGCGTGGCGGCATTCATAGTTGCGCAGATGAGAGTGCCGCGGCCCATGCGACCACGGAACAACTGGCTCAGATGAGGCCGGTGCGTCCGCTCCTGACGCCATTCCGCTGGTTCATGCAGACGCGACTGCACCCACAGGGCGATGATAGCGGGAGCCGTGCCGGCGAAGAAGACGGCGCGCCAACCAAACCGTGGCATCACGAGCGCCACCAGCGCTGCACCGAGAGCGTATCCGATCGCCCACGAACTCTGAACGAGAGCCAGTGCCTTTCCTCGATGGTGGGCGGGCCAGGTTTCCGCAACCAGTGCCGCTCCGGAGGCCCATTCTCCACCCATGCCCAAGCCGAGCACGATGCGGCAAATGAGCAGCTGGAGGGCCGTGTGCGTCACCCCGCAGAAGAAGGTCGCCACCGAGTAAATCAATATGCTCGCCGTCAGAGCGCGAACCCGGCCCGCGCGATCCGCGAACCAGCCAAAGCCGATGCCACCAGCAGCTGCACTGAGCAGGGTCATGGACATCATTGCACCGCTCATTGCCGCTGACAGGTGCAACTCGTGCTGCACCTGCCCGAGCACGAGCGCGTAGAGCATCACGTCCATGCTGTCGAGCATCCAGCCCAGCGATGCCGCCAGCAGCGTACGCTTCTGTTCTCCGGATGCTTCCGCGAGCCAGCCGTAGATTCCGTTCAAGGTTGGTCCTCGGTTGTTTTACAGTTCAGGAATACGGCGCGGGTGACCCGGATGCCGTCATACTACGATACGAGAGCACTGGCCTTTGCGCACGGCGATTGATACCGGCGGCACCTTTACCGACTGCGTTTATCTGGATCACGGGCATCTTCGCGTTCTCAAGCTGTTCTCTACTCCTGCCGATCCAGCCTGCGCGGTTGTCGATGCGCTCGCCCAGGTTCAACCCGACGGAGTTGTCGAGGTTCGCCATGGGACGACTCTCGGAACCAACGCCATGCTGGAGCGCAGCGGGGCACGAGTCGCCTTTATCGCCACGGCGGGCTGTGAGGACGCCGTTGCCATCGGACGGCAGACGCGCGGCGCACTGTATGACTGGTTCGCGCCGGTTCCTGAGTGTGTCGTGCCGGACGAGCTGCGCTTCGGCGTAGCGGAGCGCGTTAGCTCGGAGGGAGAGACCCTTTGCAGTCCGGCCGATGCCGAGCTGCAAGCGCTTGTGGAGGCCGTTCGAGCCAGCGGAGCGCAGGCCGTGGCGGTCTCATTGTTGTTCTCCTTTGCGAATCCGGAGACGGAGAGGCGCGTCGAAGCTGCGCTTGACAGTCTCGGCATTCCTGTCTCGGTGTCGCATCGGATTCTGCCCGAGTTTCGTGAGTACGAGCGGGCCTCAACCACGGTTGTGAATGCCTATCTGGCGCCTCGTATGCGGCAATATCTGCTGCACCTCGAGCAGCGAGTGGCTCGAGAGCATCACGGTAGCGGTGTCGATGTGATGCAGTCTTCGGGTGGAATCGTCTCGGCCCGTGTTGCAGGGGAAGAACCGGTGCGGACCGTTCTCTCCGGTCCGGCCGGAGGCGTGATCGGCGCGACTCGAGTCGCTGCGTGGGCAGGTTTCGAGCGGATCATCGGACTCGATATGGGCGGGACTTCGACCGATGTCTTCCTTTCTGACGCCACGCGCGGCGGTGTGCGCCGGACGCGGGAATCGGTCGTGGCGGGCGTACCCGTGAGCGTCCCGATGCTGGAGATTCACACGGTCGGCGCCGGTGGCGGTTCCATCGCTCGGTTCGATCGCGGTGGTATGCTGCGCGTCGGTCCTGAATCCGCGGGCGCCGATCCAGGACCGATCTGCTTTGGGCGAGGGACTACAGCGACGGTTACCGATGCCAACCTTCTGCTGGGGCGACTCGATCCAGCAAGCTTTCTGGGAGGCAGTGTGCCCTTGCACTGCGAGCGAACCGAGAAGCTGATGGTCGAACAGAAGGGCTTGTTGCCGTCGATCGAAGAATTCGCTGCAGGGATTTTGCGCGTGGTTGAAACGGAAATGGATAAGGCGATCCGCGTCATTTCGGTCGAGCAGGGATACGATCCACGCGATTTCACTCTGGTTGCGTTCGGTGGAGGCGGTCCAGTGCACGCCTGCTCGCTGGCGCGTGCGCTTCGAATCCGGACTGTGTTGATTCCCTCGATGCCTGGGGCTCTTTCCGCTCTCGGAATTCTGCTCGCAGATGTGGTGCGCGATCATGCGCGCACGGTGATGCTGGACGGCGAGGCTATCGGCGATCTGGAGCGATTGTTCGAGGAACTCGAGGATCTCGCTCGGGCAGAGTTTGCGGCGGAGGGACGAGAGGGATTGGCGGAATACAGTCTGGATCTTCGCTATGCGGGGCAGGGGTACGAATTGAACTTGCCCTGGAGCGCGGAGGCTCCGCCGAACTCGATTGTTGCATTTCATAAGCTTCACCAACAACGTTATGGCTTTTCTGATCCGGGAAAACTGGTTCAAGTCGTTAACCTTCGCCTGCGCATGATTGCGCGGGCAGAATCGTACGTCCCCAGGCGAAGGGAGATTGTGCTTGGCGACGGCCGCGTCGCGAGCTATGCCGAACGGCCGATCTACTTTGAGGGGCAGTTTGTCTCCTCGCGCTTCTATCATCGCGAACGGCTCGCACCGGGCGATGTGATCGAGGGGCCCGCGCTGATCACGGAGTACACCTCGGCTACAGTGCTGCCGCCGGATTGCCGGGCCGCGGTGGATGCGTTCGAGAACCTGGTTGTCACGATTGGAGACGAGGCGTGAGCGAACAGACAGCCGGGCAGAAACACGATCCGGTCGAGCTGGCCATTTTTCGAAGCGCAGTCCACTCCATTGCGGAGGAGATGGGCGCGGCGCTGCGTCGCACGGCGCTTTCGCCCAACATCAAGGAGCGGCGCGACTACTCGTGCGCGGTGTTCGACGGCGAGTCGCGCGTGATCGCGATGGGCGATCACATGCCTGTGCATCTTGGGTCGATGCCGATGTCGGTGGAGGCTGCGGTGGCGGCGACCCGGTTTGCGCCAGGCGACATCGTGGTTCTCAACGATCCTTATGCGGGCGGAACGCACCTGCCGGACGTCACCATGGTGCTTCCGGTTTTTCTGCCGGGTGTTAAGAAGCCCGGGTTCTATGTTTCGGCGCGGGCGCATCACGCCGATGTCGGCGGCGCGTTTCCCGGATCGATGGGGCCGGCGCGCGAGATATTCCAGGAAGGACTGCGGATTCCTCCGGTCCGGATCGTGCGCGGCGGCACGATCGACCGCGAAATGCTGGACCTGATCCTGCTGAACGTGCGCACGCCGCAGGAGCGCGAGGGAGATCTGGTTGCGCAGATCGGGGCTTGCCGCGTCGGCGAGCGGCGCATTCTCGAACTGGTTGAGAAGTATGGCGAGACTCGCCTGCGCGCGCTCACGGACGAACTGCTCAGCTATTCCGAGCGGCTGGTGCGCGGAGAATTGCGGCGCATGCCGGCCGGCGAGTTCGTTGCCGAAGACTGGCTCGACGATGACGGCATCGACGACGCGCCGATCAGGATCAGCGTTCGGATTCGACTTGATCCGAAGGCTGCGTCGATTCACGTCGACTTCAGCGGATCGTCGCCGCAGGTGGAAGGCAGCGTGAACGCGGTTCGCGCGATCACGCTTTCCGCGTGCTTCTATGTGCTGCGCTGTCTGCTCGAGGACGACGCGCCAGCGACGGCCGGTATTTTGCGGCCGCTGACGCTGGTGACTCCTCCTGGAAGCATCGTCGATGCTCGACCGCCGGCTCCAGTGGCGGGCGGGAACGTCGAGACTTCACAGCGCATCGTCGACGTGCTGATGCGAGCCCTGGCGCAGGCGATTCCGGATCGCGTTCCGGCGGCGAGCGCTGGAACGATGAGCAATCTTACGATTGGCGGCATCGATCCGCGCAGCGGATTACCGTTCACTTACTACGAGACCGCGGCCGGTGGAATGGGCGCGCGGCCTGGACTCGACGGAATTTCCGGCGTGCAGACCCACATGACGAATTCGCTGAACACGCCGATTGAAGCGCTCGAATATGCATATCCGTTTCGTGTTCGGCGGTACTCGTACCGGCGGGGATCGGGCGGCGCGGGCCGGTTTCGTGGCGGCGACGGGCTGGTCCGCGAGATTGAGCTGCTGGCTCCGGCGCAGGTGACTTTGCTGGCCGATCGGCGGAAGTTTCGGCCGTGGGGGCTCGAGGGCGGCGAGGACGGCGCAGCCGGCCGAGCGACCGTGATCAAGGCGGCGACCGGCGAGTTGATTGAACTGCCTGGAAAGTGCAGCGTGCATCTCGAGGCGGGAGATGTTTTGCGCATCGAGACTCCGGGCGGAGGCGGTTGGGGAACGAAGTGACCTTCGAGGCCCTGAGGTTCGGGCTGACTGAGAAATTTGCCCCCCCCTCGGAATTTCGCGATGACTTGTTTTCAACGACTTCGATGGGTTTACCAGGTTGATACTGGGGCGGGGTGACTTCGAATCAGTCAGTTGTGACCTAGCTGTGTTTGCATCAATCTCGGCCGGGTTTGATGCATTCACGTCCGTGATCGGGCTAGTTGATTGGTTCGAAGTCAGATCGGTCTCGGCCGCGTTTGATGCAGAGGCGGCCGGGTATGACCGGGACTCGGCCGAGTTTGCATCAAACCTGGCCGGGATTGCAGCAATCCTGGTTGAGATTGATGCAATCGGGGTCGTGAGCGGGGTGTTGCGGAGAAGCGGTCTGCGGGCTGTGTCGCAACGAGGTGCATGGCGCTTCTCCTTTCTTCCAATGAAAAAGCCCCGCCGTTGGGCGAGGTTTTTTTCTTCTTTCCCTCGGATTGACCTTCTGAGCCGGAGGATCAACCTTTTGACTACCTGATTGATCTTGTTGAGCTTGCTGTTTTCTCCTTCAGGCCCATTTGACCCAGGTGATTGAAGAAAGATCAGTTGCCACGGGCCCCTTCCGGGTCGGATGGCCGCGGGCCAGGGGGACCGATCACTCTGTTTGGCTGAATTCACCTTTGCACCCGGGGGATCAACCTTTTGATTACTTGATTGATTGTGTTGAGCTTGCTGTTTTCTCCTTCAGGCCCATTTGACTCGCGTGATTGGAAACGGATCAGTTGCGACAAGCCCCCAAAAGGTAGCCAGGGGCCGGTGTCCGCAACGAAAAAGCCCCGCCGTTGGGCGAGGCTTTTTCTTTCTTACTCTCTATTATTAGGATAACAAGTCTGGCTATAAAACCTGCCAAATTTCTTTTGGTATTTTGGCGTGGAAGTCTTTGTGAATCAGGGGTTATTACTTTGGATTCTTGGGGTGGGGGTTGACAAATTTCCACAGCTGTCTGGTTACAGGTTGCAGACAGGCGGTTAGCATTTGCGGACAGGGAGCGGCGGGCTGGAAACGGAAGTAAGGCGAGTGGGCTGCGGTCGCTTCGCGCCTCCGCCCACGGCCTGCGGCAGCAAGGTTGGGCGCTGCGCGCCCGATTTCTTTTCTATGGATCCGAAAATGCCTCGAAAAATTTGGCGTGTAAAATTTTCAATTGATAGCGGGACATATTAGGACAAAATAGGACCTAAGAAAGTGAAGCTGTGCCATGCACCAACGCGCCGAGCATTCAGAGGTCAATTCCGGACAGCAGTTCCCTTTGCATATAGCGGTCGACACCTGCCCAACCTGTGGCCAAGAGATTCCCCCCGACAAAATCGAGGAAATCGGTGGGAGCATCGCCGCCAAGGAGCGCGAACAAACGCTGACCATTACAGCCAAGCTGGAGAAGCGGTTTGCACAGGAGTTGGAACTAGCTGGTGCGCAGGCGCAAGCCAACATCAAGTTCGAGCGTGACCAGAGCGCGATTCGCGAAGCGACTGCGCGCAGGGAGGGCCGAGAGGCGGCGGAGAAGTTAGTTGGCGAAAAGCAGCGGGAGCTTGAGCAGGTCATCGCGGCTCTCCGGCAACAAATCGACGCGGCGGAATCCCGTCGGCAATCTGCGGAGGAGACCGAGGCCTCCCTCCGGACGGAGATGGAGGATTTGCGCCAAGCCGGCGCAGCTGCCCTTGAGGCTGCAGGAGCAGCGGCGCGGCAACGAGAGATGGAAATCAGGGACGAAGCGACGCGAAATGCGGAATCGTCTGCGGCCAACAGGATCGCGATGATCGAAGCGGCGCAAATGGAGGCTGAAGCCGCCTTGCGGTCCCATATTGACGAGGCTGAACAGGGAAGAATCTTAGCTGAGCAGGGAGGTGCTGGACTGAAATTGCAGCTAGATGAGATGGCCAAATCCAGGGAAGCCGAAATCCTAAAGGTGAGGGAAGAGGCAGCGAATGACGCCGCGCGTATTCGGCAGTTGGCGGCGGAGGCAGCAGAGTTGCGCTCAAAGGACGCGCTCGCCTCTTCCGAGAAGGCCACCGCTAAAGCGGAGGAGAGGGCACATGACGCTGAGCAGCGTCTGGTCGTGCTCGAGGGGGATCTGAATACCCAGCGCGAGGTTCTTGAGAAGGCGAAGGAGGATGCGATCAACGTCGAGAAGGCAAGGGGATTTGAGAGAGATCAAAAGCACCTAGCTAAGATCGCAGAGTTGCAACGCGCCTTTGAGCAGAAGACTAACGAAGAGTTGGGAGAGGGTGCGGAAGTCAACGTGTACGAGGCCCTCAAGGCGGAATTTCCGGATGACAGAATCGTCCGGATTCCGAAAGGGGCTCCCGGTGCTGACATCCGCCATCCGGTGCTGACATCCGCCATGTTGTTATGCTTCGCGGCCAAGAGTGCGGGACCATCCTCTACGATTCAAAGAATCACAAACAGTGGCGCGAAGAGCATGTCACCAAACTCAAGAAGGATCAGCTCGCCGCGAAGGCTGAGCATGCAATTCTCTCTACGCACAAATTCCCGCAGCGCCAGCGCCAGCTTCACATGCAAGATGGAGTGCTGCTTGCGAACCCGGCTCGAGTTGTGGCTGTCGCCAGCATCGTTCGAAGTCACCTGCTGCAACTTCATACTCTCCGTCTCAGCAAGATCGAGCGTGAGAGTAAGACAGCAGCTCTTTATGAATTCATTACCTCTGAGCGCTGCACACTGCTTCTGGGCCGCGTCGATGAGCGGGCTGCCAGCCTGCTGAAGCGGCAGGAGAAGGAAATCCAGTGGCACGAGAACAACTGGACGAAGCAGGGGGAGGCGATCCGCGCTATCCAAAAGGCCAAGGCTGATCTGGACAACGAAGTCGCTTTGATTATCGGTGGCTCCACGGAAGACGACGCCGCCATGACGGAGGTATCTTAGAGATGATTACTCAGATGCCCACCCCCGCTCATGCGGGTAATTCCGCCTTGCAAGAGCGTCGGCTCGACCGCACCATTTTACGCACCTATCGCACTACGGTGGATCTGGACGACGTAATTCCTAATCCGGATCAACCACGTCTCGGCCCGAAGGAGGACATGGAGCTTCAACGTCAGATCGAAGCGAACGAGGGAATTTTCGAACCGCTTCTTGTGGAGCCGCATCCCGAATTACAGGGAAAATACCGCATTATCGACGGCGACCGGCGCTGGACGAATTCCCAAGCTTTGGTTAAACAAGGTCGCGAGCAATATCGTCGAATACCAGTCGAGGTCACCGAAAGGACTCTTTCCGACGACGAGCGGCTCCGGGTTTGGATATACATCCATCGCCAGCGCAAAGAGTGGGACGCGAAGGAGAAGGAGATGGTCGCGTACCGACTGGTTGATTTAGTTGGGCGTGCCAGCGCAGCGAACATCCTAGAACCAGTCTCATAAA
>PMUI01000085.1 GCA_003166955.1 Acidobacterium sp.
CGCAAGCGCAGAACTCAGGATGGCCGCAAGCTCCGCCGCTATCGAAAACGCTGGAAAGTGGAGCGGCGCTTTGCCTGGATGCACAACTTCCGCCGCCTCGTCACTCGATGGGAATACCACATCGAGAACTTCCTCGGCTTTGTCCACCTTGCCTGTCTTCACCTGCTGCTCAGACATTTATGAGACCAGTTCTAGTGTTGTGGCTCTGAAGCTCGTTAATGAATTGTTCTTTGGTTTTGTATCAGGGCACGACTTCAGTCGTGCCGTAAATGGCGCAAAATCAAATGGGCTTTAGCCCCTGAGGAATGGTTCTCGAAGGCTCAATCAGAGCTTCCCCGGGGTCAACTTCGACTTATCCCGGCGCAGGTGACACCGACTTATCCGCCGCAGTCTTCGCAAGCTCAATCGCATCCCGAGCCCATCCCTCGCAAATACTTCTCAGGTGCTCTTTCAGCAAATCAATCGATCCGTAACGAAAGACCCGAATATTCGGAATTTCTTCAAGCTCCTTGCGAAAAGCCAGTATCTCCGGGTTAGTTTCGCGCGGCGCATCCTTCAGGCAAACCACTACGTCACGCATCGGCATCGCCGGATCGTCGCGGCACTCCACCGCCAGCAAAAATAGCTTGCGAAACAGATCCCGCGGTCCCCAGTCGTCCTCGAACAACTGAATAAAGTAAGTGCTCCAGCGGACATTATCCGAAACGATGCTGCGATGGCCGCTGATCTGCTCGTTATCCCGCAGTCCTACTTCAACCAGCAGCACCTTCGCCGGCATAGCGGTAGATTCATTTGCTTCTGCAATGGCGTCATGACAAGCCTGGCGATCCCGCTCCAGATCGCCTGGCGCCGAAATAAATACACGATACGCTTCGAATCCGTGAGGCATAGAGGGAACCCAGCATAGTTCACTCGGCGAATCGAGACAAGCTCGGAGCACCCTCGGGCGCCTCTACCGCCGCGGGCGCGATGCCCCCCAAAGCCTGTGCCACGATCCAGACAGCAGACCGGCCGCTATTGATTCAGGGCTTCGCGCCGGTCGTACCGTTCGCCGCCGCCGTCGTCAGCGGAGCCACCGGCCCAGCCACTCCCAGAATCCTGGTCACGCTGTTGTTGCCCGTGTTCGCAATCCACACACTCCCGCCCAGGTCCACCGCAATTCCGCCCGGCGTCGACAACAGCGTCGGATCCATAATTCCTCCGGAAGGCGAAATCACCGACGCCGAGTTCGAGAACAGACTCAACGCCCCACTCCCATCCGTCACCCACACCTGACCGTTGCCGTCGATGGCGACCCCCGCCGGCGTGTTCAGCCCACCGCCCGAGGTGATCGTGTTCTGCGCCGTCCCCACTTGGGTCGTCTCCTTCACCAGCGGCCCCGTCCCCACACTCCACACGTTGCCCGCGTTGTCGATCGCCACCGCCGCATTCGCTCCAGTATCGGCGCTCGACGTGATGCCCGCACCATTCCCCGCCAGCTCACTCGTCCCGCCGGCTCCGGAGTTCACAATCCAAACACTCTCCCCACTCACCACCAGCGTCGCCTGCGCGCTGTTCGCCGACCACGCAGCAGGATTCGTCGGCGTAAAGTTCGCCGTAATCGTATAAGTGCCCGCCGCCAGACCCGACGTGGAACTGATCCCTACCGGCGGGGTGTGAAATCCGCCCTGGCTCTCCGTATAACTGAACGTGCCACAGGCCCCGCAACTCGGCGTGGCAGTCAGCACTCCCGTCCCCGCGTCGCCGGCGATGATCGTCCCCACCGGCGTCCAGTTAATCGTCATCGCCGAAGGGCTCACCGTCAGCGTGAAGCTCTGCGTCGCGTTGGTGCCAATCCCGTTCGAAGCCGTAATCGTGATCGGATACGTGCCGCCCGTCCCCGCCGCCGGGATCCCAGACAACGACCCGGCAGGCGACAGCGTGACATTACTGGGCAGAGGTCCGGTTTCGCTGAAAGTAGAAGCCGGATACCCCGAAGCCGTCACGCTGAAGCTCCCGTTTGTCCCCGGCGTAAACGTCGTGCTGTTCGCGCTCGTGATCGTCGGAGGCTCATCCACCGTCAGCGTGAAGCTCTGCGTCGCGTCGGGACTCACCGCGTTGGAAGCCGTAATCGTAATCGGATACTGGCCACCCGTTCCCACCGATGGCGTGCCCGAGAGTAGCCCCCCGGTTGACAAGGTGACAACGTTGGGCAGCGGTCCGGTTTCGCCAAAAGTTGGCGCCGGCGTGCCCGTGCCCGTCACGCTGAACGACCCTGCGCTCCCCACCGTAAAGGTCGTGCTGTTCCCGCTGGTGATGGCTGGCGGTATGTCAATCGTGATCGCGTCGGTATTCGAATTGGTCAAAGCCGCTCCAGCCCCGCTCACCGACACGCTGTTATCAATCGTCCCGCTCGCGCTCCCGCTCACGTTCACGTCGATGGTCAGCGTCGGGTAGTCGTCCCCGTCGGCAATCGCGCTTTCATTCGTGCACGTCACCGTTTGCCCGGCCGCCCCGCAGCTCCACCCGGAGCCGGTGAAGCCCGCATAACTGAAGGCCGAGCTCAGATTGTCGACCACCGTCATCGGGTTGGTCCCAGTGGGATCGCCGGTGGACCCAGGGCCGGTGTTCTCGATGGTCAGCCCGAACTGCCCCGTCTGCCCCTGCGTGAATGTGCTGGTGGACGGCAGGTTGGCGGTCACCACCGGCGCATTCGCGGTGAGATTTACGCACCAGGATTTCATGCTGCTGTTGGCGGACTGGTTATCCTGGTTGAGGTACAGACTCCAGGTGCCATTGGGATTCTGACTGTCGAAAACGTCGCCCAGCGTGGTGCTGCTGAACGGCTCGGCGTATAGATACGGCGAAGAGGGTGGCGTATAGAATCCGTCCGCGCTGGCGAAGAATGTGTCGCTGCCTTTCCCGCTGGTGGGCTTGAAGGAGCTCGCTGTCAGGGGCGATCCCGCACTTCCGGTGCCCAAACTCGAAGCGGCGTTGTCATCAAGCGTCACATTCACAGCCGAAGTCATCGGAGTAGAGCCGCCCACATCCGAGAAGAAATCCAGGCTGTCGGCGGTGGTGTTCAGCGGGCCAACGAGCAGCGAAGTCAGGTAGTACGGGGTTGAAAGCTCCACGCCGTTCAGCGTGATGGTGACCTGCTTGATCGTCCCCGGTGCATTGGCCACAAAAATATTGGATGGATTCGGACTGGCCTGTCCTTCGTCGGTCGAATTGCTCAGGCTGGGAATCGTAATTGTGCCCGGGTTGCAATACGAGATAACGCCGCTATTGATGCTGCTGGTGGTCGTGCTGTCCACGCGCTGGATCTTATTTCCGAAGCTCAGGGCGTAGGTGTTGGCTACGCCGTTATAAGTCGCAAGAATGTTGTGATCGCCCTCGGGCAGAGCCGTGGTGCTGAAGCTGGCCTGTCCGCTGCTGTTCACAGACACTGGGCTGGCCGGGCCACCGGCTACGTTCTGGCCATTCTCGGTAAAGGTCACCGTGCCCATCGAATTGATCGGGTTGCCTCCGCTCTTCACGGTCGCGGTCACAGTGACGCTGACGCTGGTTAAAGACGGGTCAGGGGCCGTGGTGACCGTGGTCGTTGTAGCCGCACCCGATGCCTGGGTGATGTCGAGGCACCAGCCGCCGGTAATGGAACCGCTGGCGGTGGTGCCGGCGTCGTCGTAAACAAAGAGCGCCCATGCGCCGTTGGCTGTGGCTCCGTTAAAGGTGTTTTCGAACGTGCCCGCACTTGGATTTCCCCTCGGGGCCGCGACCGTGAAACTGCCCGGAACCTGGGGTGCGGGAGTCGGCGGTTGCGGCGTAAATACGTCCTCGGGAGGGGGAGGGACGGTGTATACCGCCGGCTGCCAGGTACCAGGGGAGAGAGCACCCTCTTCGTCCGCTTCCGTTATTTGCGTTCCGGTGTCGGTAAAAATGTAGTTTCCGGCGCTGGCGTCGGTGGTGGCGGCGAAAAATTCGAAGGCCTGGTTGCTCGGCGCCACCAGCAACAGGTGGACGGCATTCGCGCTCGGACTCCAGGAGAAACCGTTGAGTGTTAGAGAAACAGTAGCCACCGCATTGCTGATCCCAGTCACGTTGACGACCGAGGGATAGGGAGAAGTGTCGCCCTGTCCAGGCATCGTAATGCCGCCGGCATTGCAGAAAGCGCCCGACGAAGTTGTGGTTGGAGTCTCCACAAATTGGCTGAGCGAGCCTGTGCTGCCGGCAAAGCTTCCGCTGCCGCTGTACATAGCTGTGAGTGCATGACTGCCCTGGGTGGTGAATGTCGTGACGCATTGGGCAGAGCTGCCCGACAGGGCCACACCGGAGCAGCCCGAAATTGTAGATGTCCCGTCCTTGAATGCAACCGTCCCGCCGCTGGGTGAGGGGCTGCCCGTCACAGTTGCCATCAGCGTCACCGAGCTGCCGGTTCCCGAGGTGAAGGATGGATTCGTGCCGGAGCTCAGCGCGGTTGTGGTCGAGGTCTGGGTCTGGTTCAGCGTGAAGATGAGGCTCCATCCGCTGATGGAGATATCGTCGTCAATGGAATACTCGCCCCCGTCGTCAACAAGGTACAAACTCCAGCTGCCGTTGAGATCGGTGCTGCCAAAGCCGTCGAACATGCCAAGCGTAGCCGCGCCAAACGGCGCGGCCGCTGTTCCGTGAGTAATCGTTCCCGGCCCGGATGGGGGGTAGGTGTCATAGTTGTTGCCTAACGGGCAGGAGGTGGGAGCAAAGGTGCCTTCGTTAAATCCACCCGATTCGACGGGGTGAGGCCATCCGGCGCCGCTATTATTCGTGCAGGGAGAGTCGCCCGAATAGGGCATGGGGGTGGCGCCATCCTGGATGGTCAGCGTGACGCCTCCATTGGACCAGTCCTCGAGGTTGTTGGCGCCGCAGTTGCCGGCGAGCCCCATCAGTTCCATGTACGTGCCATTCGGGGCTTTCAGCAGGACCCCCAGGTCGGCTGTACCGCACCCACTCCCGGTAGCGTTCGAGGTCAGGCCGTGCAGCTGGACACTGACGGCGCTGATGGTGCCGCTGAGCCCGCTGACGGTGAGATTGGAGGGATAATTGGTAGCCGGCACCACCCAGGTGCCAAAACCCGTGCCGTTGGGGCCAGCGGGTATCGACACACTCTGCGTCTCCGTGCACGTGTACGGGTTGCTCCCTGTACATTGCGCGTTTGCGCGGCCCGCCACCAATCCAGAAAATGCCCCCACGGTCAGCAATATCCCGACCATGGAACGAACCATCGTCCCTGCCCTCATCCGGAGCCCCCCGCAAAATCGCGCACAGCCGCGCTCTGCCCACACCGGTCCGTGTGACAGTCTGGAATTACGCCTGACAAAAGAGCGCACAATCCGCCTGGAGCGTGTTGAGCTGTTCGTTCGGGGATCGCTACACGTCGATGTCGCAGAACCGGGTGGCCAACTCTACCACATCCGCACTTTAGCGGAAAACAATCTCCCGCTACGGCTTTGCTCCCGTCGTGTTATTCGCCGCCGCCGTCGCCAGCGGACCCGCCGGCGCTGCCCCTCCCAGGATTCTCGTCACGCTGTTGTTGCCCTTGTTCGCGATCCAAACGCTCCCGCCCAGATCCACCGCAATCCCGCCCGGCGTCGACAACAGCGTCGGATCCATGATCCCTCCGGAAGGCGAAATCACCGACGCCGAGTTCGAGAACAGACTCAACGCCCCACTCCCATCCGTCACCCACACCTGACCGTTGCCGTCGATCGCGACCCCCGCCGGCGTGTTCAGTCCGCCGCCCGAGTTGATCGAGTGCTGCACGATCCCTGTCTGGCTGGTCTCCTTCACCAGCGGCCCCGCGCCCACACTCCACACATTGCCCGCGTTGTCGATCGCCACCGCCAGGTTCGCTCCCGGGTCGGCGCTCGACGTGATGCCCGCACCATTCCCAGCCAGCTCACTCGTCCCGCCCGCTCCGGAGTTCACGATCCACACACTCTCCCCACTCACCGTCAGCGGGTTCGTCGCGCTCGTCGTGGCGTACGTATTCGCGCTTGGATTAAACGTCGCCGTGATCGTGTAACTTCCCGCGACCAGACTCGTTGTCGTCGCGATACTCGCCGGCGACCCGCCATTCGGCGTCGCCGTGTAGGTGATCGTCCCGCACGCCGTGCAGCTCACCCCGGCATTCAGCACATTCGCGCCTGCGTCGCCGAAGATCACCGTCCCCACAGGCGTCCACGTAATCGTCGGCGTGATCGCCGCGTTCGTCATGCTGAACGATGCGCTCGCCGAACCCGTCGTCGTCGACACCGACACGTTATACAACCCGCTGTTCAGGTTCGCCGTGAGCACACCCGGATCCGCAACCCCCGACCCATTCGTGCTCAACGTGATCGTCCCCGTGCTGTTCGAAAAACTCCCCGTCGCGCCGGAACCGGCCACGCCCGCCGTGAACGTGACCGACGCATAATTCGGAATCACCACCCCGCCCGCATCCTTCACCGTCACCGCCAGGCTCCCAAACGCCGTGCCCACCTGCGCCGATTGCGTCTGGTTCCCGTTGATCGTGATCGTCGCCGGCACCTGCACCACTGGCACGTTCGCATCCGTGCTCGCCACTGCCGTCCCCAGGCTCGTATGCGTCAGATCCCCACCGCCATAGGCGTCCGCTGTATTCGACACCGAGGTCGGCGAATTCGTCGGCACAGTCACGGTCAGCGCCAGCGTCGTAAACGACGACCCTCCCGCCACCCCCTGCGTCGACGTGCACGTCACCGTTCCTGTCCCCGAACAGCTCCAGCCCGCGCCGGTGTAGTTAAACAGCGTATAGCCCGCCGGCAGGGTGTCGCTCACCGTGACCGTGCCGGTAGTCATGCTGGCCGCCGCCGCCGTATTGCTCACCGTGATGTCCCACACTGCCGTCGATCCCTGCGTGAACGTCCCCGTATGCGTCTTCGTCACCGACAACACCGGCGCCGGATCGACATTGATCGTGTCGCTGCCCGAGTTGTTGCTCACTCCGCCGCCGCTCACCAGTACCGCATTGTTGAAGCTCGACGGCGCAGAGCCCGCCACGTTAACGTCGATGGTCAGGGTCGGATAGCTCGCGCTTTGTGCCACGTCGCTGTTGTTCGTGCACGTTACCACCGGCCCACTCGCCGAACACGACCACCCCGTCCCCGAGAAACTCGCATAGGTCAGCGGAGTGTTCAGCAAGTCGGTTACCGTCAGCGGATGCGCGCCGTCCGGATCGCCCGTCGAGCCTGTTCCGTTGTTCGTAATAGCCGCAGTAATCTGCGCGCCCTGCTCGCCCTGCACAAAGTTGCCGCTGTGCCCATCGCCATCGTGGCCCGCCGTCACGGTCACCGTCACCGGTGTATAGGTCAGGTTCATGCACCACGTCGCCGGATTCAGCGCACCCTCGTGCGTGTTCTGGTTGAAGTAGAGGCTCCAGACGCCGTTGCCGTCCGTTCCCTGATACACCCCGCCGCCTGTCCCCGAAACATACGTCCCGGTGCTGAACGTGAAGCCGCCCTCGTCGGTCGCGCGCTGCACCGTCCCCGGCAACGTGTAGAACGAACTCGCCGTGTACGACGAGATGCCGTTACTGGTCGGCCCCACCTGGGAGCCCAGCGAGTAGTTGGAACCCAGCGTCGCCGGGATCGTCGCCGCCCCGTCCACAAACGTCACCGTCTCATTGACCGGTTGCACGTAACTGGAATCGGTAGACGTGATCGGCGAGAAGAAGTCCAGCGTCTGGCGCGTGGTCGGCGCCGATCCGCCATTCGGACCGACCAGCAGCGTCGCGATAGCGCCCGGGACCTCAAGGTCCAGATTCTTCAGGGTCACACTGGCCGCTGCCACCATCCCCGGCAGACTGCTCACGACAACATTGGACGGGTTCGGTTCCGCAGGCCCGATGTCGTTGATCCCCGCGCCGCCCGGTATCGTGATACCCGAGGTGTTGCAATAGCTCCATGTCGTGCCGCTCAGCGTCGGAGTAGCCGTCGCCGCATCCACGCGGAAATTCTCCGTCCCATTGTTGTCGTCGAACGAGCCCCCGCTGTCGGTGTACGCCGCCGTGATCGTCTGGTCACCCTCGGGCAACGTGCTGGTCGAAACGCTCGCCTGCCCGCCGGAAACCGCAACCGATCCCAGCGACGTAATCCCACCCGTCACCTTGTTCGCAACGCTGAACGCAACCAAGCCCTCATTCACCGTGCCCGTGCTCGTGACCGTAGCGGTGAACGTGATTGGGCTGCCTTTGGTCGCATACGTCGTCGGCGTCGTCGTCACGCTCACCGTCGTCGCCGACCCGGTCGCCGGTGTAATGTCGATGCACCATCCGGTGAGCGTGGTGTTGAAACTCGAGCCCGACTCGTTCGCCAGGAACAGCGACCATGGCCCGTTCGCCGTCGCTCCCGTGAACGAACTCAGGAACGTCGCAGTTCCCTGCGTCGGCGCAATTCCGAAGCTTCCCGGAATCTGTGGACTCGGCGCGGGGTTGTCCGGCAGTAACTCGCTGAACGTGTCGAACACCGACGGGCCATACGTTCCCGGCGAAAGCGCAGGACCCACAAACGCGCTCGGCATCAGCGTCGCGTTATCCTCGATGGTGTAGTTCCCCGTCGAACTCGTCGCTCCCACACCCGTGAAGCCCCAGAACTCGTAAGCGTGCGTCCCGTCAGGAGCCACCAGCAGCATCTCCATGTCATTGGTATTCCCGCTCGACAGGCTCTGCAGCGTCACCGACACCGTTTCCACCGCGTTGTTGATCGACGGGCTGCCCGAGGTGCCATCGCCCACGTAAATCACCGAAGGATACGGCGCTGTGGGGCTGTTTCCATCCGCCGCGATCCCGTTCTCGTTGCAATACGTCGTCCCGCTGCTCGTCGCGTGGTTGTAGACAAAGACGCCGGCGCTGCCCGAGCTCGATTCGTACGTGCCGTCCCCGGAGTAACTCGCCGTGTAGGAGTGATAGCCTTCCGAAGAATTACTCCCATAGGTGATCGAGCACGTCGCCTGACCCCCGCTCAGTGTCGCCGGATTCCCCCCCGAGCATGTCAGATTCGTAGCACCTTCCTTGAAGGTCACCGTCCCCGTCGCGCCAGAAGTCACCGTTGCCGTCAGCGTCTCCGTGTCGTTCGGGGACGTCGCAAACGGACCACTCGGATTGGGGCTCAGCGTCGTCGTGCTCGGCGTGGAAGCCCCCGAATAAGTAATTGTGACGGACCACGAAGCAAAACTCACGCTGGTGTAAAACGAGTCGTCACTCACCAGATACAGGTTCCAGGTCTCGCCATTCACCGGCGCGCCCGTAAACACGGCGAAGGTGCTTACAGGAACGGTTGTGTTCGGCGGGAAGGCGTCGCTCGGCCCTGTTCTGCTGCCTCCCACCAGCGTCGGAACGTTGAGGCCCGTGCCCGGTACGGAAAGCGTCGTAAGGTTGCTGCCGATCATCCCAGCCAGCGCCGAGAGCGAGTTGTAGTTCGGCTCCGTCTCCACGTCATCGAACGTCCCGTAGTCGGCAATCGCGTAGGTTCCGCCGCTGGGCGTCCACTCTGCGGCCGGGCCAACCTCCGTGGCGTTGAAATAGGTAACCCCGCCGCAAGAGGTCCCGTCGCCAATGGAGAGCGCCCCGGCGGTGCCGGGATTGACCAGGGTGAAGCTGCCATTCTGCACCGCGGCGTTACCGCTCGAGTCGACTCCGCCCACGCAGCGCAGCAGTTCCAGGTTCGTTGTCCCGCCGCCCGACTTCGGTCCCGTCAGCAGCAAACCGATCGCCATCGAGCCGCTGGACGGAGTACCCGCCCCATCGACCGCCGTTCCTCCCACCGACACATAGTTGTGCAGGGTGACGCTGACGTTCTGCACCGTGACGCCCGCCGGCGCCCCGGAAATCGTGATGGCCGTTGGGAAAGGGCTGCCGGCAACCGTCGGCGCAATTGTAAGAGCGGTTCCATCGACTGGATTGGTGAGGCCCGTATTAACCGAGAGGATCAGATCGTCCGTATCTGTAACCGACGCCCCCGGCCCGCCCGTGCATGTCACCTGGTTCGCGCCCGGAGAGTTATTCGTGCACGTAACCTGCGCCTCAGCCGCCTTGCTGGAAAAACCAACCAGGCACACAGCCGCAATTACGGCTCCAATGAGCGTCGTCTTTCGAGCTGCCATGAGGAACCTCGAACAGCGGTCCTCGCACACAAGTTTGGCCGCACAGCTGGGATTGGGTGTCTGGACCGGGTGGCCCACAATATCACATCTGCAATAGCCCCGAAAACAACCTCCCCTTACGGCTTCGCCCCTGTGATGTTATTCGCAACCGCCGTCGCCAGCGGAGCCACCGGCCCAGCCGCGCCCAGGATCCGCGTCACGCTGTTGTTCCCCTTGTTCGCGATCCAGACGCTGCCGGAGAGATCGATGGCGATGCCGGCTGGCGTGGAGAGTCCCGAGGCTTTAAAGCCGCTGGAGGGTGAGAGCGGCGAACCTGAGTTCGCGAAGAGGCTGACGCTGTTGTTGCCGTTGGCGGTCCAGACGTGGCTGGCGCCGTCGATGGCGATGGCGGTTGGGGAGACGAGGCCACCGGTGTTAGCGGCGATCTGATTCACCAACGTGCCGGAGGCGTTTGTCTGTTCGAGTGGCGGTGTGCCGGAGCCGATAGTCCAGACGTTGCTACTGCTGTCGACGGCGAGGGCGAGGTTCTCACCGGGATCGGCGCTGGACGTCATGCCGGTTCCACTGCCGTTCAACTGGCTGGTGCCGCCGGTTCCGTCGACGATCCACACACTGACAAACATTACGGTGACGGTAGATGATCCAGTGGTGCCGGCGTAGAGCGAGGAGCTGGAGGAGTCCGGTGTATAAGTGGCCGTCAGCGTGTCGTCGCCGACTGCCAATTGCCCGGCCGGGATGTTGATGATTGCCGAGCCGGCGGTCAGCGTCGTGGATGCCGAAGTATAGCTGCCACTGCTCAGCGTCACCGAACCGGTCGGGGTTGGATAACCGCTGTACCAGTTCACAGTCACGGTGACCGAGAGCGGCTGAGTAGTGGTGATGTTCGACGGAGAAGGAGTGAGCTTGACGAACGGGTAGCCATACCCCGGGTCGGCGATGCCGCTCAGCGCAACGCTCTGTGTGGCGTAGGTCACGTAGAGGTTGTTGTCGGTGAGAACCAGCGATCCAGAGATCTGCCCGACTGTCTCGGGGACGAAAGCCACGTAAAGTTCGCAGTTCGCTCCCGCCGCCAGCGTGCCAGCCGAGGACGACGGGGTGATCTCGGGACAAGTCGTCCCTTCCTGCAGAGTAAAACTCGCGGGCACGCTGGGATTCTCGCCGGAGCTGGGAACCGGGAAGGTCAGGGGTGTGTTGCCGATGTTGCGCAGCATCAATGACAAGCCGTTTACGCCACCAACGTCAGTAAAGAAGTTCATGTTCGGCGGACTGGACAGGATCTCCTGGTTCACCACATGGTTAAATTCCGAGTAGATATTGCCGGCCGCGTCCACCGCTATGCCGAAGTTGTCTTCATCGCCGCCCACCTCGGTGACGCAGGCGAACGAAGTGCATCCGGGGGGCATCTCGAACACTCCATCGTGTCCGGCGGTATAGATGTTGCCGCTACCGTCCACTGCCACGCCGTTGGGACTGAACGAGCGTTCTGACCAGTCGCCGCCGAGCAGCGTGACGCAGCTCGCCGAAGTGCAGCCCGCGGGGATCGCCTTCACCGCGTCATTTCCGGCGTCGGCGACATACACATTCCCGCATGCAGCCCGGTGGCATCTCCTTGATCCAGTTGTTCCAGTAGGGATCGGCGACATAGACGTTGCCGCTGCGGTCAACCGCTACGCCCGGAACGGCGTGGAACCCGCCGCCCAGCCTCGTGGCGCAACTGGATGAATTGCAGCCGGAAGGGATCTCATCCACCACGAGGTCTTCGTAATCGGCGACGTACACGTTGCCCTGGCTGTCTACCGCGATGCCTTCAGGATGGCCGAAGGTGTCCTCCAGCGTAATGACGCAACTCGAGGAACCGCAGCCGGCCGGTATCTCGTACGCCCTGTCGGTGGTGGAATCGGCGGTATAGACGTTGCCGTTCGCATCGACCGCTATGCCATAGGGAGCGCGGAATCCGCCACCCAGTGTTGTCACACAACTCGAGGAAGCGCAGCCGGGGGGCATTTCCTTCACGGCCTGGTCGACTTCATCGGCCACGTAGACGTTGCCACGTCCGTCCACCGCTACGCCTCGGGGGAGGCTGAAGCCGCCGCCCAGCGTCGTCACTGCACCGGAGAAATATGCTGTCTGGGCCTGAAGCGGCGACAGAGCAAGGCCGCCCAGTAGCAGAATGCCAAAAAATGAAAACACCACCCGCCCTGCCGCATACTTCCCTGGCCCCTGGCCCCACAGCGTCCACTTCATGCCACACCTGTCTTCAGCAGTGCTCGTCAGTCAATAGGAGGGGGAAGGACTGGCGATACTACCACGCATCCACTTGCTTCTTTATCCCTAATAACGAAAACGAACGGCGAAACCCTGTCCGCCGCCGTTGTCCCCGTCCAAATGTGGAAAAATGTCAAGTCCCAAGCCTTTGCACCGAAGTAATGACCCCTCATTCCACACGACTTCCAAGCCACCGAACCCAAACAAATTTGGCAGGTTTTTAGGCCAGACTTGGTATCCTGATAATAGGGAGTAAAGTTTCTTTTCTCCCCTCTCAATCGGGATTACAAGAGCCTCGCGCACGCGAGGCTCTTTCATTGCCGGGAGAAACACCGTGAACTGCGATTGCCCAATCCGCTCCGCCGAGTTTGCATCAAACCCGGCCGCGCCTGCAGCAAACTCAGCCGCCTTTGACGTAAACCCGGCCGAGTCCCCGTCAAACTCGGCCAACCATGCATCAAACGCGGCCGAGTTACGAATGACCTGCCATGAATCATCTGCGCCCAACTCGGCCGAGTTTGAGGCAAACAAGACCGAGTCTGAGTCAAACGCAGCCAGGTCGCTATCTGATAGGTCCGCAGTCACTTCCCGGAACCACCGAACCGCGCAGTTCTGCCAACCCGATGAAAACAAGTCACCGGCCAAAAAAAAAGACCCCCCCAAAATCCCCCCCCCAAAAAATTCCCAAAGAATTTCCAAGGACCGCCGCGATCCTCGGAGCTGCCCAATCTCCCGATCAGGAAAAAGTGCCCAAGGTCTGTTCCCTGTTCCCAGCTTCCACTTCCAGCTTCCTGCTTCCTATTCTCTGTTCCCTGTTTCCAGCGGCTTCAAAAGGGGAAACAAAATCACGTCCCGAATCGACTTCGCCCCGGTCAGCACCATCGTCAGCCGGTCGATCCCGATTCCTTCGCCCGCTGTCGGAGGCAGCCCGTAAGCGAGCGCCCGCACGTAGTCGACGTCCATCTGATGAGCCTCTTCGTCGCCCCGCTCGTGCTGCTCGAGTTGCTCCTTGAACCGACGGAACTGCTCCTCGGGATCGTTCAGCTCGCTGAACGCATTCCCCAGCTCGAAACCGCCGATGTAGAACTCAAACCGCTCCACCCAATCCGGCTCATCCGGCTTCTGCTTCGACAAAGGAGAAACCGCCAACGGAAACTCATAAATAATCGTCGGCTGAATCAGATTCTCTTCCGCAACATGTTCGAAAAGTTCGGCAATGATTTTGCCAAGCGGCTCACCTTTTGCGAGCCGCTCAGCTGCTTCACCACACCACGCACTGAGGAAGAAGGCGCGGTTTCGAACTCGTTCGTCATCTTCGGGAGCCTTGGCCGACGAGGTATTCGCAAGCAGGAAAGCGCTAAGAGATTCTTCGCTCGTGAGGTCAGCGAAGTTCGGGTTCTGGGGCATGCCGGGCCACCACCACTTGATGATGGCCTCGCGCATAGTGAGCTTTTCCCACTTGCCCAGATCAATTACGTCACCGTCGAAGTTACAAATTAGACTTCCGTTCACTTCAAGCGCGACGGTTTGGATCAGTTCCTGCGTCAGCACGATCAGGTCCTTGTAATTCGCATAGGCCTGGTAAAACTCGAGCATCGTGAACTCAGGATTGTGCTGCGTCGAGATGCCCTCGTTCCGAAAATTGCGATTGATCTCGTAAACGCGATCGAAGCCGCCAACCACGAGCCGCTTCAAATAAAGCTCCGGCGCAATGCGGAGAAACAAATCGATGTCGAGCGCGTTGTGATGCGTGATAAACGGCCGAGCCATCGCGCCGCCCGCGATCGGCTGCATCATCGGCGTCTCGACTTCGATGTAATTGCGAGCATCGAAGAACTTCCGAATCGCCCGCAGAATCTGCGCCCGCTTCACAAAGACGTCGCGAACCGCAATTTGACTGGGCTCGCCTTCGTTCAAAAGCGAGTTCATAAACAGATCGACATACCGCTGCCGGTACCGCAGCTCAATGTCGGCCAAACCGTGGTACTTCTCCGGCAGCGCCAGCAGCGCTTTGGCCAGAAAGGTGATCGTCTCAACGTGAATCGTCAGTTCGTTGGTCCGCGTGCGAAACAAATAACCCGTCACGCCGATGTGATCGCCCAGGTCGAGCAGCTTGTACAGCTCGAAAGCCGGGTCGCCGACCGCATCTTTGCGCACGTAGATTTGCAGCCGCATTCCATTTTGCTGCAGCGTCGCAAACCCGGCCTTGCCCTGCTGCCGAATCGCCATGATCCGCCCCGCCACAGCAACCGGAACCCGCGTCGCTTCAAACTGCTCGCCGATCCACGCGTCATACGCGGCGCGAATCTCCGGAATCGTCCGCAGCGGATGATCGGCAGGCGGCGCAAACGTGTTGGGATAGCTCTTCTGCCCCAGATCGGGGTCCCCGGCAAGCCCGGTGTTGGCTTGCTGGGGTGGGAGCGCCTCAATCGCCTTCAGTTTTTCCTGGCGAAGCGCATAAAGGCTCCGCTCAAACTCGGATTCGAACTCGTCGTAGCTCATTCGTTTGCGGTCTCGTTCGAGTATAACTTTCGCGGACTCCGCAACTTGCCTGCGGAACCCGAATCGTCTCGTCGCGGGTGTATAACAGTGCGGGAACTGGAGCTTCATGCCGCAGGATTCGCCTCAAAACGGCCCAAAGCGCTCGGGCGCGATGAACAGCATCGTTCGCGCCGAGCGCCTCACCCAGATCGCCTTCATTCTGCCCGCCGCTGTGGTCGTCGGCTGGCTCGCCGGCGCCGGCCTCGACAAATGGCTGCACCAGCACTGGATCTATTTGGTCGGCATCGTCTTCGGTTGCATCGCCGGCTTCATCCAGATCTTCCGCCTCGTGCAGAACAACGAAAAGCAAATGGAGAAAGAGGACCAGTGAGCCCCGAAAACGGGCCCGTTTCGAACCTCGCCGGCGCCATGACCGACGAAGATCTACGCGAGATGCTCCGCCGTGCCCTGCGGACGGTGGTCATTCTCGCTCTGATCCTGTTTCTCGTCTTCACCTTCACTCTGGGCTGGCAATCCGGCCTGCTGGAACTCGCCGGAGCGCTGATCTCTTACACCGGAATCCGCGAATGGCGCAATCTCGCGCTGCTGGTATTTGCCAAGCTCGACAACCAGCAGCCGGCCCTCCCGACGGGCCGCACTTTAGTCATGTTTTTTCTCCGCCTCGGCGTCGTCGCGGCCATTCTGTATGCTAGTCTAAGATGTTTGAACGGTAGTGTTTACGCATTGATAGCGGGCATCGGATTAGCAGTCGTTGCCCTTTCCTTCGAGGCTCTTCGCCTCCTCCGCAACTAACGGAAACCCATGCTGGCCTGGATCAATTTTCTCACTCGATTACTGAACCACTGGTTCGCCGCTCCCGTCGATGCTTTGCTGGGCAAACTCGGCATTCATGCCGCAAATCCGGGCCATCCCATCGGCAATACGCTGACGCTCGAGCTCATCGTCCTCACCGGACTGGTCCTCTTCTTCATCGCGGTCCGGCTCCGGCTCAGCGTCGAAAAACCTTCCAACACGCAGCATCTCGCCGAAATCGTGCACGAGTTCGTCGACGGCCAGGCCGAGCAGGTCATGGGCCATGGTCACGAGCGGTATCTCCCCGTTCTGACCTGCCTGCTGCTCTTCATCCTCCTCTGCAACCTCGTGGGGTTGTTGCCTGGCGTCGACACGCCTACGTCGAATCCATCCGTTCCGCTCGCGCTCGCCGTCTTCGCCTTCGTCTACTACAACTGGAACGGCATTCGCGCCCAGGGGCCCATTCGCTATCTGAAGCATTTCATGGGTCCGGTCTGGTGGCTCGCGTGGCTGATGTTCCCAATCGAGATCATCTCGCATCTGGCGCGCATGATGTCACTCACCATCCGTCTTTACGCCAACATGTTTGCCAGCGATCTCATCACGCTCATCTTCTTCTCGGGCCTTCCCCTGGCCATCCCGATCGTCGGCCTCGGCCTGCATACATTTGTCGCCCTGATTCAGGCGTACATTTTCATGCTGCTTACCACCATCTATCTCGCGGAGGCGACCGCGCACGCAGAGCAGCACTAACAGAATTTCCGCCGGAGAGCCACTTCCACTCCGGTAAGGAAAAGCCGTTCAGCGTGAGGGGGCCAGCACGGTGAGCTTCAACCACCCACTGGCGGCAATCTTACGGAAGCAGGAGAAACATCAATGCGGAAACTGCAATATGCACTCATGGCGCTGGCCGCGCTGTTCATGGCGTCCCCGGCGTTCGCACAAGCAACGGGTGGTGGTGCTGCCACACCCAGCTGGGTGCCGATCGGCGCCGGCATCGGAATGGCCATTGCCTCCGGCCTCTGTGGTCTCGGACAGGGCCGCGCAACCGCTTCAGCCACCGAAGCTCTCGCCCGTAACCCCGGTGCTCGCGCCGGCATTTTGACCATGCTGATGCTGGGCCTTGCCTTCATGGAATCGCTGGCCCTCTTCACCCTGGTCATTATCATTGTCAAGGTGAAGTAGTCTTTCCACGGAGCAGCAAAAACTCCCTGCCGCGTGATCGCGGCAGGGAGTTTCCGCTTCGATGGAACCTTACTGCTGGAGAGTCTTGAGGTAATTCGTCAGATTCGCGAGCCTCTGGTGCTCTTCCATCTCAGGCGATGGACTGCCTTTGTCGAGCGATCGAAGCGCAGGACCCCATATCGGCATGTCCTTCGAGCCATGAGCTGTTGTTTCCATCCCGAACTGCAGGACGGAATAAATGTGAGCGTCGGGAAACTTTCCGCCGTTGTCCCTGGCAAGCTGCGCCAGGTTTGTCGGACGTTCCTTCAGGGCCGCAGCGGCCGGTCCGCTCCCCTTACCGTCCACTCCGTGGCAAACGGCGCAGTAGGTGGAGTACATCTGTTTCCCGGATGCGGGCGAGGTGGACTTCATTGGAACTTCTTTGATGACTGGTACTGTCTGGGCTATCCCGAAAGCGGCGGTGGCAAGAAGCCCCGCCACGAATGCGACGTGGATTCGATTCGGCATAATACCCTCCTTTCCGGAATTTAATGCTGCTCTTTCGTGCGAACGGCTGTATGTGATCGCGGGCACAGTAAATGCCAATTGAGTAACAAAAAAGTGTCATGATGGGCTCCGAATTGTGTTGAAAATGGACAGTTTTCGAGTCCCCGAGACCCACCACCGCAGAGGTATCCGCGACCTCGTTTTCCGCCCTCGGTTGTGAACGACTCATGAATGCCGCTTGAAATTTTTCCCGAGCTGTGTAAAGAATGAAGGACCATGTTTATCCGTCGCCCAATGTGGAACACAGAAATGCCTTCCCAGTCAGAATGGCAGATCCACTGCGACGGCCTTCCTTGTCGAAGAATCTCCTAGCTAAAAAGAACTGAATGTTCAGGACGCAGCGCTTTAGCTGCGCCGCTCAGGATCGCTGCATCACGGGCGCACCCGTGACAGGCCCACCATTTTTTGGAGGTCGTATATGAGGATTTCTTTGTCGGGCATCGTCTCCGGACTAGCCCTCGTTCTTCTTCTCGCTTCTTTAACCCTCCACGGCCAGACCTTCCGTGGCGGCATCAACGGCACCGTCACCGACCCATCCGGCGCAGTGGTTCCCGCCGCCGATGTCGAAGCCGCGAACGCCGCCACCGGCGTTTCTTATAAGACCGTCAGCTCCAGCGCCGGTGAATTTCAGTTCCAGGATCTCCCGCTGGGTGCCTACGTTGTCACCGTCGCCAAAGCCGGCTTCAAAGTCGAAAAGGTTGAGAACGTTCCCGTCTCGGCTGGCACTATCTACACCCTGCCGGTGAAGCTGAGCATCACCTCCACCGCCCAGACCATCGAAGTGTCGGCCAACGAGCTCGCCCTCGACACCACCTCCACCACTCAAACCACCGTGCTGGGCAGCGCGCCGCTCCAGGACACTCCGCTCAACGGCCGCGACTTCACGCAGCTAATCATTCTCGCGCCTGGCTTCGCCAATTCCGGCGCGGGCGGCTACGGCTCTCTGAACGGCACTCGCGCCAATCAAATCAATTGGCAGATTGACGGCATCGACAACAACGACCTCTGGCACAACATCCCCGCCGTCAACCAGGGCGGCGTCTCCGGCATCGCCGGCATCGTCCTGCCCATTGACGCTGTCGATCAGTTCTCTTCACAAACGCAGGCAGCTCCGGAGTCGGGACGCAATCCAGGCGGCAGCGTGAACCTCTCGTTGAAGGCCGGCACCAACGCCTTGCACGGCAGCCTCTACTACTACGACCGCAACGAATTCTTTGGCGCCACCAACCCCTTCACCGCCCCTGTCAAGCAGGAAGTCCGCAACTACAACTACGGCTATTCCGCAGGCGGCCCGCTCATCAAGGACAAGCTCTTCTGGTTCACGACCTTTGAGCATCAACGGTTCGTCATCGGAGTTCCGGACCAGTCCACGCAACCCTCCGCCGCCTGGCAGGCCGCCGCGAAGACTGTCCTCGCCAACCACGGCGTCGCCGTCAACACCGTCTCCGCCAACCTGCTCAAGACCCTCTGGCCTTCCACCGCCACCGGCGCCCTCGCGCCAGACGGCAACAGCATCGCTCAGAAAGATTTCACCTCCACCGATCCCGAGTACGGCTACAGCTACAACGGTCTCGCCAAGATCGACTACAACATTAACGAGAAAAACAGCCTCCAGGCTCACTGGTTTGTCGGCCAGGGCAATCAGGTTGCGCCCGTCGGTTCCTCGCTCAAGTGGTACTACGAGGTCGCTCCCATTCACGTCCAGAATTACGCCCTCGTCTTCAACCACGTCTTCGCGCCCACCATCACCAACCAACTGCTCGCCGGCGTCAACTACTTCAACCAGGTCTTCAACGACTTCAACAACGGCTTCGACACCGCCAGCCTCGGCCTCGTCACCGGCTCCAGCCTGCCCGGCGCTCCCAATATTCAGATCACCGGCTTCGATCCCGTCGGCGAGACGCCTCCCGAGGGCCGCAACGACATCACCGGCCACCTCACCGAAGATCTTGCCTGGACCGTCGGCAGGCACCAGTTCAAATTCGGTGGCGAGTTTCGCCAGGCGCAGCTCGACGAGTTCTACCACCGCCACGCCCTCGGCAGCTTCACCTTTGACGGTTCGCAGGGTCCCGGTGGAACCGGGGATGCGTGGGGTGGCATCGCCGCCTACAGCGCGACCAACGGCCCCCTCGTCAACTCCCTCGCCGATTTCCTCGCCGGCGACGTCAAGACTTCGTCAATTGCCCTCGGCGATCCTGACCGCCAGGTCTTCGTGAATACCTTCGACGTCTTCGGCCAGGATTCCTGGCAGCTCACGTCAAAGCTCAACGTCAACTATGGCCTTCGTTGGGACTACGAAGGCCCGCTTCACAATTCCCAGAAGGACCTCTCCGTCTTCCGGCCCAGCCTTGGCGGCGTCGTCTATCAGGGAGCGCAGATCAGCACCCTCTACGATCCGACCTACCTGAACTTTAGCCCGCGCCTCGGCCTCTCATACCAGGCTACGCCGAAGACCGTCGTCCGCGCAGGCGGCGGCCTCTACTTCGATACGCCGAACCTCAACCCCTTTCTTGATAATCGTCCCGGAAACAGCGCGCCCAACGGCGTAGAGGGCAACCCAGGAGGCCCTGATCCCGTCACCACCGCGACGGCCGGTGGCTACACCATCAAGAGCGGAGTCGACCCCTTCACTTCATCGACGCCTTCGAACAGCATCTATTCCATTGCGAAGAATTTCGTTCCTTCGCACAACATGAACTACAACCTGCAGCTCGAGCAGAGCATTTCCAACAACGTCGTCGCTCAACTCGGCTACGTTGGCAGCGAAGGACGGCACCTGCTGTCGATTCTCGATATCAATCAGGCCGCGCCCGGCGTCTATGCTTCCGAAGCGCAGCAGAACGCCACGCGTCCCTTCTATGCGCAGTTTCCTCAATACACCTTCATCAACGAGGTCCGTAGCATCGGCACCTCGAACTACAACGCGCTGCAGGCGACATTGCGCGTCTCCAACATGCACGGATTCACCGCCCAGGCCGCTTATACCTGGTCGCACAGCTTCGATGAAGTTACGGCTTACCGCGGCGCTCTTCCGCAGGACAGCACGAACTTCAAGGGCGACTATGGTAACAGCGACTTCAACATGCACAACATCTTCGTTGGGGCGATCACCTACGACATTCCTGGAGCTTCCCACTGGAAAGGTCTGACAAACAGCTGGCAATTGAATAGCCTGCTGACGTTCCACGGCGGGCTACCCTTCTCGGTGTACAGCTCCAGCGATACATCGGGAACGGATGATGAGAACCAGCGTGCCGACGTTGTTGCGGGCGTCGATCCGTATCAGGGCGGCCGGCAGGAAAAGGTCGGCGGCGTTTGGCTGAATCAGAACGCCTTTGTCGACGCTGCGCCAGGAACCTGGGGCGACTCGCGCCGCAACGCCTATTACGGTCCCGGCGTGAGCGACGTCGACTTCTCCGTCTTCAAGAACAACCACATCGGCGAGCGCATCACCACGCAATTCCGCGTAGAGATGTTCAACCTCTTCAACCGCACCAACTACGCGCCGCCGCTGACGGGCAACTTTAACCCGTCGTACACCTACGACAACACGCTGACGCTGTTCACCACCATCGGCAGCTTTAACGGCGCTCCCGGAATAGGCGCGGGCGAGCCATTCAATACCCAACTGGCTCTCAAAATTTTGTTTTAGCCTCCCTGAAGCCCGTGGTTCTTGTCTCCGGCCACGGGCCTTTTTTTTGAGGTTGGGGCAAGCTATGGCACAATGATCGCGTTCCCCGGGATCAGAGGAAAAGTTCAAAGTATGGGTCTCACCAGACGCCAGTTTCTGATGCGCGTGGGCCAGGCCGGCGGTTACAGCGCCGCCTTCGTCATGATGCAATCGCTCGGTCTGCTTGCGATTCCGGAAGCTTCAGCGGAATCGAACAAGCTCCGGCTCGTGAACGGAAAAGGAACTCACGTCGTTATTCTCGGCGCCGGCATCGCAGGCCTGGTCGCGGCGTATGAATTGACCAAAGCCGGCTGGTCCTGTACCCTCCTTGAGGCTCGCGAGCGATGCGGCGGCCGCAACTGGACGATCCGCGGCGGCTCAGACGTAGAGTTCACGAGTGGTGTCCGCCAATCCTGCAGCTTCGACGAAGGCAACTACTTCAATGCCGGACCGGCACGTCTTCCTTCGATTCACCACACCATGCTTGGCTATTGCCAGGAGCTGGGCGTAGCGCTCGAGGTGGAAGTCAACTCCTCGCGCGGGGCGCTGATGCAGTGCGACAAACTGAATGGTGGCGCTCCGGTCACCGAGCGGCGCGCTGTCAACGACACGCGCGGCCACGTTTCCGAACTGCTCGCCAAATGCATTCGCAAAGGCGCTCTCGACGAGGAGATCACCGCCGAAGACCGCGAGCGCATGATCGCCTTCCTCAAGCAGTATGGCGATCTGAAAGACGACCTTTCCTTCAAGGGTACGGAACGATCCGGCTACAAAGTCGACCCCGGAGCCGGAAAGGCGATGCCCGAAGCCCTCGATCCTCTGCCGATGCACGCGTTGCTGGATGCGGACCTGTGGCAGGGCATGCTGGCCGAGGAAGTGATCGACTGGCAGCCGACGATGTTTCAACCCATCGGCGGCATGGATCGCATTCCCGCTGCGTTCGAGAAAAAGCTCGGCAGCGTGTTACGGTCTGGAGCGGTCGTTCGCAGCATTCGCCAGTCGGCATCCGGCGTCACGGTCGTCTATCGCGATCGCGCCAGCGGCACGGACCAAACGATCCAGGCCGACTACTGCATCTGCGCCATGCCGCTGACGATTGTTCGCACGCTGGACGCCGATTTCAGTCCTGCGGTCCGGGAAACCATCGACAGCACCAGTTACGACTCGGCCTACAAAGTTGCCTGGGAAGCGCCGCGATTCTGGGAGAAAGAGAACGGCATCTACGGCGGTCTCTCCTATTTGCAACAGACCGTGAACGTGGTGTGGTACCCGAGTGCGCGGCTGTTTTCGGATCGCGGGATCGTTGTCAGCGGCTACTCCATCGAGAACGGAACGGCGTTTGGCAAACTTCCCGACATCGACGCCAAGCTTGCGGCGTCGCGACAGGCGATTGAGCTTCTGCATCCGGGGCACGGCAAGGACCTGTCAAAGCCGGTCTACATCAGCTGGGGCCAGATTCCCTACAACCTGGGATCGTGGATCAGCGGATTCGGCCACGCAGGGCAGGGCTCGCTCGATGTTCTGCTCAGTCCGGACCGTCGCGTGTACTTTGCGGGCGATCACACGAGCCACCTCGTGGCCTGGCAAGAAGGGGCAGCGCTGTCGGCCTATAGAGTCATCAACCAGCTGGGGGCGCGGATCGAGAATGGAGGCAACCTTGCTTCGTAAGCGAATGGCCATCGCAATGCTGGCTGCTCTCATGAGCGGCGCGGGCGCAATTGCCGCTGCGCAGAACACCGTCACCCGCATTCCGCTGCCGAATTCCAACTTTCCTATCTCCGAGGGCGTTTGGGTTGGGGAAACCCTGTATTTGAGCGGGATGCTCGATTCCTCGGTGGCAAAGAGCACGCCGGGCGATACCGAAACGCAGACGGTTCACACCCTGGATGCGATCAAGAAGGCGCTGGAGGAACAGCACCTTTCGATGGGTGACGTGGTGCTGATGCACGTCTACCTCGCGGGCGATCCGGCTCAGGGTGGCAAGATGGATTTCGCCGGATTTATGAAGGGCTACACCCAATATTTTGGTACAAACGATCAACCCAATAAACCGGCGCGCAGCGCCATGCAGGTGGCGGCGCTTGCACTCCCAGGCGCTCTGGTGGAAATCGAAGTCACAGCGGTCAGCGGTCATCGTAATCAGGCACGCGCTCATTTGGGCAAGTAAAGGGACCCCCGATTTCAAAATTCAGGAGGCGCTGATGAACACGAATCTCTCTCGCCGCACCTTCTTCGGATTAGCCGCCGCCGCAACGGCCGCGGCTGCCGTGCCGATTCTGACTGAGCCGCAATTGGCGCTCGCACAGCGTCGACGCATTGCCCGCGATTACGCTCCCGGAGCGGTGCGCATCGACGCCAACGAGAATCCGCTGGGGCCTTGTAGCGGCGCGTGCGCGGTGATGAGCAGCTTGTTGCCGGAAGGCGGCCGCTACGATTTCGAGCTGACGCAGAAACTGGTCGACGCCTTCGCCGGGATCGAGGGGCTGAAGTCCGAATACGTGCTGCCGTATGCCGGATCGAGCGAGCCTCTGCACTATTCGGTGCTGGCATTCACGTCGAAGGATCGCAGTTATGTGACGGCGGATCCGGGCTATGAGGCGGGCATGTACGCGGCGAAGGTGAGCGGGGCAAACATCGTCAAGGTTCCACTGGCGAAGGACTATTCGCACGACGTGAAGGCGATGATTGCTGCCGATCCGAATGCCGGTGTGTTCTACATCTGCAATCCGAACAATCCGACGGGGACGATCACGAGCCGGACCGACATCGAGTGGGCGCTGGCGAACAAGCCGAAGGGTTCGATCCTGCTGGTGGATGAGGCGTACATTCACTTTTCTGACGCCACGCCGTCGATCGATCTGGTGAAGGCGGACAAGGACCTGATCGTGCTGCGGACGTTTTCAAAGATCTACGGCATGGCCGGGCTGCGCTGCGGGTTCGCGATCGGGCGGCCGGATCTGCTGGCGAAGATCCAGACCTACGGGATGAACTCGATGCCGATTCTGGCGGTGGCGGCGGCGACCAGCAGTCTGCAGGTTCCGGAGCTGGTGCCGGAGCGGCGAAAGATCAACACCGACATTCGCAACGACACATTCTCGTGGCTGACGGCGAACAACTACAAGTTCATTCCCTCGCAGACCAACTGCTTCATGGTCGATACCGGGCGGCCGGGAAAGGATGTGATCGCGGCGATGGCGGCGAAGAACGTCTTCATCGGGCGGGTCTGGCCGGTTTGGCCGACTTATGTCCGGATCACGGTGGGAACGCGGAGCGAGATGGAGAAGTTCCAGCAGGCGTGGAAGGAAGTGATGAGCGCGCCGGCTTCGGCGTCGGAGCCAACTCGGCGGGCGTCGCCTACGCTGGCTCGACTGGGCGCTCGGGATTTGCCGCCCGGGATGCAGCGGGAGGAGTTCCTTTCCTGAGGTCGTCGGCCTTGGAAATCGGCCTCTTCCGGAGCGGCCGAAAAAGGGGTGGCGACGCTTAAGTATTTGATTCCATGGATGCGGGCCGATTTTTGTCGGCCCGCATCCATTTGAAAACAGGATTGTTTGCGGGCAAACAAATGTGGAATCAGATACTTAGGATGTACTTCGAAAATCGGTGGAATGTAAGAATCTGATTCCAAAGTAGAAACTGTCTACAGATTTGATTCCACTGTACTTGCGGAATTTCGGTCCTGCTGGGATTGCGACATTCGGGTGTGTTTCTTTCTTCCCTGGATCGCCGTGAGCCGCGAGTTTAGACGCTGGAGCGCGCTGAGATTTCAAAGAGCCGTGAGCCTGGTGTTCCTTCGGCATTCGGGGATCAAGTAGCGGAGACTTCGCGCACAAGGTACCCGAAAATGCGAAGGGATCGTCCGCTTGGGCAGACAATCCCGACTGTTTCAAGTGTGTAAGAAACGGGGATTTCGAAGGCAAGGAGAATCGGCCGGTCGGACGGTACGGAAGTACTGGCGCGCCACTGGCCGGAGTCTCCAGAGCGCTTACTCGGGAATCAATCCGATGGATGCGAGCCACGTCTCCACGAACTGGGTTCTTTGGCGCAACTTCGAGCGCCATCGGCGATTCCGGATACGGGCTCGATTCTCCAGCCGCAGGCACACGAGCCAAGGCAATAGAAACGTCCCCGAAGCAACGGGATTTTCATGGGCGGGTGGCCAGATTGCTGGCGCCGCCGCTGACGGTGGGAACGACGGGCAACCCGGCGCAGATGGGGGTGATGACCGGTACAGCGGCGCCGATCAGTTCGGTTACGGTGCTGCCTAAATAGTTGGTAATCCAGACGTCTCCGGAGCCGTCGATGGCTAAGTCATAGGGAACATCCTGTGTTCCGCCGGTGTAGCCGCCGCTTCCTGTGATGGGCGAACCAGATTTCGAGAGCTCGGATACGCTATTGATGAAAAAGTTGTTGGAGACCCAGACATTACCAGCTCCATCGAGCGCGATGTTGTTGGGCGCATCCATTCCACCGCCGGTGTAGCCGTCGGGGCCGGATGAGATGGGCGTTCCGGAGTTCGAATACGCGGAAACGCCGTTATTCCCGGCGTCCGCAGCCCAGGCGTTCCCGGAGCTGTCCAGGGCTACGCCGAAAGGTGAGCTTGTTCCCCCGCCAAGATAGCCGGTGGCGCTGGTAACGGACCCTCCGGAGTTGTTGAGCACGATGAGGTTGGCACTGCCGTAGTTGGCGATCCAGACGTATCCGTTGCCGTCGATGGCAATGCCCTGGGGATCGTCGAGACTGGTGTAGGCGTAGCCTCCGCCGGGCGAGAGAGCGGTGCCATCGTTTGCAAATTTGGATACGCCCTCCAGGGGGGGATCCGAGACCCAAACGTCGCCCTGGCCGTCAATGGCGACCCAGGCGGGGCTGTTGAGGCCTCCGCCAGTGAAGCCGCCGGCGGGCTCGCCCAACGGCAAGCCACCAGAACTGTTCAGCTCGGTGAGGGTACTGGTGGTGTTGTTCGCGACCCATACATTCCCGAGGGTGTCGATGGCGAGGCCACGGGGACGAGTGATGCCACCGACGGTGTACCCGGTACTGCCGGACAGGAGAGTTCCCACCGGAGAGAGCTCAACGACGCTGTTGCCGAAGGTGTTTGCGATCCAGGCGTTGCCGGATGCGTCGATAGCGATGTCCTCCGGGAGGTGGAGGCCGCCGCCGGTGAAGTTGATGCCGACGGTCCAGTCATTCGGCCCGGCGTATCCTGAGGACCCTGTCAGGTAGGGCTGGAACGGCGCAGTGGGTGTCACCAGCCCATACAAGGCAGCCACGTTGGCGCCCGGATTATGCGCAATGTTGATGGCCGCCGTGGCTGTGTCGGCCGGCTCGGTGCTGCCGTTTTTGGCGTTCTCGAACAGCGTAGTGCAACCAGACGAAGTGGGCCCTGTGCTGTTGATGCACGCCGCCAATATATCGGCCAGCGTGTTGATCTCAGTTTGCGGCACCGTTCCGTTGCCCGCCAGCGTGGTCGCCAGCGCCTGGCCGGTGCCCAGGTTGGCCAAATTGGCGGCATTCAGTGCCGCGTTAGCCATACCCGTTGCCGCCAGCGTCGTGTTCGATCCCGACATGTCGGTGGCATCGGCGGCGTAGCCGGCCAGAGCGTAGGCCGCGGCTACTGTCGTTACTTCATTCATCTGGATCGTCGCGGGGAGACCGGAAAAGGTGCCTGGCGCTGTGCAGTTACCCAGCACGGCCATTAATCCTGCGGCGGAGTTCGGCCCGTTCACCTGGGGGTTGCCACCTACAGAATATAGATAGACTTGCTCACCGGTCGTGCAGCCGTAGTCGCCGGCCGCGATCGTGAATCCGCCGTTGTCGTCGGTCGTCACATAATACCGGCCGCCGGCCTCGTTACCGGTGTTGCTGTTCAGCAGCGAGGTCGACGAGCCGGGGTATCCGCTCGTCGACAAGGCAAACAGGTAGACACTCGCTTGCTGGATGGGCTGCTGCCCGCCGTGGACGATGCCCTTGACCGGGGTCGTCGACATTGCGGCCACGGGTTCGGAGACGGGCGATTTTGATGCGATATCAGCTACCGAGCAGCCGGTAAGGAGAAATGCGGAGCTGGCCAACAGCCTCCAGGCGAGACACATGGGGAAATCTCCATTCGCTTTTGGAATCCTTATGATTCAGGGGCCGGGGGAGCCTGGGGGCACGGGAAACGGGGGAATGCCGTGCAGCTAAGCATAGCCCTCTGCGCGTGGTCCAGCAATCGAAGATCATGGCGGCGACTTCGAGACAGACGAGTCCAGACTGCCATTGGCCGCCAGTCGGAGATGGCGAAGATTATTTGACGGAGGAGTAGGTTTGGGCGGCGGCCTGGGCGGCGTGGAGGACGTTGCCTGGGGCGATTCCCAGGATCAGGGTCGCGACGGCGGTGAGGAAGATGGCGAGCAGGAGCGGGAATGAGGGGCGTTCGACGGCCATGATGGGCGATGCCCCGGTGGGTTCGGAATAGAGCGCGGCGACGACGCGGAGATAGTAGAAGGCGGCGATGCCGCTGTTGATGAGGCCGATGATGGTGAGCCAGACCATTCCGCTGTTGAGGGCAGCGGAGAAAACGTAGAACTTGCCGAAGAAGCCGCCGGTAAAGGGGATGCCGATGAGGGAGATGAGGAAGAAGGCCATGACGGCGGCGAGGAGCGGTGAGGCGTAGGCGAGGCCGCGGTAGTCGTCGATGAGGGTGAGGTGGTCGTCGTAGCCGCCGGTGTGGCTGACGATGGCGAAGATGCCGACGTTCATGGCGGCGTAGGAGACGGCGTAGAAGCTGGCGGCGGCGATGCCGTCGGGAGAGAGCGCGGTGAAGGCGACGAGGATGTAGCCTGCGTGAGCGATGGAGGAGTACGCGAGCATCCGCTTGACGTTGCGCTGGCGGAGAGCGCCGAGGTTGCCGAGGGTCATGGAGATGACGGCGAGCCACCAGAGGATGGGAACCCAGTGGTCGTGGAGCTGCGGCAGGGCTCCGTAGGCGACGCGAAGGAGGACGGCGAAAGCTGCGGCTTTGGGGCCGGTGGACATGAGCGCGACGACGGGCGAGGGTGCGCCTTCGTAGACGTCGGGGGTCCAGACATGGAAGGGCGCGGCGGAAACTTTGAAGCCGAGGCCGACGATGATCATGGCGAGGCCGATGTAGAGGAGCGGATTGATGTGCGCTCCGGCGACGGCCTGGGAAACGGCTGCGGCGATGGCGTCGATCCGGGTGGTGCCGGTGGCTCCGAAGACGAGGGCGATGCCGTAGAGGAAGAAGGAGGTGGCGAAGGAGCCGAGGAGGAAGTATTTGAGGGCCGACTCGGGGCTCTTCACGCTTTTGCGGCGGTAGCCCGCCATGATGTACGTCGAGATGGAGGATATTTCGAGGGCGACGAAGACGAGGAGGAGCTCGACGGCGCTGGACATGAGCATCATGCCGACGGCGCCGAACTGCATGAGAGCGAAGAGCTCACCGAGGCTTTCGGTTGCGGAGGTGACGGCGTCGAGGGTGATGAGCAGCGAGGCGAGAACGATGCCGGCGATGAGGACGTGGAAGAAGACGCTGAAGGCGTCGGTCTGGACGACGCCGTAGTACGCGGTGCCGGCGGGGAGCTGGGCTTGCCAGAAGCTGGCGGCGAGTGCGGCGAGGGCTCCGAAGACGGCGAGCCAGCCGAGGGGCCTGCGGTTCGCGGCTTTGGGCAGGAGCGCGTCGGCGATCATGACGACGATGCCGCCGAGGGTGAAGACGATTTCAGGCAGGATGCGGAGGGCGTCGTTCATTGCGTGCCCCCCCCGGTTACGTGGGCTGGATCGGGTGGCGCGGGCGTGGCGTGCATGAGGACGTAGGTGCTGCCGTGGGCCTGGCGCTCGGCGACGGCGGGGAATTGCAGGACGCCGCTCTGAATACCTCTGATCCAGTAGGGCGAGAGGACGCCCATGGCCAGCATGAGGATGGCCATGGGCCAGAGGGTGACGTGCTCGCGGAAATTGAGGTCGGGCGCGGGGCGGTTGAGGATGAGTGAGGACTCGCGACCGTAGAAGATGCGCTGGACCATCCAGAGCATGTAGGAGGCGCTAAGGATGACGCCGATGGCGGCGGCGGCGACCCAGCGAGGATGCGAGGCGAAGGAACCGCTGAGGACGAGGAACTCGCCGATGAAGCCGTTGAGCAGAGGCAGGCCGATGAGGGCGAGCGAGGTGATGACGAAGAGGGTGGCGAGCCAGGGGAGACGGGCGGCGAGTCCGCCGTAGAGGGTCATGTCGTAGCTGTGATAGCGCTCGTAGAGGAGACTGACGAGGACGAGGAGGGCGCTGCCGGTGAGTCCTTCATTGAGGGTCTGGAAGACTGCGCCGTTTAAGCCCGCGAGGGCGAAACAGAAGATGCCGAGGATGCAGAAGCTGAGGTTGCTGAGGATGGAGAAGGCGATGAGGCGCTTCATGTCGATTTGCGCGAGTGCGATGAGGGCGCCGTAGAGGATGCCGATGACAGCGAGGACGATCATGAGCGGGGCGATGGCGCGGGATTGTTCGGGGAAGAGTCCGAGGTTGAAACGGAAGATGGAATAGAGGCCGAGTTTGCCGGCGACAACCATGGCCATGGCGGTGGGCGCTTCCTGGATGACGTCGGAGAGCCAGCCGTGGAGCGGGAAGATGGGGACTTTGACGGCGAAGGCGACGAGGAAGGCGAGCGACAGCCAGGAGAGCGCCTGGGGTGCGATGCCGAGGGAGCCGGCGGCGAGGGCGCTCTGGAGCTGGGCGAAGTCGAAGGTGCCGGCTTTGGCGTAGAGGTAGAGAATCGCGACGAGAAAGAGGGCGGACGGGATGAAAGTGTAGAGGAAAAATTTGATGGCTGCCTGGCGGCCGCGGTTCGGTCCGAAGAGGGCGATCAGGATGGCCATGGGGACGAGGGACAATTCCCAGAAGCCGTAGTAGAGGAAGAGATCGAGCGCGACGAAGACGCCGATCATCGCGGTCTGCTGGAGGAGGAAGAGGAAGTAGAACTCTTTGGTGCGATCTTTGATCGCGGACCAAGAGACGAGGGCGCCGATGGGGCCGAGGAAGGTGGCGAGGAGAACGAGCCAGAGGGAGAGGCCGTCGACGCCGAGGTGATAACGGATGGCGGGGCTCGCGATCCAGGGGTTGTTCTCTTCGAATTGGAAGCCGCGCTGCGCGGAGTTGAAATGCGCGGGGAGATGCAGGGAGAGGATGAAGGTGGCCAGCGTGACGAGGAGTGTGAAGACCTGGATGGCACGGCCTTTGCGCGGCAGAAACGCGACGACGACTGCGCCCGCGGTGGGGACGAACGTGATCAGCGTGAGGATGTGGTCGGTCAGCACGGTCGAGTCTCTCCAGAACCTATAGCGAAGGCCGACGAAATGCATCCCTCAGGGGCTAAAGCCCGAGCGAATTCGCGGAGATCGCGGCACGACTGAAGTCGTGCCCCTTCAAAGCCAGGACTTATGCGACGTGCTGTTGATCGTGGGTTCATCGCAGTGAGAAGTGGGCCGTCCATCCGAACCAGGAGATGGCGAGGAGAATGGCGGCGAAGAGGGCGAGCCATCCTGCGTAGGAGCGAATATTGCCGGATTGAATGCGGACGACGAGGGCTCCGAAGCCCTGCGCGGTGTAGCCGGTGATGAGGCCGCCGCCGTCGATCACGCCGCGGTCGATGAGCACGCCGAGGATCCAGCGGGCGATGAAGAGGACGGGCGTGACGATGAGGACTCCGTAGATTTCGTCGACCCAGTATTTGTTTTTGACGAGCAGGTAGAGGGCGTGGAGTTGGGAGGCGAGGCGCGCGGGGAGTTCGGGCTTGGCGTAGTAGAGGATGTGGGCCACGAGCCAGCCGGTGAATGCTACGAGGGTTGAGAGGCCGGCGAGCATTAGCTCGAGGTGGTTGTCGCCTATGGGCGCTCTGTTGCTGGTGGCGACGGCGGGCGCGAGGAAGTGGGCGAACCAGTTGCTGCCTCCGAAGGCTTCGGGCCATCCCATGAAGCCGCCGATCACCGAGAGGATGGCGAGGATGACGAGCGGTCCGAGCATGACCCATGGGCTTTCGTGGACTGGGTGGGCGGCGTGAGGTGGTTCGGCTTCGAGGACCAGCTTGGTATCACGGCGGGAGTGGACCGGGGCAAGGTCTTCTTCGTGATGCGCGGCTGCAGCGCGGGATTCGCCGAAGAAGGTGAGGTACCAGAGCCGGAACATGTAGAAGGAGGTGAGTCCGGCGGTGAGGAGTCCGACGGCCCAGAGGATTTTTCCGCCGTTGGGCGCGATGAAGGACTGGTAGAGGATTTCGTCCTTGCTGACGAAGCCGGCCAGCGGCGGCGCGCCGGAGATGGCGAGGACGGCGGCGGTCATGGTCCAGAAGGTGATGGGAATTTTGGTGCGGAGGCCACCCATGAAACGCATGTCCTGTTCGTTGGAAAGGGCGTGAATGACGGAGCCGGCGGCGAGGAAGAGGAGCGCTTTGAAGAACGCGTGCGTGACGAGGTGGAAGATACCGGCAGAGTACGCAGCGACTCCGCAGCCGAGGAACATGTAGCCGAGCTGCGAGATGGTGGAGTAAGCGAGGACGCGCTTGATGTCGGTCTGGACGATTCCGATGGTGGCGGCGAAAAACGCCGTGGCGACGCCGATGATGGCGACGACGGAGAGAGCCAGCGGGGAGCGGTCGAAGATGACGTGTGTGCGGGCGACCATGTAGACGCCTGCGGTGACCATGGTGGCGGCGTGGATGAGCGCGGAGACCGGGGTCGGACCTTCCATCGCGTCGGGGAGCCAAACGTAGAGCGGAATCTGCGCGGATTTGCCTGTGGCGCCGAGGACGAGGAAGAGGGCGATGGCGGTGAGGAGGCCACCCTGCCATGCGGGATGCGCGCCGATCTGGTTGAAGAGCTCGGTGAAGCTGAGGGAGCCGAAGTGTGCGATGAGGAGGAACATCGCGATGAGGAAGCCGAAGTCGCCGATGCGGTTGACAATGAAGGCTTTTTTGCCGGCCTTCGCGGCGGAATCGCGCGTGAACCAGAAACCGATGAGGAGGTACGAGGCAAGGCCCACGCCTTCCCAGCCGACGAACATCAGCAGGAAGTTCTCGGCGAGGACCAGGGTCAACATGAAGAAGAGGAAAAGGTTCATGTAGGCGAAGAAACGCCAGTAGCCTTCCTCCTCGGCCATGTAGTCGACGGAGTAAACGTGGATGAGGAATCCGACCCCGGTGACGACGCAGAGCATGACCAGGGTGAGCTGATCGAGCTGGAAGGAGAAGTCGGCGTGGAAGGCGCCGGAGCGGATCCAGGTGCCGAGGTTCTCTCCGTAGGGAAGGGTGAGGGAGCCGAATTTTGTAACGATGACTGCGACTTGTACAAGCGGAATCAGCGATGCGACGAGAGCGACGGTAGTGACCAGGGCCTTCGGGAACTTGCGGCCGAGGAGACCGTTCACCAGAAATCCGGCGAAGGGGACGAGCGGAATGAGCCAGAGGTGAAGGTCGGGGTTCATAGTTTCATCAGGTCGATGGAATCGACGTTGAGGGTGTTGCGGGCACGGAAGACAGCGATGATGATGGCGAGGCCGACGGCGGCTTCAGCCGCGGCGACGACCATCACAAAGAAGACGAAGATCTGGCCGTTGACCTGGAGATGGCCGGTGACCTGGCTCCATTGGCGCGAGAAGGCGATGAAGGCGAGGTTGACGGCGTTGAGCATGAGCTCAATCGACATGAAGACGGTGATGATGTTGCGCTTGATGAGGAAGGCGGCGACACCGATGGAGAAGAGGATGGCGCTGAGGACGAGGTAGTACGCGATGGGGACCACGGCTCAGTGCTCCTTTCGTGCGAGCGCCACGGCGCCGAGGATAGCGATGAGGATGAGGACGGAGGTGACTTCGAAGGGCAGCAGGAGATCCTTGAAGAGGACGCGGCTGAGGTCGCTGGTGGTGGCGAGGTATTCGCCGAGGCGGGCCTGGCCGAAGCTGGAGCGGCGCGAGATGAAGATAAAGGCGAGGAGGCCGAGGAGGGCGGCGGCGCCGGGGAATCCAGCGATGTAGGCGAGTTTGCTGCCGTGGGTGCGCTCTTCTTTTCCGGCATTGAGCAACATGATGACGAAGGTGAAGAGCACCATGATGGCGCCGGAGTAGACGATGACCTGGGCGGCGGCGAGAAATTCGGCTCCGAGGAGCAGGTAGAGAACGGCCAGCGAGCTCATGACGACGATGAGCGAGAGCGCGCTGTTGATGGGGTGGCGCTGGAGCAGGAGGTTCAGCGCACCCGCTACGCACAGCCCCGCGAAAATGATGAAGAGAGCCAGATGCATGGTTTTCAACTAATCCGCAACCTGCGGGGCACAGCGAACAGAAGCTTTTGAGAAACTGGGTACTTTCCGAAACTACAGCCTCAGGGGCTAAAGCCCCGGTTTTTCTTTTGCTCTTATGGCACGACTGAAGTCGTGCCCTTTCAAACCGGATTGTGAAACGACCTCCAGTTGCCCAAAACAGAAATCGTATTACTGCATGGGCAGGCGCAGTCCGATGCAGAAGCTGGTGACGACGATATTGGCGACGGCCACGGGCACGAGGAATTTCCATCCAAAGCCCATGAGCTGGTCGTAACGGAAGCGCGGCAGCGTCCCGCGCACCCAGATATAGAGAAAGAGGAAGCCGAAAACTTTGATGACGAACCAGAAGATGGAGAGCAGCGAGATGAGAATCTGGTTGTGCGGCTGCGGCAGCAGGTTGCCGAAGGGGCTGGTCCATCCACCGAAGAAGAGCAGCGTGGCGACGCAGCCGACGGTGATCATGTTGCCGTACTCGGCCATGAAGAACATGGCGAATTTCATGGAGCTGTATTCGGTGTGGTAGCCAGCGGTGAGTTCGCTCTCGGCTTCGGGCAGGTCGAAGGGGGAGCGGTTGGTTTCCGCGTACGCGGCCATTAGATAAATAAAGAAGGCGACGAACTGGAATCCGCCGAAGAAGTTCCAGGAGAGCAGGCCATGTGTGGCCTGGACACCGACGATGTCGCGGAGGCGGAGCGATCCGGAGCGGAGGACGACGCCGACGAGGGAGAGGCCGAGGGCTAGCTCGTAGCTGATGACCTGGGCGGAGGCGCGGAGGGCTCCAAGCAGCGAGTATTTATTGTTCGATGACCATCCGGAGAGGGCGATGCCGTAGACGCCGACGGAGGTGATGCCGAGGAGGATCAGCAGGCCGATGTTGGTGTCGGAGATTTCGAAGAGCTGAACACCGTGCCATTTGATGTCGGAGCCGAAGGGCACGACGGAGATGGACATGAGCGCGCAACCGAGCGCAATGATAGGCGCGAGGATGTAGAGCGGGCGGTAGACCGCCTCGGGCATCAGATCTTCTTTGAGGAACAGCTTGGCGCCGTCGACGAGAGGCTGCAGGAGGCCGAAGGGGCCAACGCGGCTGGGTCCCCAACGATTTTGAATGCGGCCGACCAGCTTGCGCTCGAGCAGCACGGTGTAGGCCACAGACATGAGAAAGATGACCACGACGACGATGACCTTCGCGAGGTTGATCAGCAGAAACGGAATCAGGTGGGTTTCCATTGAGCTTTCCAGAGGTTAATCCGCTAAGACCCCATCACGCCAACGGCGGGCGCGCCGGGGGCCCCTGCTGCAGTTTCGACGGGTTTGTGCGATTCGAGGACGGAGTGGAGGGTTTTGCTGTAGAGGCCCAGCGAACCGGAAGTGAAGAGCGTGTCGTTGGAGGGGAGGATGAGGTCGGGGCGGTCTGCACTGATGGTTGGGGGCGTTGAAGGACGCAGGTGCTGATCGTTGCCGGCGAGGAGGTCCATTCGCGGGACGGCGTAGGCGGGGACGAGGCGCTGGATTTCGTCGAAGATGGCGAAGGGATCGAAGGGGCTGAGTTTAGGCTCGAGATGATGCGCGGAGAGCCAGACGCCGTGACGGTCGGCTTCGCCGGATTGCGCGCCGCGGGCCTGGCCGAAGTCGGCCCGCACGGCGCCGGTGCTGAAGGGGACGAGCTTTTTTACGTCGGCGCCCATGGCTGAGGCGATGCGGACGATGAGCTCGAAGTCAGTGCGAACGCCGGCGCGGTCGGCAGCTTTTTTGACGAGCTGGAGATCGCCGAAGGTGTTCGTGACGGTGCCGGATTTCTCGTAGAGGTTGGCGGCGGGGAGGATGACGTCGGCGAACTGCGCGGTTTCGGTGAGGAACATGTCCTGCACGATGATGAAGGTGTTGTGCAGGGCCTCATTGTGGCGGGCGTAGCGGGCGACGGGATTTGCGCCGACTATATATAAGGCTGCGAGCCGGCCGGCTTCGGCGGCGTCGAACATCTGCAGGAGGTTGAGGCCGGGCTCGGCGGGGAGCGCGAGGTATTCGTCTTTGAAATGCGCGGCGGCGGAGACGGGGACGTAGCCGGGCAGCAGGTCGGGATAGAGGCCCATGTCTGCCGCGCCGCGGGAGTTGGCGTAGTCGCCGAGGCAGGCGAATTTAACGTTGGGCAAGGTTGCGCCGTATTTGACGAGGGCTTCGATGTCGCGGCCACGGAACTCGGAGCCGAAGACGATGACGAGCGATTCTTCTTTGCGCAGGGCGTCTCGGAAGGTGACCGCATCTTTGTCGTCGTCGAGGGGAGCGGATGCGCCTGCGAGCCATGCGATGAGGCCGGCGTAGCCGTCTTCGGGAATTTGCAGGAAGGCGGTTGCCTGGCGGCGAAGCTTGATGAGGTTGTGATTCGCGACGTAGAGGCGGGCCTGGTTGAGGCGGACGTTGGTGCGAATCTGCCAGGCGAGGCCGGGATGCTGTTCAGTGGGGTCGTTGCCGAGGAGGAGGATGGCTTTCGCGGCGCCGATGTCGCGGAGCGAGGCTTCGGGCTGGTTCTTCAGGGCCGCGGCGAAGGCTGGGTAGTCGGCGGTGCGGTGGTGGTCGATGTTGTTGGTACCGAGAACGGTGCGGGCGAACTTTTGCAGCAGGTAGGATTCTTCGTTGGTGGTGCGGTTGGAGCCGATGACGCCGATGGCTGAGCCGCCCTTCGCGTCGCGAATCTCGCGGAGCTTGTTGCCGGCGAATTCGATGGCCCGCTCCCAGGAAACCTCTTCGAGGCGGCCGCTGGCCTGGCGGATCATGGGTTTGGTGAGGCGGTTCTCGCGATTCGCGAAGTCGAATGCGTAACGGCCTTTGATACATAAGAAGTCGCCGTTGATGCCGGATTTGTCGCGGTTGTCGCCGCGGACGATTTCCATGCCGTCGTTGGAGCGGCGAACGCCGAGGGTGGTCTTGCAGCCGTCGCCGCAATGGGTGCAGACGGTGCCGACGTGGGACATTTCCCAGGGGCGGGTTTTGTAGCGATAAGCGCCGGAGGTGAGCGCGCCGACGGGGCAGATGTCGATGCACATGCCGCACTCTTCGCACTCGAGGTGATCCTGTTTGTTGGGCGCGATGACGGAGCCGGCGCCGCGGTTCTGGATGCCGAGGGCCCAGACGTCCATGCCTTCGCCGCAGACGCGGACACATCTGTAACACAAAATGCAGCGGGGGCGGTCGAAGAAGACGACGGGGGACCACTGCTGCTCTTCGCGATGCTGCTTGATCTCAACGAATTTGGATTCGTGCGCGCCGTACTTGAAGGTCATGTCCTGCAGTTCGCACTCGCCGCCAGCGTCGCAGACGGGGCAGTCGAGGGGATGATTGCCGAGCAGGAGTTCGATGGTGGCCTTGCGGGTCTGCGCGATTTCGGGGCTCTCGGTGGTGACGACCATGCCTTCGGCGACGGGCGTGGTGCAGGCGGTCTGGAGCTTGGGGACTTTTTCGAGGCGGACGACGCACATGCGGCAGGCGGCCTGGAGGGAGAGGCCGGGGTAATAACAGAAGGCGGGAATCTCGATGCCGTGGGCGCGGCAGGCTTCAATGAGGAGCGTGCCCGCAGGTGCGGTGAGCTTTTTGCCGTCGACGGTGAAGGTTAGGTCAGCCATTCATATCCTTATGCGGACAACGATGAGGTGCCCGTTGAAGCTTCTCGTCCGCCTGGTGGAAACTCAATTTTCAGACGCTCGATGATCCAATACTCTATGCCGTGCCCCTCGCTGGGATGGGGAAAATGCACAGTTGTTGTGGTTGACCGTGAAATCGGGTCACCAATTTTCGCACTCTCTGCCAGCCGAATCTGGAGCACTACGCGCAAGTTTCCTCGAGTTTCGTCGAGCGAGTTGCCATACGAGACGGAACCGGGGATGTCGGGCGAAAACGCGCTCCAATTTGTCTCGCGTTTTTCGTAGACTGCCATAAATTCTCGCGTCATTTTGGTCCCGCCTTCCTCAGCATATGGTCCTATGGGCAGTCGATTCTGAAATAAGTTCGCCCTCTGAGAGGAAGGCCATCCTTCTCATAGCGCCCCGAAGCCCAGCAGTCGGGATGGTCCATTACAACTTGCCAAACGATGAGTCCGAAGAACCTTGCGGCAGCTTCTTGGTCCTGACCACATGCGTGGTATATCGGGTCATACACGGTTCCGGTCCAATCAGCGCCCGGGATCCAGCTAGAGGTATCGATTTCCTTTCCGTTGAAATTCTGAAGCAAGACCGCATGAATCCTGTCGAATGCTGTCGGATCGATCCGATCCAGCGCGTGCCGCAGGTGGAGATAATCCTGGAAGTACGGAACACTGTCGATCCTTTTCATGTCCGGCACTGAGTACAGCATTGCAATTCCTCATTCTCTTCAGACCAGCGCGGGTTCTGGCTCAGGCGCGCGGTGGTACGGGCAGCCTCTGCCCTCCAGGTGGTCTTCAAACTCCTTGCGAAACTTTTGGACGAAGGCGATGGTGGGCATGGCGGCTGCGTCGCCGAGGGGGCAGAAGGTGCGGCCCAGCATGTTTTCGGCGAGGTAGCGGATGTTGTCGATGTCTTTGTCGACGGCGCCGCCTTCATGTAACCGTGTGAGTGACTTTTTGAGCCAGTCGGTGCCTTCGCGGCAGGGGATGCACCAGCCGCAGCTTTCGTGCGCGTAAAACTTCATGGTACGGAGGGCGAATTCGACCATGCAGGTGGTTTCGTCGAGGACAACGACGCCGCCGGAGCCGAGCATGGAGCCGGCTTTGCCGACCTGATCGAAGTCCATGCCGATGTCGATTTCGTCGGCGGTGAGGGCGGGGGTCGAGGCTCCGCCGGGGACGACGGCTTTGAGCTTTTTGCCGTTCGGGATGCCGCCACCGACCTCGTAGATCATCTTTTTGAGGTTGTAGCCCATGGGCAGCTCGTAGACGCCGGGGCGTTCAACGTGGCCGCTGAGACAGAAGAGGCGTGTGCCGCCGTTGCGCTCGGTGCCGAGCTTCGCGTATTCAGCTCCGCCGATGCGGAAAATGTGCGGGACGGTGGCGATGGTCTCGGCGTTGTTGATGATGGTGGGTCCGCCGTAGAGTCCGACGACCGCGGGGAAGGGCGGACGGATGCGAGGGATGCCGCGCTTGCCTTCGAGCGATTCCATGAGCGCGGATTCTTCGCCGACTTCGTAGGCGCCGGCGCCGGTTTGGGTGACGATGTCGAAGTCGGTGCCGGAGCCGAAGATGTTTTTGCCGAGGAAGCCTTTCGTGTAGGCCTGGGCGACGGCGCGCTCCGCGATCTGGAGGAGGTAGCGGTATTCGCCGCGCAGATAGATGAAACCCATTTTGGCCTGGACGGAGAGGGCGGCGATGATGGTGCCTTCGATGACGGAGTGGGGGTCCTGCTCGAAGATGAGGCGGTCTTTGCAGGTGCCGGGCTCGGACTCGTCGCCGTTGACGAGAACGTATTTCGGCTTCGTAGATTGCTTGGGGACGAAGGACCACTTGAGGCCGGTAGGGAAACCTGCGCCGCCGCGGCCGCGGAGGTTGGATGCTTTCATCTCGCTGATGATGCCGTCGGGGCCGAGGGCCAGGGCTTTGCGGGCGGACTCGTAGCCACCGAGCTGGATGTAGCGTTCGATCTCGGCGGCGCCTTTGCCGAAGCGGTACGAGACGACGGTGACGCAGTCGGGATGGGTGGTGAGCGTCGCCATTATTTCGCAGCCTTTGCGCGGTAATCTGCGAGGACTTTGTCGATGGAGTCGGGGGTGAGGTTCTCGTGGAAGTCGTAGTTGACCTGCGCGGCGGGGGCCCAGCTGCAGGCTCCGATGCATTCGACTTCTTCAAGGGAGAAGAGGCCGTCCGCGGTGACGCCTTTATTCGGGACGCCGAGCTTCTTTTTACAGTGGTCGAGGATTTCGTTGCCGCCGCGGAGCATGCAGCTGATGTTGGTACAGACCTGGACGTGATATTTGCCGGCGGGCTTGGTGCGCAGCATCGAGTAGTAGCTGATGACGTTGCGGACCTCGAGCTCGGAGATGCCAATACGTTCGGCGACTTCGGCGATGACGGGGTCGGAGAGGTAGCCGATTTCGTCCTGGGCGTAGAGGAGCATGGGGACGAGGGCGGAACGCTTCACTGGGTAGAGGGTGACGAGCTTGTTGAAGCGGGCGGCGAGCGCGGGGGAGAAGAGGGTGGCGGATTGTGAGGGCTGTGTGCTCATCGTTCGTTTCTCGCTGATGCTGCGGCAGCGCTCATCAGAGACGCGACCAAATCGATGGCGGCGTGATCCAAATCGAGTGCGTTGCCATCGACGGCGATGCGACCTTCGGGCAGTAACGTAAGCTGACCTCGTCTCTCCAGACTACCGCCGCTGCTTAAACACCAACTGCCGCCCCAGCTGTGGGGATGAAGAGTCAGTTCCATGGTTGCATTTCCTGCTACGATCCGAATCAAATCCCCCTTTTGCATTACATCCGCCGATTCCGCTTTGTTCAGACCCCTGGCTGCAGTATAGGAACGCAGCAACGAAGCGAAAGAAATCCAGAGCTCGGAGCTGAGTCGATCAGTCACCCTTTCAAATCGACCACTGCTTTGATCACGACCGTGGCAACGGCAGTAACGTCAACAAGGCTGGAACCGTCCACACCTGGCAGAAGCGGAGTACCGGCAGCGAGCTTCTGAGGCTCCTCGGTGAGGTTGAAATTGTAGATCGTTCGATCCATTGCTACGGACACGGCTCGCGCATGAGCATCGAGATGGAAGGACGCCTTCCTATTCAAATTGGAAGTAACGGAGATCATGTCGGCGGTTTCCTCCAGCGCCAGTTTCGTCTGTGACTTTCCTCCCAGAACTTTGTTCACTTCACTGATGGCCTTATGCAACTGTCGAGACAGTTCGGACCAGGTTGCCGTAGTCTTCGCTTCGCTCTTCAGGATCTCGTGCGCGAATTCAGTTGCCCAGTCTTCCATGACTTATCTCCGTTTGACTTTACCGGTCGATTTCTCCGAGGACGATGTCGATCGATCCAATGACGGCGACGACGTCGGCGATGAGGCGGCCGACGCACATGGTTTCGAGCGCCTGGAGGGTGGCGAAGGAGGGGTTGCGCATGTGGACGCGGTACGGTTTGGCGGTGCCGTCCGAGACAGCGTAGTAGCCCATTTCGCCGCGGGGCGATTCGACGGCCTGGTAGACTTCGCCGGCCGGAACCTGGAAGCCTTCGGTGACGATTTTGAAGTGGTAGATAAGGGCTTCCATCTGCGTCTTCATCTTTTCGCGGTCGGGGAGGACGACATGGGGCGCGTCGGCTTTGATGGGGCCTTCGGGCATGCCGTCGAGAGCCTGCTGGCAAATCTTGACGGACTCACGCATTTCGCGGAGACGGACGATGTAACGGGCCCAGACGTCGCCTTCGCTGGAGACGGGGACTTCGAACTTGAACTTTTCGTAGCTTGAGTAGGGCATGTCGCGGCGGAGATCCCAGTCAACGCCGGAGGCACGAAGGGGCGGGCCGGTGACGCCGAGAGCGATGGCGTCGTCGGGGCTGAGATAGCCGACATTCTTGAGGCGGTTGATGAAGATGGGATTACCGGTGAGCAGGTTCTCGTACTCATCGATTTTCTCGGGCAGGATTTTAATCAGCGCCTGGACCGAGTCGAAGAAGTCGAGGGGCGGATCGAGCGCGAGGCCTCCGATGCGGAAATACGAGGTCATCATGCGCTGGCCGGAGACGTGCTCGAAAATGCGGAGGATTTCTTCGCGCTCGCGGAACGTATAGAGGAAGACGGTCAGCGCGCCGATGTCCATGGCATGGGTGCCGAGCCAGACCAGGTGCGAGTTGAGGCGGGTGAGCTCGTTGAGGAGGACCCGCATCCACTGCGCGCGCTCGGGGATCTCCAGCTGGAGGAGCTTTTCGATCGCTAGGCAGTAGCAGAGGTTGTTGGTCATCGGCGAGAGGTAGTCGATGCGGTCGGTAAGCGGGACGACCTGCTGATAGAACTTGGCCTCGCAGGTTTTCTCGATGCCGGTGTGGAGGTAGCCGATATCCGGGACGAGCTTGATGACGGTTTCGCCGTCGATTTCGAGGACGACGCGGAGGACGCCGTGGGTGGAAGGATGCTGCGGCCCCATGTTGAGGACCATGGTGTGGTCCTTCGAGCCTTCTTCGGGGCGCGGCGTGACGAGGGTGGCGGTCTCGACGAAGCCGGGGATCTCAGGCGCACGCTGATTATCGATATCAGGCATCAGCGATAGCCCTCCACGGGATAATCTTTGCGGAGCGGGTGGCCTTCCCATTCTTCGGGGAGCATGATGCGGCGCAGGCCGGGGTGGCCGTTGAAGCGGACGCCAAAGAGGTCCCAGACCTCGCGTTCATAGAAATTGGCGGAGGGCCACACGGGTACGATGCTGTCGACGGAGGGGTCGATGGATTCGACCATAGCGTGGAGGCGAACGCGCTCTTTGAGCTTATGGGAAAGGATGTGATACGTGACCTGGAAGCGCGGCTCGGCGGGATACCAGTCGACGCAGGTGACATCTTCGAGGAAGTTGTAGCCGGCGGTCTGCAGGGTTCGGCAGACGGCGCGAATCTGGTCGGCGGCGATGACGAGGGTGAGCTCGCCGCGGTCGAACTTAGCGTTGGTGACGGCGTCGGGATGCGCGGCGCGCAGGGCCTGGATGGCCACGTTCTGCGCGAGGCTTTCGAACACAGCCTGTTTGGTGAGCAGCGCTTCTCCCATAGCTCCGTCTTGCGATGTTGGAGGTTGGCGTTACAGGTCTGCCTTGTCGGAGGCCCAGTCGAGGATGCCTTTCTTCCAGACGTAGAAGACGCCGAGGACGACGAAGCCCAGGTAGACGAGCATTTCCCAGAAGCCGAACATGCGCGAACCTGTGATGTGGGGCAACTGGCGGTAGATCACGGCCCAGGGAAGCATGAAGACTGCTTCCACATCGAAGAGAATGAACAGCATGGCCACCATATAGAAGCGCACGGAGAACCGGCCGCGCGCATCGCCTTCGGCGGGAATGCCGCATTCGTACGCTTCGAGTTTTTCTTTAATGTTGCGATGGCGGCCGATGAACCAGGACATGCCGACCATGCCGCCGGCCAGGGCGCCCACGACTACGACCTGCATCAGCAGGGGAAGGTAATTCCAGATGTAGGGGGTCTGCATGGGGCCGTTCTCCTGAGGGACAAAAGAGCGGAGGGGTAGAACTGCCGCTGCCTCCATTTCGAGACTAAGTCTGCGGTTGTCAAGAGTCAAGTTACGGGCTTCACGCTCGCGTCAGCGAGCGGGAAGCCAGCCCGTAGCCGGTAGCCCGTAGCCGGTAGCGGAAAGCGGCCTAGCTGGTGCGGGGGCCGGCTTGGCGGACGTATTCGGGCACGTCGAACTTGCGGAAATTCTCTGCGAACTTTGCGGCGAGCAGGCGGGCCTGCGCGTCGTAAGCATTTTTGTCGTGCCAAGCATTGCGCGGGTTCAGGAGCTCGGCGGGAACGCCGGGGCAGGTGGTCGGGATGCTGAGACCGAAGGCTTCCTCGGTGGTGAACTCGGCGTGCTTGAGAGCACCGTTGAGGGCGGCGTGGACGATGGCTCGGGTGTGGGGCAGGCTCATGCGCTTGCCTACTCCGAAAGCGCCGCCGGACCAGCCTGTGTTGACGAGCCAGCACTGCGCGCTGTGCTCGCGCAGGCGGCGGCCGAGCATCTCCGCATAGACGTGGGGCGCGAGGGGCAGGAAGGGCGAGCCAAAGCAAGTAGAGAATTCGGGGACGGGCTCGCTGCCGAGGCCGGCTTCGGTTCCGGCGAGCTTGGCGGTGTAGCCGGAGAGGAAGTGGTACATCGCCTGATCGGGTGTGAGTTTGGCGATGGGAGGGAGAACGCCGAACGCGTCCGCGGCGAGGAAGAGGACGTTGTGCGGATGACCGCCGATGCCGGGGATGACGGCGTTGGCGATGAAATCGACGGGGTAGGCGGCGCGGGTGTTTTCGGTGTAGCGGATGTCGGAGTAGTCGGGCTCGCCCGAGCGCGGATCGAGGACGACGTTTTCGAGGACGGAGCCGAAGCGGATGGCGTTGCAAATCTGCGGCTCTTTCTCGAGGGTCAGGTCGACGCACTTGGCGTAGCAGCCGCCTTCGAAGTTGAAGACGCCGTCGGGGCTCCAGCCATGCTCGTCGTCGCCGATGAGGCGGCGGTCGGGGTCGGCGGAGAGGGTGGTTTTGCCGGTGCCGGAGAGGCCGAAGAAGAGCGCGGTGGCGCCGTTGTCGCCGATGTTGGCGGAGCAGTGCATGGGGAAGACGTTGCGCGGCGGGAGGAGGTAGTTCATGACGCCGAAGATGGACTTCTTCATCTCGCCGGCGTATTTGGTGCCGCCGATGAGCACAATTTTGCGGGTGAAGTCGGCGAGGATGAAGGTCGAGGAGCGGACGCCGTCGCGCTCGGGGATGGCTTCAAACTCCGGAGCGGCGATGACGATGAATTCGGGCTGGTGCGTGGCGAGCTGGTCGGGCTCGGGACGGACGAAGAGCTGCTTCACAAAGAGGGCGTGCCAGGCGTATTCGCAGATGACCTGGATGGGGAGGCGGTAGGTGGGGTCGGCGCCGGCGGCCAGATCCATGATGTAGAGGTCGCGCTCGGCCATGTGGCGGAGGACGCGCTGCAGGAGTGCTTCGAATTTTTCGGGCGGGAAGGGCTGATTGACTTTGCCCCAATCGACGCGGTCGCGGGTCTGGTCGTCCTCGACGGTGAACTTGTCGCGGGGAGAGCGGCCGGTGCGGGCGCCGGTCATGGCGACGAGAGCGCCGTTGGCGGCGAGGCGGCCTTCACCGCGGGCGATGGCGGTTTCGACCAGCTGCGGAGTGGACAGATTGCGATGAGCATGCAGGCCTTCGGTGAGGCGCTTGAGGTCGTGCATGGTGAGTGTCGCTCCCATCGTGGGGGGAAGCCTCCGTGGGTCGGAAGGAACAAATTATTGTCCCATCCGGGGCAGCGGATGCAAAGGGCAAAAGGTGGTATTGAAACGCGGCGGGGCTGGCGGGCGCTACGGCCTTCGCAGCCGTTCTTCAGACCTGGGGCTGGGCGTCGTCGAGGGGGATGAGGTAGGGCAGGTTGTGCGTGTGACCGGCTTCGTGGAGGACGGCGTCCACTTGCTGGAGAACCTCTTCGATGGTCATGGTGTACATCTCGCGGCCGTTGTCGTAGCCGGATTCGATGGCTTTTTTCAGGTAGCGGCCGGCGGCCTGGGCTGCGAGGGAGTCGGTGATGGCGTGGCCGGTGCGCTTCTTGTGTTCGACCCAAGCGAGGCAGGGCATGGCGATCCAGACGGGACGGGCGTTGACGTCGAAGCGGATGTCGACCGCGTCTGCGTGGCGAGTGGCTATGGCAACGATATTGGCCTTCCAGCGGCAGTGCAGGTCTTCGCCGGTCCAGCGGTCGGTGGAGTGGAAATCTTCGTACATGACTTCTTCAGCGTAGAGCATTTCGGGTTCGGGCGCATCCTATAGTGGAACGCATTTGATGAACCAGCGTGATGTCGCGGGTTCGGGATGGCCGGGTTGACTAAAAAATAACGGTGGGAAAGTGGGAAAAGAAAACAAATCTTACGGGGGTTTGTGCGTCCAATGTATGTCTGCAAGGCCGACCAGCCCTGATCCGAGGAGTCTTATTCAGTGACCAGTCCATCGCAAAACCCCAAACTACGGCGATTTGAGGAGCGGCTTCGCCATCAACAGCAGCAACTGGAGCACAGCATGCTGAACGCGGCGAAAGAGGGCCGCAGAACCATGGCCGAAGACACGCTGGACGTGGCGGATCAGGCGGTTCAGTCGTATCAGAAAGAGCTGATCTTCAGCCAGGGGACCGAGGGGCACAGCCAGCTGTCGCTGGTCCGGCTGGCGCTGGAGCGATTGCGCGACGGTACGTTCGGCGAGTGCATGCACTGCGGAAAAGCCATCGGCGAAAAGCGGCTCGACGCACTGCCGTCGACTCCGTACTGCATCGAGTGCCAGGAGAAGATCGAAACCGGGCAGATCGAAGGCGTGGTGCGCGCGGCGTAGGGCGGGCGGCGAGGACGCCGAGCTCCGATGAGCGTGGTAGACTGAGACGTATTTTGTGGGAATGCCGGCGCGGAGTTGTGCGTTCGCAACTATCGCAGCTACCTTGCCCAGGAACCTGGGCCGCCCAAAGGAAATTCGGGGAATTCGGTGGACACACAGACCCGTCACGCGCTTAAACAGGACAAATTCGTAACTGCGACCACCTCCGGACTGGAATGGATTGGCGAACACCGGAGCCACGTTGTGGCGTGGGCGGTGGGCGTGTTGGTGGCCGTGGCCGTCGTGGTGGCCAGCGTTTTCGTGTATGAAAAGCGCGACGCGGCGGCGAACCAGATTCTCGGCCAGGCGATGGACATCTACGAAACACCACTGACTCAGCCGAATCAGCCGGTCGAGCCGGGCGCGAAGACCTATGCGACGGCAGCGGAGCGCGCGAAGGCGGCAAACCCGCTGTTCAAGCAGGCGGCGGACCAGTACGGCTGGCTGACGGCGGGCGAGATGGCTCGCTACTTCGCGGGCGCGACCGAGCTGGACATGGGACAGCAGCCGGCGGCGGAAGCGGATCTGGACAAGGCGACGCGGGCCAGCAACAAGAATCTGGCGGCGCTGGCGAAGATCGCGCTGGCGAATTTGTACGCGCAGACGGGCCGGAGTTCGCGGGCGGTGACACTGTTCCAGGACGTGATCGCGCATCCGACGACGACGGTTCCGAAGGCGGCGGCGCAGCTGCAGCTGGCCGCGATGTACGAGACGACCCAGCCTGCCGAGGCGCGGCGTCTTTACGCGGAGATCAAGGACCATAACAAGGACACTGAGGCTGGTCAGATCGCTACGCAGAAGCTGCAGGGCGCGAAGTAGAAAAACCAGGAACAGGCAACAGGCAGTAGGGAATAGAAAAGCCCCCTCTTGCTCCCCTGGGGTCACCCTTTTGACTGGTTGATTGATTCGACGCTACTTACGATTTCCTCCTTTGGGCCCATTTGACTCAGGTGATGGGAACGAGATCACTTGCTACGAGCCCTAAGAGCAGGCAGTAGCCGGGTAGCCGGGTAGCCGGTAGCGAACAGGCAATGGAAAAAGGCCGCTTGGGAAGAAAACCACGCAATCCGAGGCTCTGGTAGAGGCAAAACGAAAGCCGCCGTTCTTCGAATTGAACGGCGGCGTCGGGTTTCGCGGCGTCATGCAGGGCCTTGCGTGGTTTTCTTCGGGAGCGGCCTTTTTCTTTCTTACTCTCTATTATCAGGATACCAAGTCTGGCCTGAAAACCTGCCAAATTTCTTTGGGTTTGCTGGCCTGGAAGTCGTGTGCAATGAGGGGTCATTACTTCGGTGCGGAGGCCTGGGACTTGACATTTTTTCCACATTTGGCGAGGAACAGCGTACAGCGCCGAAGCGTTGTTTCCGGTGAAGTGCGGATGTGGTAGAGTTGGCCACCCGGTACGGCGATGCCCCCACAGGCGACTGCGGGATTTCGGGTAAGCAAGGCTAATCGCTGTGCCAGACTCGATTTTCAGCACGCCAGCGAGGTTGCGATGACGCTTCCCCACTTTTCCCAGATCGTGTGCGCTGTTCCGGCGGCAATCTTTTTGTTGGGCGGTTCGGGCCCTGCGGCGCGGCCTGCGGCGCCCGCAGTGCCGCCACCAGTCGCGACGATTGCACCGGAGCCAGATTGCACCGAGCCAGATTCCGGCGGGCACGACTGCGGCGAGTACGGGCAAGCCGCTGGTGAACCTGCGCAATGCGCGGACGATGACGATAGAACCGAGCGGGTCGCCGGAGGTGGTGCGGGCGCTTGGATCGTCGACGCCGACGGCGCTGGCGGTTGGGGATTTTGACGCCGATGGCGCGCCGGATCTGGTGGCCGGGTACAGGACTGCCGACGGTGGAGTGGTGACGCTGACGCGCGGCAATCCCGATGCGTTCGCGCCCACGGACCTGAGTCTTTACCACAAGGCGGCGCAGGGGCAGATGCCGTCCACTTTTATGCCGACGGCTACGGTTTATGCGGTGCCGGAATCGCCGGATTTCATCGCGACAGGCGATTTTGATCGCGACGGTTACAGAGATGTGCTGGTGGGAGCAAACGGGGGCGGTCTGTATCTATATAAAGGGCGACGGGCACGGAAACCTGGGCGCCGCGACCCCCGTTCCGCTGCCCGGGCAGGTGACTGCGCTGGATGGAACGAATGCAAGGGCTGATCGCTGTCCGCAAGGAAGCGGCTGCAAAGGGCTGCTTCCGAGCTCACCCACTCTCTTCGGATGGCTCGTGTTTTTCCGTACACGCTGCCTGACAAAGAGGCGCCCAAGTCGCAACATGTTGCATCTTGACTTGCTTCCATAAATGGAGGAGTATGCCAACCGCGACCACGAGGGCTTTTGGCCCGAGTGCTATCGCTGTCTCGGGAACCCAGGAAATTCAACCTTCAGACGCCGGCGAACGCTCCGTGCCTGACGCGCCGCTGCGGCCTGCACTGGTTGCAAGGCCACAGGCGCGGAGACTGTCATGACGAAGCGCCCTCGTCTGAGTCGTCCTTTCTGCGTCAGCATGCTCGCCCTTGCTGGCCTTCTTGTTGTTTCCTATTTCCCGTTGAGCAGAATTCGAGCGGCGAATACGGGCACGACGATTCTTCCCAGCGCGGGGAAGCCTCTGGTCAACCTGAAGACCACGCAAACTCTGAAGGTGACCTACACCGGATCCTCTGACGCGGTCGCGGCGCAGGCGCCGGCTCCCACGTCCATCGTGGTGTCTCCGGCGAATCCGGCCATCGCGGCCGGGACATTACATACCTGCGCGCTGGCGGGCGGGACGGTCGAATGCTGGGGCAACAACAGCTATGGCCAACTGGGCAACGGCACCACCAACAATTCGAGTGCGCCGGTGGCAGTGAGCGGGCTGACGGGAGCGACCGCCATCGCTGCCGGGTTTGCGCACACCTGCGCGCTGCTGGCGGAGGGGGCGGTCGAATGCTGGGGCGACAACGGCTATGGCCAACTGGGCAACGGCACCACCAACAATTCCAGCACGCCGGTGGCAACCAGCGCGCTGGTTAATAGCGTGGCCTGGACGGACGCCCCCCCCGCTGTGGGTGCGCCTTTCAGCTGCCCGAGCGAGATCGACTTCCTATCGCAGGGCACCCCTGACACCCAGCTTTATGAGGGGAGTTACGGGGCCGGGTCGGTACCCTTCTCCACGTTCGGTTCGGCCCAGCCCGAGACCTATAACGCGCTCGGCTACGACCCGATCAACAGCTACCTCTACGCGATGGACTTAGACGGGCTTGGTTCCGGCACGGCCGGCACCCTCTACCAGATCGACAACACCGGTACTGCAACGTCGCTGGGAGTTGTCAGCGGCTACACGCCCAGCACTAACGCACCGGCGGACGGCGCGTTCGACGCGTCAGGGAACTACTGGATCACGGGCGGTAACGGCTCGACCACCGCCTATGAGATCAACGTCACCTCAACGCCGCCAGCGGTGATCAAAACTCTTACGCTGAGCGCGTCCTGGGCACCGATCGATTGGACGTATAAAGCCGGGTTCATGTGGGGGATGAGCGGCACAACCATCTACCGCGCTGACCTCTCTTCAGGCACGGTGTCCACCTTCGCTGCCCCGATCGGAGTCACGAGTGGGAACTACGGCGCGAATTGGACCTATACCAACGGCGACCTCGGGTTCTCCAACAACGGGAATGGCGACATCTACATTATCGCTATCGCCAACGCATCCGGCAGCGCCCCGACTTTCGCGCTGATGGGCAGCTTCACCGGACCGGTCGCCGGAACGAGCAACGACGGCGCCGCATGCACCGGCACCGCGAATGTCGACTTGGGAATATCCAAGACAGGCCCCGCCGAGGTCTCTCCCGGCGGCTCCATCACCTGGACGCTGACCGTCACGAACCACGGGCCGGGCAACAGCTCGTTCTTCTCCGTCTTGGACGACGTTCCCGCTGGTGTTACCAACGTGGCGACGACCACTGCCGGCTGCGTCGTCACGGGCAACAACCTCCTCTGCTCGGAGGGTGTCCTGAACGATGGCGGCACGTTCGTCGCCACCCTCACTGGGACCGCGCCGACGTCGGGCTTTACCTGCATCACCAACACGGCAACGGTCATCGGCAACGAGAACGACCCCAACTCGGCGAACAACAACTCGAGTCAGCAGACGTGCGCCCCAGCCCCGGCAGTAAGTCTGGTGAAGAGTGTGGCCTCGACCGGGCCATACGACGCGGTCGGCCAGGTTATCTCCTACCAGTTTGTCGCCACAAATACGGGGAACGTGACGCTGACCTCTGTCGGGGTCAGCGATACCCAGACGGCCCCCGCAGGCTCTTTAACCTCCGGTCCGACTTGCCAGTCTCTGAGCAGCCCAACTGGGACATGCTCGGGGTCCACAACAACTCTCGTATCGGGGCAGAGCGCAACCTTTACTGCCACTTACACCATCACGCAGGCCGACTTAGACAATGGATCTGTCAACGACTCGGCGACGGCAAGCGGAACCCCTCCAACTGGTTCCCCTGTCACTTCGACCCCTTCCACGGCAACGGTAACCACAACCTCGGCCCCGGCCATCAGTTGGACGCCGGTGGGGACGATCATCGCCGGCGATGCGGGTGCTGGTGTCCTGAATGCGTCAGCGAGTTGCGGGGCTTGCGGCAGCTTCAGTTACACGGAGAGCTAGGGCGGGGCACCGGTGGGGATCGCTTCGACGACATCTCTGGCAGCGGGCAGTTACACCATTACGGCGAACTTCACGCCGACGAATCCCGCTGCGTGGTCGGCGAACAGTGCGCAGGCGACGCTGGTGGTGAGCGGGGAGAGTGTGTGGATTGTCGATGGCGCCGGCGGGACGAGTGAGCTGGCGGGGAATGGGTTTGGGATCACGTCGACCGCCGATCCTGGGGCAGATGGGGCGGTGGCCATCGACAACACGGGGAATGTCTGGAGTGTGGGCGCGGGACCGCTGCTCGAAGAGACGAGCCAGACAGGGATCGTGCAGCAGTCGGTTAACTCGGGTAGCGGCCTCGATGCGCCGGCGGGGATTGCTATCGACGGCAACGGGCAGGTGTGGGTGACGGACGGGAACAATGCGGTGAGTTTGTTCTCGAACGCGGCGTCGGCGATTTCGCCTTCCGGAGGGATTGTGGATCCGTCGGTGTTGTCGACGCCTGCGGGGATTGCGGTGGACCTGGGCGGGAGCGTGTGGATCGCGAACACGGGCAACAACAGCGTGACGAGGATACTGGGAGGGGCAGCGCCGGTGGCTCCGTTGGCGACGGCGGCGGCTGGCGGGAATACGGGGGCGAAGCCGTAGCTGGGCAGACATGGCCGGCCCCGAGGTTGTTTCCCCGGCAATAGTGGATGTGGTAAAGTTGGCCACCCCGGTCCAGTGGCAACTTAACAGGCGTCGAGACCCGATCGAGGCGGTTTCGGCCCCCGCGTCGCCCGCTCGTGGTGTACCGAACGGCTGCGGCAGCTGACTTGATCGGCGTACGCACTGCAAGTGTGCGTTGTGGAGGGGGCGGCTGCGATGAAGGTAAAGAGAATCGTCTCGTTCACGATGCGGATTGGTCTGCTTGCCGGGTTGGCTTGTGGATTGGCGGCAACGGGCGCCCATGCCCAGACCTTCGGGCCGGGCGCGGCGATGAATTTGACCAGCGGGACTGTGCAGAGATCGACGATCAGCGTCGGTTCGGCCGGGACGGTAACCAGCGTCTCGGTGGAGCTCGACGGGGTGGCGGCGACGGGGAGCAGCGGGGACTGCTGCTTCGGGCTGCAGGTCACCTGGTTCATTCTGAGTCTCCGACAGGGCAGAAACTGGTGCTGATGGGGGACACGGGCGACGGCCTCGAGGTCGTCAGCGGGATGACTGTGACGTACACAGACAGCGCCACTCATCCGACGGCGATCTCGGATCCACCGCTGGCAGCCGAGTGGCATTCGGTTGCTGGCTATCCGACTGTCAGCGTAAAGCCGGATTCTTTCTGGAACAACCAGGGAGGGGCGCTGGGGCAGCCGTATCCGGACAATACGCCGGCAGCAGACTCGCCGCTCACCGACGGGTCGGCCACGTTCGCCAGCCAGTTCACGGGCGTGGCGGCAACCGGGACGTGGACGCTGCTGGCGGAGGATGACTGCAACGCGGTCTTCGGCGCCCCGTGCAGCACTGACGATGCGGTGTCGATCACGGGGTGGAAGCTGACGCTGGGAATCAATAACACATTAAGTTCGACGACGACCTCGCTGAGTGCCGGCACCAATCCGGTGAAGACGGGGATCTCGGACAGATTACAGCGACGGTGAGCAGCTCAGGCGGAACGCCGACCGGAACGGTTACGTTCACCGGCAGCATTGTGGATGTGAACGGCAACACGCAGACGTCGACGCTGTGCAGCGCGGTGACACTGAACGGGTCGGGGCAGGCGAGCTGCAATGCGACCTTTTCCACGCAGGGCATTAACGCGGTGAACGCGACGTATTCGCCGACGGGCTCATTCGCGGGGAGCAGTACCACGTCGGCGCTGGATGTGCTGGTTGAGCCGGGGTCGGCGTCGATTACGACGAGCGGGAACCAGTGGTGCAACACAGCGCAGATCGTGGTGCCGGGGTCGTTCGGGAGTGGACCGCCGATTCTGTATCCGTCGATCATTCCGGTGACGGGGATCGGCCAGAGCGTGGCGGACGTGACGGTGAGCCTGAAGGGAATTTCGGCAGCACTAAGCGTGTTCGACGGGATGGAGTTTCTGCTGGTGGGGCCGGGCGGCAGCACGCACAACCTGGATTTTCTGTCGAAGGCCTTCAGCGGGGCGGCGGACAGCGGTTTGAATTTGACGATTGAAGACGGTGCGGGGCAGACCGCGACCGAGACGACGGCGGCTACGTCGGGGAACTGGGATCCGAGCAACAACGGCGCGTTTGTTTCCCCACCGTTGTTCGCAACGTCGACGGCGCCAACGATCGATTCGCAGATACCGCAAGTGCCGGGGACGATCACGCTGGCTCCGCCAATCGGGGCTTCGACGAACACGCTGCAGCACTCGTTCAACGGGTCGGCGGCCGACGGCGACTGGTCGCTGTACATCATGAACGACAACGGGACGGGGACCGGGGAGGGGCTGACGATGGCGAACGGGTGGTGTGTCGACTTCACGCTGAATACGGGCGTGGCGACGACCACGGAACTGGCGACGAGCGCGAATCCGGCGACCACCGGGACGGCGGTGCCGTTTACCGCGACAGTGCAGACGGGCGGCAATCCAGTGTCATCGGGAACGGTGACGTTCCTCGATAACGGCGCGACGCCGGCGGGAACGGTCAGCGGCAACAACGTGGTCCCGCTGAACGGCAGCGGTCAGGCGACATTCAGCACGAGCGCGCTGTCGGAAGGGGATCATCCGATGACCGCGACGTTCAACGGGACGGCGGGGGATAACGTCAGCACCTCCCCGACGCTGGTGGAGCGGCTGGATAATGCGTCGACGAAGACGAATCTGAACACGAATCCGGTGACGTTCTGCAATACGGGAGCGATTACGCTCCCCGGTGCGCAGCCGCCGAACAATACCGGGCCGGCGAGTCCGAACCCGTCGAATATCTTTGTGGCGAATGTGCCCGGCACGCTGGCCGGGGTCGACCTGACGCTGGAGAATTTCTCGGCGCCCAACCTGCAGAACGTGGATCTGGAATCGTTGGTGGTGGGGCCGGGGAATGCGACGGGGCCGGCGCTGGACTTCTTCTCTTACACTTGCGGCACGGGGGAAACCACCGGACCCGCAACGGGCAACTTCGTATTCCTCGACGGCGGCGGGGCAATGCCCACGAACGCCGACATCGCGCCGGGGAGCTATGAGGCCTCGAGTTATCACAACAGCGCGGATACTTTCTTTGCGAGCACGAGCGGGTTCTACACTCCGCCGGCATCGTTCAACTACGCGCAGAGCAAGGGGAGCTCGACGTTTGCATCGACGTTCGCGGATAAGGATCCGAACGGGACCTGGAGCCTGTACTTCAACGAGAACACCTTCACCAACAACATCTCCAGCCCAGCCAACGGCTGGTGCGTGCAGCTGACGGAGAACGCGCCGGATATCGCGCTGGGGGCGTCGGCGGATTTCAACCCGGGCACGTTTGTGAAGGGCGAGAGCGGCACGGTGACGTACCAGGTGACGAACAATGGTCCGGGGCCGACGGGGGGAACGCTGACATTGCTGGCGACACTGCCGACAGGGCTGAGCTACACAGGGTCCAGCGGGACGGGATGGAGCTGCACGGCGGGGAGTCCGGTGAGCTGCTCGAACAGCACGGCGGTTGCGTCGGGCGAGGGCTACAACGCGCTGACCATCGACGTGAGTGTGGCGAGCAATGCGGGCAGTCCGCGGACGGTGGGATCGAGCCTCTCGGGGAGCATGGATAAATGCTCGACGAAATGCAGCGGGAGCGACCAGGTGGACGTGATTCCCCCGCCTGCGCTCTCGGTGACGAAGTCGCATACGGGGACCTTCACGCAGGGGCAGACGGCGCAGTGGTTGGTGACAGTGAGCAACGCGACGGGGTCGGCGACGACCTCGGACGGCCTGAATGTTGCGGACACTTTGCCGACGGGATACACGCTGGCCTCCTATACGTCGACAGGGAGTGCGTGGACGTGCAGCGGGACGGGCACGAACTCGGTGCTGTGCGGATCGACGACGGCGATTGCGGGTGGCGGGAGCTCGGCGATCACACTCACGGTGAACGTAGCGGCGAGCTCGGCGACGTCGGTCTCCAACACGGCGAGCGCGTGGGGTGGAGGCGATCCGGGCCACACGTCACAGGGGACGGCGGCGACCGGCAGCGATTTGGCCGTGCCAGTGGTGCAGGTGCCGGCGACGATCACGATCAACGGGAGCCAGACGCAGTCGGCGCAGGTGGGGACGGCGTTTGGGAGTCTGGCGGTGACGGTGAAGGACGCGGGCGGAGTGGTGACCCCGAACTATGCGTCGGTCACGTTTACGGCGAGCGAGGCCGGTTCCGGCGCGACGGGAAGTTTCTCGAACAGCACGGGGACGATCACGTTGAGCACGAATGGGTCGGGGGTTGCGGATCCGGGGACGTTCACGGCGAACCTGAACAGCGGCTCGTATAACGTGTCGGTGTCGACGACGACGGGTTCGGCGAGCGCATCGTTCAGCATGACGAACACGCCGATTACACCGACGATTACGTGGACGCCCGTGGGGACGGTGATCTTCGGCGACGCAGGCGCGAATGTGCTGAATGCCGGGGTGAGCTGCACGGGGTGCGGGACGATCACCTACACGGCGACGCCCAATGGCGGGTCGCCGGCGAGTATCGCGACGACAACGAGTCTGGTCGCGGGAAGTTACACGATCACGGCGACGTTTAATCCAAGCGCGAATACGTACGCCACGACGAGCGCGACGAACCCGCTGACGGTGAGTGGGGAGAGTGTGTGGATTGTGAACTCCGGAGCCGGCGGCACGAGCGAGCTGGCGGGGAATGGGTTCGGGATTACGTCGAGCGCCGATGCTGGAGCGAATACGGCGGTGGCGATCGACAACGCGGGCAACGTGTGGAGTGTGGGTGCCGGGCCGCTGGTGAAGGAGACGAGCCAGGTGGGGACGGTGAAGAACACGATCACCTCGGGCGGTGGGCTGAACACGCCGGCGGGGATTGTGATCGACGGCAACGGTCAGGTGTGGGTGACGGATGGGAGTGGGGCGTTGAGTCTGTTCTCGAACTCGGCGTCGGTGATTTCGCCTTCCGGAGGGATCATGGATCCGACGCTGTTGTCGACGCCGGGCGGGATTGCGGTGGATCTGGGCGGGAGTGTATGGATCGCGAACAAGGGCAACAACAGCGTGACGAGAATCCTGGGAGGGGCAGCGCCGGCGGCTCCGCTGGCGACGGCGGCGGCGAACGGGACGACCGGCGCGAAGCCGTAGCAGGTTACAGGCTGCGGGTTACAGGTTGCGGGTTAGAGAACCTGGCGCTGGGCCGGGCATGCGCTGATGATGCCCGGGTCTCAAAGGCGTGCCCTGACGCAGGGCGAGTCGTTTCGGTTTCGGCGGGAGTCTATAGAGTGCGCTGAGGGCAGAGACGATGGACAGGGACGAGAAGGAGAGCGGGCGCAGCGGCCGGGGGACGGTGAGCAGGCGGGTGTTCATTGTTTCGGCGGCAGCAGCGGTGAGCGGGGTGGTGTGGCTTGCGATGCGGGATCGTCTGCTGCTGGCGCCGCGGCCGGTGCATGCGGCGAAGGCTGGGGAGAGGGTGAGCATCGTGCAGTTTTCCGACGATGGGCGGAAGACCGGTACGGTGACGGTGCCGGTAGTGGTGAAGAGCGACGAGGAGTGGCGGAGGGAGTTGGGGGCGATGTCGTATGAAGTGACGCGGCAGGCGGGCACCGAGCGCGCGTACTCGGGCGCGACGTGGGATCTGCACGAGAAGGGGATTTTTCGGTGCATCGGCTGCGCGACGGCGCTGTTTAGGTCGGAGACGAAATTCGATTCGGGGACGGGGTGGCCGAGTTTTTGGGAGCCGATTGCGAAGGAGAATGTGGTGGAGACGCATGATCCGAGCCTGGGAATGGATCGGGTAGCGGTCTCGTGCCGGCGGTGCGATGCGCACCTGGGGCATGTGTTCGACGATGGGCCGGCGCCGACGGGGTTGCGGTACTGCATGAACTCGGCGGCGATGCGGTTTGTGAAGCTGGCGTAAGGGCGCGCGGGCGGGCTGCGGCTCTCGCCGCGCAGCAGCGCCAGGCCTGGCCCGGTCCTTGTGGGCCGGTTCCGAGGGCCCGGTCCTTAGGCGAGCTTCTGCTGCTCGACCTCGGCGACAACTTCGAGGTCGGCGCCGCGGACGAGCTTTTCTTCGTGGCGGGAGGCATCTTCGAAGAGGACAACATAGACGTCGTCCAGGGAGGTGAGCTTTTTCTCGACCGTCCCGACGATCTTTTTGTCCCTGATGCGGACCCGCTGTCCATGTTTGAAGTTCATGGGAAGAGGCTAGGCTGGGGAGTGGGCTATCCACTATCCCAAGAATGGGTTAAGGGAGGTGCCGGACAGTAACCCAATGGTTTGCACGAAGGTGCCGGAGGGTGCGTTTTTGCTGGCGGTTACGAGCGTTGGAAAAAACGGGTGCTGTGGATCGTATTCGCCTTTTATTCTCCTATACTGGGTGAGGTTGAGGTGGCGGCAGTGTTCGATCCTAACGCGCATATGCCGCGGATCAACCGGCAGGTGCGAAGCATTCCAGCGGGGCACTATTCGCCGAGGAGCAGACGTTCGGTGGAGAGGGCGTGGCCGGTGGCGGGGTCGCATTTTATTAGGAGCGCGGCCATGCGTGGATCACCTTTGGCGGCTTCGAATTTCGAAGGCATGGAGGTGAGGAAGCGCTCGAGGACGAGTTCTTTTTGGACGCCGATGATGCTGTCGTAGGGGCCGCTCATGCCGACGTCGGTTTGGTAGGCGGTGCCGTTGTTGAGAACGCGGTTGTCGGCGGTGGGGATGTGGGTATGGGTGCCGATGACGGCGGTGACGCGGCCGTCGAGATACCAGCCGAGAGCGCATTTTTCCGAAGTGGCTTCGGCGTGGAAGTCGACGACGATGATTTTGGCCGTGATCGAGGAGAGAAGCTTGTCAGCGGCGCGGAAGGGGTCTTCGTTGTTGGCCATGAAGACGCGGCCCTGGAGAGAGAGGACGGCGTAGGCGAGGCCGGAGGGCAGAGTGCCTTCGTAGAGGCCGTAGCCGGGTGTGCCGGGCGCGTAGTTGGCGGGGCGCAGGATGCGGCGGGGGCGGTCGTGGCTGTCGGGCGCGGCAGATTTGAGGTAGTCGATGATTTCTTTTTTGTCCCAGACGTGATTGCCGGTGGTGAGGACGTGGGCGCCGAGATCGAAGAGCTCGTCGGCAATGGGAGGGGTGAGGCCGAATCCGCCGGCGGCATTTTCTGCGTTGATAATGACGAGATCGACATTATGGCTCGCGATGACGTGGCCGATGTGTTCACGAACGATGCGGCGGCCGGCGCTGCCGAAGACGTCGCCGACGAAAAGAATGCGCATGCAAGCAGGGTACAGGGTGCAGGGCGCAGGGTACAGGGACAGGTCACGGGGATTGTTACAGATTTTACGTGGTGTGGAAAAAGCTGTGATAGGTTGGGATGCATGGCCGCAAATACCCGATTCGCAACCGGCGTTCACGCCATGGTCCTGCTTGCTGTTGAACCGGAAGGACTGCAGACTTCGGAAGACGTAGCAGGCAAGCTCAGCATCAATCCAGTTGTTATTCGACGTGTGTTTTCGCTGCTGCACCAGGCGGGGCTGCTGGAGAGCCAGAAGGGTCCGCATGGCGGATCGAAGCTGGCGCGCTCGGCGAAGACGATCACGCTGGCGGACATTTACCAGGCGCTCGACGGCGGGGATCTGTTCCACGCGGCGGCGCTCACGGGGCAGACGTCGAAGGTGGGCGGAGCGCTGAAGAAGGTGTTCGAGGGCGCGGAAGGGGCGCTGCGCGAGGAGTTGGAGAAGACTACGCTGAACGATCTGGCGAAGAAGGCTGGGAAGAAGGCTAAGAAGTAGTTGCGCGGCGGCAGGCGATTAGCTAAACTGGATTAGCTAAGGGGATCTGTATGACCACCGTCACCATTCACGAGGCAAAGACAAATCTCTCTCGCCTGATCCAGAAAGTCTCTGCCGGCGAGGAAGTCGTGATTGCGCGGGGATCGAAGCCCGTAGCCCGGCTGGTTCCGGTGGGCGAGGTAAAAGGCAAACGTCAGCCGGGATCTTTGAAGGGCAAACTCCACGTGGGTCCTGAGTTTTTTGAGCCGCTTCCCGCAGACGAGCTTGAACGCTGGGAGTAGCCAAATTTGCGAGCTCTGCTCGATACTCACGCATTGCTCTGGTGGCTTTCGGACAATCCAAAACTGACGAAACCGGCTGCGCGTGTGATTGCGGATACCCGCAATACCGTGATTGTCAGCGCCGCGTCGGTTTGGGAAATTGCGACAAAGGTTCGTCTGGGTAAGCTGCCGACCGCAGCGGATCTTGTTGCGGATTTTGTCGGACAAATGGAGCGCGAGGGGTTCGAACTGCTGGCTGTGTCGGTCGAACACGCCATTCGCGGCGGTCTGTTGCCGGGTCCGCACAAGGATCCCTTCGACCGCATGCTGATTGCGCAGGCTCAGGCCGAGCATCTGCCGATTGTCAGCAATGAAACTGTGTTTGACGCTTATGGCATTAGGCGCGTGTGGTAGGTGCTGTAAGTGACTTCCTTGAATCGCTGAGTCAGCGGGCGCTCAACACTGGTTTTCTTGCCTCCGCATCATTGCTCAACTGATTGACCAAGTACCCCCCCAGCCGTTAGCAGTTTCTGACAGTTTGCGTGCGGATATGCCTGGCCACCATCCATCTTTCCTTCCACCGCAACGCAGGTCAGCACCTTACGCCCAGCAAACGAGGTCTCCACGAGCGTCTCGCCGATATGGACGGGCCGCAGCCCGCCTGTTTGCTCGTCCACTTCAACCGAAAGTATCGCATCAGCGGATATCACTCTGAATCTCGCATACGACGCATCGATCGAGAGTGGAGAGTCGATACCGTTAAATACCGCGTAGACGTTCAGTGAATTCTGCGATCCGAATCCACTTAAGCCGAGCAATATTCGTGGCGTTGACTGTGCCGCATCGCCAGCCTGGGCAACAATGATTCTTGCGGCCGGCTGGTGCGGCGGGCCAACCTGCACTGACCCGTGCTTCACCGCGAAACCACAATCGGAATATCCGCAAAAAAAGTTCAGCTTCAATATACCGAGACGCCGAGGCACCACAGTAACGTAGGCCGCCCCACCGTGATATTGAATAAGAAGGCTCATCACGCTTCCTTCAACAGAGCGGTGGACTCCATATCTCATCGTCTCGACCTGCTCAACGCTCACATTTACCAGACCAGGAGCCTCTACTTGAAGCGGGATCTCAACTGGGGTTGCCAATGCGGCAGTGGTCGGCACAAGCACATCGATTCGTTCGTCGGCCCTAAAAGCTTTAGATTTTCCGATCGGTTGCTCTCCGGCTGCAATCTCTGAACAGATCGAAAGGCTCACGAGCAGCAAACATCTCCAATTCGTCCGCAGAGTTCGCATCAGAGATTGCCTTCCCTCGCGGACGGGTCCGCTTCATCTATCGTCCAGCGCTGTCCTTCTCTTATCCATGCCCCTTTTGTCGCACACTGTTCAGGCGGCCAGTGGCCTGCGGGAATCCTTCAGCCAGCGGGCAATGAGGACGAGCGCGATGAGGATGAGGGAGACGGTGAGGCCGGTCCAGAGGCCGGAGAGTCCCCACTTGAGGCGGAAGCAGAGGAGCGCGCCGAAGGGGAGGCCGAGGATCCAGTAGCCCGCAAAGTTCATGAGCATGGGGAAGCGGGTTTCGCCGAGGCCGCGGAGGGCACCGGTGGAGACGGTCTGGATGCCGTCGAAGATCTGGAAGCCGGCGACGATGGCGAGGATGTGCGCGCCGAGGATGAGGACGCGGGTGTCGCTGGTCCAGATGGAGATGATGGGCTTTGGAATGACGATGAGGAGGATGGCCATGAGGGCCATGAAGCCTGCGCCGATGGCGATGGCGAGGATTCCGGCGCGGCGTGCGCGCGCGGGATTGCCGGCTCCGATGGCGTGGCCGACGGCGACCGCGGCGGCCGCGGAGATTCCGAGCGGAACCATATAGGTGTAGGCGGCGACGCTGAGGACAATTTCGTGCGTGGCGAGCGCGATGGGGGTGAGGTGCGCGGCCATGACGGTGACGGCTCCGAAGGCGGCGACTTCAAGGACGACTTGTGAGGCGGCGGGGAGGCCGAGCTTGAGGAGGGCGCGGATGCGGGTCCAGTCGGGTGCGGGCCAGTGCTCGAAGAGGGCGTGGCCGCGATCTTTCTCATGCGCCCATGCGGCGTAGACCAGGACCGCGGCCATGTAGACGCGCGCGAAGACGGTAGAAAGCGCGGAGCCGCGCACGCCGAGGGCACGGAAGCCGAAGTGGCCGTAGATGAAGATCCAGTTGCCGGCGACGTTGACGAGGTTGGCGGTGACGAGGGCGAAGGTGACGGGGCGGACGCGGCTGACTCCCTGGAGGTAGCGTCGGAATCCACCATAGACGAGCAGCGGGAAGGTGCCCCAGTTGAGGATGCCGACGTAGGAGCGAGTAAGGACGGCGACGGTGGGATCGACGCCGCGGCCGGTGAAGATCCACTGCGCCGCGAGCATGAAGATCATGAGCAGGGGCGTGAAGGCGACGGCGATATAGAAGGCCTGGGCGAGGGAGCGATGGCAGTCGTCGAAGCGGCCGGCGCCCCAGGATTGCGAGACGAGGGTGTCGAGGCCGAGAAGGAGGCCGATGCCGAAGAGCGAGGGCGCGTAGTAGATGGCGTTGCCGAGGCCGACGCCGCCGATGGCGTCGGGGCCGAGGCGGCCGACCATGATGAGGTCGACGATGGTCATGGTCATCCAGCCGAGTTCGGAGAGGACGACGGGGATGGCGAGGGTGAGGAGGGCGCGAAGTTCTTCACCGAGATGGGAGGGATGCGCGTGCTGCTCGAAGACCTCGAGTTCGGGCGAGGGAAGGTTGCTGGCCTCGACGGGGAGGTCAGGTATTTGTCCGGCCTGGATTTCGTCGGGGGACATGGGGATGGACTATTGTAGACGGGCGCGGCGGAGGTGCTGAGAGGGCGGCAACCAGCTGAGGAGTTGCGGGGACCGTGTGGCCGATTTCGGGTGGTAGATTAGAAGTAGAGCGCGTTGCGGAGAGATGGCCGAGTGGCNNCACGCTTGGAAAGCGTGTATGCCCGAAAGGGCATCCAGGGTTCGAATCCCTGTCTCTCCGCCAGATTATGCGTTAAAGCAACGATTGTAAGTGAGCTGTTTCCCGTTATCGCAGCAAGCCCAGCTTCGTCGCTCAGAACAATTGGGCTAAGCCCGTGGATTCGGGCTCTAGCCGAGTCCAACCCTTATCCAGAAAGCACGTTAGGCGATTGGTGCTGCATGAGCACGCACCCACAACTCCGGGGAACGGAATGTGATTGTCCGGACTCACTTACATAAGAAATCTTCCGTAACCGAAATTACGTCATGAATCGGTTACCACAATCGTATCGCTTCGGTCATTGCGTATCTCAGTTGGGGTGATAGACTTTCTACCGTCTTTTCATCGCCATTCTTGTTAGCGGATGTTGGCCTTAGTGGATTCATCCGAATACCTCGAAGTGTTGTTCAGATCCGAAGTAACGAAACGGTTCTAACCGACGTTATTGCGGAGTTAGGTTTGTTATGTCTGCCTTGCCTTGGTCTTTGTCCACCTGCATTTCTGGGTGTGACTCGGAAAGAAGCTGCTTCTCAGCGCGTAGCGCCGGCCATTGGATCGTGGTTTTGCTGGCTGCCGCTGTGGGGTTTTGCGGGACAGGAGAAGTAGCCTGCGCTCAGACAAAGGCCGCGACGACTACAACGCTGACCCTCACTTCAGGGGGTAGCGCGGTCACCTCCGTTGCTGCGGGCACCATCGTGACGCTAACAGCATCGGTCGCCACCGGAACCACGGCACTGACTGCCGGGCAGGTCAACTTCTGCGACGCGTCGGCAACCCATTGTACGGATATTCACCTGCTGGGAATGGCGCAGTTGAGCAGCGCGGGCACGGCGTTGCTGAAGTTCCGCCCGGGCATTGGCAGCCACAGCTACAAAGCGATCTTTCTCGGTACGAATACATACGGGGGAAGCTCTTCCGGCACTGCGTCGCTGGCGGTCACCGGGACCCACGCAAGTACTACGACGATCACGCAGGGCGGGTATGTAGGCGCCTACACCCTGACAGCGACCGTGACCGGTATCGTCAACTTGCCCACCGTCCCGGGTCCCACCGGAACCGTTTCGTTCATCGATACCACCGACTCCAACGCGGTGCTGGGAACGGCTGCACTGGGAGCGACCACTGCGGGGCTGAGCTTCTACAACTCAAGCAATCCGGCGACGGCACTTGACTCGATAGGTATCGCCACTGCGGACTTCAATGGCGACGGCGTTCCCGATTTGGTTGTGGGTGCTGGCGGGACGCAGCTGACCGTCCTTCTGGGCAACGGGGATGGAACCTTCACCGCGACGGCGACCAGTCCCACGGTGGGCGCCTATCCCTATTCGATCGCGGTGGGGGATTTCAACGGCGACGGGATTCCGGACCTCGCCGTCGGCAATGTAGATGACAACACGGTAAGCATCCTTCTCGGGGTTGGGGATGGGACATTCACCACCAAGCCTGACCTAAGCATCGGAGGCTCGCCGCAATCGGTGGCCTGGGGGGACTTTAACGAGGATGGAATCCCGGACCTGGCGGTAGTTGAGGGCACATCCGTCTTGATATTTCTGGGCAATGGAGATGGAACCTTTAAAAAAGTAGCCGCCAGCGCCGCCGCGGGGACTTTTCCGCAAGGCATCGCGGTGGGAGATTTTAATGGCGATGGAATCGCCGACCTGGCTGTTGCAAATTACACGAACCCTGGAACTGTAACCATCCTCCTCGGCAAGGGTGACGGTACATTTACTGCCGCTCCGCCTGCCCCGGCAACCGGAGATGGAACGGACCAGATAGCCGTTGCCGATTTCAATGGCGACGGCATTGCCGATTTAGCGGTTGTGAATTATGGGGCCGACGACCAGGAGGCTGTCGACGTTCTGATTGGAAATGGGAATGGCACGTTCAAGGCCGCTGTGCCCTACTCGGTTTCCGGCTTTGAATTCTCGTCGGTCGTTGTTGGCGACTTTAACCGCGACGGCATAGCCGACCTCGTCGTTGCCGGAAACCTGAACGGAGTCCCGACCTTTCTTCCCGGTAACGGCGACGGAACCTTTGGCTCCCCGGTGCCCGTCCAGGCCCTTAGCGGGTATGGCTCTGGTGTTTTGGCTCTCGCTGACTTCAATGGCGATGGCATTCCCGACCTGGCGGAGCCCGAACTCGAAAGCACGACCGCCATCATGCTGACGCAGCCCAATCAAACCGTATCGGTAACCCTGAACAATGTCAGCCCTGCCGGCCCCGGGCCGGGCCAGGTGGTTGCCACTTATTCCGGAGATAGTAATTACAGCGGCAGTACCTCCACTCCAACCCAACTTACTTCGATTGTCGCCACTCCGGTTATCACTCCGGCTTCCGGTGTTTACACATCCGTGCAGACCGTCACCATCACGGATTCGACGCCAGGAGCGACCATCTACTATGGGGCTTTCGGAATTGTTAAGACGGGCGGCAACGTCCAGTACGGCGGTTCGTTCCAGCTGGCAACGGGCGGCACAGAGACTATCTACGCCTATGCGACGGCGCCCGGCTATCAGCAGAGCTACCAAGCCGCCGTGAACATCATCGTGAGTCTGCCTCCTGCGCCCGCGCCCGCACTGTCGCTGGCTTCCGGCGTATATTCCGGAACGCAAACGGTGCACATCACCGATGCAGTAAGCGGCGCTACCATCTACTACACCACCAACGGCACCCCGCCCACGACATACTCGACGCCGTACACCGGACAAATCACGATTTCCGGCTCGGAGGTGGTGTCGGCAGCCGCGATCGCGCCTGGGTATTCTCTAAGCCCGGCAACCACGGCGCAGTATTTGATCAGCTCCACAACGACCTCGCTTATATATACGGTTGCCGGAACGGAAGGTTATGGATTCGCCGGCGACGGAGGCCCGGCAACGTTTGCGTTGCTGAATCAGCCGAACGGCGTGACGCAGGACAGCCAGGGAAATCTGTATATCGCGGATCAGTTCAACAATATTGTTCGCAAAGTCGCAGCCGGCACCGGGACCATTACAACGGTGGCCGGGACAGGGATCGGCGGCTACAGCGGAGACGGGCTCGCGGCAACCAGCGCTCAGCTGAATTCGCCACGCGGTGTGGCCCTCGATACCGCAGGAAACCTATACATCGCGGACTACATCAATGGTGCGGTTCGCAAGGTTGCCGCGGGCACGGGCACGATTAGCACGGTGGCCGGGAACGGGATGTTCGGCGAGGGCGGAGACGGCGGCCCGGCCATCCTGGCCGAGATAGAAGGTCCCGCCGCGGTCGCGGTGGATGCGGGTGGGAATCTCTATATTTCCGACGAGAATGCCGGCCGTGTCCGCAAAGTTGCGGCCGGCACGGGAACGATCACGACCTATGCCGGTGGAGGAACGGGGCTCAGCGGGACAAACATTGGAGACGGAGGCCCGGCGACCAGCGCTTCCCTGTTACTGCCGCAGGGACTCGCGCTGGACAGCGGGGGGAACCTGTACATCGCAGACTACGAGCACCAGGTGATCCGCGAAGTGGCTGCGTCCACCAGAAACATTGCGACCGTCGCGGGACAATTTATCGGCATTTATTACGGCGCGTACAGCGGAGACGGCGGCCCGGCGACCAGCGCGCAGCTGAACAACCCGGCAGCGGTAGCCGTCGACAGCGCGGGCAATCTGTACATTGGCGATACAAGAAACTATGTCGTTCGGAAAGTGACCGCAAGCAGCGGCGTTATATCGACGCTGGCCGGCAATGGCCAAATCTGCGATGAACTCGGCGGCGACGGCGGGCCGGCGGCCGATGTGTCCCTTTGCTACCCGCAGGGAATCTCGGTCGACGCTGCCGGCAGTCTTTACGTCGCGGAGACAATCGGCCGAGTGCGCACGGTGACAGCGCCGATACAGCCGCCGGCCACCACCGCCGCAACGCCCACCTTCAGCAAGCAGGCAGGAACTTATCCGGGGCCGCAAATCGTGAGTCTTGCCGATGCCACACCGGGGGCGGAGATTTATCTGACCCTGGACGGAACCACGCCGAGCACGTCCGGAGCGGGCTACCGGAGTCCGATCAACGTGAACGGGACTGCGACGCTGAAGGCCGTGGCCGTGGCGCCGGGGTATCTGCCCGGTGCTATGGCGACGGCCACCTACACCATCGGCACGCCGCCGCCCTCGGTCATTTCCACCGTCGCGGGAAGCGGAACGAACGTGCCGAGCATATCGGGCCAATTGGCGACGAGCACGTCGCTGCACGACCCGACCGACGTGGCGGTGGACGGCGGGGGCAATCTGTATATCGCGGATGCAACGAATGAAGTCGTGTGGAAGGTATCGGCGGACACGGGCACGGCAACAGTGGTGGCCGGTATCCTGGGATCGCAGGGATACGGCGGCGATGGTGTTCCGGCGACTTCGTCGCAGCTTTCCAACCCAAACCATATTGCTTTGGACATCGACGGCAACATCTATATATCCGATGATCGGCGCGTACGCGTGGTCTCAGTGGCAAGCGGAATCATTAACACGTACGCGGGCGCGTTGGGCGCGGGCGCTGGTAACATCGGCGACGGCGGTCCGGCGACGTCGGCGTACCTCGGTCCTCAGGGACTTGTGTTCGACTCCGCAGGGAATCTATACATTGCCGATTCGGGGAATGGGCGCATCCGGAGAGTGAACGCCAGCAGCGGGATCATTACGACCGTTGCGGGTGGAGGGCCGTTCACGGGGCCCTTGCTGGGTGACGGCGGGCCTGCGACATCGGCTGCGCTGAGCGTCCCCCACGATCTGGCGCTGGATGCGCCGGGGAACCTGTATATCGCCGATACCGGCGACGCGCGAGTACGCAAGGTGGAGGCCGAGACGGCAATTATCTCTACGATTGCGGGCAACGGGGACTCGGGATCGAGCGGCGACGGACTGCCGGCGACGCAGGCGGAGGCTTTCCCCTATGGCCTTGCTGTGGACGGGGCCGGCGATCTCTATATCTCCAGCGTCAACGCGGTGCGTGAGTTGGCCGCCGGAGGAACGACCCTGACCACGATCGCCGGAACAGGCAACTTCGGCCATAGCGGAGACGGCGGCTCGGCGACACTGGCGAACATCTGCCAACCGGAGGGGCTGGCGTTGGATCACGCAGGCAATTTGTATGTGTCCGACTTTTGCAGGGGCGTCATCCGCAAAGTGACGTTCCAGAACTCCGCGGCGACGCCGGTGTTCAGCCCGACGGCGGGGACGTACGCGAGCGCACAACCGGTCAGCATCTCCGATGAGACGCCGCATGCCGTCATCGACTACACAACCGATGGAAGCGCGCCGACTGCCGGCTCCACGCTGTACAACGGCGCGATTACGGTGTCGAAGGCAGAGACCCTGAAGGCCGTCGCGTTCGCGAATGGGCACACGTCGAGTGGAGTGGCGGCGGCGACCTACACGTTCAACCCGGCGCTGACGGCGCCAACGGTGACCGTGACTCCATCGGCGAGCAGCATTACGACGCTACAGCCGCTGAACGTTGTTGTGGCGGTGAGCGGAGGCAGCGGCAATCCGACGCCGACCGGCTCCGTGACGTTGACCGGCGGTGGCTACACGTCGGCGGCGGTTACGCTGGGTGGCGGCAACGCGACGATCGACGTGGCGGCAGGATCGTTGCTGACGGGGACCGATACGCTGACGGTGACCTACATACCGGACTCGAGCAGCTCACTCGTCTACAGCGACGCATCCGGATCGGCCACGGTGACGGTGATGTTTGTCAGCGTGTGGATCGTGGATGGAACCGGGGGCAGCAGTGAGTTGAACGCCAACGGTAGCGGCATGACGTCCGGCGCCGATCCGGGTGAGAATCTTGCCCTCGCTGTCGACAATGGCGGCAACGTCTGGACGATTGGATCGGGTACGCCGCCGCTGGAAGAGACGAGCCCGGCCGGCGTGTTGCAGAGCCAGGTTGCCGCCGGCGCCGGCGGCCTCGATTTGCCCACCGCCATCGCGATCGACGGCGACAGCCGCGTGTGGGTGGCGAATGGCGACAACACCGTGAGTCTGTTCACGAACGCAGGCGCAGCGCTTTCGCCATCGACCGGCTTCACAGCCTCGTCGCTGCGAACGCCGAGCGGGATCGCGATTGATCTGGCCGGAAGTGTGTGGATCGCGAACAAGGGCAACAACAGCGTGACGAGGATTCTGGGCGCAGCCGCGCCGGCGGCACCGCTGGCGACCGCAGTGGCGAACAGCACCACGGGGTCGAAGCCATAAGGCGGTTGTGAACCAGGACGACGACTAATCTCGTGACGGCAGGAAACGCGGTGTCAGGCTTTCTCCACGATCTGGTTCCCGGTGCATGCCAAGATACGAGCCTTCTTCGCGAGGACGGGCAAATCCTCTAACTCAGACTGATTACGGCTGAAGTTCAGTTGTCAGAGCTCAGGATTTTGCCGTGTTGCGGAGGGAGCTCGAGGGTGAGTTGGGAGCCGGTGGCGCGCTGGGCGGATGATTCTCCGATGTGGGCTTTGAAATTCGTGCAGCCTTCGAGGGCGGTGCGGTCGAGATTGAGTGTCAGTTCGCGTGGCTGATCCGAATCATTGATAGCGACGAGGTAGTGCGCGCCGTTGCCGGGTCCGCAACCTTTGTGCAGATCGGCGGAGCGGACGTAGACGAACGCTGAGTCGTCGATGAAGAGGTCCTGCTGCTGGTCGTTGGCGAGATCGGGATGATGGAGCCGGAACTGGAAAAGCGAGGCGACCCAGTCATGGACGTCGGCTTGTTCGGGGGTTCGTCCAGCGGCGGTGAAGGCGTTGTGCGCGTCGCCGGGGAAGCCGCCGGGAAAGTCGCGGCGATTATCGGGATCTTCGCCGCCGCGCATGGCGACTTCGTCGCCGGAGTAGATCTGGGGCATGCCGCGCAAGGTGGCGAGGAGCAGGAAAGCGAGCTTGAGGCTGGGGACGGTCGCGCCGGGCTGGCTGAGAAAGCGCGCGGTGTCGTGATTGCCGATGAAGGTGACGAGGCGCTCGGGGTGGGGATAGAGCCAGTCCTGGCCCAGGACATCCTCGAGGACGGAGAGGCCGCGATGGGGGGTCTTTTCCGATGCGGATTCGGGAGGAGAGAGCGCGTGGCGAAGCGCGAAGAAGGTGGGGAAATCGAAGGGCGTCGAGAGGCCGGTGTCGATGCCGTCGCGCGTAACGCCGCCCGCGAAATATGAAGCGATGACGGGGCTGCCGTTGTAGACTTCGCCGACCGTAGTGAGGTGCGGATAGAGGACGCGCAGCTGATCGTCGAGAGCCACCCAGAAGGAGCGGGCTACGTAGGGGAAGGTGTCGTAGCGGAGACCGTCGGCGCCGGTGGTTTCGATCCACCAGATCGCGTTCTGGATGAGGTACAGGCGGACGAGTGGATTCTCCTGGTTGAGATCGGGGAGGACATTGGCGAACCAGCCTTCCGTGACGCCGCGGCGCTGCTCCCAGGTGGCGTGCGGATCGATAATGGTCGGGAAGTTATCGCTGGCGATGCGGTGATCGGCGCGAGTGCCATGGAACCAGTCGGGAGTGGGCGGATCGGCGGCCCAGGGATGCGCGGCGCCGAGGTGGTTGGGGACGGTGTCGAGGACGAGCTTCATGCTGCGGCGATGGAGGGAGTCGGAGAGCTGGCGGAGATCGGCGAGCGTGCCGAAGTGAGGATCGGTGCGGTAAAGGTCCGTGGCGCTGTAGCCGTGGTAGGCCTGGGCGCCGCCATCGTTGTCGTAGACGGGGGTGGTCCAGAGGGTGGTGACGCCGAGTTGCTGGAGATAGTCGAGGTGCTGCTGGATGCCGCGGAAATCGCCGCCGTGCCAGCCGCGGGGCTGGTCGCGTTCGGAGGGCTGCGGGTCATTGGAGGGATCGCCGTCGGCGAAGCGGTCGGTCATGATGAGGTACATCATGTCGGTTGGAGAGAAGCCTGCATGCGCGGCGGGGACGCGGCGGTCGAGGCGGAAATGCGCTTCGGTCGATCCGGCCGCGGTGGTGACGCGAATGCGGAGAGCCTGCGGCAGCGAGCTTTTAGTGGCAAGCCAGAGGAAGGCGTAATGGCCGCTGGAGACGATCTCGGATTGTGTGATGGCGACGTCTTTGCCGAGGACGGAAAACTTTGCTCCGAGGAGGTTGGTTCCGTGCAGGAGGAGCAAGGGGGAGGGGAGGCCGACCCACCAGTTGGGAGGGTCGACTTTGTCGATGCACGGCGAGGCGGGCGTCGCCGTCGCGACGCAGGGTGGCAGCTGGTCCGGATCCGCAGGCGCGCCGACCGCGTACGCAGATGCGACGTAGGCAAGCGACAACGCAGCTATCGCGAGCAGCCTCCGAGAGCCGTTCATGGCAACACCTTTCGCTGATGTGAGGCTATGGGTTTCTTTGCAGATGTGCGAGGAACTGCGCCACGGCGGGAGGCCCACACCGTGGCGCAAGCAAGGCACGACAGGTCAGAAGGCGACGCGGACGGCCATTTCGAGCTCGCGCTCGCTGGCCTGACGCAGACTCTGACTGACTTCACCCAGGCCGCTGGGCTTGCCACTCACCAGATAGTCGCTGATGTTGGTGTCCTTCGCGCCCTGGAACTGCGGATGGTTGAAGAGGTTGTAGGCCTGCACGCGGAACTCGGGCTTCACGCGCTCAGTGACGGTGAAGACCTTGCGCAGGGCCAGATCCACAGTGTCGTAGCCGGGACCGTAGAACTCATTGCGGGAAACGGTTCCGGGACGGTAGTAGATGCCGCCGGTGTTGGTTGGAGGAAGCGCGAAGGCGGAGGCGTCGAACAGATAGACCTCGCCGTTTCTCTTCGTGGTTCCGAAGTGCGGATTGCCGACGAGATCGGGACGGCTGAAGACGCCCCCCGCCGAGTTATTGACGTTGAAATCGAGGGGCGTGCCGGTGCCGAGGTAGATGAAGGGATCGAGTTCCCAGCCTCCGACAATTTCGTCAGCCGCACGGTTCATGCCGGCGCCGAACTGACGTCCATGTCCGACGGGGATGTCCCAGATGCTGGCGAAGGTGAAGGCGTGGCGCTGATCGTCACCGGTGTTGCCGCGGTTGAGGCTGAATTGCGGGCCAGCCGCGGTGGTGTAGATGTCGCCGGTGCCGCCTGTTGGGGAGAACGGCCCGGTGGAGTTGTCGGTTGCGTGCGACCAGGTGTAGGTGCCGATGAACTGAAGGCCATTCGCCATGCGGCGCTCGACCTTGGTCTGCAGGCCGTAATAGTGGCCGGTGCCGTTGTCTTCGTTCAGAGTGACGCCGAGGCCCCGATTGGTGGTGACGCCGGATCCGCTGTCGAAGAACTGATAGCCGGTGCCGAGCTGCGGCGCGGTGTAGTTGACGCTGTTAAACAGATGGTCCTGTTTGGTGCCCATTCCGGCCACGGTGAGCACCGTCTGCTTGTCTAGCTGGCGCTGCACGCTGATCGAATACTCCTGCAGCATGGAGGTCTTGTTGGTTTTCGGGTAGGCAATCGCTGAGACATTGGTGGGGAACGCTTCGTTGACGGTGAAGTTCGCCGAGGGCAACGCAGCGGTAGCATCCGTGTTGAGGTTGTCGGGCGGAGTCTTGATGGGGAAATTCTGCCCCGTGAAGGTGACTCGATAACCCTGGTTGCTCGGGAAGGACGAAGCACCATTGAAGTCAGGGTTATTGGAAAGCTGATTGCCGACGCCGCCGCGATCGCGGAAATAGTAGATTCCGTAACCGCCGCGCAGCGAAGTCTTGCCGTCACCGAAGATATCGTAGGCGAAGCCGAGGCGCGGGCCCCAGTTGCCCCAGTCGGTATTGATGAGGCTGCGGGAATTTCCGCCGACACCGGCGACCAGCAGTTTGCTGCTGGCGATGTCGAAGTTGGACTGACGATTGTCTTCTTCATACGGCCAGGTGAGGACGTCGTAGCGCAGGCCGAGGTTCAGTGTTAGGCGTGGCCTGACCTTCCAGTCATCCTGTCCGAAGAAGCCGTTCTCGAAGTTGCGGGTGTGGTAGTAGCCCAGTGGATTGGCGATGGAGTAGTTGTCGACAAAGGCCGCCATCAACTCGGAGACCTCATAGCCGGTATAGTCGGCGCCGTTGCCCGCGATGTTGAAGAAGCCCTTGGAGCGGTAGTCGCCCTGGAAGAAGTCGACTTCACGGAAGATGATGTTGCTTCCGAATTTGAAGGTGTTCTTTCCATGGGTCCAGCTGACCGTGTCGAGCCACTGGAAGGCGTGCTGCGGCACTTCGTACGGACCGCCGTCACCGGTGTAGCCGATTTCGCCGTCGTTGCCGCCGATGAGCGCGCCGCCGCCCAGCAGGGAATTGCGGTTTGCATTCAGGATGCCGAGATTGGCGGAGAAGGGCTCGCCTTCAAAGGGGTTGATGTAGCTGTAGAAGGGGCGTTGGTAGCCGAAGCGGAATTCATTGACTGCGTTCGGCCCAAAGAGGTGCGTATAGCCGCCAGCCACGCCGCGCGGGTGTGTGTTGTTGTCGCCGGAGCCGAACCCGGAAGGCAGACCGAGGTAGCGCGTGTCCTTGGTGTCGTTGTCCATCTGGTAGCTGTAGCGGCCGAAGATGGAGTCTTTGGCGGACGCGATGTAATCCAGGCGGACATCGAAGTCGTTGTAGCGCTTGGTGTCGAACTGCTCGCGTCCGTAGTTATTCAGAACATTGGTGCTGGTGTGGTTCGCGGCAGGAAAGATGTTGAGGTACTTCACCGCCGCGGCGTTGAGCCGGCCGACGGGGATCACGTTGGGCGAACCGATGACCGCGCCACTGGCGTTCAGTCCGAACTGCGCGCAGGTGGTGGGGTCGAAGATGGCGCCATTGTCGAGACTGGCGTTGAGCTGCGCAGTGGTGGTGTAGGTGCCGTGGAATCCGCGGAAGGCGGCGCAGCCGGTGGGGCTGTAGGCCGTGCCACCCGTGACGGTGGGCACGACGGTGAGGCCTTCGCCGAGCAAGTCAGAGAAGTCGCCGGTGCGCATCTTCGCCGTGGGAGTGGTGGAGACATAGAAATCCAGGGGCAGAGCCTGACGCAGACCCTGGTAGTCGCCGAAGAGGAAGAGCTTGTCCTTCAGGATCGGGCCACCGAGGCTGAAGCCGAACTGGTCGCGGTGGGAGTTGGTGGGTGTGCCACCGAAGTAGTTGGGGTTGGCGCCCCAGATGCTGTCGCGATAGAAGGCGAAAGCGGAGCCGTGGATCTGGTTGGAGCCGGATTTGGTGGAGACTTCGACGATGGTGCCGCCGGCGCGTCCGAACTCCGCGGGAGCCAGACCGACGATGGCGCGAAATTCGGAGGTCGCTTCGATCGCAGGCCAGACATTGATGCCGTTGGCGAGCGCCTCGTTGTCGTCGACGCCGTCGAGCAGGTAGTTGTTGGCCTGGGGGCGGAGGCCGTTCGCGGTGAGGGCGATGCCGCCGGTATCACCGTAACGGAGCTGCTCGGCGTTGCCGCCGGTGCCCTGGAGGATGCCGCCATAAGCGCCGCGCGTGACGCCGGGGGCGAGGAGCGCGAGCTGGCTGAAGTTGCGGCCGTTGAGCGGCAAATCGACGAGTTGACGGTCATTGACCACGGTCGAGAGCGAGGAGTCTTCCGTTTGGACCAGGGGAGCGGCTCCGGTGACGGTGACCGTGGTGCTGGTGGAGCCGGCCTTCAGTTTGAAGTTGAGCGCCTGCAGCTGCGAGACGTCCAGAGTGAGCTCCTGCACCTGGCTTTCAAAGCCGTTTGCGGTGATGCGAGCGCTGTAGTGGCCGCGCACGAGAGCATTGAAGGTGAAGCTGCCGCTGTCGTCGCTGGTGGCTTTGAAACTGGCGGCGGTGTCCGTGTTCGTCAGCGTGATGGTGGCGCCGGAGAGCACCGCGCCGGAAGAGTCGGTGACGGTTCCCTGAATCTGGGCGGTGTCGTTCTGCGCGTAGAGCTGCGCAGCGAAGAATGCCGGCAGGATCAGAAGCACGAAAAGTGCGAGCCACCGGCCGAGGAAATTCCGGTTCGTAACTGAGATCATTTGTTGCCTCCAAAACGTGGTGCCGCTCCGGATCGGACGTATAGTTTTGAAACAGTCCGGAGTCAGCGTGAACTAGACTCGCTCGCTGCGACATCTCGCAATGCACTGCAAGCCTTTTCTCGATCAAATCTCCATCAACAGCTAAGTCCGCGAATTTGAGGAGTATGCGGCGCTGCTTCACCTGTTGACACATGACTAAAGTGCATTGACCGGCGTACTGTTACGGAGGTACAAAGTAATGTCCTGGGGGAACCAGACGCCTATGCCCGCCCCAGTCGAGCATCAGGAAAAGACGACATCGCGGTTTCGTTTCGGTCTGTTTGAGGCTGACGCGGAATCGGGAGAGCTGCGCCGGTCGGGGGTTCGCATCCGCCTGCAGGCGCAGCCCTTTCGCGTTTTGATTTGTCTTCTGGAGCGAAACGGCGAGGTAGTGACCCGGGAAGAGATGCAGCAGCGGCTTTGGGGCACGGACACGATCGTCGATTTCGACCACAGTCTGGGGACTGCCATTAATAAGTTGCGCGAGGCGCTGGGGGATTCGGCGGAGAACCCGCGGTTCATTGAGACGCTGGCACGCCGGGGTTATCGCTTCCTTGCTCCGGTGACGGTGGCCGATTCGCGGCTGGCTGAGACTACGCCACACGTGAGGGAGTTTGCGGAGAGCGCGCAGTCGGCGGAGGCGGAAGCGGCCCGGGAGTCCGCGGCAATCGCTCCGGTTCACGGGCGGGCAATTCAGGTCCGGGTTGTGGCGGGGGTGACTGCTGCGATCCTGCTGCTGGCCGGCGGATTTGTGGCTGGGCTGCAGATGCAGCGCTCGTCGCAGTCGCCGCCGCTGATCAGCCAGGTGACGTTCTCGGGCCGGGTTTCGCCCGGAGACCCGCTGTTCGAGAGCTTTCCTGGAACGGCGACCGAGGGCTCGCGTATTTATTTTCCGCAAATTGAAAACGGCCGCTCGGTGCTGGCCGAGGCGCTGATCGCCGACGGGGAAACGAGCACGATGCCTCTGCCGGATGAACTGGCAGCGCCGTCGCTTGGGGACATTTCATCCGACGGATCGCGGCTGCTGCTGCGCAATCATCTGGCGACCGCGCCTGAGCAGTCGTTGTGGATCGTCTCGACCATCGGCGGAACGGCGCGGCGGATTCCGGGCATCGTCGCCCACGACGCTACGTGGATGCCGGACGGGCAGCGGATCCTGTATGCAACCGGCAACGACTTATATATAGCGCGCGACAACGGGACGGAGAGCCGCAAGCTCGCGACCCTGCCTGGGCGCGCGTTTTGGCTGCGGTGGGCGCCGGACGGCAGCCGTTTGCGCGTGACGCTGCTCAACAGCGAAACGCACACGTCGACGCTGTGGCAGGTGGGCAGCGACGGCAGCAACGCGCACATGCTGCTGGATAACTGGAACAGCGCGCCGCCGGCGGAGTGTTGCGGAAGCTGGACCGAAGATGGCCGGTATTATGTTTTCCAGTCGGCGCGTTCCGGCAACGGAAACGTTTGGGCGATCCCGGAGCACGGCGGTTTCCTGGGAAGGCCGGCTGCGCCGATTCCCATCACCAACGGCCCCCTGGACTATCGCGCGCCGATCATCGAGCGAGGCGGACGGCGGACGTTTTTCATCGGGCTGAACACGCAGTCGGTGTTGCTGCGCTACGATCGCGCGGCGAGCATTTTCGTTCCTTATGCCAGCGGGCTTGGCATCGCGCGGCGCGTCGAGTTTTCGCGCAGTGCAGACTCGGTTGCGTGGATTCGCCAGGACGACGATTCATTGTGGCGCAGCCGCAGCGATGGGTCGGAGCGGCTGCAACTGACCGGGCATCCGATGCAGGTGTTCACGATGCACTGGTCGCCGGACGGCCGGCAGATTGTGCTCATGGGCCGCCAGCCGGGCAAGCCATGGAAGGTTTACACCATGGACGCGGACGGCGGGCACGTGCAGGAAGTGCTCAACGAGGAGCGCAGCGAGGCCGATCCAGACTGGTCGCCTGACGGGAAGATGCTGGTCTTCGGGCGGCTTCCCGATCTGATGGCCGAGGCGTCGCAACCCAAAGCGATCTATCTGGTCGATCTCGGAACGAAGGCGATGACGAAATTGCCCGGGTCGGATGGGCTGTTCAGCCCGCGGTGGTCGGCCAACGGCAAGTACATCGCGGCGCTATCGATCGATCAGAAGAAGCTGATGCTCTACGACGTTGCCGCGAAGACCTGGCGCCCGCTGGCAGAGCAGAATATCGCCGACCCGAGCTGGTCCCATGACGACGGCGCGATCTACTTTCACGATTTCGCTCAGACCGATCAGCCGATCTTCCGATTCGATCTGAAGACGAGCCGGGTAGAACGAGTGGCGGACCTCCACGACCTGCGCTCGGCCAGCGTTGTCGATTACCGGTTCGCGGGGCTTGCCCCGGGCGACGTTCCTCTCATCAGCGCTCGCATGTCGACGGCGAACATCTACGCGGCGGATCTGCCGCACTAAGTTCAGTGCGGCAGTCGTTGTGCGTCCTGGTCAGAAAACTACTTTTGCGCCGAGGATTGCGAGGCGGTTGCCGGAAATGAAGCCTGTGGGGCTGGGAATGCTGCCGGTCGCGTTGTAAGCCGTCGTCCCAAAGGTGATGTTCTGAGCCAGGAAGGTGCCCGGAGGTCCCCAGTACATCTGGTTCAGCACGTTATAGACACCCATCGATAACTCGACGTTGATCCATTCGCGAACCACGGTCGCTTTCGTCAGAGTGGTATCGAGTTCTCTATAGGTGCTCCCGCGATTGATGCCGCGGCTCGAGCCCGGGTATGGATTTCCTACTGAATTGGCATAGGCCATGTTATCCACGATCCAGTGTCTACCGCTTCTACTCCGGCCAGTCCTACACCAACTTCCAGCCAATCGTGCTCGACCCCTTCACCGGCGACACCAGCTACTGCGATGGATCCTTCAATGGCGATCCCACCGTAAGCGTGGGAGTTGACACCTGCCGAATGGTGTTGTCGAACAAGAGCGCATCGCTCAGCTCAGTCGCGTATCTCAACGCCCACACCGGCCCCACGGTTGGTGGCAACCCCACCCTCGGGACGCCACGATATGTCGCCGGTGCGGATCGGGTCCCAGTAAGTACTGCCAAAAGCCCATAACCTATTTTTTAGAATGGGACCGCCCAGTGTGCCGCCATAGCAGTTTTCAATGAGACGGGGCAACTTTGGTTCGTTACAGCCGGTGGTCGAAGGGTCTTCATTCGGCGTGCAGAAGTCAAATACAGGACTCTTGCCCTGGTTGGTAAAAGAAGAGAGGAACTGGCCCTGATAGAAATCGAAGCCGCTGCCGTGGAAGGGGTTTGTGCCGGACCTGGTGATGTAATTGACGATCGCGCCGGCATTGCGTCCATATTGTGCGCTGTAGTCGTTGGTGATTACCTGTAACTCAGCCAATGCATCCTGATTTCCAAAAAATACCTGAGGGCCACCAATCGTATTGTCGTTGTTCGACTGGCCGTCCAGCTCGAAATTATTGAAGCGGCTGCTTTGGCCATTGACAGAGAACTCATCACCGTTGGAATTCGAGAAGGAGTCGGCGTGCGCGCTGACAACTCCGGGAATCAGTTCGCTTGCCGTATCGAAGCCGTTGTTGAACGGCAGGTGAGAAATCTGCTGTGCATCCAGCGTCGTAGTTACCTGGGAGTCCGTAGTTTGGAGAAGAGCGGCCGCAGCAGCGTTCACCTCGATCAGCGTCGCTGCTGTGATGGCCAACTTCAGGCTGCCGAGATCGGTCGTGGATCCGGAAGTTACATCAATGTTCTCGACAGTGAGACTGGTGAACCCGCTCGCCGTCACCACGATGCGGTATCGGCCCACCGGCATAGCATGCAATGAAAACGCACCGCCCTTCTGCGAATCATTGGTGAATTGCGCGCCTTTCGCGACGTCGGTCGCGACGACGTGCGCTGCGGGAATGGCCGCGCCTGAGGGATCGACAACGGTTCCGCTGATGATGCCCGTGGTGATTCCCTGTCCGAAGGCAGTGGTGCTCAAGGTGAGCAGGGAAAAGAGAAGTAGCGCAAGCCGGACCGCGCTCTTGCGGTGCGAATATGTGAATTGCGTTCCTGGCCTCCAGGGCTCTGTGGGGATGAGACGGTGGGAGATGTGCACCCAGCAGTCCATGACGAGTGGAGCTGTGAGGTCATGTGACGAGTGGAGCGATCAGAATGGCAAAGAGGGGAAAATCCGGGAGCGATTGGGGGCAGGGGCGAGCGAACGGTGTTCTCGCGCGGAGTGCGGCGCGGCTCAGCCTACTGTTTTCAGCACATCGGGAACGGTGTATCTCCAGATTTGCATCACCAGGGACGGGAGGCGTCGATACTGTGACCAACGACCTTCAGCCATTTGGGAAGAGGCACAGACTTATTGTGCAGTCCAGTGAAGGAGCACTGCTTGCCTATAAATACTGGTAGGTTCGCTCAGCAAAAGTGGACCACAGCAGTCAGCAGTTATGCTACCTGAGTTCCAGCTGTCTTGAAGGACTGGAGAATGCGGGCATGATAACTACGGCTCATTGGGATCTTCTGACCGTTGACCAGCAGAACGGAAAAGTCGCGGCAGGATTCGGTTCGCACTTCTTTAACGAACTGCAAATTTACAATGGCCGAGCGATGCACACGCGCAAACATCTCGGGGTCGAGCTTTTCCTCGAGATCGGTCATGGTTTGTCGAAGCAGATGCGTCTCCGTCCTCGTGCAAATGCGCACATAGTTCTCCTCTGCGGCGATCCAGCGGATGTCGGAGACGGGGAGAAAGAGGATGCGGCCGCGCGACTTGAAAACGATGCGGGTAGTGTAGCGGCTGGCGTCGTGGTTCGTCCCCGGGAGACGGCTGTCGAACTTTCCAGCTCCCAGGATCTCGTCGCGGGCGCGGTCGACCGCGGTCTGCAGGCGATCAGCGGTGAACGGCTTGAGCAGGTAGTCGACGGCATTCATGTCGAAGGCGCGCAGCGCATAGGTGTCGTAAGCCGTGGTGAAGATGATGCGAGGCGGAGTGACGCCGTGGAGTGCGTTGAGCTGGTCTATCAACCCGAAGCCGTCCATGCCTGGCATGCAGATATCGAGGAAGAGCAACTGGGGTGAGGTTTCGCGAACGACGTCGAGGACTTCGGCGGCCGACGCTCCCTCGCCGACCACCTGCACTCCGGCGCGTTCCCCAAGCATCTGGCGCAGCTTTTGCCGCGCGAGCGGTTCGTCATCAGCCAGGACCGTCTGAAGCAACATCGATGCCTCCTCCCGTGCCTGGAGCGCACCTGCTGGATGCGACGAGTGCGACACCAAGGCTTGGCTGGTGAGAATGCCTGTTCATGGCCAAACGGGGACAAAGCACATCTTGCTGAAAAATATATGGACTAGCAGCGAGGACGAGCCGGGAGCGGCGATTCTCGGTGCCCGGAACCGGACTGGTGCGTCCGAGTTTGAACACCGGAGATCGGACCGGATTCCCCGTGGCGCCGTTGAAGCGGCCGGCTTCACGGTAACTTGGCAGGCGATTTTTGCCGCGCGTTCATACAGCGAGCTTTTTTGGAATTGTGACGAACTGCACATCTGCAGGGACCAGACCAATCGTGGACCCGTTGCGAGGATCGGATAGGGGGACGATAGCCACCGGATCGAGCGAACCTGGACGCTACCGTGCACGTACCGGCGATTGTCTCAGGAGCAACGTGCGAGAACTCCTGATCCCCACATCGTTCAAATCGCTGAAGTCCTCAGCAAGGGAGAAGAATCCATGGAACGGATTTATCGCGGTAACGTCATCGTCCTGTCGATGGCCTGGGTGGTGGTTGCGATCGTTGGGTGCGGTCGCGCATCATGCCAAACGCTGATTACGGATCCCCGCGGGGCGCAGCAAACGATGAGCGCTGGTGGAGCCTCGGTTGAGAAGGAGATCAAACTGGGCAATGCCTATCTGGGCGGACACGGCGCCGTCAAAGATGAGAAGCTGGCAGCGTACTGGTTCGAGAAGGCGGCGGAGGCGGGCGATCCCTGGGCGGAGCAGCAAACAGGATACTTCTATCAGGCGGGGATCGGAGTCGCAGTCGATGCGGCGCGGGCGGCGCACTGGTATCAGCTTGCCGCCTCCAGCGGACTGCCAAGGGCGAAAACCAATCTTGGCGTTGCGTATTTATGGGGAAATGGGGTTCCACTGGACAAGCAGATGGCGGTGCAGTTATTTCGCGAGGCGGCGAATAAGGGAGACGGGACTGGGGCGACTTATCTTGGAAACCTGTACCATCTGGGGCGCGGGGTGAGCAAGGATGAAGCAGCCGCCGAGCACTGGTACATGGTCGGCGCGGAATTGCACGACCCTGTTGCCGACTACGATCTGGGCACGCTTTACTCTGTCGAAGATCATCCTCACGATTTCCGGCGGGCCGCGGATTGGTTGCGAAAGTCGGTTGGCGGAGGCTACGTTCCGGCGATTCACTCTCTTGGTTTGCTACTGGAGAACCATCCGGAACTGGCGCGATCGGATCGCGAATCTCTGACCTTGTTCGAGGAGGCATCCGGATACGGACAATGGAGGTCATCGGAGGCGCTGGCTATTCTTTATGGGGAAGGAAACCTCATTCCGCGCGATCCCAAAGCCGCATACTACTACTTTCAACTGGCGATTCTGCAGGGAGCAAAGACGCCGAAGGAGAAGCTCGATCATGTTATGCAGCTTTTGTCGACCGAGTTAGGAGCGGAACAAACGGCCAAGCTGACAGCTGCGGCGCAGGGATGGTACCAGCAACACCGCGAGAATGTTGAATTCCTGCTCAGGAAGGCCGCTAAACGGACCCCACCTGGACTGGCGATTGTTACTCCGGAGGAGGATCTTCACGCAGGCCAGATCATTACGGCGCCGCCGGCATCTTAGGGGCCGTTAGACTGTATTACACACTCAGGTAAGGAGGGCTAACAATCGAAGCGAAGGAACCGATGAATGACCAACAACCTGAGCGGCCGTTCTTTATGCACCCGGCGATCTTCATCAGCGGCTCGGTGCTCGTGGGGATTTTGTTTGCTCTGCAGGAGTGGCTGAACGCACGCCGCTGGGGATACAGGATCGGGCTGCTGTTCGTGGGCGAAATGTGGGGAATGCAGTTTTTGCTTTGGGGAATATTTTGCTGGCTGCTGTGGCGTTTCCTGCGGCCGCTGATCGTCAAAGCCCGCGCATTTACGCTCGTCACACGGGTACTGCCTCTGAGTATTGCCACCAGTATTGTGGAGGAGATGATCTGGGTTCTGTTCTTTCCGAAGGTGCCGGTCGATCGGCCTCCCATGGATTACTGGCATCGGCTCACGTTTCAGCTGAATGCCGAGTTTGTCGACAGCATGGCGATTTTCTGGTGCGCCTTTCTTCTTTTTCGCGGAGTTACTTACTATCAGAAGTTTCGCGAAAAGGAGACGACGGCGGCGCGGCTGCAGGTGCAACTGGTGGAGGCAAGACTGGCGGCGCTGCGGATGCAGCTGAATCCCCATTTTCTTTTCAACGCGATGAACAGCATTTCAAGCCTGATGCGCACCGATGTGGAGGCCGCCGATGTGATGCTCGAACAACTCAGCAGCCTGTTGCGTATCACCCTGGAGCGAGGCGAGGTGCAGTTGATCCCGCTGTGCAAAGAGATCGAGTTCATCGAGATCTATATGGCGATGCAGCAACAGCGTTATTCGGGAAGAGTGCAGCAGACCCTCGTGGTGGATCCGGAGTTACACGACGCTCTTGTTCCGGCGCTGATCCTGCAGCCGGTGGTGGAGAACGCCTTTGTGCACGGCCTTTCAAAATGCGCGGGGAAAGGGGAACTGTCGATCGACATCCGCAGGGACGGCAAACGATTGAGGATGAGCGTGGTCAACAGCGGGAACGGCCTGCAGCTGGAGCGAGAAGGACCGGGGCGCCGCGGGGTGGGCCTGGCAAACGTGCGGGACCGCCTTCGGCTGCATTACGGCGACGGCGGATCGCTGTCGGTCCGGGAGGTGGGAATAGGGCGGGTCAACGTAACGATCGCTCTGCCCCTGCAGATCAGCGAGAGCAGCCCGGAAGAGGCTGCTCGGTTCGACGCATGACAATTCAGGTTGTTTTGGCGGATGACGAAATTCTGGCACGGCAGAGACTGCGCCTGCTGCTGCGCGAGCAGGCAGACTGCGAAGTGGTGGGGGAATGCGCCACCGCTGCGGAAACCATCGAACTGGTGCGGACGGCGCATCCCGATCTGGTATTCCTCGACGTTCGCATGCCGGATATGGATGGGTTTGACGTGGTCGACGCGCTTTCGGCGGAGAAAGGATTCACCATGCCGTGCATTGTGTTTACGACGGCGTACGACCAATACGCGGTGCGCGCATTTGAGGTCCATGCAGTGGACTATCTGCTGAAGCCGTTTGCGCCCGAGCGATTGTGGAGGACACTGCAGCGCATTCGGGAACGCGGCGGCGCAGAGACGGGCGAGGCGGAGGAGCGCGGTGGGATACGATACGCGAGCAGAATCGTATTCAAATCGAAGGGGCGCATTGTCTTTCTGCCCGTGCCGGAAATTCGATGGATCGGCGCAGAGGAGAACTATGTGCGTATCTCCACAGCGGATGAGACGCATTTGTTGCGGGAGACCATGGCTCATCTTGAGAAGCGTCTGGACCCGCATTTCTTCCTTCGAGTTCATCGTTCGTCGATCGTTAATCTGCAGCACGTGAAGGAAGTGCGGATGGAATCGGACGGCGATACCGCGGTAATCCTTCTCAATGGCGAGAAGGTTCCGATGAGCCGTAGTTACCGGGCTCGGATGCAGCGTCTGCTTCATTCGTAACTGCGTTTCTGAATTCTGGATCGGCAGTTAGATGGGTTTAGCGCCATGATTCGTGCGGGCGATCCACTCAACCTGCACCGTATGCAATCCGTCCCACAGGTCCGGCGTTCCGTCCCCGAATACGAAAAGACGGAGGAATGGCAACATTTCTTCCGGTAACTGCACTGTGCCGATCGCAGGGGAGATTTGTGGGGAGCCGCATGGACCGGAGTCGTCATAGCTGGATGGCTGCTTATCCCGGATGCCGATCTTCCGTCACAAAAGTCGCAGCTTTTCGGTTGCTTGGACTTGTGCTTGCTCGGTTGACCAACATGAGTACCCAGGCGATCGCAGTCGAGCGGAAGTTAACGAAGTATTTCAGGGGTCAGGATCTGACTCTCGGCGATCCCTATAACATTGCCATGCGCATCACGATCGATTCGGACGCCGCCCGCATCTTCGAGACCCTGACCCGGCCGGAATACCTCGAGACCTGGATGACCTTGCCGGGGAACGACGCAGATTGCTATGTGGTTGCGTGGAAGCAGACCGGCGGTTTTCGGCTGGATCACTACCGCCGCGGAAGGCGGGACGTGACGATCGGTGGAGAGTATCGCATCTGTCGCCGCCGAAAGATGCTTTTTACGTGGAGAATGAACGGAGATATTGCGGGACCGGAGACCCTGGTCTACATTGGCCTGCACGGCAACTTCACGAATACGATCCTCGAACTGCACCACAGAGGCATCTCGTCCGCTGCGGACTATGCGTGGCAACAGGAAATGTGGAACTGCTCACTGGATCGGCTCAGCCGCCTGTTCCAGCGGTGAATCGGCGGCAGTCAAATTTGATGGTCGCCGATGGCGTTCCCCAACTGGTTGGTGGCACGGGGCCGAATGCTACCCTGTTGGTATCGCACTCGCTCTGCAGGCAGGAGTGGCCCCGTAGCTCAGGTGGATAGAGCAGCAGTTTCCTAAACTGCGTGTCGGAAGTTCGAGTCTTCCCGGGGTCACCATCGTTGTTTCTGGCGTGATGGCGAGGAGATCCTTCGCTGGCGCTCAGGATTTCGGCTGCGGGCTCAGACGCCCGCAAAGCGCCTCAAGTTCGAGTCTTCCCGGGGTCACCAGATTCCCCTTTAATGTCCGGCGCGAACTTCGAAAAGCAGGAACGCGAGTGTCGCGACGACGACCAGGATGAACGCGAGCAGAAGTCCTCCGATGAGGAACTGCGCGGTGCGTTGCTCTTCGGGGCGCGGGCGCGTGATGCCGAAGGTATTGATGAAAGCTTCGGTGAGCCAGGCGAGGAGCTTCATGGGGCGTGGTCAGAATAGCGCGACGCGGGGATGGCCGTCAGATCAGGTGCGTGTCTTTGCGATGGCGTCAAGGACGCCATTGAGGAAGTCGATCGACTCGGGAGCTGAGTAGCGGCGAGCGATTTCGAGCGCCTCGTCGATGACGATGGGTGCGGGCGTGCCAGGAAATCCGAGCAGCTCGGCGACGGCCATACGGAGCAGGTTGCGGTCGACGGCCGGCATGCGCTTGAGACTCCAGTTCTTCGAGTGCTGCTGGAGGAGGGTGTTGATTTCGTCTTCGCGGGACGTAGCCACGCGGAAAAGATCTTCTGCGAAGCCGCGGGTCCCGTCGTCAGCTTCCTCGCGCGCTTGCCAGAAAGTCTTACGGACTTCGTCGGGATTCTGGCGGCCGACATCGGCCTGGAAAAGCATCTGCATGGCGAGTTCGCGGGATTTGCGGCGCTTGCCGACGAGCGTCATGCTGGCTGCTCCGCGGGGGTTGCGGCGATTTTTCGATGCAGCGAGGCCATTTCGATGGCGGCGGCTGCAGCTTCGAATCCTTTATTGCCGTTTTTGAGGCCGGCGCGGTCGAGTGCCTGCTCGAGGGTTTCGCAAGTGAGGACGCCGAAGGCATGCGGGACACCGGTGTCCTGCTGCGACTGGCCGATGCCGCGCGCCACTTCGTTGTAGATGGCTTCGTAGTGGGCGGTTTCGCCGCGGATGAGACAGCCGAGGGTGATGAGGGCGTCGAATCGGTGCGTCTCGGCGAGCTGGCGGGCGGCAGCGGGAATCTCCCAGGAGCCGGGGACGCGGACGATCTCGATGCGGTCGCGGCGGGCGCCGCTGCGGAGAAGGCAGTCGAGCGCGCCCTGGAGGAGGCGGTCGGTGATGACGGCGTTCCAGCGGGCGACGACGATGGCGAAGGATATTGCTTCGGCGCTGAGGTCGCCTTCGAGGGCGATGGGCTTGCCGCAGAGTGGTTCCTGATGCTCCCAAAAGGCGACGGTGAAGCCAGGGACAGGCTGGACGGCGAAGAGCCGCGATTTCCAGTGTGTGTCTTCGATGGAAGTGATGCTGGTTCTGGCGGCGTCGGCGTTGGTTTCGAGCCAGCGGCGCGCCACCTGATGCAGCGCGTCGAGTGCCGTGACCTCGATCAGCAGATCGGTGTTCAGCGTGGGGAGTGTACCGTCGACGAATTCAAGATTGCCGAGGGGGGCCAGAAACGGGCGTCCTTTGCTGGCTGCGCCCTCGCGCGGCGGCGGTTCGTCCCAGCCGCGGCCCGGCTCAAAGCCCAGGGCAGAGAAAAAGCTCACCAGCTCGTTGAAGTGAGCCGGGGAGTCCACCGGGCGGATAAAGGTAATGCCCTTGATCATAGTTTGAGGGTATCAAGGACGTACGGTTCAGGGGGGCGCGCCACCGGCCGCATCTGCGAAGAAAAGCGAAGGCAGGAAAGCCGCCTGACTGCGGTCTCCCTGCCTTCCCGGTGCTTCGGTTTCCCACGAACTTTCAGCGCCAGTCAGCGCTCCGGTTCTCGCTAGGGCTGTTTGCTCCCGATCCGCATGCCGTAAAACGAGCGGTAGACGAAGAAGAAGGAGATGAGGAAGAAGACCGCCGCCAGCACGTGCGTCAACATGGGGCTGGAGGAAGACAATTTCACCGCTAACTCGACGGCGAGCAGGCCAAAGAGCGTTGTGAATTTGATGACCGGATTGAGAGCCACGGCGGCTGTGTCCTTGAAGGGATCGCCCACCAGGTCGCCCACCACCGTCGCCTCATGCAGCGGGGTTCCTTTTTCATGCAATTCGACTTCGACGATCTTCTTGGCGTTATCCCAGGCTCCTCCTGCGTCCGCCATAAAGATGGCCGCGTAGAGCCCGAACATGGCAATCGAGATCAGATAGCCGATGAAGAAGAAGGGATCCAGGAAAGCAAACGCCAGCGCGGCAAAAAACAGCGAGATGAAGATGGTGAGCATCCCGCTTTGCGCGTAACGGGTGCAAATGGCCACCACCTTCTTGCTGTCCTCGGTCGAAGCTTTGGCAGCTCCTTCAATCTTCATGTTTTTCTTGATGAATTCCACGGCACGGTAGGCGCCCGTGGTCACCGCCTGGGTGGAAGCGCCGGTGAACCAGTAAATGACCGCACCACCCGTCACCAGGCCGAGCAGAAACGGAGCATGAAGCAGCGAGAGCTTGTCGACGTTAACGGTAAGCGAGTTGGTCAGCGCCATAATCGTGGCGAAGATCAGGGTGGTGGCGCCCACCACCGCCGTGCCGATCAGCACCGGCTTGGCGCTGGCCTTGAACGTATTGCCCGCACCGTCGGCCGCCTCCAGCATCCTCTTGGCGCGCTCGAAATCCGCCTCCACGCCGTACTGCTTTTTCACTTCCTCCCGCACACCCGGCTCGGTTTCGATCAGCGACAGTTCGTAGATGGACTGAGCATTGTCCGTTACCGGTCCAAAAGAATCGACCGCGATGGTCACCGGTCCCATGCCCAGGAAACCGAAAGCCACCAGGCCAAAGGCGAACATCGGTGCGGCCAGAATCACATTGTCGAATCCCAGGGTGCTCACCCCGTATCCCAGCGCCATTAAAAAGATGACCGCCAGGCCCAGGTAGTAAGCGGAATAACTCCCGGAGACAAACCCGGACAGGATGCCGAGAGCCGCTCCACCCTCCCTGGCCGACACGACCACCTCTTTCACGTGGCGGGACTCCGTGGAAGTAAATACCTTGACCAGCTCAGGAATGAGAGCGCCCGCCACCGTTCCGCAGGAAGTAATCGTCGCCAGTTTCCACCAGAGCGTCGGGTCTCCCCCCAAGGTCGAAAGCAGGATATAGGTGACCGGATAGGTGACGGCAATGGTCACGATGGAAGTGATCCAGACGAGCGAGGTGAGCGGTGCTTCGAAGTTAAATTGCTCCGCTTTGCCGAACCTCGCCCGGGCAATCTCCTCGTTGATGTAATAGCCCGCAACCGCGGCCACCAGCATGGCCACGCGAACCGCAAAAAGCCATACGAGTAACTGCACTCCTGTGACAGCACCTTTGGCGCCCAGAATGATGAATGCGATGAGCGCGACCTGGACCACGCCATAGGTCTCGAAACCGTCGGCCGTGGGACCGACCGAATCGCCGGCGTTGTCTCCGGTGCAGTCGGCAATCACACCCGGGTTGCGGGCATCGTCCTCTTTCACATGGAACACAATCTTCATCAGGTCGGCGCCGATGTCGGCAATCTTGGTGAAAATGCCGCCGGCCAGACGAAGCACGGCAGCGCCCAGCGATTCGCCGATGGCAAAGCCGATGAAACACGGCCCGGCATAGCTTCCCGGAACGAAGAGAATAATGCTGAACATCATCAGCAACTCGACGGAGATCAGCATCATGCCGATGCTCATGCCCGACTTCAGCGGAACGCCGAAGGCGCGATATGCATTGCCGCCCAGCGAAGCCCAGGCGGAGCGTGAATTCGCCAGCGTATTCACCCGGATGCCGAACCACGCCACGCCATAGCTGCCCGCCATCCCCAGCACGCTGAACGCGAGGATGATGATCACCCGCGCCGCGCTGAAGTGCAGCAATACAGCGAAATACGCCAAAATAACGACCGCAATGAAACACCACAGGAGGAGCAGGAACTTCCCCTGGTTGATCAGATAGGTTTTGCAGGTCTCCCAGATGATCTGCGACACGTCTTTCATCGCGCGGTGCGCCGGCAGGCCCTTTAGGTGAACGTACATAAAGAGGCCGAAAACCATGCCCAGAATGCAGGCCAGAGGCCCGAACATGAGCAGGCTGTGGCCGTTGAATCCCCAATAGTGAACCTGGCTCAAATCCGGAAGCTGCAGATTGGCTTCGCCCCCGGACGAATCCGCCGCAAAAGCCGCGCCCTGGCCGAGCAGCAGCAATGTGGCCATGGCGCCGGCGAATCTCGCCCAGCGCCGCGAAAATAAATTGCTCTTCATCCGCTCTCCTATGCTCTGCATGGTTGGAATGCCCGTGTCAGACGCGACCACTTCTCTCGTGAACAACCACGCAACAGTGAGCGACAACACGCTCACGGCAAGGAAAAACCACACCCAGATGTTAACCGACACACGACCTCCACAAAGTTGGTCTTAAGCTCTCAGCGCTCGGTAGCCCGAGCGCGCTCAGGAACTGTAACACGTGAACCACAAAGCATAACAGGGGATGGATATTTTGGCATGTGAAAGGCAATACAGGCCTTAGCACCAAAGTCAGGGTCACGGTACTACGGTTACTGGACGACCGGAAGGAGGCCCTTGAGAGACACGAATTTGGTGCAATGGCCGGGCCGCGCGATCAGGGCTCTTTTACCTCACCAGCACGACGTCAAGAAAACGCGGGCCGTGGACGCCACGAATGCGCGTCATTTCTATGTCGGCGGTTGCGGAAGGGCCGGAGATAAAGGTTAAAGGATGCGTTGCGTGAGGCAAGAGGCGGTCGAACGCTTCGGGAACGGTTTCGACGACCTGCTCGGCGCGGACGACGCAGAGATGGCGATCGGGGACCAGGGTGAGGCGGCGCGCGCCTTCGCCGGGACCGTGGGTAAGGACGATGCTTCCGGTGAACGCAATGGCTACAGCGCACACGGTGACAACGCCGTCGCAGGCGTTTAGATCGTCGAGGCCGACGGCGTGCTCGGGGATGAAGGCGAAGTCGCGAGGGAGGAGCTCGGGCGGCAGGCTGTCGGCGGCGATGACTTTTTTCTGGTTGTGTTCTTGCAGAATCACGGCGATGGTCTGCCGAAGGGAATCGGCGTTGGTTTCGACGACGTGCGTGTCGTAATCGCGCAGACGATCAAGGAAGAGATCGAGGCGCGCTTCGGGAGTGAGCCGGCCGGCGCGGATGTAGGAACGCGGGATGGCGGCGTAATCGGCGGGGGGGGCGGGCGGCGCACTCGGGTCGGCGCTCAGGCTCGCGCGGATACGGTCGAGGATGGCGGCGCGGGCATCAGGCATGATCGTTCACGTCCTGGGCGAGTTTGCGCGCGGCGCGCAGGGGAGTCGAAGGACCTGGCATTGAACCGGTTTTTGCGCGGGCCTTCCACCATTCGCGGAAGGTTTGTTTAGGCAACTCGCGCAGGTCGCGAACGCGGGTCCAGTTGCCGAGGAGGCCGGGGAGGTTGCGCATCCAGCCGTGCGAGACCATCGGCCACTGCGCGATGCGGCCGAGGCGCTGCGCGGCTTCGAAGCGGGTTCTGCTGGTGAAGATGGCTGCGGCGGTTTTCATCGCCAGCGCTTCCGGGTCGAGGGCGGATTTTTGTTCGCGCACTACGCGGCCGCGGAGGTGAATGAGCACCTCGGGGATATTGATTTTCACCGGACAGACTTCGTAGCACGCGCCGCATAAAGTCGACGCGAAGGGGAGCGACTGCGCCTGCCGCATTTGTAACAGCTGCGGTGTCACAATGGCGCCGATGGGGCCGGAGTAGCTCGATCCATAAGCGTGGCCGCCGGTCTGGCGATAGACGGGGCAGGTGTTGAGGCAGGCTCCGCAACGGATGCATTGCAGGGTCTGGCGCGACTCGGGGTCGGCGAGGATGCCGGTGCGGCCGTTATCGAGGAGGACGACGTGAAAATGCTGTGGGCCGTCGCCGTTGCGGACGCCGGTCCACAGCGAGTTGTAAGGATTCATCCGCTCGCCCGTCGCCGAACGCGGCAGCAGTTGGAGGAAGACTTCCATGTCCTCGAAGCGCGGGATGATCTTCTCGATGCCGGCGATGGAGATGAGCACGTTGGGCAGGGTGAGGCACATGCGGCCGTTGCCTTCGGACTCGACGATGCAGACGCTGCCGGTTTCCGCGACGAGGAAGTTCGCTCCGCTGACGCCGACTTTGACGCGGAGGAATTTCTCGCGGAGATAATGCCGCGCTGCCGCGGTTAGCTCTTCGGGGTCGTCGCCGAGGTCGGGCAGGTTCATGCGCTCGCGGAAGATTTGCCGGACCTGGCTGCGATTCTTGTGCACGGCGGGCGCGACGATGTGCGAGGACTTGTCGCCGCCGAGCTGGACGATGACCTCGGCCAGGTCGGTTTCGTGCGCGCGGATGCCGGCATGATCGAGGGCTTCGTTGAGGCCGATCTCTTCCGAGGTCATGGTCTTGATCTTGATGACCTCGGTGCCGCCGTATTGCTGCACCAGGCCGACGATGATGCGGTTGGCGTCGTCGGCGTCGCCGGCCCAGTGGACCTGACCGCCGGCCGCGGTACAGGCCTTCTCAAATTGCAACAGATACTGATCCAAATAGCGCAGCGTGTGCGCCTTGATGGCGCTGCCAGCGGTGCGCAGGTCCTGCCAGTCCGGCGTTCCTCCCACCACAATGCCACGCTTCGACTGGATCACGTCGGTGGCGTGGCGGACATTCTTGCGCAACTGCGCGTCTTCGAGCAGCGGCAGAGCCGCCTTCTGAAACGACTGCGCGTGCTCGGCCTCGCTGACGCGGATGGTCACGCCCAGGCTCCTTCGCCGACGTCGCTTTCCGTAGGCGCGAGGATTTCGGCGATGTGAGCCATGCGCACGCCGGCACGCGCGCGATGCAGGCCACCGAAGATGTGCATGAGGCACGAGGTATCAACGGCGGTCACGACCTCAGCGCCGGTATTCTCCACGTCCTTCATCTTTTCGGCGAGCATGGCCGCGGAGATGTCGCCCATCTTGATGGCGAAGGTGCCGCCGAAGCCGCAGCAACGGTCGATGTTGGGCAGGTCGACTAGATCGATGCCGCGGACATTTCGTAACAGCCGCAGTGGCAAATCGCCGAGATGCAGGCTGCGCTGCGAATGGCAGCTGGCGTGGTAGGTGACGCGATGCGGGAAGTACGCGCCGACGTCTTCGAGTCCGAAGCAGTGCACCAGCAGCTCGGTCAGTTCATAGATGCGCGGCAGCAGCTCATCGACGGCCCGAGTGAGGCCTGGATCGGAGGACTCAGCGGCCATCTTCGGATAGTGGTCGCGGATCATCGCCACGCACGAGGACGAGGGGATGCAGACGGCCTCGGCGTCGCGGAAGATGTCGACAAAGCGGCGCATCAGGGGTATGGCTTCCTGCTGATAGCCGGTGTTGTAGTGCATCTGGCCGCAGCAGGTTTGTTCGAGGGGGAATTCGACGGTGTGGCCGAGCCGCTCGATCAGGTGCACGACGGCTTGCCCGGTGGCGGGGAAGAGCGTGTCGTTGTAGCAGGTGATGAAGAGCGATACGCGCAAGCAGGACGGCTCCCGGGTGTACCCATCATCCCAACACATCCGGCGAGGCGAAACAAATAACGTCCTCGCCTCCGGGACGGCGCGTCACATCCTGGGCCTCTACTGTGCCCGCTTCTGTTTCGCAATCCACGCAGTAATCTGCTGGTCCAGCACGTCGAGCGGCAGAGGCCCCTCGCCTAGCACCGCGTCGTGGAATTTGCGGATGTCGAACTTTGGGCCCAGCTCGCGCTTCGCCCGCTCGCGCAGTTCGAGAATTTTCATCTGGCCCATCTTGTATGCCAGCGCCTGGCCCGGCCACGCGATATACCGATCCACCTCGCTGGCGATGTTGGTGTCGTCCATGGCGGTGTGTTCTTGGAAGTAGTCGACCATCTGTTGGCGGGTCCAGTGCTGGCTGTGCACGCCGGTGTCCACAACCCACCGCACGGAGCGCCACATTTCGTTTTCGAGGCGACCGTATTCGCTGTAGGGGTCCTGGTAGAAGCCGACTTCCTTGCCGAGGCCCTCGGAGTAAAAGGCCCAGCCTTCAGAGTAGGCATTGTAGCCGCCAAAGCGGCGGAACTCCGGCACGTCGGTCAATTCCTGAGCGATGGAGAACTGCAGATGATGGCCGGGCACGCCTTCGTGATAGGCGATGGCTTCGACGTTGAGCACCAGGCGATGGGTGGGGTCATATTCATTCACGTTGATGTAGCCGGGCCGGCTGCCATCGGCTGCGCCAGGCGAATAGTCCGCGGGCGGAGCCGACGGCTCGCGGAAAGCCTCCATGGGAATGACCTCGAGTTTCGTCTTCGGCAGGTGGTCGAAAAGGTCGGGCAGCTTCGTTTCCATCTGTTCGGCGTAGTGCTTGTACAGATCGAAGAATTCCTGGCCCGACTTGCCGTAGTGCGAGGGGTCCTGGCGGATGTGGTCGTTGAAGCTTTTCAGGTCGTGATAGCCGAGCGACTGAGCGAGCTTCAGCATATCGGCTTCGATTTCGGCCACCTGCTTCACACCCATCGCGTGAATTTGTTCCGGGGTCAGGTCGGTAGTCGTCTGTTCGCGCACGGCGAAGCGGTAGCGCTCAGCGCCATCGGGCAGCGCCCAGACGCCGGCATCGGTGCGGCCCTGCGGAGCGTAATCGTTCTTCACGAACGCGGCAAACTTCGCGTACGCCGGATCGACCTCGTTATGGATCGCACCATGGTTGGCGAGGGTGATGCGGGCCTGGTCGGCGGAGGAAAGGTCCTTCGGGAATTTTTGCAGCGGCTCGGCGAAGGGGCTGCTCGCGAGGGGCTTCGTTGCGATGTCCTCGGACTGCGCGCCGACCTTTTCCAGCAGATAACGCGGGGGCATGAGGTGATCGGCCATGCCCTGGCGCATATTTGCGGTCACCTGATCGAGGACCTGGGGGATGCCGTGCAGGCGCGCGATGTAATTCTCGTAATCCTTCACGGTCTTGAGCGGCATCTGGGTCATCAGGCCGGGAATGCCGAGCTGGATGCCGTTCATCTGATCGACCGGCATCTCCCAGCCTTTGAATCGCGCTTCCTCGACAGCTTGCCGGAGCTGGCGGAGCATGAGGGTCTTGTTCAGGGCTTCCTGCTCGGGAAATCCCGTGGTGTCGATGGCCTCGAAGAGGCTAATCTGCTGGCGCTGGTGCTGGGTTTGCCGCTCCTGTTCCGCGGCGGAGTAGTCGCTCCAACGGTCGTTGTAGCGGGGATCGCCGATGCCGGTGGCGAGTTCGGGCGAGGTGCGCAGCGTGTACTGCCATTCCTGATCGAGAGCGTCGCGCAGTTTCGCGCGGCGGGCAGCCAGATCGGAGGGCTGAGCTGGGCCGTTGGTGGCGAAGGCGGGAAGGAGGAGCAGGAGAAGCGGTACGGCGCGGCGGAGAATGGGCATGGGGCGGGCTCCGAACAGGAGAAATGAGGTTTGCGCTCGGGAGGGATCGGCGCAAAGGCCATAGTACAGAAGGGCGGAAAGCGCAGAGTTTTGGCGGTGAGCGGGCCTGGTCTTTGCTACATTGTTGTGGGCTCGTACGAATTCGTTTGAGCGGGAGATAACAACGTGTTTTTAGGAATGGATGTGGGCACGGGCGGCACGCGCGCCGTTCTGGTGGATGAAAAGGGGCAGCTTGTCGCGTCGGCGTCGAGCGAACACCAGCCGTTTCGCACGCCCCATCCAGGATGGGCGGAGCAGGATCCCGAGGATTGGTGGCGCGCTGCGCAGGAGGCCATTCGCGAGGTGTTCGCGGTGAGCAGAGGTTCTAGGGTCGATGCCGTCGGCCTGACGGGGCAGATGCACGGCGCTGTGATGCTCGACAAAGATGGCAACGTTCTGCGGCCTTCGCTCATCTGGTGCGACGTCCGCACCGGGCCGCAGTGCGAGTGGCTGAACAATCAGTTCGGCGGGGGCGAGGTCGGCCGCAAAAGGCTGATCGAGTTGACGGCGAATCCGGCGCTGCCCAACTTCACACTGACCAAGCTGCTGTGGGTGAAGGAGCACGAGCCGGAAATTTTCGCGAAGATCGCGCATGTTCTATGCCCGAAGGATTATGTCCGCTATCGGCTGACGGGAACCTATGCGATGGATGTGCAGGAGGCTTCAGGGACGCTGCTGCTCGACGTGGCGCATCGGACGTGGTCAAAGGAGGTCGCGAAGGTCGCGGGGATTCCGGAGAGCTGGTTGCCGCAGCTGTTCGAGTCGCCGGAGATTTGCGCGAAGATCGGCGACGAGGGGGCGCAGCGTACGGGTTTGAAGGCGGGAACGCCGGTGGCTGCCGGGGCGGGGGATCAGGGAGCGGGCGCGGTGGGCATGGGGATTCTGCGGCCGGGCTCGGTGTCGGCGACGATTGGGACTTCGGGCGTGGTTTTTGCGGCGACGGCTGCGCCGACCATGGACCCGCTGGGGCGGCTGCACACGTTTTGTCACGCTGTGCCCGGGCGCTGGCACGTGATGGGGGTGACGCAGGCGGCGGGGCTTTCGCTGCGATGGCTGAAGGAGACGCTGGCGCCGGATCAAAGCTACGACGAGCTGACGGCGGCAGCGGCGAAGATTCCGGCTGGCAGCGATGGCCTGTTGTGGACGCCGTATCTGTTCGGCGAGCGCACGCCGCATCTGGATCCGACGGCGACGGCGGCTTTTGTGGGGATCACTTCGACGACGACGCGCGCGCACTTTACGCGGGCGGTGCTGGAGGGCGTGGCGTATTCGCTGAAGGACACTTTCACGCTGTTTGCGGAGCTAGGGATTCCGGTGAAGGGCGTGCGCCTGGGCGGAGGCGGGGCGAGGGGTCCGCTGTGGCGCGAGATTCAGGCTAATGTTTATGACTATCCGTGCGAACGGCTCACGGCGGAAGAGGGCGGGGCGTTTGGCGCGGCGCTGATGGCGGGCGTGGGCGCGCAACACTGGCCGGATCTGGAGGCGGCGTGCGCGGCGGGGATCACGGTGGCGGAGACGATCCAGCCGAAGCAGGATTTGGTGCAGCGGTATGCTGAGGGGTACGCGGGCTACCGGCGCGTTTATCCGGCGCTGAAGGGGATTCGCGGGTAGGGCGATCCGGCGAAGCACGTTGCTGGGGTCAAGCATGGTGTGGATCGCGACGCAGGGCATCGCAGGAACGCAGCTCCAGAGCGTCGTCGCGCTCACTGTGATTCTCGCCGTCGCGCCATCTTTGAAATCGCAAACGAGATCGGCCGCGGCCCCGCCGCCAGACCAACAATCCAAAAACCGGGTGCCTGCGTTTGAAGTGGCTACCATCAAACCGGTCAATACGAAGGCTCTCATCCAAGTCGGCGTTGACGTCGCGCCGGGAGGCCGCGTGAGTCTCAACGGTATGTCTCTCACGCAGATGGTAGGCGTCGCATTTCATCTGAGCTATTGGCAGATTGAAGGCGGCGACTGGATGGACAGGAATCAATACAACGTGGTGGGCGAGCCCCCGGAGGATGAGCGGGCGAGCATCCCCGATACCCGGCACACATTGTTTGGAATCCAGGATGAGCGTTTGCGTCAGATGCTGCAGGCGCTCCTGATCGATCGGTTTCACCTGAGGGTCCATCGCGAGACAAAGACCGGCAAAGTGTTTCTTCTGGAACGGAACAGCAAACCATTCCTGTTGCGCACAACCAGGGCCATCTCAGCGGACTCGGACGAGGGCGCTGCGCCCGATTCGCTCGGCAAAATCGAATTCGCCGGAAAATGGGTGCTCTACAACACCACCATGTCCCAGCTGGCAAAGTTTGCCAGTGACAATATGCTGCGTGCCCCGGTTCTGGATCGGACCCGCCTGCCGGGCTCGTTCGATTACTGGGCTCCGCCGGAAGACTGGAACACCTATCAGAACGACATGCCCGGCTCGTTTCTCCACATGATCGGCGAGATCGGACTTAAACTGGTGCCGTCAAAAGGGCCCGTGGAGACGCTGGTGATTGACCATGCAGAGGCACCATCGTCGAACTAGTTTCGGAGATGGTCTGAACCGGGGAGTTCTATGCTGCAGATCGCTAAATTCCTGGCCCTGGCACTCAGCATCCTGTCGCTCTGCGCGTTGCTGGGGCATGCGTTTTTCGTGCCGGGGAGTTCGTGGGAGGATCGACTGCTGGATGCGCTGGCGATGTTGGGGCTTACGGGGAGCATTTGCTTCGCCAGCGGGATGCTGTTTGAGATTCCGAACCGCAAGTTCGATCCCGAACCCACGCCGCGCCTGACGCAGACACTGCCGGTCCGGTTGTTTTTCTGGGGCGTGGGCGTGACGGCGGTGATGTTCGTGCTGTCGTGGTTTTTGGCGGAATACTTTGTGCCGATGATCTGGAAGAACCAGCCGTATTAAGTTAGCCAACCCAATGCCGTTTCGGCCCTTGAATGACCCACACGAACCCTATTAACTGTAAAGTTAATAAATGAGGGTCTTTCGGACACGCTATTCAAATAAATCAACAACATACGGAGGGCTCGACCCCCTCATTCCAGCCAACGCGATGCGACTATCGGACTCCGTTCCGAAGTGCGTTCCCCGCCGCTACAGTGCCTCGCTCGCGTCGTCCAGCCGCTTCGTGCGCAGCTTGCGCCAGATCCACCAGCCGAGTCCGCCGAAGATCAGCAACAGCGCCAGCAGCGTCAGGACCAGGTGCCGTTTTGCCAGGTCGCCCACCACCGTCACAATCTGCGGGCCGTATTTCACTACCAGCGCCGTCTCCACGCCGAAGCGGATGCATCTGCCTATAAACACCGCCAGCATGAAGTTGAGGGTCCTCATCTCGAAGACGCCGGCGCCGAAGACAAAGAGCTTCCAGGTGGTCGGTGGCGGCAGCAGCGATGGGATCATGACGGCCAGGAATTCCTGCTTCTCAAATTGCTTGCGCAGCGCGTCGAAACGCGCGCGATTGACGCGCTTGAGCAGGAACAACTCGCCGCCGGCTTTGCCGAGGTAAAACGGAATCAGGCCGCCCAGCGTCGAGCCGAACGCGGCCAGCAGCGCGTAGAGGTAGAAGTGGCGCTTGTCGTTCCACGCCCACAGGGCCATGAGCACGTCGATGGGGATGGGGATCGAGGCCGAGTCAATGAAGGAGCCGAGGAGCACGCCCCAGGGCCCCAGAGGGATGAGGAAGTGCTGCGTGAGGCTGGTGATTTTCGCGAAGAGAGATTTCAGACGCGTTCAACCTTTCCCTTTGCTGCGCTGGCCCTTCGTTGTGTGTCCGATTTTGCGCTGGACCGCGCCCGTGGCCTGGCCGGCCGTGGCATGTTCAGTTTTGCCGTCGAGCAGGTCGAGGGCATGCGGCAGCACGGGCAGCGCGGCGCGCAGGGAACTGACCGCGCCGGAGGGACTGCCGGGGACATTCAGAATCACACTCGTCCCCAGGGTTCCGCAGAGTGCGCGGCTTAGAGTGGCGAGCGGGGTTTCGCGGCGGCCTTCGGCGCGCATCAACTCCGCCACACCATCGAGCAGGCGGTGGCAAACGGCCCGTGTTGCCTCGGGGGTTACATCCCGTGCGGCGATGCCGGTTCCCCCGGTGGTAACCACCAACCGGGCCATGCCGGCCGCATGACGGATTGCGTCCTGGATGGCCCGCTGCTCGTCTGGAACCGTAACGCGAAGTACCGTCTCAAAGGCATTTGCGTCCAACGTACGGGCGACCGCGGGGCCGGAAAGGTCCTCACGCGAACCCTGGGAGCAGGCGTCGCTGACCGTGATCACGGCGGCGGTCCTGGGCAGAGACTTGTGAGACGAACTGGTCACCCTTTCGATTGTACAAACAGCGGTAAGTCTCTCGATTTGATGAGAAAATAGACCCTAGCTACCGTGGCGTTCCGGCTTCACCCCAGCGGGGCCCCGGTTGGAGCCGCAGAACTGAAGTACACCAGGAATGCCGATTCGCCTGAACCTAACTGATGCGCCGGCCGAAGAGCCGAAGGCCGAGCCGAGCCATTCCAACGGCCCGCTGGGCCTGACCGCTGAGGCTCCTCTTCCGGAAGCGTCACCGGAATCGCCCGATCTCGCCGCTCGGCGGGCGCCCGCGTCCAACGGCTCCGGCACGCTGCCAAAGTACCGCCGCAACCGCTACGAGGGCCTCGACCACACCGATCTGCTGCACATCATCGAGGAGATCGAGGACAACCGCTCGTGGGTCAATCTCCGCGAAAAGCTGTGGATTGCCCTCATCATCCACATGCTGGTCGCCTGGTACCTGCTGTATGGGCCCAAATACATCTACCACGTCCGCGTCGTCGATCCGTCGGTGATCATGAAGCAGCGGCAGAAGGACCTGACCTTCCTGGACCTGCCGCCCGACGCGCTGAAGGAAGTGAAGCCGAAGACTCCGGCGCCGCTTTCGGACAAGAGCCGGGTGGCGGAGACGCCGAAGCCGACCCTCGATAAGAAGACCCTGGAGGAGCTGGAAGCCATGCGCCGCGCTGAGCCACCCGCTCCAGCGCCCGAGCCGAGCCAGCGGTTCGCCGCGCCTGGCGCACCGGCGCAGCCTCAGCCGCAGGGCGATCAGCACGAGCCCACTCCGCCCGCGCAGCCGCTGCCGTCAAACAACCAGGCGAAGCTGGAAGCGCCTCCGACGGCGCCGCAACCGAACTTCCGTTCCAGCGCCACCAATCCCAACGATCAGCTGCAGCAGGCGATGCGCCAGGCGATGCAGGGCCGCAACGGCCAATATGGCGGCGACAGCGGCGCAGGGCTGCCATCGCAGCATTCGGGCATGAACGGCGGAGTCGACATCCTGAGCGACACGATGGGATGGGACTACGGCCCTTACGTGCAGCGCGTGGTGTGGGACACGGAGCATGCCTGGTGGCCGATCATCCCGGAATCGGCGCGGCCGCCGCTCGACAAGCAGGGCAAGGTGATGATCCGGTTCAAGATTTTTCCGGATGGCAGCGTGAAGGACATGATGCTGGAAGGGCCGTCGGGCGATGTGGCGCTGGATCGCGCGGCGTGGGCCGGGATCACCGGTGCGGCGCCGTTCCCGCCCATCCCCAGGACGTTCAAGGGGCCGTTTCTGGAACTGCGCTTTTACTTCCTCTACAACATTCGTCCCGGCGAGGAGTGAGGTGGGCTGGGTGTCGGGGCCAGCATGACTGGGCCTGCCCGGGTGCGCCGCCAGCGGTTGATCGGAATCCTGCTGCTTGCTGTGGGCATTTTGGTGTTCACGTTGCTGCGCGTCGACTGGCACGGGATTTTTCCGCGGGGGTGGTGGCGCTGGTAGGAAAATCGCCTTGCTTCCCGATACACAAAGAATTAAGATTTATACACATCGGAGCCGAGCATGCGAACCAACATCGACATTGACGACAAGCTTATGGCCGAAGCCATGCGATCCACCGGCGCGCCCACCAAGAAGGCGGCCGTCGAGGAGGCTTTGCGGTTGCTCGTCCAGACCCGTGCTCAGACCTCAATTCGGCGTCTCCGCGGGAAAGTGAAATGGGAGGGCGATCTCGAGCAGTCGAGACGCAGCCGCTTTATCGAATAGCACGTCATGGTCATCGTCGACTCGAGTGTGTGGATCGATTACTTCGCCGATTCCAGAAATCCCCAGACCGATTGGCTTGATCGTCAATTGGGCTTGCAGCCGGTCGGTCTGATCGACCTGATTCTCTGCGAAGTGCTCCAGGGGGTCAGGGAAGAGTTCACCTTTGCTCAAGTCAGGCGTGAATTGCTGAATTTCCCGGTTTTCAACGCGGGAGGGTCCCATGTCGCGATCGCGGCGGCCCGCAACTACAGGTTCCTTCGTCAAAAGGGAAACACCGTCCGCAAAACCATCGATTGCCTGATCGCTACGTATTGCATCGAGTCGGGGGGCGCGCTTTTGCACCGTGACCGCGACTTCGATCCATTTGAGAAGTATCTGGGACTCCGCGTCATTCACCCGTAATCGATCCGGCGCTGGCGAAAAATTCAACCGCAATCCCCGGAGTGTCGCGCGGCGTGCTGTCTGCGATCCTCATTTCTGAGAGGTGCGAGTACGATGAACACAGCCGCCATGCTTTCTGAAGATCAGGCCTGGGCCGCGGTTCTGGCCCGCGATCCCGCAGCGGATGCGGAGATGGTCTACGCCGTCACCACCACTGGCGTTTTTTGCCGGCCCACCTGCCCAAGCCGGCGGCCTGCTCGTGGCAATGTCGTGTTTTTCGCCGATCCCGCTACGGCGACGAGCGCCGGTTACCGGCCTTGCCGCCGCTGCCTGCCGCACCAGCGCCATATTGACGCCGGCCTCGTGGAGGTCATCTCAACCAGCCTGCAGCGCGATCGCCAGGTCACCCTGGCTGAGCTGGCTCGCATGACGGGCCGCAGCCCGTTCACCATCGAGCGCACCTTCAAGCGCGTCCTCGGTCTCACCCCCGCGCAGTATCAGCGCCAGCGCCGAGCAGCCTCGTTTCGCAACGAGCTGACCACCGGCTCGGCGCGCGTCACCGATGCCATCTACGACGCGGGCTACTCGGGCCCAGGCCGCGCGTATGAGAACACGCAGCTCGGCATGGCGCCCGGGGAGTATCGTGCCGGGGGGCGCGACGCGCGGATCGGCTACACCATCGGAGACAGTCCGCTGGGCAAGCTGCTCATCGCCGCAACCGAGCGCGGGCTTTGTTCCGTGATCCTCGGCGACAGCGACGCTCAGCTCACGCGCCAGTTGCGCACGCAGTTTCCTCTGGCTCAGATTCGACTGGAACCGCGGCTCGAACCGCACCTCGGCGAAGTGCTGTCGCAGTTCACCGAACATCCAGCGGCGCTCGATTTGCCGCTCGACCTGCGCGCGACCGCATTCCAGATGCGGGTTTGGGAGGCACTGCGGCGAATTCCGCGCGGAGAGACGCGCAGCTACGCGCAACTGGCGGCATCATTGGGACAGCCGACCGCGGTGCGCGCCGTGGCTCGCGCCTGCGCGACGAATCCGGTCGCGGTCGTGATCCCGTGCCATCGCGTCATTGGCAGCGATGGCAAACTCACGGGCTATCGCTGGGGTGTGGAGCGGAAGAAGAAGCTGCTGGAGTTGGAGGGCGCGACGCTCGCGCGCTGATCACACAGAGGAGGATTGCCGATCACTGACTCACTGATTTGATCACCCGCTTTTCCTGCACCCTGTGCCCTGCACCCTGCGAATCAGTTCAGATCGTTCCCCACCGTCACCGTCACCGGTGGATCCTTCGTCAACTGCGCATCCATGATCAACACGGTGCGGACCTGGCCGGCGACGAACTGAAACTGGGTGCTCGTGTATGGCGTGGTGATGACACCGGTGGGAGTGATGACAATGGTGTACTGACCGGCCATCACGTTCACGTAGCCTTCCACCGACTGCGGCGCCACGTTCGTGAAAAGCGGCTTCGCGCCGGCCAGCGTGCCGTTTGCGGCAACAATATAAATGTCTACTGCGCCGGCTTTGATGGCCTGTTGCAGGAACCGGATCGAGAAGTATCCGGCGGGCGCGGCGATGGCCTGGTCGTTCAGGATGGTGGCTGTGTATCCGGTGCCCAGGTCGGTGATAAAGACGGAATGCTGCTCGGAGACGAGGAAGTCTCCCTGGGCCGAGGCGGTGAATTTGGTCGTGCCCGCCGGAAAGACATACGCGGTTGTGTTTTCCGGCGGCAGGAAAGCGTAGTTGGTAAAGGTGGCCGCGCCGATGTTGGTGGCGATGGGCGTCGTGGCCACATCGACGTCGACCGCGGGCGCGTTATAGGAGGCGTCGATCACCCGCACCTGGGTCTGTGAGGGAAGGGAACTTTGCACGCTCTGGCATCCGAACAGGGGCAGTGCGGCCAGAGCCGCGGTCGCGGCGATGCGCGTCCAGACCTGCTTGCGATGCACGACTGCCATATCCGGAATTTGCCGTCCAAGAGGGTGGAAGATTGCTCTCATCTTAATAGCGCGCGTTGCGGTTCGAGCAGGAATCCGCCTGTTTGCGCCTGCCACAAATGGGTTAACGATACCGCACGTTGGGGCCAATTTCCGCTGACCAAAGTACCTGGGCGGTAATGGCACCGTGGTGAATGATCCGAAGCCGGAAGCTGGGGCACGAATCAGCCAGGATACAGAAAGTCCTGACTGTGCTAAAATGGGCTCCGTGGGCAGAAAACCGCCATCCGGTCGCACCACGACGATTGAAATCCATCGTCTCAGGGGGAAGAGAAAAGGGGCGCTGCTGAAGGAACAGGTCTGGGTTGAGGACGGCGGTGTAGTTGCTTACAGTCTCGCGTACATCAACCTGAGGATCTGTTCTGTAGACAACGGCCGCGTGCTGGGATACGACAACAGCCACGAATATCATCACCGGCACTTCATGGGAAAAGCACAAGCCATCGAGTTTACGACGTATGCTGCCGTGGCAGAGCGATTCATCGCTGAAGTCCACGAACTCTGGAGGATCGAAGATGAAGAAGACTAGAGTCAGCATCGCAACCGGCAGCGCCGGCGAGTTCTTCGACCGCGTTCGGGAGCACGCCGGGAAGCTGGATCGGGGCGAGAGCTTCCCCGCTGCAATCACGATCACCTTTGAGGATCCGGAGGATCTGTTGAAGGTTCTGACAGCGGAGCGTGTTCGTCTGCTGCGCCGAGCCAGGGCGGGGTCGGTCCCCATCTCCGATCTGGCCTCCGGCCTCCGGCGGGATGTTCGAGCGGTCAGCCGCGATGTGGGCCTTCTCGAAAGAGCGGGGCTGTTGCGCACGCATTATCGGCCTAACCCTGGACACGGCAGGATCAGAATCGTAGAACCTGTAGCGCGGGAATATCGGCTGACTGCCAGCCTGTAACGATCCCATCCGGGCAGAGCGGTGCCTGGCTGCTGGGCTGTCCCTCTGCGTATACTGCTCACACTTATGTTCTGTGTCACGCTCCGCAGCACCGGGAAGATCGCTTTGCCCGTCGTCCTTGCCCTGGCTGCAACAGGGTTCGCCCAAACCGCAACTCCGGCTCCGCAGGTTCCCGCGTCTTCCGCTTCTGCGCCGGTCAACACTGCAGCGCCAAAGATCGAAGATCGGAACGCGTTCATCGTTGTGGGCGTGACGGTGCGCACGAACAATGCGAAGGAAGCAGGCGGCCAGGGAGAGATTCCACAGATTTGGCAGAACGCCATGCAGAACGGCGTGCTGGAGTCGATCCCGAACAAGACCGGCGACGGCCTGGTGGTGGTTTACAGCGACTACGCCAGCGACAACACCGGCGACTACAACTACACGCTGGGCTATCGGGTGACGTCCGCTGACAAGGTGCCTGCGGGCATGGTGGCGAAGACGATCCACGCGGGCAAGTATGCGGCGCTGACCTCCGAGCAGGGACCGCCGCAGGTGGTGATCCCCGCGCTTTGGCAGCATATTGCGGAGATGACGCCGCAGCAGCTGGGCGGGGTGCGGGCGTACGTGACGGACTTCGAGACGTTCGGGAATATCGTCGACTGGGGCAGCATGCAGATGACCGCGCATATTGGATTGAAGTAAACGGCTCCGGAGTTTTGCAGCGGGACTGGATTGCGTACCTTCGGTGATCTGTACCCTGGACCCTAAACCTAATACCCTGCTTTTATGAGTTCGATACAGGTTCAGCTTCCCGACGGATCGGTGCGCGAGGTTCCGTCCGGCACAACGTCTTTGTCCATTGCTGAGAGTATTTCGCCACGGCTGGCGCAGGCCTCGGTAGTTGCGCGGATTCGGCCTTTGCAAGCCGCGCCGGTGGCGGTTGCGGCCGCCGAGGGCAGTGAGGCAGCGATGTATGGCGTCGAAGACACGCACGCCGAGCGCCTGGTAGATTTGACGACGCCGCTGACCGAGGACGTCGCTCTGCAATTGCTGACGGAAAAGGCCCCGGAAGCGCTGAAGGTGCTGCGCCACTCCGCCGCGCACGTGCTGGCGACCGCGGTGACGGAGTTGTTTCCGGAAACGAAGCTGGGCCACGGTCCGGCGACGGAGACAGGGTTCTTCTATGACTTTTGGCGGCCGACGCCCTTCACGCCCGAGGATCTGAAGCTGATCGAGGGGCGGATGGCGGAGGTGACGGCGCGGGATGAGAAGTTCGTACGCGAACAAGAGCCGAGGGAGAAGGGACTCGAGGAGTTCAAGACCGGCAACGACTTTATGAAGGTTCATTTCGTGGAGAAATTCACGAAGCCGGGCGAGGAGATTTCGCTTTATCGTAACGGGAAGTTTGTGGATTTCTGCCGCGGGCCGCATGTGCCGTCGACGGGTCGCGTGAAGGCGTTCAAGGTGATGAGCCTCTCGGGCGCGTACTGGCTGGGGGACGACAAGAATCCGCAGCTGCAGCGGATTTATGGGACGGCGTTTTTCTCAAAGAAGGATCTGGACGAATATCTGGAGCGGATCGAGGACGCCAAACGGCGGGATCACCGGCGGCTGGGCAAGGAGCTGGAGCTGTTCACGGTCAGCGAAGAAGTCGGAGCGGGGCTGCCGCTGTGGCTGCCGAAGGGAGCGACGATTCGGAGGCTGCTGGAGGACTACATCCTCGGCCTGGAGCGTGAACTGGGGTATCAGCATGTCTACACGCCGGACCTGGCGAAGGTGGATTTGTACAAACGCTCCGGCCACTGGGCGCATTACCACGAGGACATGTTCCCGCCCATGGATCTTGAGACGGAGCAGATGGTGCTGCGGCCAATGAACTGTCCGCACCACATCCTGGTGTATGAATCGAAGCTGCGCAGCTATCGCGATCTGCCGGTGCGGCTGGCGGAGTTGGGCACCATGTACCGCTACGAGCGCTCCGGCGTGCTGAGCGGGTTGAGCCGGGTGCGGTGCATGACCCTGAACGACGCGCACATCTTCTGCAGTCCGGACCAGATCAAGGAAGAATTCTCGAATGTGATGAAGCTGGTGGAGCGCACGTATAAGGACCTGGGCATTACGAAGTACAGCTACCGGCTCTCGCTGCGGGACAAGAAGAACAAAGAGAAGTACGTCGATAACGACGCGATGTGGGAGCTGGGCGAGCGCGAGCTGAGGGAGGCGCTCGATGCGCTGGGTCTGCAGTATCGGGAGAGCCCGGGCGATGCCGCGTTCTATGGGCCGAAGCTGGATATTCAACTGGCCGACGTGATGGGTCATGAGGAGACATACTCGACGGTGCAGGTGGATTTCCATCTGCCCAGCCAGTTTGGGCTGAAGTACACGGCAGCGGACGGAACGCAGCCGCGGCCGGTGATGATCCATCGCGCGATTATCAGCACGATGGAGCGGATGGTGTCGTATCTGATCGAGCTGTACGCGGGGGCGTTTCCGCTGTGGCTGGCGCCGGTGCAAGCGGGGTTGGTGCCGATCAGCGAGCGGCATCAGGAGTATGCGAAGAAAGTACAGCAGCGGTTACAAAAGGCGGGGTTGCGGGTGGAGTTGGACGCGCGCAACGAGAAAATGAACGCGAAGATCCGCGACTTGACGATGCAGAAGATTCCTTACGTGCTGGTGATGGGCGACAAGGAAGAGTCGAGCGAAGCGGTGAGCGTGCGCACGCGCGGCAAGGGCGATCAGGGGTCGATGCCGCTGGAGCAGTTTGTGGCGCAGGCGCAGGAGATGGTGGCGACGAAGAAGATCGAGCTGTGATGGGGCGCAAGGCCGATCGGAATCACCACAATTTGTCGCAAAACGCGACACCTCTCCCACGAAGGTTTCGCCGAGGAAGCACGACCTGGTCTCGCGTGCGGAATGCTTCACCGCTAGAATCGGCAGCAGACGAAAAGACCTTAGCTGCCTGACGAGGAATCATGCTTCTGCGCCCCGATCCCGACCCGATTCGAGTGAGCGAACGATTTCGCCTCACCCTGGAGTCCACGATCCTCGAACTGGAAGCGGGAGCGGCGCGCGACGAGCGGATCCTGCCGCTGCTGGAGGATGAGGATCATCGCCGGCGCCAGCGGCTTCTGGTGGCGGCTCAACTGGAGCGGGCTTTCCGTCTGCGCGATCTGCTCGCCAGGACCGCTCGCCAGCCCGAGAGGAACCGCCTGACGGTTCAACCTTACTGAGGGTGCTTTTCGCCGGGTTTGTTCTCCGGACGAGGTTGCTGTTGCGGCGGAGGGGCGGGCCGCGATTCCTGCCGCGGTGGCGGAGCGGGCCGCGATTCCGGCTGGGGTCGTGATTCGGGCTGCGGTGTGGGACGTGATTCGGGCTGAGGCCGCGACTCCGGTTGGGGGCGATTCTGGGGCCGGGGCTGCTGGGGTGGTGGCGCGGGCCGGGCTTCTGGCTGCGGCCGCGATTCCTGTCGTGGCGGTTGGGGCGCCGGCCTCGATTCCGGTTGCGGTCTCCCTTCAGGACGATTGAAAGGCTGTGGCTGGTTGCGTGGCTGTGGCGCCGGCCGTGACTCCGGCCTCGATTGCAGGCCAGGTCTCGATTCCGGCTGCGGTTGCGGAGCGGGCCGCGATTCGGGAGCAGGGCGGCCAGGCTGAGAACGCAGCCCTGGACCGGGCGTGGGTCGGGGCGCGGCAAGGGGACCAGGATTGCCTGGCGAAGGACGGCTTTCTGGAGTGGGAGCGGGGCGGCCTGCGTCGGTACGTCCCGCGGGCGCGGGGTGGAAGTCTTCGGGCCGGGGAGCGGGAGCGCCTCGTCCGTCGTTCGCCGGTCGATTGTCGGCGACCATCTGCGGACGGCCGTGATTCTGGTTCGCGAACTGGGCGCGATTCTGCATCGCGGCCTGCGCGTTGGAGCGCTGGGTGGGGAGCGGCGCGAAGTGGCGTTCGTTGCGGGCCGCTGACTGCTCGGGCGTGGGGCGGTAGTTGAGTCCACCATGGCCGCCGTTGTAGCTGACGCGCGCGGAATTGTAGTTATTCGTGATGCGGTAGTTGTAGACGTTACGGACGACAGTCACGTTCACGCGCGTGACGGCGGTGTTGTAGTAGAAGGCTCGGTCGCGCCAATAGCCGCCTTCATAGCCGTTGCCGTAGTAGCCGTGCCCGTAGTTCACGCCACCATAGAAGCCGATGTGCGGGCCCCAGTAGCCGTGGTACCAGCGATAACGGCCGCTATAGTAGCCCCAGTAGCCCGGAGTCCAGAGTGAGCCGACATACGGCGCCATCACCCACGCGCCTGGGACCCAGTAGTAGCCGGCGGGCGCATAGGCCCAGTAGCCGGGCGTCCAGATATAGTCGTCGCCGGGACAGGGTGGCTGGTCGTATTCGGGAATCTCGGGCGGAGGATCGGAAGCGACGTCGTAGGCGGTGTCGGCATAGCCGGCTGACTCGTCGCCGGGATATTGATCGCCGTATCCGGACTGATCTCCGGACTGGTCGGGAGGCGGAGCCTGGTAGGACGGAGCCGGCTGCGAACCTGAACCCTGATCCGGCGGGGGAGGCGGCGGATTCTCGTTGCTCGCTGTTGTGTTGCTGGCGTTGGCCAGGTTGACGGAGGCCGGGTCGTCGCCGCTGGATTGAGCCTGGTTTTGATTGCCGTGACAGCCGGCCAGGGCGAGGGCGAAGAGCACTGCGGGGAGAAGAAGCTTGCCGAACCTGCTCATGAGTGTTTTGATGCCAGTTTTGCGGTGTGGAGGCTGCTATGCTGCTCGAGATGAGATGGCCTGGAGCTGGTATTGCGGTGGTGGGGCTGGTTCTCGCGGCCGGGTTGGCCGGCATGAACGTGGGGTATGCGCAGGATTCCGCAGCAGGAAAGCGAGAGGCGACGATGCAGCACGCAACGGGATCGTTCGACGTGAAGGTGGCTCCGCAGAAGGCGGACAACCCGCAGGCGGAAGCCGCTGTTCTGGGACGCATGTCGCTGGACAAGCAGTTCCATGGCGATCTGGAGGCGACGAGCCAGGGCGAGATGCTGAGCGTGCTGGACAAGGACAAAGGATCGGGTGGTTATGTCGCGATGGAGCGGGTGACGGGGAAGCTCGGGGGCAAGTCGGGTAGCTTTGTGTTGCAGCATAACGCCACGATGAACCGCGGGGTGCCGGAGATGAACATCATCGTAGTGCCGGATTCGGGAACGGGGGAACTGACGGGGATTTCCGGGTCGATGAAGATCCGCATCGAAAGTGGCGGAAAGCACTTCTACGATTTCGAGTACACGCTGGACGGGGCGGGTCACTGAGAGTGTAACTGTAATGGTTACAATCCCACCGATTGCGACTGATTTACAACTGATTCTGTTACATATTCGGCGAGCGCTTCGAGTTCGCCGGTCCTGGTTTCGCGCAGGGATTCGCCGGCGAGCAGGATGCCGGGGGCGGGGAGAGGCGCGAAACGGTCAAGATGCGACAGCGTGGTGCGGACGATCTGCTGATCGGGCTGGCTGGCGCGGGAGACAATGACGCAGGGCAGGTCAGCGGGGAGGCCTTCGCTGCGGAGTTGTGCGGCGATGGGGGTAAGGTCGCGGCCGGGCATGTAGACGACGCGCGTGGGTGCAGCGAGCGACGCTGGCTCAGGTGACGAACCGAGCGCGTGATGACCGGCGGAGAAGCTGACACGGGAAGCGTGGCGACGATCGGTGAGCGGCCGACGCAGGGCGGCTGCTGCGGCGAAGGCGGCGGTGATTCCGGGGACGACTTCAAAGGGAATTGCGACGGCGCGGAGTGCGTCGATTTCTTCACCAGCACGGCCAAAGATGAGTGGGTCGCCGGATTTGAGGCGGATGACGGAGAGGCCGCGACGGGCCTCGTCGATCATCATCGCGTTGATTTGGTCCTGGGAGATGTTTTTGCGGCCGCAGCGCTTGCCGACGTTGATGATGAGCGCGGGGGTGGCATGGGTCAGGATCGCGGGCGGCACCAGGTCGTCGTGGAGGACGACGTCGGCGGTCGCGAGCAGACGGGCAGCCTTGAGAGTGAGCAGCTCGGGATCGCCGGGGCCTGCGCCGACGAGGTAGACGGTACCGGGATGAGCGATGGTCATGCGCGAGCCTCTTCCTGAACGGCGCGGATTCGTTCGCTGGCGAATTGGCGCGTCGGGCAGGAGGGTGAACCGCAAAGCTGGCGATGGGCCAACTCGTGCAGGAGCAAATTGCGGGCTTCTCCGGCGGGCGTGGCGGCACGGACGTCGCGGCGGAGAGGGCCGAGTACGGCGAGCCAGGGAGCGAGGTCGGCGGGAAGCTGGGCGTCGATTTCGCGGCGGAGACGCTGCGCGAGAGTGGGGCTTTCACCTGCGGTCGAGATGGCGATCTGCAGATCGCCGCGGGAGACGACGGATCCAAAGTAGAAGTCGCAGTTGGGCGGGTCGTCGACGGCGTTGCAAAGGATGTTGCGTCGCAGAGCTTCTTCGTAGACGGCGTGGTTTACGCCGGATGCGTTGGTGGCGGCGATGACGAGGAAGGCGCCGTCAAGGTCTGAGGGTTCGAAGACGCGCTGATGCCAGGTGAGGGCGTTCTGCGCCGCAAGGGCGCGAACCTGGGGGATCGCGGCGGGGGCGACGACGGTGATCGCGGCTCCGGCAGCGAGCAGGCTCTCGATTTTGGCCAGGGCTACGGTACCGGCGCCAACGACGAGGCACGGGCGGCGGTCGAGACGGAGGAAGACAGGCAGCAGGGTCATCGAAGTCTCCTTAGCCCGCCAGCTCGAGAGGAACGCGGCCGCTGGGCAGGTCACGCTCGACGGGAATCAATTCTTCGCCGGCTAAGGCGGCGCGCAGATCGGCGTCGCTATTGCGAGCGAACCAGGCGCGCAGATTCTCTCGAGGATCGCGTTCGGCGAGATATTTGCGCAGGAGGCGCTCGATGGCTTCGGGCACAAGAGGCGCGGGGGTGCGGAAGCCGACGGGACGAGCGGTGGCTGCGTGCTGGCCGACCGAGCCGCCGAGGCAGAAGTAATAAGCGTCGGTCAGGTGGCCTTCGTGTTTGACCTTCTTGCCTTCGAGTCCGATGTCGGCGATCCAGTGCTGGCCGCAGCTATTGGGGCAGCCGGTGACGTGGAGGCGGAGCTGCTGGTCGAACTGGGGCAAGCGCTCTTCCATCTCGTCGACGAGCCAGCGCAGGAAGCCCTTGGTTTCGGTGATGGCGAGCTTGCAGAATTCTGTGCCGGTGCACGCGATGCCGCCGCGCCAGAAAGCCGAACCCTCCACGTGAAGGCCGAGCTGCTCGAGTTCACCGGCGAATTCGCCGGCGCGTGCTGTTGGGATGTTGAGGAAGAGCAGGTTCTGCATGACGGTGAGGCGGAGGGCAGTACCGTTCTCTGCCGCGGCGCCGGAGCCGAAGCGCTCGGCGAGGTCGGCTGCCGCGGCGAGCTGGTCGCCGGTGAGGCGTCCGCGCAGGACGCTGGCGCCGACGTAGCTGAGGCCGAACTGCTTTTGTGGATGTATGCCGGAGTGGTCGCGCAGGATGTCGTCGGGGACGGTTTCGTCGACGGCGGGATCTAATTTGTCACCGATTCGGTTCTGAATCTCGTCGAGGAAACGGCCGGCGGTCCAGCCTTCTTTCATGAAGAGGTACTTGAGGCGGGCTCGGTCGCGGCTTTCGCGCAGGCCCTGCTGGTCGCGGAAGATTTCGGCGATGGCGCGGACCACGGCCGGAGCCTGATTGGGGCGGACGAAGGCGTTGAGGCGGACGCCGAGATGGGGCTCATTGGAGAGGCCGCCGCCGACGCGGACGGAATAGCCGACTTGGGAATCGGGTTCAGGGCCGCGGCGGATCGCGGTGAGGCCGATGTCGTTGATCTCGGGATACGAGCACCAGACGGCGCAGCCGGTGATGGAGATTTTGAACTTGCGCGGCAGATTGTAGAAGTCGTTGTTGGCCTGCAGTGCGCGCGAGACTTCGATGGCGAGCGGCGAGGCGTCGATGATTTCGTCGTGCGCGATGCCGGCCAGAGGGCAGCCGGTGACGTTGCGGACGACGTCGCCGCAGGCGCCTTTTGGCGAGAGGCCGACGGCGTCGAGTGCTTCCATAACCTCGGGGATCGATTCGATGGTGAGCCAGTGAAACTGGATGTTCTGGCGCACGGTGATGTCGGCGAGGTTGCGGCCGTGGCGGCGCGCGATGCCGGCGAGGGCGCGGGCCTGATCGGCGCGGAGGATGCCGTTGGGGATGCCGACGCGCATCATGAAGTAGTCGGTGGCTTTGCCTTCGCCGCCTGAGCCGCCGGTGACGCCAACGCCGTCGCCCTGGGTGTAGATGCCCCACCAGCGGAAGTACGTGCTCCACTCGGCGGGGATGGAGGATCGGCCGTTGCGCGCGAAGGAGCGGATTTCTTCGATCGAGCCCCAGGGATTTTTCTCGTGCTTGAGCCGTTCTGCTCGCTGAGCTTTGGTTTCTTTGACTGCGGAGGGTTCCGCCATTGATTCTCTCCGAAAAGATTGAGGGCAAATAAAAAACCCGCGTCAGCGGATAGCTGAAGCGCGGGAGTTATGGGTGATTTTAGGCTAGAGGCTCATCCACAAGTCCGGCGCGGCGCACAACAACAAGCGCAACAAGCAACCGGATTGAAGCAGACTGCCATGAGTCCAATGCTACGGGAGCGGACCTGGAGGGGTCAAGTCGGAGAGCGGCGAGGGGAGACAGTGGACAGAAGCAATCGTCATGATGCGCGGCCGGTTTTGGTGAGTTCGCGATAGAAGCCGAGGTCCTGCTCGGTCAGCATTTTGGTGACGTAGGCGATCTGGCCGTAGTGCAGGCCGAAGTGTTCGACGACCTGGTAAACGGCGTCGAGGCCGTGGACGTGGTAGCCCTGGATTTCGTAAGGCGCGACGAGGTCGGCTTCGGTGAGGCGGTCGAGAACGAGGGCGGCCTCGTTGATGGTTGCGCCGAGTTTCTCGAGGAGGGCGGCGCGAGAGAGGTTGCCGGCTGCTGCGAATTCGGCGGGGCGGTCGCGATTGTCTTCGTTCTTATTGAAGGAATCGACGAGCCACTGGCGGACGTTGCCGTTGAGATGGAGGACGAGATTGCCGATAGAGTTCGAGGAGGGGTTGGGACGCCACCAAATCTGCTCGTCTGTGAGGGACTCGACGCAATGACGGAGGCGCGGCCAGAACTGATGGAGGAGCTTGTCGCGGGAGAAGGCGATGAAGAGGTGGGTGGATGAGAGCTGGACCTGCGCGGACATGGATGGAAGCCTCTGGAGCGAGGGTCAGGCTGGCGACGGCGGGATGTCAAGGGGACCGCGGACAGCGGTCCGGGAGGAGGGGCATTTCGTTGTGAGTCGTTGGGTTGGGCTACGATGCATCCAGGGAATATGCGTGCTGCTTCGACAAGCGAAATCACATTTGAAGTGCACGAGGATGAGGTGGACGGCGGCTACACGGCCGTCCCTCTGGGTTATGGCATTCACACCCAGGCGGATTCCGTCGAAGAACTGCGCGCAAAGGGTGAAGGAAGCAGTGAGTTGCTACTTCGACGAGACGATGCAGGCTCCGAAGATTATCCGGCTGCACTTCGTTCGGGATGAAGTTCTGGTCCAGTGAAGCTGCCGCGGGACATCGATGGGGCTCGTCTGGTGAAGGCGGAGTTGAACCTGTGCTTTTTTCCCAAAAAGGCACAAGACAGTACTTTCGGAGTGAACCCAGGTCGATTCGTGTTGACGTTTGGGCAGCAGGGGATTCTGCTTCTTGCTGTGGGGTGAACCTGGCCGTCTCCGCAGTGGGGGCTGTGGTGTTTTTCCCGCAAGCTGATGAGACGGCGGGCGCTGCGGGTTCCCGGTTATCAGCCGACCCGGCAAAAGGGCCTCCCACATGCGCGTCACGACGCAACCTGATGGTGAGATGACGGTAGACGAGCTTCTGCAGAGGTTTGCGTTGTAAGCGCCACAGGCATTCGTTGAAGGCGGTTTGGGCCGGTGGCATTGCTGCCGGCCGGCCCGAATGTGACGCTACGATCCGCAGTTGGTGCGGTTCGATGAGCTAGGTTGCGGAGGAATCGTCGTCGACTGCGGTGTCGTCTGCCGGGGCTTCCTCTGCGGGAGCGTCATCCACCGGAGCCTCTTCTGCAGGAGCCTCCTCCGCCGGAGCATCATCGACCGGGGTATCGGTGGAGACTTCCGAGGAGGGATCGGTCTGGGCTAACTCGTCGCCGTGTTCGCCCGCTTCTCCGGCAGTGTCGGCTTCTCCCTGTGCGGTGTCCGCGGCCGCCGAGTAGATCGCGGCGTCGTCCGGATTCCCGGAGTCAGCGTAACTCTGAGCCGTCGCCGCGTTCTGATCGGCGGTTTGCTGATCCCAGTTAGCCCAGCTTTCGTTCTGGGTTTCGTCATAGGCGGTGCCGGAGTGGTCGGTGCCGCCGGCATTGTCATCCGCGCTCTGGGTGGTGGTTTCGGCTTGCCAGGCATCGTTCTCAGCGGTTGCGTAATCGCCCGAGGCGGCGGCCTGTCCCTCTGCCGTTTCGTCCTGCTGGGCTGTTGCCTGCTGGTCCGCAGCGGCGCCCAGCTGGGTGGAGTCGGAGCCGTCGAGCATGCTGGTGTCGCCCGCCTGGCCGGCCTCGGTTTCCGCCTGGGCGCGATCTTCCGACGCCGTCGCGTAGTCGCCCGAAGCGACGGCGGCGTCGGCCGACTGCTGATCGGAGGTCGCTGAAGCGGCAGCGGCAGCAGCGTCGGGGTCGACGGAATCGGTCGCCGGAGCATCGGGATCGGCGCTGCCCACTGTGGTGGTGGGATCCGTCCCCGTAGTGTCGGTCGAGCTGGTGTCGGTGGAGGAGATGGTCCCGGTATCCGTGGGGTCGGCAGTGCCAACTTCGCCGGTTGTAGGGGCGTCGGTTCCTGGGTCCGCGTAACCTGTTGGGTCATCGGTGCCGGTCGCCGTTGCGGTTCCGTCGCCGTAGCCGGTCCCGGTTCCGTCCCCGTAGCCGGTTCCGTCGGTGCCGGAGGCTGTACCCGGATCGGCGAAGCCTACTGGCCCATCGGATCCGGACCCGGTTTCGTCTCCAGTTCCGGTTCCGTCACCCGATCCAGTTCCGGTTCCGTCGCTGTAGCCGGTTGCGGTTCCATCCGAGGACCCTGTGCCGTCGCCTGTGCCGTCGGTGGCGGTGATATCGCTGGCGGGTTCGACGATGACGACTTCTTCGACCACACCTTCGGCAGTTGCGGCCGAGCCGGTGGCGGTACCGTTACTACCGATCGGATCGAGGATGACGTCAATGATTTCTTCCGTCACCGATCCGGAGCCCGAGGAACTGGTGGAGTCGCCGGAGATCGCGGCCGCGGTGGAGGCGTCCTCGGGAACAATGACTTCGATCACATTCGTGTTGTCGTCTGGCATGGCTCAACCTCGCTTGATGTGGTCACCCAATCACTTGCCGGCAGCGGAGGCCGCCGGTGGCTGGGCTACAGATTTTGTTGGCGCGCCCGCGGGGGCCGGGGAGGGAGCAGCCGGCCTGGGGCGCAACGTCATAATGTTCTGGCATTGAGGACAACGGATGTTCAATGAAGATTTACCGCGCAAGACGGCGAGCGGAACCCGCATGGCGGCCTGACATTTGTTGCAAACCACGCGAATGGAGTCGGCGGGCGGTGGCGGCGGGGCGGCTGCTTTAGCCGGGGCATGCGTCGCAGGGCGTGGGGGCGGAGCGGGTTGCGGAAGAGGGGCGAACTGTTTGCGGGCGGCCTGGATACTCTGGCCCCATTGCATGAGGTTCGGCTCGCGGCCTGCCTGGCCGAGCAACCGGAGGCGGCGGGTGGTGTACATGGAGGAGGAGGTGGTCATTTCGGAAAGACGTGTCATGCTGTCATTGCTGGCGTCTTCCTGCTTCATCCATTCTTCGATGTTGACCTGCTTGAGGAGGCGGGCCGATTTAATGGCCCAGGCCAGGAGAACGCGACGGGCGAGGCCTTCGTCCCCGACAGCGAGCAGGCCGGCGCGGTCCGCGGTGATTTCAGATTGACGGGCCCAGGCCATGAGGGGCATATCGACCGCGCCTTCCACCAGCTTGGTAGGACTCAGGACGCCCATGATTCCCTGAGAGAGGGGGCCGGTGTGGGTGCCGTCGCCGCCGGTGAGGAAACGGGTAGCAGTCTTGAAAAGAGCGTGGCCGGCGCTGCAGTGTCCCATCTCACGGGCCAGCACGAAGAGCAGTTCTTCGTTCTGGAAGTTATTGAGGATGGCTGTGCCGAGGACGATGAAGGCGCTGTTATCGGAGCCGAAGGTGTAGGTATTCCACTGTTGATCGCCGGAGATGTAGACGTCGGGCATGGCGGACAAGCCAAGAATGCGGGCGGCAAGAACGGCGAGCCTCCACACATCGGGCAACTGCCGAGGGCCGAGGCGGATGCCGTTGAAGGTCGATTCGATCCAGGGGCGGCCCACTTTTTCGGAGATGGAGCGAAGGGCAGAGTGGAGCGCGGTGATCTTTTGCAGCTTGGCCATCGCCTGGCCGTCCTGGGCCCACAGAAAGACGGAGCGATCCAGATGGTAGCCGGGAAACAGGGGACGCAGCCAGCCACATCCTGAGCAGATGACCTCGGCTGCGGCGAGGCGAGCGCCGCTGCCGCCGCAGACGTTGCATACCGGAGCCGGCTGGGGCAACGGCATGGAGGGCGCAAGGGGCTGGGCGAAGGGCGCGGGGGCGGATGCCGCATTGGGTGTCGGCACGTGGGGACTGGGCGTCGAGACGGATGCCGCGGGAGGCTGCATGAAGGATGGCACGGCGGGCGAAGGCTGGGCAGGCGACGGTTGGGCAGAAACCGGGGTTGCTGCCACGGGAGATGCCTGGCCCGCCGGGGGCATCACGAGCTGGGTCCCACAAAATTTACAGAATCGCGACCCCGGCGTCCCGGCACCGTGTCCCTGCGGACAGACGGGGGCTACAGCGGTGGTGGCCATCAGGCCTCCTCAGTGTTCGCACCCCAGCCCTGCAGTGAGCGAGCGACTGGCTCCCCCGAGTTTGAATATCCATCTCAGGAAGTAAACAACAGTCGCAGCAAGCAGTACTCTAACCGGTTTTTTTCGGATCGCGACAAAAATGTTGTGCGATATTTTGAACTCTACTAATCGGTACTGTGCGTAACCATTTCTCTGGGTACGCCAGGAAGATGGCTGTCTCGATTGTGGTCACATCGAACGGCAAGTCCATCGTCTTTGCCGCTCGGAAGTATCCGACGGTCAGGGTCCGGCTACGCTGTTGTCGATTATCGGGTTTTCGTCGATATTGCGAGGGATTTTCAGGTGGTGCTGAGAACCCTGGTCTGGTCATCCCGGAAGGAACGATCCGCAACAGCACTCTGGCCGCCGACGTGGACGCGGTTACGGCCCAGCCGCTTCGCGCAGTAGAGGGCCTCGTCCGCCTGCTGAATCAGATCTTCGACCAGCGTCGCGCCGTCATGGGATGCCACACCCAGACTGCAGGTAACCGTGAGCGGGCCGGAAGCCGTCACAAACGGCGACTCCGCGATAGCGCGCCGGAAGTCCTCCGCGCGCTGGATGCCGTTCATCGGTGAACAACCCGAAAGAACAATCAGGAATTCCTCGCCGCCATAGCGCCCGGCAAAATCATAGTGACGCATGAGCTGGGCGATGCGCTGAGCCGCTTCCCGGAGCACGGTATCCCCGGTCAGATGGCCATAGGTGTCATTGACGGCTTTGAAGTGGTCCAGGTCGATCATCACGACTGTTATGGGCAGATGATCGCGCTGCGCCCGGGAAATCTCTCTATCCAACATTGTGAAGATCGCCCTGCGATTCCAGAAATCCGTCAGGCTATCGGTGAGTGCCTGCTCTTTTAACGCGCGCTGCGCGTCGTCGGCGACTTTTTTGGCAAGCTGCAGTTCACCCTTTGCCTGGTTCACCTGCTCTTCGAGCTTGTGGGCACGCTGAATGAGGTTGTGAACGCGGAGCTTGTAGAGAGTGAAAGCGAGGAGTGCGAGGAGAATCGCGCACATGCCGCGGAACGATGTGGTTTGCCAATACTGAGGGAGCACCAGGACAGGAAGGCTCGTCACGCCTGGCCCCGAGGTATTGCCGGCATCCGTTTCTTCGAGCTCGAACATGTAGTGGCCCGGCGGCAGCTTGTTGTAGATGGCCCGGCGCTCTTTTCCGGCGTCTGTCCAGTCCAGGTCGAGACCGAGGAGCCGGTAGCTGAGGTGGGCGCGATCGGGAGCGACGGATTCGGGAGCGGCGAATTGAATTTCCAGATTGCCGCTGCCCGGACCGGCAGTCACTCCCTGATCGAAGGAGAGCGGTCCCTGATTAAATTGCACTTGCTCAATCAGCGGCCGAGGACGGTTGGTACGCACCTGGGGGTGCGCGACATCGACGGCAGAACAAACCGGCGCCAGAACACCGAACAGGACGCCAAACAGCAGGAGGATGGGGAGACAGAGCTTCGTGGGCTTGACGAGAGCGGGCGAGGAGCGGCGCCGGCTTGCCGGAGGGAATCCGGAAGGCGGCAGCGACACTCGAACCTGTTGGGTCCGGCGAGAGCGATCATCGGGCCAAACGAATCCAGCGAGCATAGACCTAACGCCAGTCAGGCTGACGCACCCCCCTCATGTGCTGTCCTCAAGCCGGATCAGCCGATCAGGCCTTCAGGCTGGACACGGTCACCGCAGTCACCAGCAACCGCGCGGCTTCCGTCGATCCCGGCGGTCACGCCGTATCGAAGAAATGATCGGCGATGAGGCCCTGTCTCGGCCATACAACTTAAGATCAGGCCGGTTGCACCATCGGCGACAAACCGCGCGAGGACTCCAGGAGAACTCTGATCAGTCCATCGAGAAATTCCCTCAGGGGCTGAAGCCTGTAATTTTCTTGGGCCTTACGGCACAGCTGAAGCTGTGCCCCTTCAAAGCTGGCGCCTTGATCAGAGATTCCATCCAGTGCGGGTGAGCGGTGGTCGGGCCATTCGGCGTTCGTTAGTCGATGTCGAGTTCGGATTTGGCGAGTGCGGCGATTTGCGGGCGGCTCGGTTGCCAGACCCCCCAGACCGCGGCGCACCAGGCGCTGATCATGGCGTCGCGCGCGGGGCTAGGGGCGGCGGCAAGAACGCCGGCGACGGTAATGGAAGCGGGTTGCGTGGGCAGCAGGAAGCGCGGCCATTGTTTGCGGCGCCGGGCCATGCGCATGTGGGCGAGCTGCACCTGACGGCCGGTGAAGTTTTTCTCCAGATGCAGATAAAGGCCGATGAGGGCGAAGGCGACGGCGATGGGCCTGGTGCCTGCGTCCGCGTGCTGGGCAGTGAAGGCGTCGAAGCTGTTCTGATGGAGGAAGGCCGGATCGGGGTGGGCCAGGGTGTAGAAGGAGAGCTCGCGGAAGAGGACCTGGTCGGAAGGCAAAGGGACCGGACGGGATGGTGGTGCGTCCGGTCCTATCTTAGCGCCGCTTACCAGCGATAGATGGTCAGGTTGTCAATGTAGACGGTGGCCTGTCCGTTGCCCATGCCATCGATCTGGAAGTTGGTAAGCAGGGAGGGAGCCCATCCGAGAGCGAATGCGGAGTTGACGGTGGCGTTGATGTTCTGCTGGAGGTCATCGAGCCATACCGACTGATAGTCGATGTTGCCGGAGTTGTCGCGGGAGTAGCTGACCTGGACGTGATGCCAGGTGTTGATGCTCCACTGGCGGGGATTGCAGTACTGGTTCGACCTGACCCAGGTATCGACGGGGTTCTGGGGTGTGCCTTTGTTGGCGGTGTAGTCCCAGGTGTTGTTCCAGCCATCGCACTGGAAGCCGAAGATGGCGGTTTGGCCGTTGGGCATGGTCTGGTTGGTGTCCATTTCGATATTGGCCAGGGTGGTGGAAGGGCTCTGGATGTAAATCCAGGTGTCGTAGAGGAAGTTGGTGGAGACGTTGTCGTCGCCGAAGGAGACCCAGTAGCGCTCGTCGCCGTTATTGGTGTAGCTGGCGACGAACATGCGGGCGGTGCCGGTGAGGGAGGGCGAGGCAACGAGGCTCATGGCGCCGCTGGAACTGCCCTGAGCGCCGCTGTCGTTGGCATCGATCCAGCCGGATAGGGTGTCAATGTTGGCGACCTTGAGGGCGGAGGAGGGAATGATGGCGCCAAGGGCGGGGCCGGTGACGTTGATAGCCTCATCCGTGACGCAGGAACCGCCGCCGCTGCCCCATGCCTTGACATGGAGCGTGTGCGCGCCGTCGGGAGCGCTGATGGAGGTGTTGATGTAGTTCGCGTAGACGATGGTGGTGCTGGAGCTGCTGTCGAAGGAGTAGCCCATGGCGCTGGTGGAGCCTCCAGTGCAGGTGGGGGCGCTGGCGGAGAGGGTCAAGGGCGAGGTGACGCTGGCTCCGCTGGAGGGGCTGCTGACGGAAACTTCCGGAGACGCTGGGAGCGTGGGCGCAGTGGCGGTGGTGACGGTGATGGCCACGTCGGTGACGCAGGAAGCGCCCTGGTTGCCCCAGGATTTGACGTGCAGGGTGTGGGCGCCGGTGGAGGCGGTGACGCTGGCGTTAACGGAGGCGCCGTAGACGATGGTGGTGGTGGGGCTGTTGTCGAGCGAGTAGCCCATGGCGGCGATGGGCGCCGAGGAGCAGGATGAAGCGTTGGCGGAAAGTGTGAAGGGGGAACTGACAGTCGAGCCGTTGGCGGGGCCGCTGACGGTGGGGTTGGCAAAGGCGGTGGCGGCGAGGAGTGGGAGGGAGGCGGAAAAGAGCGCAAACTTACAGATTTTCATGGCGCGTGGCACCTAAAGGGTGAATAAATTTGGTCTTGCCTGGCTTGCGATTGACGCCTGGCGCCGGGCCACGTGCGAGCGGGAGCCTCGATCGCGCAGAGGCTCACAGGGCTGTTTTGCCGGGACGATTGGCAAAAAACCGCGAGGCGTAAGTGGTTACCGTTGTAACCATTTAGGCCCACTCAGAAGAGTCAAGTTAATTACTGACCGCATAGTACATCCGCGAAAAGTGAAAGCAAGTGTTTTTTCGAATAAGAGAGAGGTTTTCCAGAAAACCTTAGTAACCGGCAGGCAACGTTTTGCCGCGAACGTGAAGTTCTTACCGGCTTCGCACTTTCCACCGTAGAAATTTTGCCGATAAGGCAGAGTGCCGGGAGCCGGACGCAGGCGTGGAGTGCGTGGGTGAGGATCCGGCGGGGGGAATGCGGTGACGAAAGGCGAGAAGAGGCGGGGTTTGAAAAAGGGGAAGCAGGGAAACGTCGCAGCGAAGGGAGGGGAGTACGGTTGCAGCTACGAAAAGGAACTGCGGCGGTTACAAATTGAGCTGGTGAAGTTGCAGGAGTGGATCCGGCACGAGGGACTGCGGGTGGTGGTGCTATTCGAGGGGCGGGACGCGGCGGGCAAGGGCGGGGCGATCAAGAGAATTACCGAGACGCTGAATCCGCGCATCTGCCGGGTGGTGGCGCTGGGCACGCCTACGGAGCGGGAGAAGACGCAGTGGTATTTCCAGCGGTACGTGGCGCACCTGCCCGGGGCCGGGGAGATGGCGCTGTTCGACCGGAGCTGGTACAACCGCGCGGGCGTGGAGCGGGTGATGGGCTTCTGCACGGAAGGCGAGTATGGGGAGTTCATGCACAGCTGCCCGGAGTTCGAGCGGATGCTGATCCGGTCGGGGATCATCCTGATCAAGTACTGGTTTTCGGTGAGCGATGAGGAACAGGAGCGGCGGTTTCGGGAGCGGATCGAAACGCCGACGAAGCGATGGAAGCTGAGCGCGATGGATCTGGAATCGCGGCGGCACTGGGCGGATTATTCGCGGGCGAAGGACGAGATGTTCGCGATGACGGACACGCGGCAGGCGCCGTGGTTCGTGGTGGACGCGGAGGACAAGAAACGGGCGCGGCTGAATGTGATCCATCATCTGCTGAGCAGGATTGAGTATGGGGAGCTAAAGGCGGAGAAGCTGGAGTTGCCGAAGCTGGACCGGAAGAAGTACACGCGGCCGCCGATGCACGAGCAGAACTTTATTCCGGCTGTGTACGCGTAGCTGGAAGCTGGAAGCGGGTAGCTGGTAGCTGCTAAGAGCTGGTGTGGTCGAGGATGATCTTCCAGCCTGAGGGCTTTTTTTCAAAGATGAGGGAGAAGATGCCGGAGGCATCTCCGCCGCCGGCCTGGGAGCGGGCGAGGTGGAAGTGGCCGGTGACGACGGCGTGGGTCGGATTGTTTTCGGGACCGAGCATGCGGACGTCGATGCCGCTGAAGTCGAGCTGGCCCATGGCCTCGCGCGAGACGTAATTGCGCTGGTAGCGGGCGAGGATCATCTGATAGCCGTGTTCGATGGACTTGCCGATGAAGGTGGTCTGGGGCGAGTCGTCGTAGCCGTGCATGAAGGTGACGATGTCTCCCTGGTTCCAGGCGGTCTGCTGGTCGGTGAGGACCTGAACGATTTGGGCGCGGATGGCGGCGTCGAGGGATTGGGCGCGAAGAGTGGGCGCGAGGAGGAGTGCGAGAGCGGCGGGAATCCAGATGCGGCGGACGACCTTGTTCATGAGCAGCCTCGAGAAGAGCTAGCGGACAGCGTATAGCGGATAGTGTTCAGCGTCCAGGTTATGGCGCCGGGCTACACTGCTCGGGTGAAGAAGCTTCATGCAAAATTTCTGAAGTCGGCGGTGGCGGAGGCGCAGTTTCCTGCTCCCGGGGTACCGGAGATCGCGTTTCTGGGGCGGTCGAATGTGGGGAAGTCGAGTTTGATTAATGCGCTGTTGGGGGAGAAGCAGGCGCATGTGTCGTCGACGCCGGGGCGGACGAGGGCGATCAATTTTTTCGCCCTGGCGGAAGCGCCGTGGGAGGAGAAGCCTGGGCAGCGGGCGGAGATGGTGTTTGCCGATTTGCCGGGGTACGGGTACGCAAAGATTGCGAAGTCAGTATCCGCAGAATGGCCGAAGTTTATCGAGCCGTACGTGAAAGAGCGGGCGACGCTGGCTCTGTGCGTGTGTTTGGTGGACGCGACGATTCCGGCGAGGGCGAGCGATGGGCAGCTGATCGAGTTTCTGGAGGGCGCGGGGCGGGAGTATGTGGTGGTGGGGACCAAGGCGGACCGGTTGTCGGGGAATGGGCGCGCGAAAGCTCTCAAGGCTCTGCGGGAGGCGTTTGGGGCGGAGCGGCTGATGCTGGTTTCGGCGAAGACGGGGGCGGGGATGAAGGAGCTGTGGGCTGAAATACAGCTGGAAGCTGGAAGCAGGAAGCGGGAAGGCGGAAGTTTGTAGCCGCTCGCCTCTTGCTCGCCTCTTGCTCGCCTCCAGCTTGCTCATTGCTATTGGCTATTGGCTATTGGCTTCCGGCTTCCCTCTTCCCGCTGGCTATTGCGCGAGGCGGAGGCGGTCGAGGAGCTGGCTGGGGTGGACGGGCTTGAGGAGGACTTCGAAGTCGTGGCCGCGGACACGGGCATCGCGCATGAGGTCGGCGGTGGCGGCCTGGCCGGAGAGGAGCAGGACGCGGCAGCCGGGGATCATGGCGCTGATCTGAATGGCGGCTTCGATGCCGCTCATACCGGGCATGACGACGTCGGCGAGGAAGACCTCGGGGTTAAAGTGACGCGCGGTTTCGACGGCTCTCTGGCCGCTGTAGACAGTGGCGGCTTCGAAGCCATTTTGGTTCAGAATCAGTCCGAGAGTGTCGGCGATGATACGTTCGTCGTCGGCGATTAGGACTCTGGGCCTGATTCCGCCGTTGGTGGAACGAGAGTCCATGAGACCTTTGGCAGAAACAGCAAACTCACTTGGGGGTTGTGCAGCGAGTATAGGCTGGGTGGTCGCGATGGGGCCAGTTATTTCTCGCGTTGGAGGCGCAGTTGGCGTGATTTGGATGGGTTTTGGCGCGGGCGGGGACGTTGAAGAGGTGACGGAAGTGGGCAAATCCATACCGGTGGGCTAGCGCGGTTGGGGTTTTGGCTGGACTTTGAGGTAGTGGGTCAATTTGGATGCACAGGCTATAGTGGCTTTCCGCTTCGTTCTCTTTGGTCGGTTCGTCGAGCCCGAAAGCGGGTGAGGAATCCCGACAGCACATCGGACAACACTGAAAGGCCAAGCAGGGGTATGAAGGTGAGCGAGGTTTCAAGCCTCGGTAATGCAAGTGCGCTAAGGGCGATGAATACGACGATCGTGACGATTGCCGCCACCAACCAGCTTCGCGTTTTCACATCTTGGCCCATGTGAGTCCCACACAATTGCTCTCAGGGTAATTCAAACTGACCACTACCGGTTTTGACCCGACTTTGACCCAGGGGGAGGGGAGGATTTATAACGGTGAATCCGGGCTGGGTTCCGGAAAGAGGCGCGAGGGCGCGGCGGGAATGGTCCCACAGGCGTGCTGGCGACTGCAGTGAATCCAGGCAATGGGATGTTCGGGAAGGCGGTGAAAATCCGCCACTGCCCCGCAACTGTAAGCGCGTATTCCTGCGTCAGGTGAGAGGGAGATGCAGGGAGGGCCGGCCGATGTGCCACTGGAGCGAGAGCTTCGGGAAGGCGGCCGGGCTGGTTCTTCGGGATGAAAGCCGAAGGACGGCGCGCGAGTCAGGAGACCGGTCCCGTATGCCGGGCTTGTTTCGGTTGACAGGCTCATTTACCGCGTTCCGAGGGGGACGGAGGAGACTATGACTTTTTTCTCGCGGCCGATGGGCCGTTTCCTGACTTTCTTTCGACTTTACCTTCTGGCGGCGGCGACGCTGATGGCGAGCACGACGGCTCTGCATGCGGTGAGCGTGCATGGGACGGTGACCGATCCGCTGGGGTACCCCATCGCGAATGCGACGGTGGGGCTGATTCACGACGGCAACGTGCTGGTGAACGGGCGCACGGGGCCGGATGGGAGCTACACGCTGGTGAGCGCGGAGTCGGGGCGATTTTACGTACTGGCCTCGGGGATATCGTTCCGGCAACTGGCGACGCAGAGTTTTTATGGCGGGCGCTTCGACACGGTGGAACAGAACGTGGTGCTGGAGCCGGAGTGGGTGCGCGAGTCGGTGGTGGTGACGGCGACGGGGGTGCCGCAGCCGCAGGCGCAGGTGAGCGGGTCGGTGACGGGGTTGAGCGCGGAGGAGTTCGCGAACCGCGCGGGGATTATCGATCCACTGCGGCAGGCGCCGGGCGTGAATGTGGTGCAGACGGGGCAGTGGGGGGGCGAGACGTCGCTGTTCATTCGCGGGGGGAACTCGACGGCGAATCGCGTGGTCATGGATGGCGTGCCGGTGGAGGATGTCGGCGGACGGTTCGATTTCGGCAACGTGGCGACGACGGGGATCCAGGATGTGGAGATTTATCGCGGGCCGAACACGGTCCTGTATGGTTCGGACGCAGCGGCAGGTGTGGTGGCGCTGACGACGCCGCGCGGGAGCACGCCGTTTCCTTCGCTGCTGTATGAGGGCGATGAAGGGAATTTCAAAACGTACCGGAACCAGGCGCAACTGGCGGGGATGAAGCGGAAGCTGGATTACTATCTGGGGGTTTCGAACTTCAACACGCAGAACTCGGTGCCGAACGATGGCTACCACAACAACACGGGCGTGGCGAACTTAGGGTGGAGCTTGTCGTCGAAGACGGAAGTGCGGGTGACGGGGCGTGCGAATGTTGCGGCGAGCGGCCTGCCCGCAGGAAACGGCGGGTACTCGTTCTACGGTCTGGCGAACGATGGGAAGCAGCTGGACCAGGACACTTATGGAACGGGAACCATCGATCATGTGATTCGGGACAACTGGCGCGCGACGGTTCGATATGGGCTGGTGCGGAAGAGGGAAGAGTCGGAGCAGTGGTATCCGGCGGGGAATTTGCTCGGGGGAACTGATTTCGGGGCAGGGAATTATTACGGCAACGATGTGACGGTGCTGGGGGCGAACGGCTACTCGACGAACGGGCAGGCGCTGTTGAATTACTCGCCTGCATTCGGATCGATTTATCCGTACCATCTGGCGCTGGCGTCGAACCGCGACAATCTCTACGCGCAGACGAATTACGTGCATGGGCCGCGACTGGGCGTGATTGCGGGGTTCCGCTACGAGAATGAACGCGGGATGGAGGACGAGCCGGTGTACTCGTTCCACGAGGGTCTGGAGCGAACGAACTACGACTACCAGGCGCAGGTGGGCGGGCAACTGAAGAATCGGTTTTTCTATACGGCGGCGGGTGGAGTGGAGAAGAACCAGTTGTTCGGGCTGGTGGGCACGCCGCGCGGCGGGGCGTCGTGGTATGTGGTGCGGCCTGGGCAGGGCGCGCTGCATGGGACGCGGCTCAATGTGAACTTCGCGAAGGGATATCAGGAGCCGACGCTCGATCAGCAGGCTGGCTCACTGTACGCGTTTCTGCTGGCGAACGGCGGGCAGGCAAAGGTGACGCAGTATGGGATCGCGCCGATCGGGGCGGAGCTGTCGCGGAGCTACGATGGCGGGATCGAGCAGAGCCTGTTCAGCGAAAGAGTAATCGCCAGAGTTACATATTTTCACAACGAATTTGGGAATCAGATTGAGGCGGTGCCGGCGTCGGCGGTGCCGCAGTTGTTGCCGAACCTGACGACGGCGCAGCAGCAGTTGCTGCAGGCATTCCTGAATAACAACAATGCGTTTTCGCTGGACCTGAACTCGATGTCGTACCGTGCGCAGGGGGTGGAGTCGGAGATCGAGTCGGGAATCGGGAAGAACATTTTTGTGCGCGGGGGTTACACGTATCTGGATGCGGTGGTGCAGCACTCGTTTTCGTCGGACGCGCTGGCGCCGAGCACGAATCCGAACTATCCGGGGATTGCGATCGGGAACTATGCGCCGCTGGTGGGGGCACGGCCGTTTCGGCGTCCGCGGCACACCGGGTTCACGAGCGTGATCTACACGGGGAAGAAGTGGTCGGGAGTGATTCAGGGAGCGTATGCGAGCCGCAGCGACGACTCGACGTTTCTGGGCGGCGACGATGCGAATTTTGGGAACACGCTGCTGCTGCCGAATCGGAATCTGGATTATGGGTGGACGAAGATCGACTTGGGTGCGACGTATCAATGGAAGCCGTGGCTGGGGGTTTACACCCAGATCGACAATCTGACGAGCAACCAGCACATCGGGCCGATCGGGTATCCGTCACTGCCGATGAATTTCCGGACGGGGGCGCGGTTCACGCTGAGTTTGGGGAGAAGGCAGTGAGACAGCCGGAAGCTGGGAGCTGGGAGCCAGAGACGGGAGCGAAATGCCGGCGATCAGCTGTCAGCGTTCAGGGTCGGAGTGGCTGGGGAGGAAGACCATCATGGCGGTGCCGGAGCGCGGGTTGTCGCCCTGGGCGACGCGGCTGCGGCAGCGGATAAAGCCGCCGGATTTGACGAGCATGCCTTTGACGATCCAGAGGCCAAGGCCGGTGCCGACGTCCTTCTTGGTGGTGAAGAACGGGGTGAAGATCTGGCGGCGGATCGCGGCTGGGATGCCGGGGCCGCGATCGGCGACGACGAGGTAGATGCCAGGAGCGCCGGCGAGGGGGTGCGAGGAGGACCAGGCGCGCACATCGAGGATGCCGTTCTGCGGCGAGGCGTCGATGGCGTTGGAGACGAGGTTGGAGAATATCTGCTTGAACTCGCCATGGAGGGCGTGAAGGCGGAGAGTGGCGGGGATGCGTTTGCGCAGGGTGATCTGCTTGTAGCCGAGGCGGCGGTGGTAGATGGCGAGCATTTCCTCGACGGATTCGGGGACAGAGATCCAGACCGGGTGGGAAGTGTCGCGGTAGAAGCCGAGGGTCTGGCGGGCGATGTGGGTGACGCGCTGCAGTTCCTCGTCGGCGATGGTGAGGCAGGCGCGCGCGGAATCGGGAAGACCGGAATCCTGGCGCGCGAGGTAGATGAGGTTGGTGACAGCCTCGAGAGGGTTGTTGATCTCGTGGGCGACGGTGGCTGCGAGGCGGCCGACGGCGGCGAGGCGTTCGGTGGTGCGGAGAGCGGCCTCGAGCTTCTTCTGCATGGTGACGTCGCGGAGAAATTTGGCGGCACCGATGATTTTGCCTTCGGGCCCGCGAACCGGTGAGATGGTGAGGGAGACGTCGATGCGCTCGCCGCTTTTGGTGACGCGGACAGTTTCGAAGTGCTCGATGCGCTCGCCGGCCTGGATTTTGCGGAGAATCTCAGCCTCGTCGTTGTGCAACTCGGGAGGGATGACGGTGGTGATGGGCATGCCGATGATCTCTGCGGCGGAGTAGCCGAGGACGCGCTGGGCGGCGGCGTTCCAGCTGGTGACGATGCCGGTGAGGTCCTTGCTGACGATGGCGTCGTCGGAGGACTCGACGATGCCGGCGAGCTTGATCTGCGCTTCGTCGGCGCGCTTTTTCTCTCCGATGTCGAGAACGAAGCAGCGGGCGTGGAGGAACTCGACGTTGTGCAGCCAGGGATTGGCGTCGAAGCGGGCCCAGCGGAGGGAGCCGTCGCCGGCACGGAGGCGGAGCTCGGCGCCGCGGATGCTCTCGCCGGTGCGGAGGCGCTCGAGCAGGCCAGCGACCAAGGCGGGATTCTCGGCAAATTCGGAGAAGTTGCGGCCGATGTACTGGTGGGGCTGATAGCCGAGGAAGGCCGGTTCACTGCGATTGGCCCAGAGGAGGGTTCCGTCGGGGGCGAGCCAGTGCATGCCGATGACGGCGTCTTCAAGGTAGTCGCGGAGCTCGGCTTCGCGGAGCTGGAGGGTCTGCTGGGTTTTGCGGCTGTGGCGAGTTTCTTCTTGGAGGGCCTGCGCCTTGAGTTGCAGGACGACCGCGCTGCGGCGGCGCTCGTCTTCGCTCATGCTGTCGTAGCACTGGCCAGGGATGATGTGATTGTGCTCGGCAAAGATTTTCTTAATGACGACGCCGTCGGAGTCGCGGGAGAAGAAGCGGAGAGGCCAGCCGCAAAAGAGTTGAAAGGGGCGAGAGAGGGCGAGATGGTTCCAGAGTTGTTCGAGGCGAATGGCGGCGCCGGTTTTGCCTTCCTCCCAGAGGGCGGAAACCATCTCGCCGTAGGCGGCGACGAGGGGGTAGTCGGGGTTGGCGGTGGCGTGGGTGAGGCGATCGAGGATGGGGCCGAGGAGAGCTTCAAAGCGGATGTCATCGGGCTGGCCTTCGACCATGAACTCGGCCAGGGTGGTGGCGGCATCGAGAGCGAGCCAGCGGCCCTGCCGGCCGATGCGCGGGAGGTCGAGGCCGCGGGCGAGGAGCTGGGTTTCGAGGCCGTCGCGGTGGGCGGGGGTTGCGATGACAACGGCGGCGCCGCCCGCGGCGAGGGTCGCGCTGAGGCGCTGGCCGATTTCGTTGCAAAGGAGATCGTCGGTGGAATAGAAATGGGCGCTGTGGCTGCCGGCCGAGGGCAGCAGGGAGCGATCGCTGATTTCCTCAGAAAGACGCGGGACGAATTCCGGCGGGTTTATGATGCGCGTCATTAGCCAGGGGCCGCAAGCAGAGCAGGGTGGGTCGGGCAATTCCCTGTTATCTGACGATTGTAGTTAGCTTGGATGGGGGGGGTGGGGGTGAAGAGATGTATGTGGGAGAGGCAGGGAACAGGGAACGGAGAATAGCGAACAGCGAAACAGGGGATAGACGTCGAAGCAGTCAGCAGTTGGCGGTCAGCGAAGAGCCGGTCAGCCTAACAGTTCTGTGTCAGGTCGTTTTCTGAAGTTGAGCAGCTCTCGTTCTTCGCGGATGAAATTTTCACCGCGCCGCCGAGGTCGCTGAAGGAGTCCGCGAGCCGTAAAGATGGGGAAGGCGGAGCCGGGGAGGGCGGTCGGAACAGCCTTCCCCGGAATCGCGTGCGGGTTTCATCAACACCAACTTACTGCCTGCGGGCGGCGGGTCGGACGGCTTCCTGGGCGTGAGCTGCGCCGTTGGGGGGCACGGCCGGAACTTCGGGCTCGGCGGCTTTGGGACCGATGCCGAGCTTTTTGCGGAGCTCGGTGTCGATTTTGGCGAAGGTGTCGCGATTGTCCTTGAGAAACTGGCGGACGTTTTCGCGGCCCTGGCCGATGCGCTCACCTGCGTAGCTGAACCAGGCTCCGCTCTTTTCTACGATGTTATGAGTGACCGCCAGGTCAAGCACATCGCCTTCGCGGGAGATCCCTTCACCGTAGAGAATGTCGAATTCGGCTTCGCGGAAGGGGGCGGCGACCTTGTTCTTGACGATTTTTACGCGGGTGTGGGAGCCGACCACGGTGTCGCCATCCTTGACCGCGGCGGTGCGGCGAATGTCGATGCGGACCGAGGAGTAGAACTTGAGGGCGCGGCCGCCGGTGGTGGTTTCCGGATTGCCGAACATGACGCCGATCTTTTCGCGGATTTGATTAATGAAGATCAGGCTGGTGCGGGATTTGGAGACCGTTCCGGTGAGCTTGCGGAGCGCCTGGGACATGAGGCGGGCCTGCAGACCCATGTGGGAATCGCCCATTTCGCCGTCGAGTTCGGCCTTGGGAACGAGGGCGGCGACAGAGTCGACGACGAGGACGTCGATGGCGCCGGAGCGGACGAGGGCCTCGGTGATTTCGAGAGCCTGCTCGCCGTAGTCGGGCTGGGAGATGAGGAGGTTGTCGATATCGACGCCCAGCTTTTTGGCGTAGGCCGGATCGAGCGCGTGCTCGGCATCGACGAAGGCGGCCAAGCCCCCGGCCTTCTGCGCTTCGGCGATGATCTGGAGGGTGATGGTGGTTTTTCCGGAAGACTCAGGGCCGAAGATTTCGATAACGCGGCCGCGGGGCACGCCGCCGACGCCGAGGGCGGCGTCGAAGGAGATGGATCCGGTGGAGATGACGGCGATTGGGACTACGGCCTCTTTGCTGCCGAGGCGCATGATGGAACCTTTGCCGAACTGCTTTTCAATCTGGGAAACCGCGAGGTCTACGGCGCGCTGACGATCACGATCCTCTGCCACGTTGGTACTCCATTTCCGGGCGTCCGTTTTGGGACGGGGGCGCCATTGTTGTCCTGATTTGGGACGATTTTTCCCGAGTCTACCATCGGGCGGAGGCCGGTATTCCGGCCGGGAGGGCGAAAAATCCCCGGTGGTAACGACGGAGTTATTTTGAGCAGGATACAGGGTTCGGGTGGTACGCGTTTTCCTCAGGTTCAGGGCATCGAACAGGCCGCAGGCCACGGGGGAACAGGCCGGGTTGTGTCCTAATTTGAAATCCACAGGCTCACGCTTCCGCCGTGGTCACCAGCTTACCGCGAATCCAGTCCGAGACCCGGTGCCTACTGGCCTTGGGTACACTTTTATTGCCCAAACAGAAGAGGTAGTGCATGGACGAGAAGAAAGAAGCGCAGAATCCAGCACAGAGCGCAGCCGCAGCAGCTCCGCCACCGGCAGCCCCGCCACCGGCACCGCCGCCTGTTGACCCGCCGCAAGTAGCTCAGAACGCCGCAGCCGAAGGCGATCAAAGCCGCGAGAAGATGGGCACATCCGATTTCATAATGAGTGTAGCGACTATCGTCATTGCCGCAGGGACCATTGTTAGTGCGGCTGCCATTGTGCTGCAGTGGCGCGAGATGGTAGGCGGTGGAACTCAGACGGACAAGATCATAAATGCAGCGGGTGGGATTGAGGGCGCTCAGAAACAATTGGTTCTGGATAACAAAACGGTTCTCGGTGACAATCGAACGGCTCTCGCCGAGGTGTTGAAAGAAAATCGTGAAGAACTGGCCAAAGCGCTTCGACAGAATCGCGATGCGTTGAAGGCTCAAACCGCTACGCTGAATGGACAATTGGCGGCTATGCAGAACCAGACAGATATCTCCGAGCGACCGTGGATAAAAATCACGCCCTCTATTGCGCAGCCGCTCACCTTCGATGTAATGCGCAATGCCGGTCCCGTTGCCACAATGACCACAGAAAACGTCATTGAGAACGTTGGTCAGAGCGTTGCTCTGAATGTTTTGTCTTGGGAGGATGTTATTCCCGTTGATCCGAATGGTTCGCTGCAAACAGCGCGTACTAGACAAGACGAGTGGTGTGGGGCGCACCGGCATCTTCAAAAGGGGGAGATGACTGGAGGTGTCTTGTTTCCTCATGATCCATCGATAGAGCGGATGGGCATGGGGCCACTCATGACGAAAGTGAACGAGGCAAGAGCGAAGAATACGCTTGTGCCGGGGAAGGTCGCCTTTGTTCTCGTTGGTTGCGTTTCCTACCGATCCAGCTTTGAGCCACAGGCGGCCCCGAGCCATCAAACGAGGTTTATCTACTGGCTTGGGATACCGCAGGATTGGGGAGGATTCCAGTCCTTCATTGATCCCGTAGGCACCGCTAGCGAGCTGCGGTTGATACAGATGCCTGACGGATTCACCGCAGATTAGCCAAATCGACAAAAGCCAAATTAGGAAACTACCACAAGCCGCGCGGTGCCTTAGAGGGGCTTGCGGTAGAGGATGCTGCGGTCTCTGTGTTCTGGGCTCCGTGCGACGCTGCTGACAGGCGGCGGGGATTAATCGCCGAAGGCTAGCGTGCGCACGGCGCGTGGTTCGCGGGTCTCGCTATCGGCCTGGTCGATTAAGTCGAGGATGGTGCGGATGGCGAGGTCGGGCTCGTCGAGGTGGATCCAATGGAGGCTTTGTTCGGCGACGATCTGGCGGCTCTGGGGGCCGTATTGGTGGAGGTTCGCGATGGGGGTGGCGCCGGCGGGGGTGAGGATGGCGACGGGGATGTTGCGGATGGGCTCGGGGTCGTACATCGCGGCGGCGGTGGCGGAGACGGCGCGGAGGTGGGCGAGGAGTCCGCGATAGAAGCGTGGGGCGGACCAGTGGGCGGCGATGGAGGGGCGGACGCGGGCGGGCATCTTGCCGATTTCAGTGTTGAGGCGGGTGGCGAGGTATTCGCCCTGCGGGCCGGCGAGGCGTATGAGAGCGCCGGAGATACTGGCGGAGCCGCAGAAGTGGGAGCGGGCGGCGAGGCGGGTGAGGCCGATGCGGGCGCAGATGCCTCCGATATGGGTGAGGCGCTGCGCGCGGGCGATGCGGCGATCGGCGGCTGCATTGAAGGGCGGCCATTCGATGGGGCGCATGGGATCGATTAGGAGGAGAGCCGCGGTTTCGGTGGGGCGGTCGAGGGCGAAGCGCTGCATGACGAGGCCACCGAAGGAGTGGCCCACGAGGATCCACGGCGGCTGGATGCCGGCGGCGTGTAGGAGAGCGTGGAGTTCGGCGGCGACGTGGGCGGGCGTGCGTTCGGAGCGGCAGGGGCTGCTCCAGCCGAGGCCGCAACGGTCGTAGGCGACGGTATGGAGTTGATCGGCGAGGGCGTCCTGGATGTGGACCCAGTTGAGGCTGGTGGCGCCGAAGCCGGATTCGAAGACGACGATGGGGCCGCGTTCTTTGGGACCTTTTTCGACGAGGTAGAGGCGGCGACGATTGCCGATGGGGACGAGGCGGCCGGAGGTGCGGAGACGTTTGCGGTCGAGCAGGCTGCCGACAAACTGGTAGATGGAGCCGGCGAGAAGGGCGAGCGCGACGAGGGCCGCGGCGGTGGCGAGGACGGGGAGCAGGATGATCATTGGCCGGAGTCGCTCCCTGTGGATTGCGATGCGGTCAGACTGAAATCTTTGCGCGTGAGGTGGGCATGCGGCGAGCCGTGGTCGATGAGGAGGATGGTCGAGCCAGGCTTGCCGGCGAGTTTGACTTCGACCTGGCGCGAGAGCCAGAGGCCGCCGATCTGCTCGAGGTCGTAGAAGACGAATTGTTTGGTGGGGCTGCCGTTTTGAGGCACTGCCTCAACGTAAACGGGCGAGCCGGTTTTTTGGTCGATCCAGGAGGTGACGGAGGCGTACTGCGTGGGCTGGCCGGGGCCGGGTTCGCTCTTAAGTACGAAGCAGTCACGCATACCGTATTTTGCAGGCAGGAGGACGGTTTGCTTCGCCCAGAAGAACTGGCCGTTGGCGAAGTCTTCGGGGTAGAAGAGAGTGCCGGCGACGCCTTCGCCCCAGTGCTCGGGCGCGAGCTTGACGGGCGCTTTGTCGGTTTTGTGAAGAGCTTCGATAGAGGCGTGGCCGGTCTCGTCCTGGGTGAGGAGATAGCCGACGCGGGTGTGGTTGGGAGTAGTGACGGTGATCATGGTGCGGAGGCCGTCGGGGAAGGAGTGCGAAGCGAGGGCGAGGGTGTTGTTGGTGCGGGCGCCGTTGGCGGCGACCTCGACGAGGCGGCCGGAGGCGCGGACGTCGGATTGCTCGACGCGGGCGCGAGCGTTGGAGAGGATGGCTTTGAGGGATCCTGCGGGGGCTGCGGGTTTAGCGGTTTGGGCGGAGGCGAGGATGGGGGCCGCACAGAGCATCATGAGCAGCGGAGAGAGGAGTCCGAGAGCCCTTGCCGCAGCGGCTGAAGCCGGGTGGGATGGATGGGGATTTACGGCAAGGCTGAAGAGGTTGCGGAAGAAGGCAATGGGGCAGAGTTGAGACGGGGATTTCCCAAAAAGGAACGGGAAAATGCGTACCGACGTTACTTTCGGACTCCGGCGCCGAGTCGAGCTGTATTGATTATTGGATGGCAGAGGTATCCGCTTCTTGCTATGGGGTGAACCTGGTTGCTCCAGCTTTGGGGGTGCGGGATCTTTCAAAGGGAGGAGCTTCGTGAGGAGTTTGGTGACGAGGTTCCCCGGAGCGCACGTTTTTTCGCGGAGGATCAGTTGCATATGCGACCGTCCCGCATGGCTACGTGGCGATGGGCTGTGGCGGCGATGCTGAGGTCGTGCGTAACCATGATGAGTGTGGTGCCGTGGCGCTGCTGGACCTGCGCGAGGATTTCGAGAATTTTTGCGGAGTTGACGCTGTCGAGGTTGCCGGTGGGCTCGTCGGCGAGAAGGACCTGGGGCTCGTTGACGAGGGAGCGGGCAATGGCGACGCGCTGGCGCTCGCCGGCGGAGAGCTGGGTGGGAAATTGGCGGAGGCGATGCTCGAGGCCGAGCTCGATGAGGAGGGCGCGAGCTCGTTCTTCGCGGTTGTGAGGATGGCTGCCGGTGCCGAGCATGGGGACCTGCACGTTTTCAAGCGCGTTGAGCGACGGCAGGAGGTGGAAGGACTGGAAGATGAAGCCCGCCGAAGTGGCGCGGTAGGTGTCGAGGTCGATCGAAGCTACGCCGTTTTGCGATTTGCCGAGGGGCTGGCCGCGGAACAGGACTGTGCCTTCGGTGGGCGTATCGAGGCCGCCGAGCAGATGAAGCAGCGTGGACTTGCCGCTGCCGCTGGCGCCGGTGATGGCGAGGAAGTCGCCCTGCGCGATGCCGAGGCTGACGCCGCGCAGCGCTTCGATGGTGCCGTTCTCGTAGCTTTTTTTGACGTCGCGGACTTCGAGGATCCACGGAGACGTCCCAATCGTCGGGCTCGCGCTACTCATGACGGAGGGCCTCCACGGGGCTGAGCCGTGCGCCGCGCCATGCAGGCACCGAGCCGGCGAGAACGCCGACGAGCACGGCCATGAGAAGCCCATCAAGGAATGTCATAAAGGGCAATGCGGTCGATACGATGCTGGCGGTCTGCGGCAGTGTGGCGAGGACATGGAGCGCGGCCCATCCGAGGAGCATGCCGGTAGCGCCGCCCGCCGCGCCGAGAGCCGCGGCTTCCATGAGGATGAGGAGCATCACGCGGAGACGCGACCAGCCCATCGCTCGCAGAACGCCGATTTCCTTGGTGCGTTCGAAGACCGACATGGCCATGGTGTTCGCGATGCCGAGCGCGGCGACGAGCAGAGCGATGAGGGATGTTCCCCAGGCTGCAGCGTGGGCGAGGACGACGAGCTGATTGTTGGCGGCGCGTTCGGCGGCGGGAATGGCGCGGAGCCCGGGGAATTGTTTTTCGACGGCGTTTTCAGCTTGCTGTCTCCACTGCTCTGGCGAGATGCCGGGCGGTGCGGGCTTGAGCTGCAGGTGGAAGGCGCTGACTTTGCCGGTCATGCCGGAGAGATTCTGCATTTCATCGAGGGGCAGGATGATGGCGCCGGATTCGAGCGCCGAGTTGCTGCGGTAGATGCCGACGACGGTGAAGGAGGAGCCCTGGAGGTCGATGGTGTCGCCGACTTTTTTGTTGAGGCTGCCGGCAAGGAGCTCGCCGAGCATGGCTTCCTGCTGGCCATCGCGGAAGCGGCGACCCTGAAGGATGTTGAGGGCGGAGAACTCGAAGGTGTTTGCCCGCCAGCCGTAGACCAGCGTATTCACTTCGGGTGTGACGGCCATCATGTTGAAGATCATGGGCGCGGCGATGGCGATTTGCGGGATCTGCCTGAGGGTGGTGCCGACGCTTTGGTCGACGGAGGTGTTGAGGAAGGTTTTTTGCACGACTGCGAGGTCGGTGCCGGCGCTCTCGTACATCTGGAGCCAGGCGTGCTCGAAGGAGCGCGAGAAGCCGACGAGGGCGACGAACGCTCCGATGCCCATGCCGATGCCGCAGAGCGTGAGCGCGGTGCGGAGACGGCGGCGCCAGACGTTTCTCCAGGCGAATCCTACGAACGACAGTTGCATTGAGCGGGGCTTTTCAAACGAACGAAGAGTCGGGAGGGAACCAGCGTACGGGTCCTCAGAAAAATTGTCCAACAGAAATGAAAGACGTGCCAGGGCTATATCGGGGCAAATCGGGACATGCCTTCGGTTCGGCGGTTGTGATGGAGGGCACAGCCGGGGGCTGTTGTGGAAGCTAGTCTGAAGCGTCGCCGGGAGGGGCGCGATGGCGACGCTGGTCGAACCTCCGGTTGCTGCGGTTGTCGCGGATGCAGGTGCTGCTCCGCCGGTGCTGACGCATGCCGAAGCGGCGGCAGTACCGGCGGCGAATCCCTGGATCGCGGCCATCTCCGTGATGCTGGCCACGTTCATGGAGGTGCTGGACACAGCAATCGCTTCGGTGGCCCTTCCTTATATAGCGGGGTCGCTGGCGGCGTCCAACTCCGAAGCGACGTGGGTGCTGACCAGCTACCTGATCGCCAACGCGGTGGTGCTGCCGGCGAGCAACTGGTTCTCGTTGCGGTTCGGGCGGAAGCGGTTCCTGATTTCCTGCGTGGTGATCTTCACGATTGCGTCGTTTTGGTGCGGAGCCGCGCCGTCGCTGGGAATGCTGCTGCTGGCGCGGGTGGTCCAGGGCGCGGGGGGCGGCGCGCTGCAGCCACTGTCGCAGGCGATTCTGCTGGAGAGCTTTCCGCCGAAGCGTCGCGGGGCGGCGATGGCGCTGTTCGGGTTTGGCGTGGTGGTGGCGCCGGTGCTGGGGCCGACGCTGGGCGGCTGGCTGACCGATTCGTTCAGCTGGCGGTATGCGTTCTACATCAATATTCCGGTGGGCATTCTGGCGGTCTTCATGATCAGCCGCTTCGTGCACGATCCGCCGTACATTAAGAATGCGAAGGCAGGGCCGTTCGACAACCTTGGGTTTGGATTGCTGTGCCTGTGGAGCGGGTGCCTCCAGATCATCCTCGACAAAGGCCAGGAGGACGACTGGTTTGGGGCGGTGTGGATCCGCTGGGCGACGCTGATCCTGGTGGTTTCGCTGGTGTGGTTCGTGCGGCACTCGTGGACGGCGAAGCAGCCGCTGGTGGACCTGAAAATTCTGGCACGCAATCGCAATTTTGCGGTCGGCTGTCTGCTGGTGTTCATGCTGGGGTTCGTTATCTACATCACGGTCGCGATGATGCCGCTGTTCTACCAGGAGGTGCTGGGCTACACGGCGCTGACGGCGGGCATGGTGGTGGCGCCGCGCGGGATTGGGTCGATGGTGGGGCTGCCGCTGGTGGGCGCCATCACGCACAGGGTCGACAACCGCTGGTTGTTGGTGTGGGGATTTTTATTGTTCGGATTGTGCTCGATCTGGTTCGCGAACATTAATACCGGGATCGGACCGACGACGATGATCATTCCCATCGTGTTGACGGGATTCGCGCTGAGCTTCCTGTTTGTGCCGATCGGCAACACGGCGACGGCGACCATCACCAACCAGCAGATGGGGAATGCGACGGGAATTTTCAATCTGCTGCGGAACATCGGAGGGTCGATCGGGATTTCGGTAGCAGCGACGATGCTGGCGCGGCGGATGAGCTTCCACCAGACGCGGATCGCAGGATCGGTGCCGATGTCGGGGATCTGGTTTGAGCAGCACGCTCAGCAGATGTCGATGTACTTTGCGCGGCAGCTGGGGCATGCGCAGGGGCAGCCGGCGGCGCTGGCCTTGATGTACATGCAGTTGCAGCGACAGGCCATGCTGTGGGGATTTGTGGACATCTTTCGCTGGACCGCAGTGGTCGCGTTTGCCGCGGGAGGTGCGGTGTGGCTGTTTCGGCGCACCAGCCATGAGGCGGATGGCAGCGTGAAGGTGCACTGACGACAGGCCACAGGGCACAGGCCACAGGCCACCTTCTGGTCACAGGGCGCAGGTTGCAGGAGGAGAGAGAATGACGATCCAGTCCTTTCGTGATTTGAAGGTGTGGCAGCGCGCGATGGATCTGACGCTGGCGTTGTACAAGCTGACGCAAACGTTTCCGCGCGAAGAGATTTATGGGCTCACCAGTCAGTTGCGACGGGCCGGCGTTTCCGTCGCCAGCAATATCGCGGAGGGGTTCGGGCGGCGGTCCAGATCGGACTATAGAAGCTATCTCTGTATGGCCCGCGGATCGGTTCTCGAAATCCAGACACAGCTCGAGATCGCGCGCCAGCTTGGCTACGGCGATCCAGCACAGATCGCCAATGCGGAGGCTATGGCGGACGAGAGCAGCCGGATGTTGTCGGCTCTCATCGAGAAGCTGGGCGTGAGAGCACGAGAGGCGGGGGAGAGGCTTGCAGGAGATTAGTCCTGCGTGGGGTGCAGGTGGCGAAACAGGCAGGCCATTGTGGGCAGGTCTATTTCTTCGGCGCGGGATCGCGGGGAGATGCTGCACGATACGAGAGCAGAGGCTATGGCTGCGGGGTCGTGGCCCGCGTTGCGCAGGTTCTTCGCGAGCATCTTGCGCTTTTGCGCGAAGCAGGTGCGGATGAAGGCGAGGAATTCTTCCACGGGGACCTGGAGCTGGTCGAAGCGCGGGGACATGGTGAGGCGCACCACCGTGGAATGCACCTGGGGCGGCGGCGAGAACGCTTCCGGCGGCAGTGTGAGGAGTTTTTCGACACGGGCGTACATTTGTGTGGTTGCGGAGAGAACGCCGTAGTCGCTGATGCCGGGCCGCGCCGCGAGCCGGTCGGCCACTTCGCGCTGGATCATCAGAACGATGCGCTCGATGGCGGCGTAAAAACGGAAGAGCAGGAGCAGGATGTCCGTTGTGATGTAGTAGGGCAGATTGCCGACGACGAGCAACTTCTCTCCCGGGCTGCCAGCATTTGTGCTTCCTTCTTTGTCCCGAAGCGCAGCGAAATCGGTGGTGAGGACATTCTGTTCGAGAATCTCGACGGCAGGCTGGTCTTTGAATTGTTCGCGCAGGCGAGGAGCGAGGTCGCGGTCGAGCTCAATCGCAAGCAGTCTGCGGGCGCGGGCGGCGAGCAGGGCGGTGATCGCTCCGCGGCCGGGTCCGATCTCGACAACAGTGCGCTGAGAAACGTCGCCGAGGGCGTCGACGATCGCGGCCTGCGCTGTCGGGCTGACGAGAAAGTTCTGACCCAGTTTCGGTCGCTGCGGCATCTGTACTGATTGTGCGGCCTGCGGCATCCGCAACGCGAGTGCTCGATCCTTGACGCATCGCCGCGCTAAAACAATTTAGACTCACTGTTGGTTCCAACGGATCTCAACAGAGCAACGGAGCCTTGCATGCAAATTGTTTTTGCGGCGTCGGAATGCGCGCCCTGGGCCAGGAGCGGCGGCCTCGGCGAAGTGCTGCGCGCGCTGCCACGCCAGGTGACGAGTCTCGGACACAAAGTCTCGGTCTACATTCCCTACTATCGGCAGGTGCGGGAGCAGGCGCCGGAGAAGAAGTACGCCGTTCAGAGCATCACGATTCCTTTCCAGTATTACAACCGTTTTGCCGCGGTGCTGGACGGCGGCGTGCATGGGGGCGTGCAGATTTACTTCATCGACTGCCCGGAGCTGTTCGACCGCGAGTTCCTCTACGGCACGTCTGCGGGCGAGTACCAGGACAACTGGGAGCGGTATGCGCTGTTCTGCCGCGCGGTGCTGGAGGGCGCGAAGCTGCTGGGCGCGCCCGATCTGTTTCACGTTCATGACTGGCAGGCGGCTCTGCTGCCGGTGTATTTGCGCACGCTGTACTACTACGATCCGGTGCTGCGGAATCGCGGCGCGGTGCTGACGATCCATAATGCCGGCTATCAGGGGCGCTATCCGGCACAGACCGTGGAGCGGCTGCTGTTTCCCTGGGACATCTACACGCCGGAGCGCGCCGAGCACTACCGGCAGTTCAATTTTCTGAAGGCCGGCATCGTTTACGCGGACCGGCTAACGACGGTGAGCCCACGCTACGCCGAGGAGATTCAGACGCCGGAGTACGGGCAGACGCTGGACGGTGTGCTGCGGTCGCGCGCTGGCGATCTGCGCGGCATCCTGAACGGGCTCGACTACGAGCAGTGGAACCCGGCGACGGACGGCAACATTGCGGCGCATTACACGCCGGAGAATCTGAGCGGGAAGGCCGAGTGCCGGCGCGATCTGCTGCACGCGTTTGGCTGCGGGCACGTCGACGCGTCGACCGCGGTGCTGGGCGCGGTGACGCGGCTGACCACGCAGAAGGGGATCGACGCGATCGCGGAGATCGCCGAGCCGCTGCTGCGGGAGAACGTGGTGCTGATGGTGCTGGGCAACGGCGAGGAGTATTACGAGAATCTGCTGCGCTCCCTGGCGGCGAAGTTCAGCGGGCGGGTTTTGGTGCGCATCGGATACGACGGGACGCTGGCGCACAAGGTGGAGGCGGGGTCGGACCTGTTCCTGATGCCGTCGCGGTACGAGCCGTGCGGGCTGGGGCAGCTGTGCGCGCTCAAGTACGGGACGGTGCCGGTGGTGCGCGCGACAGGTGGGCTCGACAGCACCGTCGAGGAGTGGAACGCGGAGACGCGGACGGGAACGGGCTTTAAGTTCCAAGGATATGGGGGGGAAGAATTTCTGGCGGCGATTCGACGGGCGCTGGAGGTTTTTCGCGGCGATAAGGAGGGGTGGCAGGCGCTGATGCGCAACGGGATGGCACAGGACCACTCGTGGGCGGGGCCGGCGGCGGAGTATGTCGAGGTGTACGAGCAGGTGGCGCGGGCGAGGAGCTGAGAACTGGCTGTGGAAGGCGGCGCTGCGATGTACAGGAAATTGCGACAACAAAGATCGGCGAGATTCGTTGGTTTTTGCAGTCGCCGCAGCCATGGGCCTTCTCGAGGTCTGCGATCGTCGAGCCGATGCGGATCCCGCCTTCCAGCGGCTCGGTCAGGATGACAAACTGTTATTGCTATTGGCGGATGAAGCGGTCCTGGGCCTGCTGGCGGGGAGGGGTCGGGACGCCCTTCTCGGCGCCGGGGCTGTTACGGGCTTCGCTGTCGTTGAGGGGCTGCAGGCCGTCGGGGCCGGCGGCGGTGGGCGAGCCAGGAACAGGTGGGATGCCCGTGGAGACCGAGGCGTATTTGGGGTCGGGGTGCGGGGTGGTGGTGATGTCGGAGACGGGTTCAAAGTGGGCGTGATTCTTGTTCACGCGCGTAGTTTCGCATCCGGTCGAAACGAGACAGACGAGGGCGGCTGACAGGATTGTTCTCGATCGCATATTCCTCCAGAAACCGATCCGCAGTGGTTGCGATGCGGAAGCGCGCATGCGCGTTTGATTTTAACCGGATCGGGACGATGGATTCCCACCCCGTGTGCGTGCAGCGTAATTTCCTGTTCTAAAAATTAGAGAACCATAGGCGCATGGAGATGGTCGCCATCCCACCCTGCACGCGCGGAAAAGCGCCGCGCGTCCAGGATGGGGCACCCAGGTTTTTCCACGGATCGGTGATCCGGTCACTCGTCGAGTTGGGCGCGGATGGCGGTGAGGTAGGGCTCGGGGAGGGGGCACTTCTGCATGTCGCGGTCGACGGAGACGTGGATGGTTTCGGCGTCGGCGAGGAGGATGGGGTCGGGCTGGCCGTCATGCGTGGTGAGGAGGCGGTAGGAGAACTTGATGACGGAGGTGCGGAGGCCGGAGACTCGGGTTTCGATGGTAATGAGGTCGTCGTAGCGGGCCGGGGATTTATAGCGGCAGGTGGCTTCGACGACAGGGAGATGGCAGTTGTGCTCGAGCTCCATCTGCTTGTATTCGAAGCCGAGCTGGCGGAGGAGTTCGACGCGGCCGATTTCGCACCAGATGAAGTAGTTGGCGTAGTAGGCGACGCCCATCTGATCGGTTTCCGCGTAGCGGACGCGGAGGGTGGTGGTGGATGGCATGGGTTCAGGGTAGCTAAAGAGCGGTCAGCGAAGAGGCGGTCAGCAAAAAAAGGTCAGCTAAAAGCCGGTCAGCGAAACAGCGGTTAGCGATCAGGCGGTCAGCTAAAAGAGCCGGGCAGCGGGGAGTAAGCTAACGACGAGGAACCCCCGCTTTCGGCTTCGGGCTTCCTGCTTCTTGCTTAGTTCTGGATGGTGTTGGTGGAGGCGAGGTTGCCGGCGGAGGCGGTGTGGCCGGGGTCGGTGCGGGTGGGCTCAGATGGCGAGAGTGCCGCCGTCGGCAATGGTGAGGCGACTGTCTGGGCTGCGTCGTGGGGGCCGAGGCCTAGCTTGATGAGAGCACGGGAGTCGGGTGTCAGCTTGGTCTGCCAGCCGTGGTCGGCCTGATATTTCTGCATGGCGGCTTCGGTGGTGGAGTCCCACTGGCCGGAGGCGGGAGAACTGAGGTAGTGCTCGCGGATGAGGGCGTCCTGAATTTCTTTGGCGCGTTCGGGCTCAATTTGGCGCTGGCCGGGAACGAATTTGTGCTTTTTCGCTTTATGGTGCAGGGCGTGGCCCGCGGTGGCAGCACGATGGGTCCGCGTTGCGAAGGCGGGAGTAGCGGCCAAAAGGGCGCAAAAGACAATGACCTGCGAGGTTCTGAAGAGAACCATGCAAAAGGACCTCAGGGAACAGTTCGGCAATCTATTAGAGAAGGCTATAGCGATCTGCCTGAAAATGCAACAAAAACTGGAAGGGCTTCCATCACTTTTGGGGTGGAAGCCCTTCCAATCCGTGGGATGCGAGGTTACGGCAGTGTGCCGCCCAGGTAATTGTTGCCGTTGTTGGGGTGCTGGGGATCGACGATCTCCAGGGCCACATCCTCCCCGGAGTGCAGGCCAGCCACGACGGCCTGGAAGTCCTGGACGTTATGGATGGGGTTGCGCTTGGTGGGCGTGTCGACCGAGATGATGACACCGCCCTGGAAGTTGCCGGCACCGATGTCGTCGGCAAAGGAACCGGGCTTGACGGACTCGATCAGGACGCCGTGCAGTCCGGCCGGAGCGCCCTGGGGCAAATCCTGGACAGTGATGCCGAGTTTGGCGGGCGAGATGTTGCCAGGGGTTCGATTCTGGTTATCGTCGCCCTCGTCGGTGCTCGCGGCGTTGATGGCGGCCATCATTTTGTCGCGATCGGCGATGCTGAGGGTGGCGTGGAGGGTCTGGCTGTTGCGCAGGTAGCCGATGTCGACGGTGGAACCGGGCTTGCGCACGGAAATGTTGGCGACAAGGTCATCGCCGTCTTTGACGTTTTTGCCGTCGATGGTGGTGATGACGTCGCCGGACTTGAGACCGGCTTTGGCAGCTGGCTGGCCGGGAGTGACGGCGCTGATCATGACGCCGGATTTGAATCCATAAACGCGGGCGACGGCACTGGACGGATTGGGCGCGAAGCTGATACCGATGCTGCCGCGGATCACTTTGTGGTCGGGGCCGATGAGGGAGTTGTAGACGTCGACGATCGCGACTGAGGGCATGGCGAAGCCGATGCCTTCATTGCCCGCGGACTGCGTATAGATGGCGGTGTTCATGCCGATGACTTCGCCGGCCATATCAAGGAGCGGACCGCCGGAGTTGCCGGGATTGATGGCTGCGTCGGTCTGGAGGAAGTGCTGAAACTCGCCGGAGGTGCCGGGCTCGACGGTGCGGTTTTTGCTGGAGATGATGCCGGCGGTGACGGTTTTAGCGAGGCCGAAGGGCTCGCCGATGGCGATAACCCAGTCACCGACCTGAACGCCGTCGGAGTTGCCCATTTTTACGGTGGGCAGGGGAGCGTCAGTCAGAATCTTGAGGACGGCGATGTCGGTGGCCTTGTCGACGCCGACGATTTTGGCCGAACGGCCCTGGTTGCCTTCCGGATCGCTGGCGAGCTTCACGAAGATGCGGTCGGCTTTGTCGACGACGTGGTTGTTGGTGATGATGTAGCCGCGGGGATCGACGATGAAGCCGGAGCCGAGGGACTCGCGTTCCTGGCCGTCATCGCCGCCGTCCATGCCGGGATTCTGGCCGCCAAAGAAGCGGTTGAAGAAGTCCTGGAGGCCGCCCTGGCCGCCCTGGCCACCTTGTCCGCCCTGGCCGCCCTGGCCACCTTGTCCGCCCTGAGGGCCCTGATCGTCGTCGTCTCCGTCGGGCGGTTGTTGCTGCTGCGGCTGCTGGGGCGCAGACCAGGGCTGCATGTAATGCGGACCGCGGCGGCGATTCTGCTGCTGTTTGGGGAGGATTTCCGTATTGATGTTGACGACGGCGGGGCCGACTTCCTTCGCGATGCGGGAGAAGTCCGTGGAAAGCTCGCGAGGAGCGGGGACTTTGAGCGGAGAGGCATCCGAGCTGCTGACCTGAGCTTCCTGACCGCGCACCTGGTGGGCGAGGAACGAGCCGAAGAGAATGCATGCGGAGAGCGTAGCCAGAATGGTGAAGGTCGAAGCCAGACGGTTATAGCGGAACCGCCCAAGAAGGGATTTCATTTCGAATCGTACCTCGTGGTCTTTTGGGGGCCTGACGCTGAGGCGTTGCCCTCGTTTCAGTATAGAACCCGGGAATGGAGGCTGCCGGGTGCGCTCCGTTGGACGAGTCTCGCGTCTTTATTAGACGCAGTTCTGTCGGGTGGGGTTACTGCTTTAGCTGGGAGCCGGAAGCTGGAAGCGGGAAGCTGGTGGCGGTCGTCAGCTGGAGAGGGGGATGCCTTCGTGGCTGGTGGGCTGGATGGGCATGGGGATGAATTCGGTGAGGGCGATGCCGGCGAGGACGAGCAGAGCGCCGGATGCGCCGCGGCGGCCGAGGCGTTCGCCGAGGAAGAGGAATGAGGTAAGCCAGGCGAAGACCGGCTCGAGGGCGAGGATGAGGGCGGTGTGGGTGGCGGGGAGAAATCTCTGCGCCCAGGACTGGACGGTGAAGGCGGCGGCGGTGGCGAGAACGGCGGTAACGAGGAGACCGACGAGGACGGGGACGGACCAGCGGACCCAGGGGCGTTCGAGGAGGGGAAGGCTGGCGGCCATGAAGACAGCACAGAAACCAACCTGGAGGATGGCGAGTTGTTCATAAGGAACGCGGGAGGAGAGGTGCGCGAGAGCGAGTACGTGGAGCGAGAAGCCGAGCGCGCAGCCAAGGGTGAGCAGGTCGCCGACGCCGATGGAGCGGAAGTCGAAGCCGGAACCTGGCGGGGTGGTGAGTAGAACGATGCCGATGAAGGCGACGACGGCTCCGGCCCAGGCGTTCCATTGAGGAGAGCGAACGCTGCGCGGCCGGAGGGCGGGGATGGCGGAAAGCAGGGGAACGAGGACGACGATCATTCCTGTGATGAAGGCGGATTTTGAGGGAGTGGTGAGACGCAGGCCGGCGGTCTGAAACTGATATCCCATGGCGAGGCAGGCGCCGACGATAGCGCCCGCGAGGAGGGAGCGGCGATTCATGCGCCCGAAATGGCCGCGGTAGAAGACGGCCAGGCAGAGGAAGGCCAGGGTCATGCGAATGAGGTTGAAGAGGAGCGGAGAAATGGCAGAAAGCGCGTCCTTGACGACGACGAAGGTCGAGCCCCAGATGGCGACCACAATCACGAGAAGGACGTGAGCGCGCAGGGAGCGGGATGCCGGCGCCGGGGCGTGAAACATGGGGGAAGGGTAGCAAACGGGGTCAGCTGAGAAGCGGTTAGCGAAGAACCGGTCAGCTAAAAAGCGGTCAGCGAAAAGCCGGTTAGCTGAGAAGCAGCTAATGTTGCGAGCGGGCTGAGGCTCTTCGAGGGACCAAGTGCATGCAAGCAGCGGTGTTGAAGGGCTGGGAGAAGTCACCGGAGTCATGCCAGGGGCATCTACTGCACTGCAGGGATCCGGAGAGATTTCGTAAGATTGGGTGGGATTCCTGGATCAGCGATTGATCCAGCCTGATATCCGTCGTACTCTCGACCGGAACGGTTCACGCGCCGGTGCTCACGAGAGTCAGCAGCGCCGAGAGGAAAGACTCCGATAAATGCAGAACATCCTTCTGGACATTCTGATCATTGGGCTGCTGGTAGTTCTGTTCGGGTCGATTTACCGCGGGCACGCGACGGTGCGCGTGCGGTTCTGGCTGCTGGGTTGGTTCTTCATCCTGATCCATTTCGGGTTCCTGCTGCACGCGCCACCGGATCCGTGGGGGGCGAAGCTGATGGTGGCGGTGGCGATGAGCGCGCTGCTGCTGTGCGGGGCGGCGTTCGCATTGTCATCGGCGCTGGTGTGGGAGCGGGGATGGCGATTCGCTGGGCCGGCGCTGCTGCTGAGTGTGCCGCCGGTGCTGTACGTGACGGTGGAGACGCTGTGGGCGGCGCCGGTGGCGGTGCTGCTGGGGCTGGGAGCCGCCGCGCAGGCTTCGTATCTTGCGGTGATCCTGCGCTTCGGAAAAGGGCGCAGGGTTGCGGGCGCGGACGCGCGGGCGGCGGTGGCGCAGCGCTGGGGCGTGGCGATTCTCGGGTCCTGCACGGTGTGGCTGGGGTATGAACTGCTGCACGGCCAGATGGACAACAGCATTTATCCGCTGCTTTCGGAGATCTATTTCCTGAATGCGGTGCTGTATTGGGAGGATTTTCGGCGGAGATCGGCCGGGGTGCTGGTATCGGTTTGCGGGCTGGCGGCGTGGGGAGCGGTTTTCCCTTGCGCGCTGACGATACAGGCGCTTCTGCCGCAGGTGACAGTAATCGGCGAGATGTGGAATGTGCCGAAGTACTTTGTGGCTTTCGGGATGATTCTGACGCTGCTGGAGGAACAGAAGCGGGAAGCGGATACGCGGAGCCAGGAGTATCGGGTGCTGTTTGAAAACAATCCGCATCCGATGTGGATCTTCGATACGGAGACGCTGCAGTTTCTGGCGGTGAACGATGCGACGGTGGCGCGTTACGGCTACAGCGCGGAGGAATTCCGAGAGATGTCGCTGCGGGATATACGGCCGGCGGAAGAAGTGGAGGCGATGGAGCAGACCATCTCGAAGAAGACGGATGAGGAAGCGGTGATTATCTCTGGACCGTGGACGCACATTCTGCGCGACGGGCGGCGCATTCAGGTGGAGGTATCGGCGCACAGCATCCAGTTCGAAGGCCGGCGCGCGCGCGTTTCGCTGGTGCAGGACGTGACGGAACGGCAGCAGTTGCACCACAGGCTGATGCACCAGGCGCACCACGACATGCTGACCGGTCTGCCGAACCGGCTGCTGCTGCTGGATCGGATGGAGCAGGCGCTGGCTTCGGCCGCCCGACGCGGGAAGAAGGCGGCGGTGATGTGCCTGGATATCGACCGGTTCAAACAGGTCAACGACACCTACGGACACGCGGTGGGGGATGTTTGTCTGAAGCAGGTGGCAGAACGGCTGAAGAGCCGATTGCGCGCCGAGGACACAGTGGCGCGATCGGGAGGCGAGGAGTTCACGGTGGTGGTGGGGGATTTGGTGTCGGCGGAGGACGCAGTGCGGGTGGCGGAGGATCTGCTGGGCGCGCTGCGGAAGCCGCTGGTCGCGGATCAGTATCCGATCGATGTGACGGCGAGCTTTGGCATCGCGATGTATCCGGACCACGGTGTGGAAGCGGGCGCGCTGTGGAGGAGCGCGGATGCGGCGATGTACCGGGTGAAGCGGTCAGGAGGCAACGACTACGTGCTGGTCTCGCAGGAGATCAGCCAGTCGACGACGGAAGCGAACGAGCTGGAGTTATTCATGCGGCGGGCGCTGAAGGAGGGCGGGTTTGAGGTTTACTACCAGCCGGAGTACCGGGTGGACGGCGCGCTGTGCGGGCTGGAGGCGCTGTTGCGGCTGCAACATCCGAAGTTCGGCATCGTGAGCCCGGACCGGTTTATACCCATCGCGGAGGAAAGCGGCCTGATTGTGCCGTTGGGGAACTGGGTGTTGCGGGAGGTGTGCCGGCAAAGCGAGGAATGGAGGAGCCGGGGCCTGGATGTTCCACGGATAGCGATCAACGTGTCGCCGCTGCAGTTTATGCGGATGGACTTTTCGCGGCAGGTGCGGCAGGCGGTGCTGGAGAGCGGAGTGCCGCCGGATAACCTGGAGATCGAAATGACGGAGACCACGGTGATGCGGAACCTGGAAGACCTGGCGCGGCAGATGCGGGACCTGGCGGATCTTGGGGTTCACTTCTCAGTGGACGATTTCGGGACGGGTTATTCCTCGCTGCAGCATCTGCATCAGTTGCCGATTGAGAGGTTGAAAGTGGACCGGTCGTTCGTGGACCGGGTGTGCGAGTCGAATGGGACGCGCGCGCTGGTGGAGGCGATTCTGTCGCTGGCCCATAGCCTGGGCTTGCAGGTTGTGGCGGAGGGGGTGGAGCGGGAGGAACAGGCCGAAGCGCTGGCGGGGATGAGATGCGACATGATGCAGGGATATCTGTTTGCTCCGCCGCAGCGGGCGGAGGACATTCCGGCACTGATCCGGCTGGGGCACGCGCCGAGGGGATGGAGAGCCACACACGCTGAGGCGTCGGCGTAAGGGGTCTGCTGGGCGGCGGTGAACGCCGGGAGTCCGGTGGGGGATAGGGTTTTTGGACATGGCGTGGGCTGGTTTTTGTTTCGGGATCGGGGTGGAGCGGACGTATCGGAGTGGAAGTATCAAGGCGGGACACCCCGGAGCGGAGACTTTATTGACCGGGAAAGTACGGGGCGGTACACTCGAATAACGCTTTTGCAGCGGTAATTCCCTGGGCAAATGCATGACGACCCGCCAGCTCTGTTTCTGTGGATTGTCCGGAAGCAAGCTCTTCTATTTCTCGTACGGCCGCACGGTGGAATTATTTGCAGCGGCGAACTACCAAGGTCGTTGGCGCCGGGATCCGGCCAGGGACATCCGGCAATGAGAGGTTAAGTGCAACAGCTGACTCGTGCTAAACAGATCTCCGTCGTCCCGGAGACGAAGGACGTTTCCCTCACCGATCTGTGGCTGGTGATCCGGAAGAGACGCGTGCTCCTTTTGAGCATGGCCCTTGGTGTTGGATTGCTGGCGGCGGCGGGGGGACTCTTTCGCGGAAAGAAATACACGGCGGCGGGGGAAGTTCGCGTGCAGCCCGGTTCGGCATCGGAGCTGAAGCAATCGATTTCGTACTCTTTTGGTTCCGGCTCGGGGACGCTGGACGTGGTAATCGAGAGCGATATTCGCATCATCGAGAGCGACACGCTTCTGGCAGCGGTAGCGGAGAAGCTGGATCTGGCGAACAATCCGGTTTTCATGAACGGAGGCAGCCGCTTCTCGTTCGGGTCTTCGCTTTTCGGGAAGAAGCCGGCGGTTGCTCCGCACCAGACAATGGACGATCCGCAGGTCCGCAATGCGGTGATCAATAACCTGCGCGGGCATCTGGCTCTGACACGAATTCCGCGGACGCAGATGATCACGATCGCCTATACGAGCTCGGATCCAAAGCTTTCGGCGGACGTGGTGAATGCGCTGGAGAACGAGTTCATCGAGAACAATTTCGCGACGCACTACAACACCACGCAGCAGGTGAGCAAATGGCTGACCGGGCAGATGGACGACCTGCGCGGCGTAGTGCAGGATTCGCAGAACAAGATGGTGGACCTGCAGCGCAAGCTGGGAGTGATGGCGCTGGATCCTGAACACAGCCTGATGCTGCAGGAAATCGGAAACCTGGAAAAGGGAGTGGCGGACGCATCGGAGCAGCGCGTGCTGGCGGAAGCGCGCTACCGGATTCTGCGATCCCTGCCGCCGGATCAGATTCAGGAGACTCCAGGGACGGTACAGGGAGCGATTGGGTCCGAGGGGCTGCTGGCTAGCCTGCGGGCGCAGAGAGCTTCGGTTCAGGGGGAACTGGCGCGGCTCCAGCCTGTGTACGGTCCGAATTATCCGCAGGTGAAGCAACTGCGAGCGCAAAGCGATGCGCTGAACCAGGAGATTGGAGACCAGGAGCGCCGCGTGGTTGCGGAGGCGAACGATGCCTTTGAGCTGGCCCAGAGCGCGCAGGGCCAGGCGCAGGGAATGCTCAACGATAAGGTTCACGATCTGTACGGGCAGCGCGACGACCTGGTGCAGTACATGCTGCTGAGCCAGGAATACGACTCCAACCGGAAGATGTACGAAAGCATCGTTGGGCGGTTGCGGGAAGCCACGGTGGATGCGGGGCTGGACGCCGCCGACATCAGCAAGGTGGATATGGCTTCGGTGCCGCTGGGACCGTCGAGTACGTCGCCGATGAGGCTTGGCATGATCGGCACGCTGTTTGGCTTCTTTGGTGGATTCACGCTGGCGCTTTTCATGGAGAAGATGGACACCCGGTTACGCGATGCGCATGAGATTCAGGAGATTTTGGGTCTTCCTTCGCTGGCGATGATCCCGCAGAGTCACTGGAAGAGCAAAGGATCGGATTTGGAGTGGGTGGTGGGTCCGGAATTGCTGCGAGATCCGCGCTCGCCATTTGCAGAATCGTTCCGGGCGCTGCGAACCTCGATGAGGTTGTCAACCACCTCGCGGGAGTCAAAGGTGATTGCGGTGACGAGTTGCCAGCCGGCGGAAGGCAAGTCGACGGTTTCGGTCAATATGGCCGCGGTGCTGGCGCAGGGCGGCAAGAAGGTCGCGCTGGTGGATACGGATATGCGGCGTCCGTCAGTCTATAAGCGGCTGCGCATGGAAGGGGGGAAAGGGTTATCCGAGGTTTTGACCGGATACTACACCCTGGACGAGGTTACGCAGACGCATGAGACGCTGACGACGCTCGACGTGATACCGTCCGGGACAGTTCCTCCGCTGCCGGCGGATCTGCTGGCCTCAGATCAGATGACGGAGGTGGTTCGTCAGCTGCGGGAAAAGTATGACTATGTCATCTTCGATACGCCGCCCGTTCTGTCGGTGACCGATCCGGCGATCGTGGCGGCGCAGGCGGATGGTATGGTGCTGGTGATCCGGCAGGGTTACTGCACACGTCGGATGCTGTCGCGCGCGGCGGAGATTCTGCATGAACTGGACGTGAAGGTGTACGGATTTGTGTTCAACGGTGTGGATGCTTCTCTGCCCGAGTACTACGGCTATCTCGGCTATTACACGTATGACTACAACAAGTAAGTGCGGCTGGTTGCCGAGTAAGCACAATGGGAGACATGGAATGAAAGTCGGGTTAGCCGGCCGGGTGGCGGGGATGGCGGTGTGCGTGGGACTAATGGGCGTGGCAACCGCAGCCATGGCACAGTTCGCCGGCCCCGCGGTGGGCGCCCCCTCCGACAACGGAACGCCGGCGACAGTATCGGCGCTGCAGGCGCAATATGGCGACGTGAAGATCATGCCTGGAGACGTGATCTCGATTGCGACCTACGGTGCACCGGAGCTGACCACTACAGCGATGACCAGTGTCAACACGCCAGGGGGGACGAGCGGCGGCAGTGCAATGGGCCTGAAGGTTGGAGCGCAGGGCGAGATTGTTTTGCCGTACCTGGGGGTGGTGAAGGTCGCCGGGATGACTCCATCGGAAGCGGCGCTTTACCTGGAGAAGGAACTCAAGGAGAAGGGAATCCTGGTGGATCCCCAAGTGACGGTCTCGCTGGTGGATTCTCCGACCCGAGTGATTACGGTTCTGGGCGAAGTGCAGAAGCCGTCTCCGGTGCCTGCGTTCGGACAACTCCGTTTGCTGGACGTGATTTCGGCGTGTGGGGGATTTACTCCACTGGCGAGCCACACCATTACTGTGCGGCGGCCGGGCGATGCTGAACCTATCACAGTAATTCTGGGAACGGATCCCAAGATGACGGATGAGGCGAATATTCCACTAATGGCGGGGGATACCGTCATTGTGTCCAAAGTGGGCAACGTATTTGTAGTGGGGCAGGTGAAGACGCCGTCGGCTATTCCGCTTTCCAGCAACGCGCCAATAACGGTGATGCGTGCGATTGCAATGGCCGGAGGCCTGAACTACGGTGCGGCTCTGTCCAGAGTGGTGATCATTCGCAAGACGCCGGACGATCAGCATGTGGAAATTCAGATGGACCTGAAGAAGGTGATGCACGGAAAGGAAAGGGACGTTGCGCTGGCCTCCGACGACGTGCTTCTGGTGCCGACGAACGGATTCAAGGCGGGCATGGCGGTGGGCGGGGCGGGAGTCACGACGGGAGTGATTAGCGGCCTGATTTACCGTGTGCCATGAGGGGTAGGTGGTCTGGGTGTACGTTTCCTCGACCAACTTCATTGGGATAAACCGGCTGATCCTTGGCGACGCTCGATTGCTGCTCAGGTCTGCAAAATGAAACAAAGTGAAAAGGTCCGAAGACCATGGCATCGGCAACTTCACAAATAGCTAAGCCCTCGGGCTCGCTGGTAAGAAATGACCGGCTCAAGGCGGCTGGCTTTGCCATATTGCTTCGTTTGCAACAATGAATGCTGCCGGATATTAGCCCGTGAATACTGGTAAAACGAGGAGGGGACATCCTCTAAGTTTTAGTTGTCTTGTATTTGAGAGCTTGTGTACACAGGGTTGCTATGCGTATCGCACTCCGAATTCCGCTTCCGCTCATGTTTGCCGTTGTGCTGTTCCTCGTTGTCGGCGAATTGGCTTCGGGCACGAACGTCTATTTCGTTTCCATGATGGCCATTGCTGTTGTATCGGCGTGCGTCACCTACAATTTTCTCGGCGGCTTCCGCACCATCAGCGGCATTGCGTTTACCTCTTTCGCACTCGGATCGCTCGTTATCTCGCAAATTGGGAAAGTTGTCTTATTCGAACGAGCCGACGAGAATCTCGACGTGCCGCAAGTGACAATCACTGTTTACGCCGTCTATTTCGCTTCGCTCATGCTGGGTACGTTTGTATTTTCCCGGTTGCGTTTCCCGCTTCCCAGACCGGCAGAGCCGGAGACTCCAACGCAGTCAAAGTACCTCTATTTCGTATCGCTAACCGGCGGCCTGATCGGTTCTGCTGGAGAAATGGCCATGGACTTAGCGCAAGGCTCGCAGAGTACTTCGCTGACTCATGCTTACGCGCGAGCGCTTGCCTATTTGCTTCCGTTTTCACTTGTGCTCGCAGTGGACAACAGAATCAGGAGCACGAACGGCCGACACTGCTTCGGGTGGTTGGCGTTGTGGCCGACGCTCGCCATAATGGTCGAGGGTTTCGTGATTTCATCACGGCTGTCATTCCTGGAACCTGTCGGCATCGTTTTCCTAACGTGTTACCTGCGAAGCTTCACATTCAGGAAAAGCCATAGAGTTGCGGGCATTGTCGCCGTCACATTCTTCTTCGTCATTTTGTCCCCATATTATCTCTACTCGCGTGGGTGGAGGGGGGATGGGACAATCAGAGGACAAGCGTCCACGATGTTGAACGTGCTGGAGTCGGCGCCAGATCAGTGGGCTTCGATTAAGGCCATCGTAGGCAATGCCGCCCTCGAGACGCCCGGCACTGTAAATTACTTTGCGACGCCAGGCGCAGTGACCGTGAACCGCTTTGCTAAGATTGGTCCGGACAGCACCCTGATCAATGCCTGCGCGACAGGATTTCACTATGGTTTTACATCCATCGGTCTCGATCTGGCGACACAGGTTCCTCGCTTCCTGTATCCGAACAAGCCAGAGTTCGGATCCAATCCATATCTGGGCCATCTTGACGGACAGGAATCGGATACCTTTGAGACTACCAATTCCACCGTAACATCCGTCGCAGACAGCTACGGGGCATTTAGCTGGTTCGGTGCCGTAGTGTTTCCCTTTGTCGTGATGCCCCTGGTTTTCGTTGTTAACGAGAGTATGTTCGACATTACGCGGCCATGGGGTACGGTTGCAGTCGTACTGCTTATCCTCGGTATCTCGGAGGGGAGTATGGGTGCCGATGTTGTAGTTAGTATGATCAAGAATCCGCTCTACGTCATCATCATCTCGTGGTGTGCGATGTGGGTTGTCAGGATAATTCCCGCTATGGGAGATCGCGCGGTTCGTTTGAGAACCGGGGATACGGAAGCGGTTTCGACCGATGCACTGGGACCGTCAATTGTGTGAAGCTTCGGCGGGCGTCCGTCGAGACGATTCAGAATTCCCGCGCAAGCTGGGTATCATTGTCGTAGCCGGGGTGGATGGGGCGTTCGCGATTTGTTGGGCGATAGACTCGGAAACGGACCTCAAGATTGGGCGCGATGCCATCTATATGAAGAGGGGTAATGCGGGACTGGAAAGAAACGGTATACCAATCCTATGTGTCAAGCGGCCATATCCGGGAGTTCGGAGCGTCTGCCGCCGAGCATTTCGAACCGCGCCGGGCGTATTGTGAAGGGATAATCCGCGATCATTTTCCCTCCGATCGCAGTTCCCGCGTTCTGGATATCGGATGTGGGCATGGGGCGCTGCTCTATTTTCTTCACGAGGCGTCGTTCCGAAACGCTCGCGGAGTGGATGGTTCGAAGGAACAGGTCGAGTTTGCGCAGCGGCTTGGAGTCCGGGGCGTCGAGTGGGGGCAGGCCCTGAATTTCCTTCGTGCATGCGAGTCGAGTGGCGCGGAGATCATCTGTCTCTTCGATGTGCTGGAACACCTTGACCGGCAGGAGGCATTCGAGCTTCTGACCGAAGTTCGCCGGGTCCTTTCTCCCGACGGGGTTTGCATCGGGCATGTTCCCAACGCCGAGGGGATATTCGGAGCACGAGTCCGTTATGGCGATCTAACTCATGAACAGGCGTTCACCGCGGCCTCTATAAAGCAGATGTTCGGCTCTCTGCAATTCGGCGCCGTGGAGTGCTTCGAGGACAGACCCATCATTCACGGAATCAAAAGCCTGGTTCGCCGGGTTCTTTGGGCATGTGGAACTATGCCATTCCGGCTCTTGTATATCGCAGAGACGGCGTCCTCGGGGGCCATCCTCTCGCAGAACCTGCTCTTCAAGGCGCACCGATAGTCCCAGCGGAATTGGACAGGCTTTTTCCGGCGAGAAAGCCGAGTTCTTCCGGCTACCGGAGATCGCTCGGCGCATCTGTAAACCCTGGCGAGGGAGGATTCTCGACCGATCCGCGGAATGGATCAAGTGTGTGAATCTTCTGCAGGCGGGCGTCCGTCGAGGCGGTTCAGAATTCGGGCAAGCTGCGTGTCGTTGTCATAGCCGGAGCGGATAACGCGTTCGCGACCTTTTTGGGCAATGGTTTCACGCACGCTGGATCGCTCAAGATAGAAGCGGCACTTGTCAGCGCACTCGTCGAGAGATGAAAAGAAGACGGCCTCACGGTCTTCTTCGAAGACGGCCTGGTGCCCCTCGGTACGTAGGGCGAGAAGAAAACCCTGGCAAGCGGTGATCTCCATGCTTTTGTGGGCGATGTCATCTTCATTCAGATGGGTTACGAAGCTGAGGTTAATTCGAGACTGCCAGATTGCCTTGCGGTAATCGGAGTCACTCAGATAATCGTGAGAGACAAGGCGGCCGGCGATGTCCGGAGAAAGAAACCGACGCCATTGGGGCCCCGAAATGATGACCGGAATCTGGTGCTCATCCGCAAGCTGACGCAGAAACCCGGGCCTGTCCTCAAGAGGGCTGCCCACGTAAGAGACGCTGCGATGTCGTTCAGTATCGGACCAGCCGGGGGGCGGGGGAAAGTGAATTGAGGGTTCGAAGCTGAAGAAGATATTGATCCACGGCAAGCCCCAGGCTTGGTATCTCGGAATGTCGGCGGTTCGGAGCAGACAATGCAGGTCGAACATCCGAAAAACCTTGTAAAACTGGTGCCAGCAGCCATCATCGCGGGGACCGAAGGGGTTGTCCTGGTTGTAGCAGACGGTTTGTGCCCCGGCTTGTTTGATCGCAGTGATCGTGTTCCGCGTAAAGTGAACAGGTTTATCGAACCACACGACGTCCGGTTTGTGCTGCCGAACCATGTCCAGCAGGTCGCGATTGATTTCGGCAATCAAGGGGCCTACAGGCATTCGAGTCGTGAGCGCGGCGATGACTCGGGAACGGGACCGGTACCGAGAGAGGTCGAACACGAGGGCATCCTGGCCAAGACGCCGGAGGCTTAATAGCCGATATCCGGATGTCTGTCCGGGGCGGGGATCGCACACGCAGAGAATGCGGCGCTTACTCGGGAGAGTCAAATCATTCACCACAAGAGATGATGCAAGGCGAGCAATGAGCAATGGGCTGCTGTCGCTGCTGGTGCCGGCGGCGCGCCAATCGAGACAGTAAAATCATACCAACCCTGGTGAGGAAGTGTAGAGGAGGTCTGCCGCCGCTTTCGGTGGACTCGAAGTGCCATGCTACTATCGAAGCCACTGCACGACCCAATAGCCTTCTCGCATCCAGAGAAGTGGTAGTACGTGGGAGATTTGTCATCTTTGCGTGAGCCAAATACCGCAAGAGCCAGACGCATTCTGGTGACCGGCGCCGCCGGATTCCTGGGGTCGCATCTTTGCGACGCGCTGCTGGCGGAGGGCCATCGCGTGCTGGGGTTGGACAACCTCAACACCGGCAACCTTGCCAACCTCGAACATCTGAGGGGCGAGCCGCGATTCGAGCTTATCGAGCACGATATCTGCGAGCCATTCGATTTCGGGCGGGTCGATTTTCTTTATAACTTCGCATCGCCGGCCAGTCCGGTCGATTACGTGCGCATCGGTATTGAGACACTGCGGGCGGGCTCGGAGGGAACGAGGAACGTACTGGAACTGGCCAGGAAATACGAGGCCGGCTTCCTCCACGCTTCGACGTCGGAGTGCTATGGCGATCCGACTGTGCATCCGCAGCCGGAGAGCTACTGGGGACATGTGAATCCGGTGGGACCGCGGTCGGTATACGACGAGGCGAAGCGCTTCTCCGAGGCGATGGTGATGGCGTACCACCGCTATTACGGGGTGGACACGAGGCTGGTGCGGATTTTTAACACGTATGGGCCGAGGCTGCACGGCAGCGATGGGCGGGTCATCTCGAACCTGATGATGCAGGCACTGCAGGGCGAAGACCTGACGATCTATGGGGACGGAACGCAGACCCGCAGTTTCTGTTACGTGTCCGACGAGATCGACGGGATTCTTCGACTCGCGCGCTCGAACGAGCATTTCCCGGTGAACATCGGCAATCCGGAGGAGTGGACGATCCTGGAATGCGCGCGGCAGGTGCTGGAGGTGACAGGATCATCGAGCAAAATCCGGTTCGCTCCGCTGCCGGAAGATGATCCGGTGCAGCGGCGGCCGGACATCACGAAGGCAAAGGAGTTGCTGGGTTGGGAACCAAAGATCGATCTGAGAACCGGGTTGAAGCTCTGCATTGAATATTTCCAGCGATCGGTGGAGCGCGGGGAGAAGGCTACCCCGGCCTGAGCGCGACTCCTCAGAGCAGTTGGCGTGGCCCTTCTTTTCCATCCTCAGTGTTTCATTTCCGAACACTCCATGGGAGAAGTAGGCGCGTCGTGGTCTGATAACGGACCGATTCGCGGAAAGTCCCTGCTATATTAGGAGACTGGATCAGTTGCCCTGGTTTGAGCCGTGGCTGCAAATCCGGGTTTTGCCAATATCTGAAAGGACAATTCCATTGTGTTGATGATTCGCCTGGCGCGCGTGGGCGCGCGCAAACAACCGTATTACCGCGTGGTCGTTATTGAAAAGGACCGCGCGCGGAACGGACGTTCGGTCGAGGTGGTTGGAACCTACAATCCACGAACGAGTCCGGCTTCCGTCGATCTGAAGCTTGAGCGTATCGAATACTGGAAGGGCAAGGGAGCGCAGCCGTCGGACAGGGTTGCAAAGCTGCTTCGCTCCGGTCCCTCAGCAGCCGGTCAGCCTGTCGCGCCGAAGAAGGGCGCGTCGGAGAATACGGACGCTACAACGGCGGCGTAGATCCAGCGAATTGCGGAGGGGTCGACCGCTCGCCTGCTCCAGATACCTCCTACAAGATTACTTTTGCACCTCCGGGGCGAGAAAGTCTGCGGATTGTTCTTTTGTCCGTTGCAGCCTTACGGTAGTATCCGCGATAGCCCCGGAAGAGATGAATGACGTGTGTCTTCCAAATGGGGGGCAGGATGAATCAGACAACAGACAAACCCGATGACATGCGGGAACTGGTAACCCAGATTGCACGAGCGTTGGTGGATATTCCCGAGGCAGTGGTTGTTGAAGCGGTGGAACGAGAAGAGAGCACGGTGTTGCGGCTCCGGGTGGCGCCCACAGATGTGGGGAAAGTGATCGGGAAACAGGGTCGAACCGCGCGTTCGGTGCGGACGATCCTTGGTGCTGTCAGCATGAAGCACCATCATCGATACACACTGGACATTCTCGAAGAGGACCACCAGGGAGCTGCCAACAGCGAGGAGTAGCGAGAGCGGGAAGGAATGGTGTCCCCCCGTCCAACCAACTCACGCGAGCAGAGGGGTGATTCCGCGTCCGACACGCCGGTGTCGAACGTGGCGGGTCAAACCGCTGGTGGGGACAAGTCCGCCTCGGCACGGGCGGAATGGGTGCTGGTGGCGAGGCTGATCCGATCCCACGGGAGACGCGGCGAGCTGCTGGCTGAGATCCTGACGGATTTTCCGGAGCGATTCCATGATCGGACGCGGCTTTTTCTGATCCCGCCGGAGCGGCTTGGCTCCCGTCCGCGCGAGGTGCAGCTGGAAAACTTCTGGTTTCTGCGCAGCCGGGTGGTGATGAAGTTCCAGGCGGTCGACTCGATCAACGAGGCCGAGGCGCTGCGTGGTTTCGAGGTGGCGATTCCGGCCGCGGAGCGCGCGCCGCTGGACCCGGGTTCGGTTTACGTGAGCGATCTGATCGGCTGCCGGCTGATCGACCTGAACCGTGACGGCAGGGAGGTCGGCGCCATCGTCGATGTCGATCGCGACTCCTCGAGCACGGAGCTGCTGGTTGTGCACCCGGGCCGGGGTGGCGGGGACCTGCTGATTCCGTTTGTGGCGGAATATGTTATTCACGTGGATACGGCGAAGAGGCGGGTGGAGATGCGGCTTCCCGAGGGACTGCTGGAGATCAATGGTCCCATGACCGAAGAAGAGAAGCGGGAAGCGGCCGGGAATCGGTAGTTCCGCTTTGCGGGACGGGCGAAAAATGCCTCCTCTCGAAATCTGGCCGGTGATTTGTTTTCTGCGGGTTAGCGCAGTTACCCGGCTTGAGTACCCTCGCCAGGTGCCCTCGAAACAATCAGATCCGCAGGTGGTTGAGATTGAAGCAAACTCGGCCGAGTTTGCTTCAATCTCGGCCGTGTTGGGGCCAGATGATTGAGGCCGGGGCAGATGGGGGTTGGCCGAGTTTGACGTCAACCCGGCCGAGTTTGACGGGGACGCGGCTGCGTTTGACGGAGACTCGGCTGAGTTTGAATCAAACGGGGAACAGGCAACAGGAAACCGGGAACAGAGCAGGCAGCCGGTCAAGGGCGGCTGACGGTCAGCGTGTTGGGCGGTATGGTCCATGATTCGGTCGAGCGTTGGTGTCCTGCGCAAATAGAGAGGCCGCTCGAATTGAGCGGCCTCGTTTGTTTCTTACTCTCTATTATCAGAATACCAAGTTGAGCCTGGAAACCTGCCAAAAATCTTTGGGTTCGTTGGCGTGGAAGTGCAATGGAATGAGGGGTCATTACTTCGGTTTTCGGGGTTCGCTCTTGACAAATTCTCCAGGTTGGAGGAGTTTCGCGGATTTTCGGGTCAGCGCATTGTAGATCTGGCTCAGAAACGCCTCGCCCGCCCGAATGTCGGCGTGCGGATGGTCGTCGTTCCCCTCGCCGTCGAGCGGGCCGGGGTGGAAGGAACACGGTGCTGGCGATCAATCGCGACGAGTGGGGCGGATTCTATGACACGGTTGTGCCGCCGCGGGTGATTGCGCCGAACGGCCTCGATACGGATTTGATCGATGGGAAGGCGTTGCTGGGATGCCGGGTGCCGACGCTGGTGATTTCGCCGTGGACGCAGGGCCATCCGGGGACGCCGCGGATCGATAGGGGGCTCTACGATCACACCAGCGTACTGAAGCTGATCGAGTGGCGCTACAATTTGCCGCCGCTGACGGCGCGCGACGCTTCGAATGAGATTGCAAATTTGGCGCAAACGCTGAATTTCAAGAATCCGGTGTACACGGCTCCGGCGCTTCCGGCGCTTCCGGCGGTGACGGCGCCGATTCCTACTCCCTGTGGGCTGTTTGAGCTGGGCAGCGAGGTGGACAACGAGAGCTACGACTTCAACACGCTGAAGAACTCGGATCTGACGCAGGGGTGGCCGCTGCCTTAGAGGCAGGGAGTAGGCAATAGGGAACAGGGAACAGGGAGAGAAGCCACACCGCGGCGCTATCGGTAGACGAGGCAGCCGCGATCCTCGAGAGCATCGAGCCACTCCGGCGGCTGGAGGGTATTCACCCAGCGCAAATCCAGCTTTTCGAGTTTGGGTAGTTCTGCAATCACGTCGGGCAGGGACTCGATGGGATTTCCGCGCAGGTCGAGCTGGCGAAGTTCGTGCAGTTTCGCAATGGCGACGGGAAGGGTGCGGAGGCTGTTGTTTCTGAGGTGAAGTTCGCGCAGGTTCGACAATTGCGCGATGGAGTCCGGCAGGCTGGAAAGCTGGTTATCGGTGGCGCGCAGTTCGACCAGGCCGGCCATGCAGCCAATGCAATCAGGAAGGATTGAGAACTGGTTTTCGCTGATGTTCAGGTAGCGGAGTTTCTGTAGCCGCTTGATCGACGGAGGCAGTGCGGCGAGCCGGTTGTCGTGCAGGTAGAGAAAATCGCGCAGATCTACGAGCTCTCCGATGGCGTCCGGCAATGCGGAGAGCTGATTGTGGCCTAAGTCGAGGGTTCGCAGGCTGCGCAGTTTGGCGATCTGCGGCGATAGCTCCGCGAGGCCGTTATCGGCCAGGATGAGGACGGTGAGGCCGGTGTGGTCCCAGACTTCGGCGGGAACGGATCGAAGGTGTCTCTTCCAGAGATTCAGCGTTGCGGTGGCGGACATGTCTCCAGAGTTTAGTGGGGTGAGCAATCGGGGCGAGTTGCCGGGCGCGGTAGGTCGCGCCTGTTATCGAACAGCGGGTTTAGCGCGAGATGGCGCGGCGGCGGGGAAGTTGAGGCAGGAAAAACGAGGGCCGCGAGGCAGAAATGCCTCACGGCCCTTGTTCCTGATGGCGATGTTCGGCGAAGCTAGCGGCGAGATTTCTTCTTCGCAGCTTTCTTCGTGGCTTTCTTTGCGGCCTTCTTTGCAGCCTTTTTGGCCGGCGCTTTTTTCGCAGCTTTCTTTACGGCCTTCTTTGCAGCTTTCTTCGCGGGAGCTTTTTTCGCTGCTTTCTTTGCTGCTTTTTTTGCTGCTTTTTTGGCCGGGGCTTTCTTCGCCGCTTTCTTTGCGGGGGCCTTTTTTACTGCCTTTTTGGCCACAGCTTTCTTAGCTGGAGCCGGGGCCTTCTTCGCCGGCGCTTTTTTGGCCGGGGCTTTCTTTGCTGGTTTTTTCGCGGGAGGAGGCGGAGGAGCCGCGGGCGCGGGTGCGGCCATGCCTTCGTCCTCGTCCCCTAGTTCGTCGTCATCGGAGGTGATGGTGGTGGAGACTTCCACTTCCTCTTCCTCCTCGTCGTCGCCGAAGCCGTTCTCCAGCTCTTCCAGATCGTCGTCTGCTTCGGGCTCGAATTCGCCGTCTGCGCTTGCATAGAACTTGTAATCATCCTGCATCCGATGTGCCCTCCGGGCTCCGCTTCAGTTTGCACCGCTGTATGAGTATGCCAGAAATTCAGCAAAACTCCTGCGCGGCGGATTATAGCAACAGCATGCGCGATTGCCAACGAGCGCGTTGATGGGCGCACGCAGCATGACACAATGAGATGCGTTGGGCAAGCCTGGCGTGCGGTGGGCGTGGAGATGTGGGACGGATCGCGCTGGTGCGCGATTCCCACGCTTCACCCCACAACGCCAACACCGGGCGTTGCGGGGACCCCGGCTCTGATCGCGCCCAGCCACAGAGCAAGATCAGGGGGCACGATCAGAATGGGGAACCCCGAGACGATGCGGTTCGATCTGATCACGATTTTTCCGGAGTTCTTTGCGAGCATCCTGAGCCACGGGGTGCTGCGGCGGGCAATTGCCGGCGGGCTGGTCACTGTTGAGGTCCATGACCTGCGGAATTTTGCCCACGACCGGCACCGGACGGTGGACGACCGGCCGTTTGGCGGGGGCGAAGGGATGATTCTAAAGCCGGAGCCGCTGGCCGAGGCAGCGGAGTCGCTGGGGGTGGCAGGGAAGGCGGGGCGGGATAGGGGCCGGGAGCAGGTGGTGTTGCTGTCGGCGCAGGGGGCTCGGTTTACGCAGGCCGTGGCGCGGGAGCTGGCGGGGCTGGAGCGGCTGGTGCTGCTCTGCGGGCGGTACGAGGGGGTTGATGAGCGGGTGAGCGAGCTGCTGTGCGATCGGGAGCTGTCGGTGGGCGACTACGTGTTATCGGGCGGCGAGCTGGCGGCCGCGATTGTGGTGGACGCGACGGCTCGGCTGCTGCCGGGGGTGCTGGGGAACGAGGCTTCGAGCGAGTTTGAGAGCTTTGGGTTGGCGGATGCTGGGGTCGGTGGGGAGGGGCCGCCGGTGTCGACTTTTGGGGCTGGCGGGTTGCTGGATTATCCACACTTCACGCGGCCTGCGGAGTTTCGGGGGGTGGCGGTGCCGGAGGTGCTGACGCAGGGGGATCATGCGGCGATCCGGCGTTGGCGGCGGGAGCGGGCGCTGGAGAAGACGTGGAGGAACCGGCCGGATTTGCTGGTGGGGGCGGAATTGAGTGAGGCGGATCGGGAGTTTTTGAGTGGTTTGGGGTGGAATGGCAGGGAACAGGAAACAGGGAACAGGGAATAGGGAAAGGCTCGGGGCAGGGAGTCGTGCTCTCCCACCTCTTCCGCCAACCGCGTCGAAAAGGATGGAGGACCCGGCCTCACCGCTTTAGGTTTTTTCGGCCGCTTCGCGACC
>PMUI01000026.1 GCA_003166955.1 Acidobacterium sp.
TGTTCTGAACGGTTGGCCGACCAACCTGCCAGTACTCGGAATAGGGTCCGTATAGCGGCTCAACGAGTGACTCGCCCTGCTATCGCCATTCGAGGCCTTAGCTAAACGTCCACTTCCGCCTTGCTGGTTACTCGAGCCAGACCGCTCTTCTAATGCTCCGCCGGCCTCTTGCGGGCGCTGAACACCAGGACAGAGCCATACGCATGGGAAGAAAAGTCCTCAAACCCTGCTTCGGCCACATAGCGCTCGAGGTCAGCGACGCTGTCGATGTGACCGCCGCCTTTCTCCGCCCGGTCGCGGATCGATTTGTATTTCATGAGGCCCGAGTGGATGGCGGCAAAGCACATCACCGCCAGCGGCGCTCCGACTTTCATGGTGCGGTTGATCTCGCGCAAAGCGAGAACCGTGTCGGAGAAGTGGTTCAGTGATCCTGCACAGATGGCGGCGTCGAACAGGCCAGCCCGGAACGGCAGCGCCTCCACCATCGCACGAGCGAAGTGCACGTTGGGAATATGTCCCCTTTCGACGTAATGGGCGCCCCGCCGCAGCATGCTCATGCAGATATCAATGCCAAGAACGGTCTTTGACGCAGAAGCAATGCGGCGCCCGTAGGTTCCCGGGCCGCAGGCCGCGTCCAGAATGACACCGTCGCGTGATCCCACAATGTCGGCGACGTCATGGGCCAGTTGTTTTAAGGACGTGCTGTGCCATCCGCCATACAGGTTGCACACGGCGGGATAGATACAGGCTTCGTAGACCGATGCCATAAAGTCAAGCCCGGCCCGAGAGTCATTCTTTCCGACGACGCGCAGGGATCGGTTTCTGCTCTCCTCGAGGTTGACCACGATGAAATCGGGAATCCCGCTCAGTATAGGGTAGGTCCGCGCACACACCCGACAGCAAAGCCCCCCGCGCCCCGGTTCCAGATCGTGCACCGGTTCCAGACTCTGCTTGCATATGGGGCATGCGTAGAATCCGCAGGACTGCCGGATCCATCCCCCTTCTCCCTGGGGAACGGCTGACTCGATGCTGATGGATTGCGATGCCATGACAAGCCTCCCGGTCGATTCGGCGGAGGGCCGGCATCAGGTGAAGGGAAAGGCTCTCCGGGGAACCGCTCTGCTGTTTAGCACAGACGTGCGACGAGTGCAGTGCCCGCCGTCACACTGCAAGATCCACGGGCATTTACGGCAAAGATCCACCCGTCAACCGGACCACGGCACGCGAGTGACGCTGCCCATGCCTGTCCTCGAAACGCCCTGACAAAACTGTAATGTCGGCGTCACGCTGCTGTGCGGCACGTGTTTCTACTCTCGCTTCGAGGGCGAAGATTCGCCCGCGCCAATTGTCACAGGCCGTTACAGGTCGTCAGCAAGAGATTGGTGTCCGCGGGGCGCTGGTTGTATTTCGACTCCGATCTCGCGCCGCCGATTCCGATTCCGCGATGGAAAACCGAAGGGGAGAAAAGACATATGTCCCGCAATTCGTCTCAAAATAATTCTCTGATTAACCGTCTGCCTCTGCTCGCCGGCCTGCTGGTGGCGGGACTGAGTGTTCCGGCGCTCGCCCAGTCCGTACCGTTTCCGACGTACTCACCCGGCGAGAACACGAGCGCGACCACCGGCCCGACCTACTCGAAGCCCCTGGCGAGCCCGTGGGTGGTCAGCGACGGCAAAATCATCACGCCCGCCGGCACACAGGTCTACCTCGGCATCACGACCCGCGCCAAGCAGGTTGCGCTGAACCCGAATACCCGCACGCACACCGCCGCCGTCCTTCAAATGGGCGCGCCCCAGGCGGTCACAGTTTTCGACACCCGGACGGGCGCTGTCCTGCAGACCTACACACCGGCCATCGGGGGCGCTGATCCAGACGGCAGCAACCTCGGCATCGCTTATACGCCGGACGGCAAGTACCTGCTGTTCAGCCAGGACGGCAATAACTTCTATTTCAGCTTCACGCAGGGAGCCTTCGTTGCCATCGCGAGCGTCAGTCCGTCGACAGGCTTGCTCTCGGACTACGCCCACGTCAGCGTTCCGATGGACGTCAACGCCAACGACTCTCTCACCAGCGCCACCTGCTTTGCGAACAGCCCCGGGGGGACCAACGGCAGCTTTTATATCCCCTGCGGCCAGACCGTCTCGCTTTTCTCCGACGGTGTGTTGACCTCCTATCCCACCGGCATCGCAGTCTCGAAGGATGCAAAGACCGCCTATGTCGTGCTGAACAACAACAATACGCTGACCAAAATCGACCTGACCGCGGCCACCCCGGTCGAGGGCCCGGAGGTCCGCGTCGGCAACGTTCCGCACAGTGTCGCGATCTCGCCCGATGGCAAGACCGCCTACGTCTCCAACGAGGCTGGCCGGATTGCAACCGCGAGCGATTTTCAGGAGTACTCCAACGGCACCCCGGTTGTCGCCGAATATCCCACCGGCAGCGTCGCGCGCGGCACCGTTTCCGTGGTTGATTTGGCTTCCTTTACAGTCACCGGCACTATCACCACCGGACATCATCCCACCGGCATGGCCTTCTGGCACCACGATCTGCTGGTTGCTAATACGTATGACGACAGCATCTCGGTAATCGACACGACCACCAACACGGTGGAGAGGACGATCCCGGTTAGTCTGCCGGTCCGCGTGCCGGGGGTAAAGGGAGCGGCTTATGGCGCGGGGCCGACCTCGATAGCAGTCGATGAGTACGGCAACTACGCTTACGTCGCACTCTACAATGCCAACGCCATCGCCATCGTCAATCTTATCGACCGTTCGGGCAATCCCATCGTGGGCTTCATCCCGGCCGGCTATGCGCCGGCCTCGGTGGTTCTGGACACGGCGGCCAACACGCTGCTGGTTGCCAACGACAAGGGTATCGGCACAACCGGTTTCGGCGTAGCGGCCCCTCCGGCGAACTCGGCTGAGAACTCGTACGGAAAAGAGGAAGGCGTAGTCGACTTTAATACCCACCAAGATCTTGGCACCGTCAGCATCATTCCCGTACCCACATACGAGCAAGCCGTGGAGATGACCCGGCAGGTCTTCCAGAACAACCACTGGGATCTGGCGGAAAACATCTGGTCGGCTGGAGGGGGCAGGCCGTGGGCCAGGCCGCGCGTTATCCCGGAGAGGATCGGCGATCCTTCCATAATCAAGCACGTGTTCGTGATCATCCGTGAAAACCGGACCTACGATCAGATGCTGGGCGACGTGGTGGGCGGCAACGGCGACCCGTCCCTGGCCGTCTTTGGCGACGACTCGACCTTTGCCGAATTCCCCGTCGTAACCCCCAACATGCACACCCTGGTCCAGCGCTTCGCGCTTTTGGACAATTTCTACGACCCCAGCCGGCAGTCGGCCGACGGTCACAACTGGATCACCCAGTCCATCGCGCCCTACTCCGACGACATCCAGTCGCCGGACTGGCTCCGCGACTATCCCTCCAACGGTGGCGATGCGATCGCTTACCAGCAGAAGGGCCACCTTTGGGACGTGGCGGCCGCCGCCGGGGTCAGCGTGAAGAACTACGGCGAGTACATCGAGTACAACACGTTCACCGTGCCGGGTTGCACCCCGAATAACTACACCCTGAATAATAGTTATTCCGGAACGGTTCCCCCGATCGCTTTGCCGTTTGTTGTCTCGAACAGCTGCGAGCCGAGCTGGGCCCAGTTCTATAACGACACACTGGAGTACGAGGCGGGTAACGAGTCGCAGCTCCAGTACTACAACACCATCGGATCGGTCACCCCGCTCCCCAACCTGAACAAGATCACGGTCCAGAACTTCCCGCAGTTCGATCTGGGCATCCCCGACCAGTACCGCGTCGATGTCTGGAAACAGGACTTCGCCAACGACGTGGCCGCCGGTACGGTACCCCAGCTGGAATTCATCTGGATCATGTCCGACCACACCACCGGGCCGCCAAACGCGACAGCCGAAGAGGCCGATAACGACCTGGCGGTTGGGCGCATTATCGACTACATCAGCCACAGCTCGGTGTGGAACAATTCGGCGATCTTTATCGAGGAGGATGACGCGCAGTACGGCGTCGACCACGTGGACGGTCACCGCTCGCCGGGCTATGTCGTAAGCCCCTACGCCGTACAGAAGGTGAATTCCGATGGCACCGGAGCCGGGGTCACCGAAGACAGCACCTTCTACACGCAGGTCAACCTGACGCGCACCATCGAACAGATCCTCGGTCTCAAACCCATGAACCAGAACGACCTGGTGGCCTCGCCCATGAGGACGGTGTTCGTCGACAATCCGCCCGCGGAGAACTTCCTGCCGTGGTCGCACGTGCCGACCCAGGTTCCGCTCTGTTACGGCGTCGCGGGGTATGTGCCCCCGGCGAATATCACCCCGGGCTTCAACACCTGCGCAACAGTCGTGGCCCGGAAGGATAGCCCTCAGGTTAAAGCACTGCGGGCGGGCTGGCTCAAAATGAAGGCGGAGGTCTTTGCCGCCAGATATCACACACCCGACACCTTGGACGCGAACACCGTCAGCCACTATGACTGGTACGATGCCACTGGGTACAGGGTCCCGTTCCCCGGCGAAAAGACGGTTCGTCCGGCGAGCGACTTCAACAAAGCAGCACTCACCACCGCAGACCAGGACGGCGACGACTAAAACAGACCTCGGCTGCAAAGGCCCTCTCTCCGACGATCGGAGAGAGGGCCTCATTTTTGCGCAACGCAAAGTCGGCGCCGACTGCGGGACTTACCTGGCAAATCGCCTACTAAGGGGGTAAAAATCGCGGGGATTTCGCGTTTCGTGGAACCTTAATGTCCATATGACACCGCCGTAATGATGTGGGCTTACAAATTCGTCATCTGCTTCTCTGCAGAGTTCAGGCGTTCCTGATCGTCGCTGAGGACGATTCGATCCGATCAGGGTTCGCCCGCTCGAAGAAGACTCCTGGCAATGGGCTGAGGGAGCCGCATCAATTTGCATTCTCCCCCGTGAAAGCACGACCCGTATTGTGCCGGACGCGCAGCCGGTGCTCCCGAATGCGCTTCGACTGATTGCGAAAATGCGGCGTTGGTCATAGCGTTGGTAGTGCCCACGCAAGGACGCATATCCATATTTGCGTCCGATAGCCGGTTCTTCCTGGAGGTCGTAATGCATCGCGATTCAAAGGAGAGACATCCTTTAGCACCTACCAGGATTTCTGCCGTTCGAGGCCTTCGCGCTTTGGTCGGTCTCAGCGCGATGTTTTTCGTTGCCGGTACTTGTTTAGCGCAGGTGGACCGCAGCGGGCTGAGCGGCACAGTCACCGACGCCTCTGGCCGTCTGCTGCCGCAGGCGCACGTCACGGTGCTCGAGGGCGCGACCGGACTGCGCCGCGAGTCCGTTTCGGACGCCACCGGCGACTACAGCATTCCCGAATTGCCAGTGGGCGTGTATACCGTCACCTTCGAGCACCAGGGCTTCGAGAAACTCGAGTTTGTCGATGTCGAGCAGGTCATCGGCAGGACGCGCACCCTGGATGCGACGCTGCAGGTGGCGGGCGGCGAGGAGCGCGTGGAAGTTTCGCGTGCTTCGGCACTGATGGACCACAATACCAGCGCGGTGACCGGCCTGATCGAGAGAACGCAGGTGGAGGAATTGCCGCTCAATGGCCGCGACTGGTCGGCGCTGACGGCCTTCGTACCGGGCGCCATTGACACCGGCGGCAGCAACCAGCGGACGGTTCGCTTTGCCGGACGCGGCCTCGACGACAGCAACTTTACCTACGACGGCGTGGATGCGACCAACATCGTGAATCAGACACAGCGCCAGTGGGTGCGGCTCGCCATTCCGCTGGACGCGATCCAGGAATTCCGCGTCGATACGCTGATGGCAACCGCGGAGGAAGGCGCCACGGGCGGCGCCCAACTGGACGTTACCTCTCCTTCCGGCACGGAGCGCTTCCACGGAGGCCTTTTTGAGTACTTGCGCAACGATATCTTTGACGCGCCGCTGCCGGCCTGGGCCTCCAACGGTGAAGCGCAGCAGCCGCTTCGCCTGAATCAATTCGGCGGATCGCTGGGTGGGCCGATCATGCGTGAGAAGACGTTTTTCTTCTTCTCCTCGGAAGGCTATCGGCAGAACTGGGGCTATCCGGTGAGCGGCGACGTGCCCAGCCCGTCACTCAAAGCAACGGTTCCGAGCACGTCGCCCGTCTATGGGATCATCAACGGATTCCCCGGAGCCGGTCCAAAAAGAACTCTGACGCCCTGGACGCCAGCCACCGACCCGGGAGATCCGCACTTCATGGACTATGACCTGCTGACCTGCGAATGCACACAGGTGGTGGACGAGAGCTCGGCGATGTTGCGCCTTGATCAGCATTTTTCAGAGAAGACAACGGGGTTCATACGCTTCAGCTACGATCGGTCGGTCAATACGCAGCCGCTCTCGGCTTCCGCGACGGACTTGCAGCAGAAGGTGTCGGCGCCGGTCAATGGCGCGCTGGAATTGCTGCACGTCTTCAATCCCGGGCTGGTGAACGAGGTCAAGGCAGGCTTCAATCGCTCCACCGACAACCAGTACAACTACAGCGACTCAGGGACTATCTATCAGATAGCGATTGCGGCGGGTCCTGGGCCGGGATTTGTTACAGAGAACTACAACTACGACAGCGTCTATGTGGGCAATTCGTTTTCGGGGATCGATAACCTGACCTGGGCGCATGACCGGCATACCTTCAAAGCCGGAGTCGAGATCCGGCACATTCAATTGAACCAGGAATACGGGGAACACGGAAAGATTACGTTTTCCACGGTCGAGAATCTCGCAGCGAATGGAGTAAAGAAGGCCAGCCTCACAGGCGCGTTGCCGGTCAACGATCTGCGCAAGAACGATTACTTCATTTATGCGCAGGACGAATACAAGTGGCGACGCAATTTTGTCCTGAACCTGGGCTTGCGCTACACCATCTTCGATCTTTTCAACGAGGCGCACGGGAAGGCCAACCCCTTCGACTTTGCCACGTGCGGGGCGCAGGGATACTGCGGCGTGGGCGCCAGCTTCGGCCAGCAGAACTACGGCGACATCGATCCTCGCGTGGGCTTCGCGTGGACGCCGCGGAAGGGCGGCAAGACGGTATTTCGGGGCGGATTCGGCACGTATCACGAAGATGGACAGCTGGACGATCAGAATCTGCCCGCCAAAAACGAAGTCGATTCCTATTCGGCGACCAGCAGTTCGAACTCACCGCTTTCCTGGCCGGTTGTATTCGGCGCCGGAACCATTTCACCGAATGCCGAACAACGGAACCGCAAGGATTCCTATGTTGAGCAGTGGAGCTTCTCGGCGCAGCGCGAGCTGCCGGCGAACTTTGTGAGCACGGTCTCGTACCTCGGAAGCCACGGCGTGCATTTGCTGGATACCAACGTCGTGAACCTGATCGATCCGGCCACCGGGGTTGCGCAATATCCTGCCTTTGCTCCCGCCATCGGCTGGCGCGGCTCGGTCGGCATGAGCTCGTACAACGGTCTCTCCGTGGCATTGCGGCGTTCGTTCTCCCGTGGCCTCCTGGTAACGGCCAATTACGCCTGGTCGGATGAGATCGACAACGGCTCCAACGGCAGCGGCGATGGCGACGAGGTGTCGCCGCAAAATGCGTCATGCCTGGCCTGCGATCGCGCCAGCGGCGCCTGGGACGCTCGCCATGTGGTCAATGGCAACGCAGTCTATCAGCTGCCCTTCGGCGTGGGTGAGCCCATGCTGAACCAGCACGGGTTTGGGAACACGATCGCCGGCGGCTGGGAGATGACTACAACTGCCCTGGCTCGCACTGGCTTCCCGGTGAATGTGCTGATGCCCAGCAGCTATACCGCGCCGGATGGGAACTCTGGCACGCAGCGCCCTGACCTGGTGAAGAGCGTTTCGTTGACTCCGCCAGGAGGCAGAACGGTGGCGGAGTGGATCAATCCAGCGGCCTTTGCCACACCGGCAGAAGAATTCGGCACCGCGCCGCGCGACCTCGTTCGCGGGCCGGGAACCTGGCAGATCGATCTCGGGGCCGGCAAGACATTTCCGTTGCCGGAGCGCGGGCGGCTGGAGTTTCGCTCGGAGTTTTACAACATCATTAATCACCCGCAGCTGGGTCAGCCGCAGTCCACCTTCAACCCATCGAACACTACCGGGTTCGGCAGCATTATCAATACGGTGAACACGGTGTCTCCGGTAACCCCGGTAGGATCGGGAACCCCGCGCGAGATGCAGTTCGCCTTGCGGTTGGAATTCTGAGACCAGTCATGAAAATTCTGATCATCGAAGATGAACCAAAGACGGCGGGTTTTCTGAGGAAGGGACTCAGCGAAGCCGGCTACGTTGTCGACGTGGCCGGCGATGGTATTCAGGGTTTGCACCTGGCCCTGGAATTCGATTTCGACCTCATCGTGCTTGACGTGATGCTGCCGGGGCTCGACGG
>PMUI01000123.1 GCA_003166955.1 Acidobacterium sp.
GGTTCATGGGCCAGAGCCAGTTCTGCGCGCGGGGATCGAAGTTGGGGGCGCGCTCGACGGCGAGGCCGTTCGGAGTGGAGAGGAGGGCCAATCCGTAGAAGCACAGCATGCGGTGGAGCGACTGGCGCAGACGCTGCTGCATCGCGAGCGAGGAACGGAACATGCGCGTCTCTGTTGGATAGAGGATGGGCGCGGAGGGATTGGCGCCGCTCGGTTCGGGCAGCGGAAAGAGCCACTGGATGAAGTTATGGATGGCTTCGAGCCGGTCGTCGTCCCAGGAGAGGATCTCCGCCAGGGTACGGCCTTCGTCGTCGGGCGCGCCATCGCGGTAGAAGGCGATCAGCGGAGAGAGTTTATCGTCCATCAAAGATGGATCCAGCCTTTGAGAATCATCAGTAAGGATACGCTGCCGACGATGACCCAGAGGAGCACGCCCAGGACCAGCGGGCGCGCGCCGACGTCTTTGAGGGTCTGGCGGGAGAGACTCGTGCCGATCAGAAACAGAGTAACCCCTAAGCCAAGGCGGCCGAGACGCGCGAGCTGCGTGTACTCCGGATCGAAGGCGGGAAGGTAGCTGGCGACGACGGCGGCGAGGCAGAAGAAGAGGATGAACCAGGGCAGGTGGATTTTCGCGGTGCTGCGGCGGACGAGCGCGGTGCCGATGGAGACGGGGACGATCCAGAGGGCGCGGGCGAGCTTGACGGTGGTGGCGATGGCGAGGGCGGCGGCTCCATAACGGGCGGCGGCACCGACGACGGAGCTGGTGTCATGAATGGCGAGCGCGGACCAGAGGCCAAACTGGGTTTGCGTGAGGTGGAGCGAGCGGCCGATGAGGGGGAAGATGAAGAGCGCGATGGAATTGAGGATGAAGACGGTACCCATGGAGACGGCGGTGGCTTCTTCGCTGGCGTTGGTGACGGGGGCGAGCGCGGCAATGGCGCTGCCACCGCAGATGGCGGTTCCCGCGGAGATGAGGAAGCCCTGGGTTTTGCCGACGTGCAGGAGGTACGCGAGGCCTGCGCCGATGAGCATGGCGAAGGCGATGCCGAGCGCGGTGTAGAGGAATCCGGAGCGGCCGACGCGGATGACCTGGCCGAGGTTCATGCCGAATCCGAGACAGACGACGGAGGCCTGGAGAAGGAATTTCGCGAGGCGGCGCGCTTCGAGGTGATATCCATGCTCGACCGTCAGGCCGTAGGCGAGGCCGGCGGCGAGAGCCAGGGGCGGGGAGAGAATGCCGGCGGCGGCGAGGATGATCCCCAGGAAGAAGAGATTCTTCGTCATTGTTTGAGGATGACGGGGTGGGGTGAGGTGGGCCAGACGGATTTCCGGATGGGCGATAAGCAAAACTTATCGGAGTTGGGAGTAGGGTCGCGAGTTAGTGCGAGGCGCGTGGAGCTTCGGCGAGGATGAAGCGCTCGAAGGCTCCGGGGGGGCCCTCGGGGATGGGGCCGAAGGGGCGGATGAGATGCATGTCTCGGCGCATTTCGAGGCCTTCGACGGGGATGACGCGGACGGTGCCGAGGCGCAGCTCTTTTTGGATCGCCCATTCGGAGACGAAGCCTGCGCCGAGTCCGGCTTCGACGGCGGAGATGATGGCGACGATGGAGTCGAGGTCCATGGCGATGCGGAGATCGCTGAGGCGGAGGCCGGCGCGGCGGAGGGCGAGTTCGACGACACGCCGCGAACCGGAGCCGCGCTCGCGCATGAGGAGCGGGACTTCGGTGAGGGCGCGGACGGGGATGGTGGGCCTCGCGGGCCCCAGTTTCGCAGACCCGGGCTTCGCGGGCCCCGATTTCTCAGGCCAGGGATAACGGCGGCCGACGATGAGAACGAGGCGGTCTTCAAAGAAGCGCTGACGGAAGACTTCGCGGCTGGAAACGGGACCTTCGATGAGGCCGAGGTCGATTTTTTGCGCGGCAAGCGCTTCGACGATGTGCTCGGTGTTGCCGCTGGTGACGGCGGGTTCGATGCGCGGATGTTGCTGGAGGAAGGCGCCGAGCATGCGCGGCAGGATGTACTGCGTGACGGTCATGGAGGCGCCGATGCGGAGTGTGCCGGTGGTTTCGCCGCGCAGGTTGTCGAGGGCGGCACGAGCCTCGTCGGCCAAGCGAGCACCTTTGCGCGCGTAGCGCAGGAGGACGGAGCCGGCGCCGGTGAGGCGGATGCGGGCTTTGCCGCGGTCGAAGAGAGTGGTGCTGAGTTCTTCTTCGAGGGCGTGAATCTGCTGGCTGACCGCGGGCTGGCTGAGATGCAGGCGTTCGGCGGCGCGACGGAAGCTGGATTCTTCGGCGACGGTGCGAAAGACCTTCAGCCGGAAATTCTCCATAGATCCACTTTAGCTGGGAGCTGGGAGCCGGGAACTGGTGGCCAGCAGCCAGTGGCTCGGAATATTCGTCCGCTCTCTGGGCGGTTCGCGTGATCTGTAGAATCGAGCCATCTATTTTCGATGACTTCTTCTCCGGCAGATTCCACGGCTGATCCCACACCGGGACCGCCGACTCCCGCAAAAACGCAGGGCGCCTCTCGCGGGCATGCCGTCGCCGTTGCGACGGGTATTTTGTTCAGCCGGCTGGTGGGGCTGATCCGCGACCGTATCTTCGCACATTATTTTGGAAACTCGGACGCGGCCGACGCGTTTCGCGCAGCGTTTCGCATCCCGAATATTCTGCAGAACCTGTTCGGCGAAGGGGTGCTGTCGGCGTCGTTCATTCCGGTGTATGCGCGGCTGCGGGCGGAGGAGCGGCACGAGGAAGCCTCGCAACTGGCTGAGGCGGTCTTCGCGTTGCTGCTGTGCGTGACGACCATCCTGGTGGCGGCGGGAGTGCTCGCGACGCCGTGGCTGATCGATCTGATTGCACCTGGGTTCCATGGCGACAAGCGGCTGCTCACGATTCGGCTGGTGCAGATTCTGTTTCCGGGAGCGGCGCTGCTGGTGTTGTCGGCGTGGTGCCTGGGGATACTGAACAGCCATCGGAAATTTTTGCTGTCGTACTCCGCGCCGGTGGCGTGGAACCTGGCGATGATCACGACGCTGATTTGGGCCGGCCGCCACCATTCGCAGCCGCGGCTGGCCGTCCTGCTGGCGATTGGGTCGATCGTGGGCAGCGGGCTGCAGTTCGCGGTGCAGGTACCTACGGTGCTTCGGTTCTTGTGGCCGCTGGGGCTGCGCCTGAATTTTGGGGGGCTGCATGTGCGTACCGTCGCAGGAAACTTCTTTCCGGTTTTTCTGAGCCGGGGCGTGGTGCAGATCAGCGCGTACGTGGATTCGTGGCTGGGCAGTTTTCTGGGTACGGGGGCGGTTGCAGCGCTGGCCTACGCGCAGACGCTGTACACGCTGCCGGTGAGTTTGTTTGGGATGGCGGTGTCGGCGGCGGAGTTGCCGGCGATGTCGAGCGCGCTGGGGAGCCAGGAGGAGGTGGCCGATGCGCTGCGCCGGCGCCTGACGGCGGGGCTGCAGCAGATTGCATTTTTCGTGATTCCGTCGGCGGTGGGATTCGTTCTGCTGGGCGATGTGATTGTCGCCACCATTTATCACACGGGGCATTTTCAGCAGGCCGATGTGATTTTTGTATGGGCGGTACTGGCTGGCTCATCGGTGGGACTGCTGGCGTCAACATCGGGGCGGCTGTATTCATCGGCATTCTACGCGCTGCGCGACACGCGGACGCCGCTGAACTTCGCGGTGATGCGGGTGGTGCTGACGCTGGGGCTCGGATATGTGTGCGCGCTGCCGCTGCCTCGGCTGCTCGGGCTCGATCAGCGATGGGGGACGGCGGGACTGACGGTGTCGGCGGGGATTGCGGGGTGGCTGGAGTTTCTACTGCTGCGGCGGGCGCTGCAGGGGCGGATCGGTGCGGTGCCGTCGGGCGCTGGACGCATTGCGCGTCTGTGGCTGGTGGCGGTTTTGGCGGCCGCGGCGAGTTACGGAATCAAGCGGGTGCTGCCGTTCCATCGGCCGCTGCTGGTGGGACCGTGCGTGCTGATTCCGTATGCGGCGCTGTATCTCGGCGTCACGCAGTGGATGGGGATTGCGAGCCTGGGGATGATCGGGCGGGTGTTCCGGCGCGGGCGTTAGCTGCTGCATCTTGTGCTTTCCCAAAAAGGGACAGGAGGTCGGCCAGGGGTACTTTTGGACTGTAGCGCGAATCGAATTGTATTGACCCGTGAATCGCTGTGGAGTCAGCTTCTTGCTGTTGGGTGAACCTGGCGGGGTGTTTTGCGCTGCCTGGGTTTGGGGCGGGGGGTTGGGTTTGGGGGGGGCGCAGGGTTGGGCGCGTGCAGGGATGGGGCGGCTTCAGGGTTGAGGTAGGTGCGGGGTTGGGTCGCTGGCTCACTGAGCGGGATTACCAAGCGCTAGTGAGGAAGGGGGGCGACTATACTTCTGTGGTCCGACCACCGGATTGAGAACGAGACCCGACCTGGACCCTGAGGAGCCTTTATGAATCGCCGCAACTTTGCCGCACTGCTTCCTGCGCTTGCCGCCAGCCTGCCCGCGCTTGCTAAGGACTTCGATGGAGGGGCTCAGACCGCGACGGCTGCGCCTTCTGCGGAGAATCCGATTGAGACCGGGGTTTATTCGGGGTTCATGCCACCGGCGCAATTCATGGGGCGATCAGGGCATAGCTTTTTTCACGGCATGCTGCCGACGGATATTGGGTGCGAGGCTCACGTTTCGTATTTAGCGGTGGGCGCGCAGCACGAGCCGGAGGAGAAGCACAAGCATTCAGAGATATGGCTTGTGCGTGAGGGGAAGGTGGAGTTGCGGCTCAACGGCGAGTCGCACATGCTCGGGCCTGGCGATGTGGGTATTGCGGTGGCCGGCACTCTGCACTGGGTTCGGAATGCGGGCGACACGGTGGCTTCCTACTTTGTTATCGAAGTAGGTACCGGGGCGATGGGCATTGACGCAGAAGGCTCCTGGGGACAAATTCCGGCGATGATGATGGCCGGAATTCGCCACAGGAGCCCTTGTTCTTTCTTGACGAAACTAGACCTGCGCGGGGACGGGATGTTCCGCGTTGGTGTTTGCCGTCTGCTTCGATTCGCCGCCCTTCTCGTTGGAGCCAGGCTTGCGGATGTCGATACCGCCCTTGAAGAACGCGCCGTCCTCAATGGAGATGCGCTGGGCGGTGACATCGCCGGTGAGCGAACCTTCGCTGCGGATGTCGACGCGATCGCTGGCGGTGACGTTGCCGCGCACCTTGCCGAGCACGACAATCTCGCGGGCGGTGATGTTGGCGGCGACCTGACCATTGCGGCCCACGGTGACGCGATTGCCCGACAGATTGATGGAGCCTTCGACTTTGCCGTCGATGTAGAGGGATTCGGAGCCGGTAACTTCGCCTTTAATGACGAGGCTCTTACCGATGGTGGCCTGTTCGCCCGATGCGGCTGTGGGGGCGGGGGCCGACGCGAGGCGCTGGCCGGCGTCGAAGCTGGGGGTGGCCGGAGTTGCTGGACGCGCTGGTTCGGGACTTTGCGGTCCGCTACCGGAGCCGGGCTGATTGGGTTTCCACATGATTGCGATACCTTCCTTCTAAAGTGTTCTTGATTTGGCGCCCTGCAACTGGCCTGCCGGAATGAAGCGCGTGGGCCCATGCAGAACTATGCAGCGCCGACCCTCTTGCCTCTGGAGAATCGTACTCCCTCCGCGCTATCGCCGCCGTTACCTGCATCTTAAACAGGTTCGCGGGAAATTGGCATCCCCCTGGCGGGCCAGGCTGTGTGGAACGGGGACGGGGAACGATTTCCACCTGAACCCCGCACCCGGCTGGCGCATCTGTTGAAGGGGTCTCGGATCAGGTCTCGGATGAGGTCCAGGATCAGGAAGGCCGTCATTGCAGTGAAGAGGAGAGGATTCGCATGGTGAAGTTTGCGTTGTACGGAATGCTGAAGGCGAAGAAGGGGAAAGAGGCCGAGGTCGAGGCTTTTCTGAAGCAGGGCGCGGAGCTGGCGCGCAAGGAGCCGGGCACGGTCACGTGGTACGCGATCAAGGAGGATGACGGCGCGTATGGCATCTTCGACACGTTCAACGATGAGGCGGGGCGCGAGGCGCATCTGAACGGGGAAATTGCGAAAGCTCTGATGGCGAAGGCGGGGGAGCTGCTGAGCGAGCCGCCGAAGATTCACAAGATCCAGGTGATTGCTGTGAAGTAGCTGGAAGCAGGAAGTTGGAAGCGGTTGGCGGTTAGGAGTTGCACGGATGCTCCTGGCTGGCTGACTCGCGCGCTGCCGGCCCGATGACGACTTCGCGGTCGCGTACCATCGAGGGCATGAACGACCGCGAATTGCTGCGCCATATCGAGCGCTTGCCTGGCGGGCGGGGTGGCTACAAGCAGCTGGTGCGGGAACTCGGCCTCGGGGGCGGCCAGGAGCGGCGCGAGTTGCGCCAGCAGTTGGGACGACTCACGGGTTCGCGGCAGCTGGTGCAGATCGACGGCCATCACTGGATGATTCGCAAAGAGAGTGCGGGGGCTGAGGGTTCGGGGCGGGATCGTGCGCGGCGGCCGGATGCGCGTCTGGCTGGGATCCGCAGCGAGGATCTCGTGGCGGGTCGACTCGATTTACATCGGGATGGGTATGGGTTTGTGCGGCCTACGCCTGCGCAGCCGGGGCAGAAGCCTGCGCTCGATGAGGATGTTTTTATTCCGCCCGGCGAGATGGGCGGAGCGATGCAGGGCGACCAGGTACTGGTGGAGCTGACGCCGCCGCGATTTGGGCAGCGGGATGGGCGGCGGTCGGGGCGGGTGCTGCGGATTTTGACGCGGCGGAACCCTACGGTGGTGGGGATCTTTCATTATTCACGGCGTGATGGCGGGCGGGGCGATTCGGCAGATGCCCGCGGCGGGCACTTCGTGGTGCCCGTCGATGAGCGGATGACGCAGCCTGTGGTGATTCCGTTTGGGGCGGAGCTGCCGGCGGTGGGCGAGGCTCTGAGCCCGCATCGGGTGCTGGGGGCTGAAGCGCAAGCTGCTGGGGCTCAGGCTGCGCGGCAGTATTCGGATCTTGAGGGGCTGGTGGTGGATGTGGAGATCACCGACTGGCCCACGCCGATGCGGGCTGCGCGGGGGCGGGTGCTCGAGGTGCTGGGCGCGGAGGACGATTTCGGCGTCGACGTGGAGATGGTGATTCGCAAGCACCATTTGCCGCGGGTGTTTCCGGATGCGGTGCTGGCTGAAGCGCGGGAGGTGGCTCGGTTCGATGCGGAGATTGCGGCGCGGCGGCGGGATTTTCGCGAGTTGCCGATTGTGACGATTGATGGCGAAACGGCGAGGGATTTTGACGATGCGGTGCTGGTGCGGCGCGGGGATGACGGAAGTTGGGAGCTGCAGGTGCATATTGCGGATGTGGCGCAGTATGTGCGGCCGGGGACGGCGCTCGATCTCGAGGCCAGGCTGCGCGGGACGTCAGTTTATTTTCCGGATCGCGCGATTCCGATGCTGCCGCAGGAGCTGTCGACGGACATTTGCAGTTTGCGGCCGGATGAGGAGCGGCTGGTGCTGTCGTGCCTGATGCGGATCGATGCGCAGGGCGAGATTTTGGGGTACGAGGTTTGCGAGGGCGTGATCCGGTCGGCGCGGCGGATAACGTACACGCAGGTGGCGGCGATTCTGGACGGCGATGCGGAGGCGCGGGCGGAATTTGCGCCGCTGGTCGAGGAGTTCGAGCGGATGATGGACCTCGCGCGGATTCTGCATCGGAAACGGGATCGGCGGGGGTCGATTGATTTCGATTTGCCGGAGCCGCTGATCGAGTTCGATGAGTTTGGGGCGATGAAGGCGGTGACGCGGGCGGAGAGGAACTGGGCGCACCGGCTGATTGAGGAGTTCATGCTGTCGGCGAACGAGTGCGTGGCTTCGTGGCTGGAGAATTTGCGCGTGCCTTCGCTGTATCGGATCCACGAAAAACCGGAGCCGCGGCGGGTGGTGGAGTTCGAGGAAATAGCGGCGGCGTTTGGGTATTCGCTCGGTGTGGGGAATTTGCCGGTGCGGACTTTCACGATCAAGAGCGAACGCCGGGAACACAGGCACGGCGGGGGGCGCGCGCCGCGGAATTATGAGGTGGCGGGGGAGATTGCGGTCACGCCGCGGATGTATCAAAAGCTGACGGAGAAGATTGCGGGGAAGCCGGAGGAGCGGATTCTTTCCTATTTAATGTTGCGGTCGCTACGGCAGGCGCGGTACAGCGAGAAGAATGAGGGGCACTTCGCGCTGGCGGCTCCTTGCTATACGCATTTCACTTCGCCGATTCGGCGGTATCCGGATTTGATTGTGCACCGGATTGTGAAGGCGCTTTTGCGGGCGGGGGTGGATGGGCATGGGGTGCTGGCCAAGGGGGACTTCGCGTCCAGCGATACGCGCTTCGCGCCAAAACAGCATCCTGCAAACGCGAAGCGCGGTTCTGCGGGCGCGCCAATTTTCGAGCCGATTGCTGAGGGGGAGTTGGCGGCGATTGGGCAGGAGTCGAGTGAGAGCGAGCGGCGGGCGGCGGATGCGGAGCGGGAGCTGGTGGAGTGGAAGAAGATCAAGTTCATGCGCGACCGTGTGGGCGAGGCGTTTGGGGGGATGATTCTGAACGCTACGAAGTACGGGTTATTTGTGGAGCTGGACGATTTGTTTGTTGAGGGGCTGGTGCCGCTGCAGAGCCTGGGTCTGTTCGATGGCGATCGGTACACGTATCGAGAAAACACGCGGCAGATTATTGGGGAGCGGTGGGGACGGAAGTTTTCTGTGGGCGAGCGAGTGCGGGTGGTGCTGGATCGCGTGGATGCGGTAGAGAAGCGGCTGCAATTTTCGATTCTGGAAGAAGCGGGAAGCCGGAAGCGGGAAGCCAGAAGCAAAAGGGCAAGCAGGCCCTGCGCGAGGAGAAGCGGGCGAAGGCGGCACGAAAAGAGGCAGCGGCGCAGGCGGTAAAGAGCGGGAAGCGGGCGAAGTATCGGGCGCCGAAGGCTGGCCAGTTGCGGAAGAAGAAGAGGCGGTAGGCAGCGTGATCCGAAGGCTCAAGCCTGGACCCTGGGGCGGGGTGTGGCTTCCCAAAATGGGACGAGACGGTACTTTCGGACTCAGGAGCCGAGGGAAATCGGTTGAAAATCGGCTGGCAGAGGAGTCCTCTTCTTGCTGTGGGGTGAACCTGGCGACTGCAAGATTTGGGTTGTCGGGCTGGTTGTCGGGCTGGTTGTCGGGCTGGGTTCGGGCTGGTTGTCGGGCTGATAGCTGACCGATGTCCGCTGACCGCTATTCGCAACCCTCTGTCCCGCTCGGGAGACGACTGAGCCCACTCAAGTCAAAAGAAGGCAGGATGGTACTTTCGGGCAAAGGCGACGTGCGAATCGCTTGAAGATCGGCTGACGGAGGAGTCTTCTTCTTGCTGTTGGGTGAACCTGGCCGGGAGCGCTGCCGGGGGTTGGGATAGGTGCGCGGCACTGGCGGCGGCGCGCGGGCTTAGGCGCGGTGGTAGGCGATGCGGCCTTCGCTGATCGTGAGGCGCACGCGGCCCTGGAGTTCCCAGCCTCCGAAGGGGGAGTTCTTTGATTTGGAGCGGGAGGCGGCGGCGCGGAAGAGCCACTTTTCTGCGGGATCGAAGAGGACGATGTCAGCGGGGGCTCCGGGGGCGAGACTTCCCTTCCCTTTGAGGCCGAGCGCCTGAGCTGGGCGCGCGGTGAGGAGGGCCAGGACTTTGGCGAGCGGCATGTTGTGCTGGACGTGCAGGATTCGGATGGCGAGGCCGAGCGCGGTTTCGAGGCCGGTGATGCCGTTGGGGGCGCGGTCGAATTCCTGCTCCTTTTCGTGGGCGGCGTGGGGGGCGTGGTCGGTGGCGATGGCGTCGATGGTCCCGTCGAGGAGGCCTTCGATCATGGCGACTCGGTCGGACTCGGCGCGGAGAGGCGGATTCATTTTGGCGTTCGTGTCGTAGTGGCCGATGCGGTCTTCGGTAAGGGCGAAGTGGTGGGGCGTGACCTCGCAGGTGACGTGAAGGCCTTGATTGCGCGCGTTGCGGACGGCGTCGAGGGCTTTTGCGGTGGAGAGATGCGCGACGTGGAGGTGCGCGTTCGGGATCTGCTTCAGGAGGGCGATGTCGCGCTCGACGAGGCCTGACTCGGCTTCGATGGGCATGCCGCGGAGGCCTAAACGGAATGCAAGTGGCCCGGCGTTCATGGAGCAGCCGCCGGTGAGGCGCGTGTCTTCGGCGTGCTGGATGACGGGGAGGCCGAGTTTGACGGCGGCGCGCAGAGACTCGAGCATGATGTCATCGCCGAGGATGGGGCGACCGTCGTCGGTGACGGCGATGGCTCCGGCTTCTTTGAGCGCGGCGTAGTCGGTGAGCGCTTCGCCGAGCGAGCCGCGGGTGGCTGCGGCGATGGGAAAAACTCGGATCGAGGCGCCACGATCCGAAGACTGCATCCAACGCGTGATCTCGGGCGTGTCGTTAACAGGGATGGTGTTGGGCATCGCACAGACGGTGGTGAATCCGCCGGCGGCTGCGGCTGCGGTGCCGGTGGCGATGGTTTCCTTGTAGCCCTGACCGGGTTCGCGGAGGTGGACGTGGATGTCGATTAGGCCGGGGGCGACGATGAGGCTCTTTGCTTCGATGACGTCGGCGCCAGGGGCTTTGATTTTTCCGGGATTCTCGATGGCGGCGACTTTGCCGTCGCGGAGGAGGAGGTCGCGGGGAGCGTCGAGGCCGGCGGCGGGGTCAATGAGGCGGCCGTTGCGGATGAGGATGGGCTTCGGCGTCATCGGCGGCCAACTTTCTTTGCTCCGACAAGGGCGCGGACGAGGAGGGCCATGCGGATGGGCACGCCGTTGTGGACCTGTTGCGCGATGGCGGACTGCGGGCCGTCGGCGACGTCGGCGGTGATTTCCATGCCGCGAATGATGGGGCCGGGATGCATGATGAGCGCTTTGGGCGCGTGTGCGGCGATGCGATCGGAATTGGCCTGGTAGCGACTGCGGTAGTCGTCGAGGTTGATCTCGAGGCCGGAGAGGCGCTCGGCCTGGATGCGGAGCATCATGACGATTTTCGATTGGCGGAGGGCGGTTTCGAAGTCGCGTTCGATGATGATGCCTGGGCCGATGGCCGCTGCGGTTTCCGGTAACAACGCGGGCGGGCCGCAGAGGATGACTTTTGCGCCGAGTTTCGGGAGCATCAGCGCGTTGGAGCGCGCGACACGGCTGTGGAGGATGTCGCCGACGATGCTGATGGTGACACCGCGGAGGGATTTCTCGCTGACTTTGTTGGCAGGGATTTCCAGAAACTGCAGAATCGTGCGGAGATCGAGGAGCGCCTGGGAGGGATGCTCAGCCATGCCGTCGCCGGCGTTCAGGATCGGCAGGCCGGTGGTTTGCGCGAGGAGATACGGCGCGCCGGAGTATGGGCTGCGCAGGATGATGCATTCCGCACCGAGGGCTTTGAGGGTGATGCCGGTGTCCTTGAGGGACTCGCCTTTTTCGATGCTGGAAGAGAGGGAGCTGACCAGGGTGGTGTCTGCGCCGAGGCCCTTGGCGGCGAGCTCGAAGGAGGTGCGGGTGCGGGTGCTGGACTCGTAGAAGAGGAGGGCGACGCGGCGTCTGGCGAGGCGATCGGCGCGGCGGAAGGGGTTCTCTTTTTCGAGGGCGTCGGAGGATTCGAGGATGCGGCGGATTTCGTGGACGGAGAAATCGTTGGCGGAGATCGCGGAGCCGGGATGAATGGGTTGCTGGAAAAAAGAGGAGGGTGGAGATTTTTGCGGGACTCGAGTTGGGGTTCGGGTTGCCATCTCCTTCGATCAAGCCCGGGCCTAAAGGCCCCACCATTTGGTGCATCCAGTTCCCCGGCCTAAAGGCCGGGGCTTTTTCCGCTTTGCCGCTGCGCGGCAACTCGTGTGCGGCTTTGCCTCGTTCGAATCGTTCCAGCCACGACAACGCTTGCAGGGGCTAAAGCCCCGGTTCCTTCAGGCCTCTGTTTCGGCACGACTGAAGTCGTGCCCTGTTACAAGAACAAGCCTGTTCGCCAACAAGCCCGTTCAGCCGTCTTTCTTTCAAGCCCTTCTACACGCGCTCGACGAGGAGCACCTGCTCGTCGTTGTCTACTTCCTTGAGCTTCACTTCGATGATCTCGCGCTGCGAGGTGGGGACGGAACGGCCGACGAAGGTGGCTTCGATGGGGAGCTCGCGATGACCGCGATCGATGAGGACGAGAAGCTGCACGCGACGGGGGCGACCGTGGGCAAAGAGCGCGTCGAGGGCGGCGCGAATGGTGCGGCCGGTGTAGAGCACATCGTCGATGAGAATGACATCGCGGCCGTTGACGTCGAAGCCGAGCGAGCCAGGCACGACGACGGGGCGCACGTCGCGCGTGGTGAGGTCGTCGCGGTAAAAGCTGATGTCGAGTACGCCGGTGTCGACGGGGTGCTTTTCAATGCCGGCGATGAGGGCACCGAGGCGCTGCGCGATGGGGACGCCGCGGCGCTTGATGCCGACCAGTCCAAGGGTTTCCGCGCCGTTGTTTTTCTCGATGATCTGGTGGGCGAGGCGGACCAGGGTGCGCTCGATTTCGGAGGCCGACATAATGCGGCCTTTCTCGCGCAATTTCGGCGTAGCGGCTGCCTGCAATTCTGACATAGGCGTAAAGGCGATGATACGAGCCTGGTTTGCGCGCCGCAAGACTAAGAACGATGCATTGCGGGCGGGTTTTCCTCAACTCATTGCGCTTCAATGCAGCGCGGGTTAGAGAGTCTGCTGCGGCTTAGGGCGTGCCGAGAGGATGCGCCCGGCGATGGCCCCTCCGGTTGCGGCGAAAAGGATCATGCCAGCGGACATAACCAGCGCGGTTAACAGCTGACCCGCGGCATGGCCATCCGGAGAGAGCATGAAGCTGGCAACGCGTTGCACAAAATGAGTGACTTCGGGCGGCTGCGGCCCCTGCTGAGCGTTGGTTTTGATCCAAATGTCCACCAACATCTGCGCGGCGGCGCTGAAATCACGATCCATGGCGGGACCCTGGTGCAGCAAATAGCGAGCGACAACCAATTGCAAACCATAAGTGACCGTGGCCACGAAGGAGGAAGCAATTCCGACAATTGACCCGAGGCGCCAGCCGACGAGGCCATCGATGAGCGCTTCGCTGCGCCTGCGGTACAGGGCGATTACGGCGAATCCGCCGGCGATGACAAGGATGGTTCTGATTCTTCCAACCGAAGCCGCGAGCAAGCCGACTGGAAGGGCGACCAGGAGCGCCGAGGTGATGGCGATGCGCCACTGGACACGGCTTGGATCGATGCCGAGACGCTGCGGCGGCGGCTGAGGACCGGCGGTCTCCGACGTATCGACGACGAGCTGCTGCGCGCCGCAATGGGGGCAAAAACCATCGCCCTCATGCAGGCTGTTGCTGCAGCGATAGCACGTCAGGTCCATACTTTGACCCTATCGCACGCGGACGGGGAGTGCAATCGGAGACTGGATGCAGTGGGTGGACGCGGGTTAGTGGCAAAAAATGGCGCTAGTCGCTGGTCTTTGACGAGCTATCGTCGAGGCCGGTGGGGAGCTGCAATTCGACAAGAGAGAACCTGGTGCCTTCGCCGCCGTTCTTGATGACAAACAGATGCTGGTGGTGTTTGGAGCCGGCGCGCAGCGTGAAGTTGCTGTCGTCATCGAGGCCGTTTCCGTGGAGCTGGACTTTGGAATCCTCGCTGCAGGTGAGGCCTTCGCCGGTGATGGCAGGGGAGCCGACGGGACGGTTGCCGTCGCAGGTGAGCACCTCGCCGAAGCGGCCCATGGCGTTCTTGTAGAAGGCCACAACTTTGTCGCGGTCGTCGGAGGTTTTGTAGGTGACGACCTTGACGCGCAACTGAAACTGACCGAAGCCGAAGTGAACATCGGCGGACTTGTCGCCCTCGTGGTCGGGGGCAACCTGCGCGGCGGGATAGACGGGCAGGCCCAGATCGACGGCGGTGGTCTGGTCGCTGCGGACATGAAGGCCGCCGAGGGGCGTATCGATTTTGACGTTCTTGTCCTCGCCGTTGCGGCCCTTGTCGACCGAGACGTGGCAGCCGACAGCGGCCAGGAGCGCGCCAAAAATCAGGACTTCCGGCAATACGCGCACACGCATAGGCAGCTCTCCAGGAATCTCTCAAAAGACGATACGCCTGCGGGAGGGGTTTGGTTCCCGCATTTTGCGGACGAAGGGGCGTGGGGTTGGGACGATTTGGCTGCGTTGCGGGGCCATCTCCTGTGGCGGGAAGGGCATCCTGTTGAGTGTGAGCAGGCCGCGGCAGAAGATGCGCCGCGGCGGGTGCTCCCTGCGGAGCTTTCGCGAGGGCAACGCAGACCGCATCACGGCAGGGGCGCAGGTTTTCGCGATTTCCTCTGCTTGCCACCGGCGCAGGAGAATCGCGCCAGCCGGGGGACCCTGCCGGATTTCTTTCACGAGCGCGTAGCCGGTGGCCTGTAGCCTCGTTCGTGCTGCGCGGGCGGCGTTTTTCCTCTACCATGCATCGCAGCAGCGGAACGAGGAGACATGGACAAGAAAACCAGGATTCGGAGCGCGGCGGGCGCGGGTTTGGCGGCAATTTTTTTGCTGGCGGGCGGGTGCTCGTCGGCGAACAAACCTACGCCCGAGAACTTCACGAAGACGCTGAACGCCTACTACCAGGACCACAACGACTGCCTCTTCCCGCAGGGACACACGTTTCCGTATGAGGTGGCGCCTGGGCCGACGGCGAAGGTGGAGAAGCCGCAGATGGATTCGCTGACGGATGAGGGGCTGCTGACGCGGCTCGAGGACCGCGACATGCATGTGGATCGCTACACGCTGAACGCCGCGGGACAACGTTTCGCACCGCGGTTCTGCTACGGGCACCGGGAGGTAACGGGGATTGTGAGCTTCACGCCGCCGGGGCCGCGCAACGGGTTCACCGAGACGACGGTGACGTATCAATACTCGATGCACGAAGTGCCGGTGTGGGCGAACACGGACGGGGTGAAGGCGGCGTTTCCGGCGCTGGCGAAGTCGCTGGGGAATACGCCGACGGATCAGGCTACGCTGGCGACGGTGGGGGCGGGTTGGCAGGTGCCGCAGTAGAAAGCGGACGGTTTCGCACGGCAGCTATCTGAGAGGGGCCGCAGAGCCGACCACTATACTTGCCGCACAGGTTCGTGAACAAAAGCATTCCATTGATTCTGCGCCGCGCGATGTACAACCTGCGCGGCGGCTTCCTGATCCGCCCGCTGATTATCGCGGTGACGCTGGGGTGCGCCGGGGCGCTGCTCTCATGGCTGGAGGAGATTTTTCCGGCGGTGAGCGCGTGGGTTCCGCGGTCGATTTTCCCGTCGCACGCCGATCCGCAGGTGGCGCAGGTGATTCTGGGCGGCGTCGCGACCTCGATGATGACGGTGGTGTCCATCGTGTTCGCGATTCTGCTGATGACGCTGACACTGGCGTCGATGCAGTTTTCACCGCGCATTATCGTCAGCTTTTCCAAGGATCGGGTGACGCAGTGGACGTTGGGCGTCTTTCTTGGGACGTTTTCATATTGCATGGCGGCGTTGCCGGCGGCGCGTTCGCTGCCACATCCGTTTGCGCCGGTGGCGACGGTGCTGGGAGCGATGCTGCTGGCGCTGACCTGCGTCGGATGGCTGCTGTATTTTATCCACCACATCTCGCAGGCCATCAGCGTGAACCACATTGTGGACCGCATCGCGAAGGAGACCGAGGGTGTGATCGACGACATCATGCCGTGGCCGCACTGGCCCGGCCGGCTGCAGCAGACGCAGGCGCCTCCACCGTCGGCGGATGAGATCGCGGTGGCGAGTCCGGAGTCAGGATATATCCGTTTCGTGGACACGCGGCGGCTGCTCGATCTGGCCAAGCAATACCATGTTCGGGTTCGCGTGCTGCGGCGGGTGGGGCATTTTGTGCCGGCAGGGATTCCGCTGGCGATGGTGGCCAAGGGGGAACGACTCGACGACGATGGAACGGCGCGGCTGCTTTCGGCGTTCGACATTGGACCGACGAGGACGCTGCAGCAGGATGTGGAGTTCGGGGTGCTGCAGATTGTGGACATTGCGCTGAAGGCGATCTCGCCGGCGGTGAACGACCCCAGCACCGGGATCAACTGCGTGGATCAGCTGAGCCGGGTGATGATTCGCTTCGCATCGCGGCAGCCGCCGGATGAGCTGATGTTCGACCCGCCCGGGGTGATTCGCGTCAGCATGGCGTGGATGCAGTTTCCGCGGCTGCTGGACGCGGCGTTCGAGCAGATACGCATGTACGCGAAGAGTGACGTGGCTGTGAGTCTGCGGCTGCTGCGGGCTCTGGGGGACATCGCCGCGACGACGGGCGATGCGGAGTACCGGGGGATTCTGCTGGAGCGCGGGTGGCGGACGATTGCGGGCTGTGCGGAGAAGATGGGCGAGGACGAGATGCGGGAGCTGCGGAACCGGCAGGAGGGTCTGTCTGCGGCGGTTCCTTCCGAGGGGGTTCACGCATCGGTTCATGGTGGGGCCGGTGGTAAACTTGCCTAGACCTCTGCTGTTGTCGGGAC
>PMUI01000016.1 GCA_003166955.1 Acidobacterium sp.
GACTCAGCATTCAAACATTACGGACAGAACGCTTTAGAATTGCCGCGCGCGACACGCTTGTTCGTACGGACAGGACCGCCGAGCGAGCCGCCGAACTGGTTGCGCTGGAATTCCGGAATCGATCCGGCGTCGAAGTCACAAGAGATTACGTGACTACTGGCAAAGAAGCCGCCTGGAACGCGGTGTGGCCAAACGCAAATCGATGTGCCGACTTGGGCACTCGTGCGCGTCTCTGCAGATTTTGGGCCGCCTCTCTGCCGACTTAGCGTCTTCACCGAGACTCCGGCCTGGCGGGGGAAACTTCCCAATAGCCGACTACCGTCATCGCCTCAGACGCGCTCATCACTATTTCAGGAAACGCCCGCCAAGCCGCCACACTGCTGGAGGTGCTGGTTTTGACGAAAATCGGATCGCTCTTCGAACCGGGTACGGCTGAGGCCTGATCGACTGACCGCTTTGGTCGCACTAGACGTGTCTGGTCTGCCTTGATTGACTCCGCGCAGTGTCCACAATAGTAGGGGGCTGCTCCGCGTTGCGCTCGGGAAGCTGGTCGTGAAGAATCACATTGAGCAGCGATTTATGCACCCGGATCCGCCCGTTGTATTCAATCAATCCCAGCTTGCGAAACCGATTCATGAAGAAGCTGACGCGGGACCGGGTGGTGCCGATCATCTCCGCCAGAGTTTCCTGGGTGATGTGAGGAACCCAGTGTTCCCGTTCTCCCGGCTCACCAAATTCGGACAAGATCAGGAGAATCCTCGCCAAACGCCTTTCGCTTGAGTTGAACAGCTGATCGACAAGATCGGCCTGGGTTCGCATGCTCCGGACCAGTAGGAATTTCAAGTACATTTCGGAGAGGGAATGCTGCTCGTGCATCACGCGGATCATCTCTCCCCTCTCTATCCTGAGCGCTGTACAAGCAGTAATGGCGCTGCCTGTGGCCATATGCAGCCTACCCACGCTCGCCAGCGACTCCTCTCCAACGAATTCCCCGGCGGAAAGAAGCGCGATGGTGACCTTCCTCCCGTCATGCGAAACGACGGTGAGTTTTGCGCGGCCCGTCTGCAGATAAAATATGGAGTCAGCCACACTTCCCTGCGAAAAGAATGCTTCCTTGGGCATCAAATGGACGATTCTTCGCCCCACTCCTGCCGTCGCCAGAAAGTCTGCGAGGTCAAAGGTCATACTTCTCACCTCGAAAGAGAAGATTGACGGAGCTGCTAAATTGATCCTACTCGCCTATTCTGGCGGTCTTTGTACGGTTTCTGACACAACCCGAACTTTGTCGGGCATCGTGAGCCTTGCGCATAATGATTGTGGTAGCGTTTTTCTGAAAGTGAGGATTTCTTGCGCAAGAGCGGCTTTAAGAACACTCTTTTGAAGGCTCTAGACAGGGACATAATTGAGCGCCTTCGTTTGCAGCCGGTCAAATTCGAGCTGAAGCACGAAATCGAAAACCCTGGCGACCGGATCGATCATCTCTGTTTTCTCGAAGAGGGAATGGCGTCGATGACGACAACGTTCAGGGATGGGTCTCAGGTCGAGGTCGGGATGTTCGGTTATGAGTCGGTCATCGGCGTCTCAGCTCTCATGGGAACTAAGAAGAGTCTGAATCGCGTGTACGCCCAGATTGCCGGCCATGGCTATACCTGCAACGTGGAAGACGCGAGAAGAGAGTTCCGCCTTGGCGGCGCCTTTCAGTTTCTGGCTCTGCGCTATGTTCAGGCACAACTCGTTCAGGCAATGCAATCCGCTGGATGCAATGCGAAACACAACTTCGAACAGCGGCTCGCTCGCTGGCTGCTCATCTGTGCGGACCGCGCGAACATCGACACGTTCAAGATTTCGCAGGAGTTTCTCGCAGACATGCTTGGAGGTCGCCGTCCCACTGTTTCTACGGCAGCCGGGATTCTCAAGGGAAAAGGACTTATCCAATACACCCGCGGAGAAATCCGCATCCTCGACATCCCTGGGCTCACTAAGACCTCATGCGAGTGCTATCAGATCATCAAAGATTACCTGGACAATTATACAAAGTTCGACACCGCAATCACTGAGTAGCCGCTTCACCCACCGCGGCCGCAAAGAACCTCGCCGACTATCAGGCCCAGGCCAGCAAACCGTTCGAGCACGAAGCGCGGATCAAAGACTTGATCGCGCGCCAAGCGCAATTGAACGCGCTGCTCGGCCTCGACAAGAACGATCATCAGGTCGCCCCGGAGGCCGAGGATGACGGTGAGCCTCCAAGTGAGACCATCCGGCAACTCATACCGCCGCCAGGGCCGTCTCCGCGCTCTGTTCCATTCGCCAACTCTATGTCGCCACCGTAGGCCCCCTTCCGGGGTGCGAACCTCCGTGGTCTCGGCCCGAGCGCACCGATGCAACTCCTTTGGAGCCCGGCTCTTCGAGCAGACAGTTTGATCTCGATGAGCGAGTTGGCCTGGAGTCGTCAGTTGACCATGGATGTCGGGAATACCGCCAGATGTTCGGCCGTGTTGGGTGTTTACTGGATGGTAATTTCCGAGTAGCCGGTCAACCACCAACAATCAATCAATCCGAACGGCCACGTGTCGCAGCCAGTGGGTGCCTATGGCATTACTTGGCATTTGAAGCCCGTTACATGCCGGCCAGACGCTTCGTGCACTACACGATTGACGCCACTTACTACGTACAGGCTTCCGCCTTCGACGTCTACTTTTGAATCAATCACGAGGATGGTCCCGCCGTCGAAGATAACCGAGTTTTTCTTCGTCTCCTTATCCACAACGGCCAAAGAATTGAGATATGCGCAATTCGCGCACCTCGAGGCAAGTGATGTTCACAAACATCCTGGTCGCCTATGAGGATTCGTCGGACCAAAACTACTCGGCAGCCACAGCGCCGGCTCAGCAGCACGCGAATGCGTCCGCCACGAAGCGGCTTCGTCAAGTCGGGTTGGGTTGATAAGCTTCGGCTCCGAATAGCTATCTCACCACGATGGTAGCCGGATTTCCATCATCAGGAATGGAAAGTCCTGTTCTGTGATCTACGCGGCCGATCTGTGTCGCGGCCGCTGCCCCGTTCACCAGCACTTCGTTCTTCGACGGTGCCCAGCCATAGATTTCGAGGCTAATCTGCTTCCACCATGCCGGGTATGCGCCTTCACGTTTTCCGATCGTCACCTGCATGCCGTCGCTGCTTACCTGGCAGGTGAAGCGTTCACGAAGGAAGGCGCCTTTTTCAAAAGCAAAGCTCCTGCCATCGTCCTGATAGAGCTGACCAGAGCAGTTGTCGCCCGCGTAGACGCGCAGCGTGAGCGGGCCGCTGGGCGTTTCGCCGGTGCTTTCGATCACCGGTCCGATGGGCAGGATCGAGCCGGCGCGCACGTAGACCGGAAGTTGCGCAAGATTTGGCTTGACGCTAATCGAATAGCGAATGGTTCGATCGGGCGCGCCGGGCTCCGGCGGATCGGGCGGAAGCAGGCTGACCTTGTCGCCTGACCAGAAGTCGTACCAGTCAGGCGTGGGAAACTCGACGGAGTAATCGTCGATCTCGTCGGGGAATTGCGGTGGCGCCACGAGCAGATCGGGACCCAGCAGGAACTCGCTGGATGCGCCGGCGTCAAGGTCGATGGGGTGGCCGTCGGCGGTGGCGTCGGGGAACTCAAGAAAGAGCGGACGCACCAGGGGAAGGCCGGTGCGCGACGCTTCTTCGGCGAGTGTGTAGAGATAAGGAAGCAGCTGATAGCGCGTCTCGATAAAATGCCGCCGGATGCCTTCGTGCTCGGGTCCGCCGACCCAGGGCTCCTGATCACCCGATCCCTTCTCGGTGTGATCGCGGTCGATCGGCTGAAAAGCGCCTACCTCAAACCATTTCGTCAGCAGATCTGTGGAAGGCGTACCCGCATAACCACCGACGTCGGCACCGCTGAAGGCAAAGCCGCTGAGGCCCAGATTCTCCAGCATGGGCGTTGTCATTTTCAGATGATTCCAGCTGCTGGAGTTGTCGCCGGTCCAGGTGACTGCGTAACGCTGGCCTCCCGCATACGTCGCGCGCGTGAGCACGAAGGGGCGAGTACCGGGGTCGAGATTCAGCAGACCGTCCCAGGTGGCGCGTGAATTCTCCATGCCGTAAACGTTGTGGATCTCGGCGTGGGTTGCGGTGCGCGGAGCGAAGCCCGGCTCATCGATGCGATGCACCACATTCAGGGGAATCGTCCATGTGGGCGAGTCAAAAACGGACGGCTCATTCATGTCATTCCAGAATCCGGTGGCGCCGTCGTGCAGGAATTCGGCGTACAGCGAGCCCCACCAGTCTCGCGTTTTGCGGCGGGTGAAGTCGGGAAATACGGTGGGGCCGGGCCAGACCTTTCCGGAATAGATGGAGCCGTCGGGATTTTTGACGAAGTGGTCGCCGGCGATACCGCCGTCGTAAGGCGAGTAGTTTTGTCCGGGGAGTCGGGCGATGTGAAGGTCGGTGATCATCACGACGTGAAAGTTTTCCGCTTTTAGCTGCCCGATCATACCGGCGAGATCGGGAAACGCCTCGCGATTGATGCTGAACGGGCGGTTGTGATCCTGGAAGTCGATGTCAAGGTAGATGGCGTCGGCGGGAATGCGATCGCTGCGCAGACGACTGGCCACTTCCAGCACGCGCGCGGCGGTCATGTAGCTGTAGCGGGATTGCTGGAAGCCCAGGGACCAAAGTGGCGGAAGGGGCGGCGTGCCGGTCAGCCATGCGTAGGTTTCGACGACTTGTTTGGGGGCGGGACCGTAGAAGACGTAGTAGTCGATGGAACCCGCGGCTGCGCCGAAGGAATACGCATCCGGCGATTCCTTGCCGAAATCGAAGCTCGTGCGCCAGGTGTTATCGAGCAGCACGCCGAGAGCATGGCCGGCGCGAAAGGCCATGAAGTAAGGAATGCTTTTGTAGAGCGGGTCGGTGGATTCCTGATAGCGATAGGCATCTGTGTTCCACAGAGTGAAGGCCTCGTTGCGGCGATCCAGAGGGCCGGTCTTGTCGCCGAGGCCGAAGTAATGCTCGTCGAGCGGCATGGTCTTGCGGATACGGAAGGCGTCTCCTTCGAAATCGATCGGGCACGCGTCCTGTTGGAGAATGTTTCCGGCACGATCGCGGAGAGTGATTTCCAGAGTTTCCTCGTTGACGTCGACGGCTAAGTCCGCGGTTGCGAAGCTGGCGTGATCCGCGGAATTCGCGGGCGCGATGGGAACAGATGCATGGCGCGCGGAGTCGAGCACTGCCCACGATGCATCTTCCGGGGCGTTGCCGCCACGCCAGGCACGAATCCGAAGGACGTCATCGCGCAAAGCCAGGATTTGCTCGTGCAACTCGCCATGGGTTAATTCGATTCCGTTGGAGAGCGCAATGACGCGGCTGGTGACGGCAGGGACTTGAGACGGCTGGGCCCAGAGATTTACAGCAAACAAAGGCACGACGATTGCAATATGAAGACGGTTCGCACGCATCACGACTCCCGGTACGAAAGCGTTGACATTGTGTTGCGAAAAGAAGCAGGAGGGTTGCGGGGTTAGGGCGCAGCCGCGTGTGCGAGTGTTGGCTCAATGGGAGAAAGATCGGGATCCTCCACGCGCTTTACGCCTCGCGCCTCGCGCTGCTGCTTGATGGTCTGCATGCGGGCCAGCGCGGCTTGTGCGTCTTTCGTATCGTCGAGTTTGCGGTAGAGCTGAAAAAGCAGGTACTGGACGGAACCGTCTTCATCGCTCGACGCGCCGAGATTCAGCTCTTCGATGGCTTCTCTGGTTCTTCCAGTTTCGGCGCAGGCTTTGCCAATCAGGGCATGAATGCGAGGCAGCATTTGCGGCTTGGCTTTGAGGCTCTTTTGCAGATACGGTTCCGATTCCGCATATTGGCGTTGGTCGAGCAGGGACTGCGCCATGATGAGGTTGAGTTCGGGATCGTCGGGGGCATCGGCGAGCGCCTTTTGCGCGAGGCTCATGGCGCCCTTCGAGTTGTAGTTGTTGAGATACGCCGATGCCAGACCCAGCATTGCGGCCCGATCGGAGGGCGAGACGGCGAGAGCCTTCTGATACTCGGCCTCGGCCTCGTCGAAACGCTCCAGCTGCTGATAGATGTCACCGAGAAGGACGTGGCTGCGCACGGAGTCCGGCTCGAGCTGCTGGAAACGCGCCAGAGACTGGAAGGCCAGGCGCTCGTTCGCCTGAATGGACCAATACAACGCCTCGAGGGAATGCGGCTCGAGCCTGCGCCAGGCCGCGGCGGCACGAGCGGCGCTCTGGTTATCGCCGGTAAAGAAGGAACAGGCGGCAAGCAGCCGGAGCTTTTCGGTGGTTTGCGGAGCAGGCTGCGACTGCAGGGCGCCGGCGCATGAGGCGAATTGTCCGGATGCCCAGGCCGCGGCAGCCGAGCGTGGTGGCGTGGCGGATGGGCCGGCATCGGACGCTGTGGCGGAGCATTCGCCGTCGGCGTTGAATGCGGCCGCGAGCACCTGGCGCAGGTCCGGATCCCTGGCGTCGTTGTCTAACTGCTCCAGGAAGCTCGATTGCTCATCGCGGGGCATGCCGTCGAGGACGCCGGCTGCATTGCATGCGAAGTATCCACGGTCACGGCTCCACAATTGGTCGAGCAGGCTGAACGCCTGATCCGGGTTTCCGTTATCGGCGGCAACGCGGGCCTGACCGAGAAGTGCGAGGCTGCATTCCGGATGCGCGGCGCGTTCGGCGGCGAAAGCATCCCCCGCTTGGGATTCGTTGTGATCGCGGATGAGAGCGAAGCCCAGCTCAGAGTGCAGACAAGGCGGCTGCGGTTTGGAGTCGAGGATCGATTGGTAGAGGCTGGCGGCCTCACCGAATCGACCCTGCTTGACGAGTGACTCGGCATAGAGGGCGCCGGCAAAGGGCGATTGCTTGTTCTCGATCGAGATGGTGCGCGCATCGCTTTCCACCTGGTCAAGCTGAGCGATGCCCAGGTCGAACCAGGCGGTGCTGAGTTTTGGGTTGAGATGCAGCGCGCGGTCCAGCTCGGGAATAGCCTGGCTGTATTCGCGAGCCGAGATGTAGGCGCGGCCGAGGGCGAGCGGCGCCTGCGCATCGGACGGGTTGGTTTTCTTCGCTTTGATCAGGAAAGGGACCGCCTGCTGCGCTTTGCCCGAATGCGCGTAGTCCATCCCGAGAAAGAGGTTAGGAACGTAGAGGGATGGATCCAGCCGATTGGCGCGCTGGAAGGCATCGAGGGCAGCCGGAATGTTTCCGGCTTCCTGCAGCGTGAGGCCGAGGTTAACCCAGACCACCGGCGTATCGGGGCGCATCTTCGCCGCCTGTGTGTAGTCGTTGACCGCAGTGGTGTAGTCCCCGCCGGCCTGGGCCTGCTGAGCGGCCCGGAATAACGACTCCAGCGAGGCTGGTTGCTGCTGGGCGAATCCGAGGATGGACCCGCCCAGCACAACCGACAGCAGCGATTTGGAGATCGTCGCCACAGCGCATCTACCAGTAGAACTTGCCTGCCCACTGAACGTTGCGCGGTGCGAAGGTCTGCGTGATGGTACCGAAACTACTGCTACAGCCGGAGCCGCTATTGGGGTCACAACCCTGCCAGGCAGTAGCCCCCGCCTCCGGCGCGTAGAAGTTCGGATGGTTGAAGGTGTTGAAGGTTTCGAAGCGGAACTGAATCCGCATCGCCTCGCCGAAGCGCCAGTTCTTTTCAAGCGCGGTGTCCCAGTTCTGATAGTGAGGACCACGCAGATCGGAGAAGTAGCGAGGCGCATTGCCGAAGCTGCCGTACGGCGCGAAGGCGAAGGCTCCGGTATTGAACCACTCATGGATGCCGGGGTGCGAGGTGTGAACGTTGCCGATGACATCCGGCCTCGGATTGCCACCGTAAGTAGGCTGGTCATTGCCGAAGATGCCGATGGGAATGCCGCCCTTGAAAGCTGCGATGCCGGAGAGTTCCCATCCGCCGACAACGGCGTCGGCGACGCGGCCCATGCCTGAGCCGAGCGGTTTACCCTGGCCTACGGGCAGTTGATAAATGTAGCTGGCCACGAGCGCCTGCGGGATATCTCCTGCGTCGACGCTCTTATCAGCCGCGATGTTGTAGTTGTTTGCCGGAGTTACACCCCAGTTAGTCGGTCCGTTGTAGGACCAGCCGTTGTTCCCCTCAACGTTATCCAGGAACTTGGAGTACGTGTAGGAGACCAGCGCTGTGAGTCCTTTGCTGACCCGGTGGTTGTAAGTGACCTGCAACGCATTGTAGAGCGACTGACCGACTGGAGCGTCGGCTTGGCCAACGCCGCCGTTGCAGTACTGCGGATAGGGCGACATCAGCTGGGCGTTGGTCACGCTGGAATTGTCAAGGTTGCAGGAGCTGGGCGCGATGGTGCCGGATGCTTCGAGGGCCTTCAACGGCGCCGCAAACGGATTGGCGGCAGCCTTGCCGCCAAGGAAGTTCGCTCCCTGCGAAAGATACTGCGGGTTGAGCTGGTTGTAATTGCGGCTGCCGATCATGCGCACGCCGCGGTTGGCCACGTAGTCGACTTCGAGCTGATCGTTGTGGGTGAGGTCATACTGCACACCGAACATCCACTGTTGCACGTAAGGCGAGGGACGGCTGCGGAAGACGCCGCCGATGCCATTGCCCAGCTGCTGGAATTCACCATTCTTGTTACCCGTGGTCTGAGCGTAGACGCCGCCCCAGGGGCTGGAGGTGTTGATGCCGGGGTTGGGAGTGATTCCTCCATCGAGGGTGACATCGGAGTAGGTGGCGGAGGAGAAACCATCCTGATCGCCCGCGCCGGAACTGGTGACTGACTCCGGATAGAAAATGCCGTAACCGCCGTGCAGCACGGCCCTGGGCATCGGAGTGTACGAGAAGCCGAAACGCGGCGCCCAGTTCTCCCAGTTGGTGTTGTAGACGTCGCGATTGCCGGGCCCGAGGAACTGCAAGGCGCCCATCAGCGGCCTGCCAACCAGAGCGCTGAGCGGGTTGAGCTCGTTCGGGTTGAAGATCGAGGCTGCGTCGTGACGGTAGGTGTACGGTGTCTGGATTTCGTAACGCATCCCCAGGTTGAGGGTGAGGTTGCGCGTCGGTCTCCAGTCGTCCTGGATGTACTCGCCGAGGAGGTGGTTCGATTCGAGCGGGCTGTCGGAATAGCCGGCAGTCGTTCCGGAATCGATCACACCGAGGAGCATTTCGGCAACGCCGTTGCCGCTCGCGACACCGGATCCGGTGAGAGGATTCGGGCCGGCGGTAAACGTGCCGTTGAAGAACAACTCGTCCTGATAGTAGGGGTGCTGGCTGAAGACCTGCTCCACCCCGGTAGCACCAAAGTTCAGCGTATGTTTGCCGCTGACTTTGATGAAATCACCCGACAGGCTGCCGATGGGGCCGTGATTGGTGACGGCCTGCTGATCGTTGGCCCCCGGACCCAGCGGCGACTGCCCTCCGACGCTGACTTCCGGGAACAGTGGGTCATTTTGCTTCAGGTACGAGGGAAGGCCGATGGACGTGGGATCGAATCCGAAGGACTGGTTGTTGGAGGTCTCGTGCCAGATGGTCACGCCCGAGGTGAGGTTCATAGTGAACGCGGGGTTGAAGACGTAGGAGTATCCCGCCCACATGCCCCAGCGGTTATTCGGCCTGGCATTGCCCGGGCCGGCCGCATCGCTTCCCCAGTCGTTAGCGGCGCCGGTCTTGAACTCCTCCTTATACGCGTAGCGGAAGTAAGCCCGGGAGTTGGAATTGATGTTGTGGTCGACGCGGATGTTGTACTCGTTGGAATGCGCGGGCGCGGTGCCGGAGACGATCAGGTTGTTAGATAGGCCCGTGCCCTTGGCTCCAGGGTAGTAACTCAGCAGCTTTGCGCCAACCGCATCGGGCGTGTAGCCGGCAAGGTTGGAGAGAATGTTGCCCGGAATCGGGTTGCGGATGAAACCGGTTTGCGTGGCCACAAGCCCGGTTCCGTGGGGGTTGGACGCTGTTTTTGTATCGGCTTGGCCGGCAGTGATGGCGTGACCGCTGCGCGGGTCGTAAATCTGGCCGACGTAGATGGGCCGCCCGAGGCCATCCGTGCCGACCGCGGTTGTTCCGAGAATCTCAGAGAAGTTGCCGCCGCGGAAGTTGCTGTCGGGAACGGTGTAGGTATCGACGGTGGGACTCGAGATAGAGAGATGTTCGTAGAGTCCGAAGATAAACGTCTTTTCCTTTTGCTTGTAGATTTTGGGGATATACAACGGACCGCCGGCGGAGAATCCGCCCTCCTCCCGAGAGAGCGTCTGGTTAGACGTTGAGAAGTAAGGGACGGCGTTGAGATCCTGGTTCTGATAGAAGATCCAGCCATCGCCGTGGAAGGCATTGGTTCCGGACTTTGTGACGACATTGATGACGTTGCCGGTACTCCATCCGTACTGAGCGGTGAAGGAGTTGTTCTGGACCTTAAATTCCGATACCGAGTCGACGGAGGGAACGAAGATGACGCCGCCCCACTCGCTGTCGGTATTCCATGCGCCATCGAGGGTGAAGCCAGTGCTTCCAAAGAAGCCGCCGGCGAAGTTCATAAAGGAAATGTCCTGGTCGGCATCATCGGTGGTGTTGGTCCCGCCGCCGAGAAGCATCTGGCCCTCGGAGGTGTTGCTGACCGACGCGTTGAGAGTGGCAAGGCTGTAGACGTTGCGGATGTTGAGCGGGTACTCGGTGATGTCTTTTCCGGGTATATCCGCCGCCACGTTGGAGTTGTCGGTGTTCAGCTGCGAAGCATTGGCGGTGACCATGACACTTTGTGTCTCGGCGCCGACGGTAAGGGTGACGTCCTGGGTGACGGCCTGGGTGGCATTCAGGACGATGCCCGTCTGCTCATAGGCCTTGAAGCCTTTTGCTTTGACGTTCAGCACGTACGCTGAGGGCGGCAATTGCGAGAAGGTGTAGCGCCCGGAGTTGTCGGTGGTGTCGGTACGCGTGATGCCGTTTTCAACGCTGATCAGGGTGACGGCTGCTTTCGGCAGGACGGCTCCGGTTGGGTCCATCACGGTGCCGGAGATGGTCGCGGTGGTGGTTGCGATTTGGGCGTGCATGGGGGGCGCGGTTCCCATCCATACGGCGAGCAGGACCGTGATTGCCCCCAAATGCCAAAGGAACCGTTGAATCCATCTATTCCTTGTTGTCAATGTGTAGTCTCCTCATGCGTCTGGCGTGGCATGTGGGACTTTCCAGGCCTGGATCGCGAAAGGGCTGGGGGAGCGGGCCTTGAAAATCCAGCGATCTTTCTAGGCGCGTTAAGAGACGCCTGATAAGTGCCTTACGGCATGGGCGGGCGGGTCTTTACGGCAAGTCTTAACCGGATAAGCGGTGAAAGCTCTTGTTTTTCCGTGACCTGGAATGCCTTTCCAGCGGGGGGTAAAGAATGGGGCAGGGGTATATCCCACTGTGGAACGCGAACTCTCGATATAAATCGGTCACGCCCTCCCACGGAACCATCGCACGGAGATGGGGTGGTTTTGAGGCCGCCACCCGCTATTGCGACACCGCAAGGTACGAAACGCTCATGAGGCCGACCCGCCCCGTACACCACGGCTGGAATGCGGCCCATTCAAATGAGATCGTAGTAGTCTTCAGCGTCCTGCTGCCTGAGCACCCCCGCCCGCCCCTCTGATTTGTGCATGCCTCGAACTTCAGCCTGAAGGACTGCGTAGCCTTGCTCAACCCCTGTGGACCGGATCAGGCGATTCGAAGCCCGTCAGCCGCGAGCAATTGAGCTTGCCGAACTTGACGCCCGAAAGGCGGCATGAAGAAGCTGGCAAGACGATCCGGGAGCTTGTCTTTGCCGTAAGGTGTGACGGACAGGATAACTGGGCAGGGCCGGTCAGCCTTGAGCCTGAACAGGTTGGCAAACAGACACATCCCATCTCGGGTCGGCACGGCAAGATCGCGCTCGATAGCGATGGAGGTCACACTGATTCAGGCCTAAATCAAGAACAACGGCCGCGCCTTCGCTCTCATGGTCTCAAAATAAAGCGGCTTCCTCAACCGCAGGGCGAAATCGAAAGAGTGCAACCAGCCACAGATTCAAGCGATTGCCAATGGATGACGTGAATTCCCGGCCGATCGTCTGCGTGGGCGCCAACAGTCCAACGCGCTCGTCCAGCCGGCCCGCGGATCAGCGCTGCAATTCCGGGCGTGTTGTCGCCGGTCAACAGCTCCCGGGAACCGGCAAGCAGGAGTGCAACTCGCTTCGCGCTAAATCGCCGAGGCACTCATCGAAGTTTTTCGCCGTACTGTCCACACCGAGATTTTCGAAGACGGCTGGAGATCCCCGCTCGAAGGATCGGTCTAGCGCCCGATGATTCATGGTCAGGCGTCACGATTGCCTGTTGACAGGCGGGTCGTCCGTCCAATAGCGGTCCGATAACGTGCGCCGTTGGAGTGCCCGGCAAATTCTG
>PMUI01000029.1 GCA_003166955.1 Acidobacterium sp.
CGCGATTCCTCGGCGTAGCCACCCCGGCATTACCCATAGCCACCGCCGACGCCGAAAACAAAACCGGCGTTGCGCCTTAGCCAGCTGACAGCAATCAGAAAGGCGTTCGGCGCAAAAAAGAGACTCTCGTGCCGCGAAGAGTCTGCTGTGCCCACTCAAGCCAATAGAGGGCTTGAATGGGCCACTCGGGGATTATTCTTCTTTCATGCGTGGTTTTGGAGTCGTGGTGTTGGCGGCGGTGTTGGGTTTGGGCGGAGGCGTTGGGTCCCGCTCTTTTGCGCAGGGGTTGGAGCCTCCTAAGGCTCAGCCGGATGCTAAGCCTGCGGGGAATGCTCTGACGAATCCTGGGCTGACGCCGGAGATTGAGTTTCTCTATCAGCTGGAGGCGAAGTTTGCTTCGGACACGGCGAAGGGCGGAGGGCCGGCGTTTGCGGTGTGGTTTGCGCCGGATGCGGTGACGCTCGAAAATGGCGGCGCGGTGGTGGTGGGTCATGATGCGATCGCGGCTCGCGCGACGTGGTCGCCAACCGTCTATCAGTTAACGTGGGTTCCGGAAGGGGCACGGATGAGTGCGTCCGGAGACATGGGTTTTACATGGGGGCACTACGAAGGCGACTCGAAAGACGCCGATGGGAAGCCGGTGAAGGAGACGGGCCGGTACATGACGGTGTGGAAAAAGCAGGCGGACGGTTCGTGGAAGGTAATTCTGGATGCGAGCAATACGGGTCCGGCGGAGGACTGCTGCCGGGTAAAGTGAACCAATTCTGATGCAAAAACGGTCGGTATGTTACTGTAGTGCCCTGGTTTGGGAGTCTGGACTGTTACTACCGAAAGTACCGTAAGCGATACATATAGCAGGACTTGGGATCACACGAACGGGGCAGAGCCGAGCCGGAAATACTTTGCAACAATGCAGGTGGCGACCGGCGTCCGTTTCACCATTGAGTGAGGTCTCTGCACCCTGGGGTCCCGGGCTCGCCGGAGTCTGCGGAGAGGGATGAGCTATCTGGCTACGAGCGCGCAGTGGAGTGAAGCCGAGAGGCTGAAGTCGCTGCACGAGTACGAAATTCTCGATACACCGGCGGACCCGGCGTTCGACGAGATCGTACGCGTGGCGGCGCAGGTGACGGGCGCTCCGTATGCGTATTTGGGATTTTTGGATGCGAGCCGGCTGTGGTTCAAGTCGCGGTTTGGATTTCAGGGGACGGAGATTCCGCGGCTGGCGACGGCGGACCAGTACACGATTCTGGAGCCGGAGCCGCTGCTGGTAGCGGACGCGGCGATGGAGCCGCGGTTTCCGGTGCGCGGGATACCGCTGACGCGGACGGTGCACTGCCGTTCGTATCTGGCGGCGCCGCTGGTGGGGCCGGAAGGGGCGATCGGGACGCTGGCGGTACTGTCCCCGAAGCCGAATCAGTTTACGGAACAACATGCATCGATTTTGAGCGTGCTGACGCGGCAGGTGATGATGCGCCTCGAGTATTCGATTCACTCGAAGGGGCAGGATCATTCGCTGCGTTCGCGGCAGCGGATCGAGCGCGCGCTGATGGTGGAGCGGAACTTCGTGTCGGCAGTTCTGGACACGATGAGCGCGCTGGTGCTGGTGGTGGACACGTCGGGACGGATCGTGCGGTTCAATCGCGCGTGCGAGGAGATTTCGGGATACACGTTTGCGGAGCTGGCGGGGCGTTCGTTTCCACAGGAATTGTTTCTGAACGAAGAGCGTGCGGTGGCTTTCGATCTGCTGGAGCAGTCGCGCGGTAACGCGCGGCGAGATCCGACGGAATTGCACTGGCTGTCGCGCGACGGGCGGCGGCGAAGGATTGCGTGGAATACCACGACGCTGACGGATGGGATGGGGGAGATCAACTTCATCATCATGACGGGCGTCGATGTCACGGATCAGCGGGAGGCCACGGCGGCGCTGTACGCGAGCGAAGCGCGCTATCGGCAGCTGGTGGAAAGCTCGCTGGGCATGGTGACCACGCACGATCTGGACGGGCGGATTCTGTCGATCAACGCGAGCGCGGCGGAGAGCCTGGGATATCGGGCGGAGGAGATGGTGGGGACGCGGCTGATCGAATACGTACCGGACGATCAGCGGGTGAATTTCGACGCATACCTGCAGCGGATCGCGATGACGGGCGAGGAGCAGGGCACGATCAGCCTGCGGCATCGGCAGGGGGGAGTGCGGATCATTGCGTGGCGGAACCGGCTGCTGGATCTACCGGAGATGCCGCCGTTCGTGCTGGGGCACGGCATCGATGTCACAGAGAAGGCGGACGCGGAGAACAGGCTGCATGCGGTGATGCGGCAGCGGGAATCGATTCTGGAGTCGGTGGGCGATGGGATTTACGGCGTCGACATGCAGGGACGAATTATTTTCGTCAATGAAGTGGGCGCGCGGATGATGGGCTACACGCAGGACGAGATGGAAGGGCAGGAACTGCTGGCGATGCTGGGGCATGCGCGCGCGGATGGGACGGTGTACCGGATCGAGGACAGCCCGATCTATGCGGCGCGGCGGGCAAGCACGCCGATTCGTGCGCGGGACGAGGTGTTCCGGCACAAGGACGGGCACACGGTTCCGGTGGAATATGTGGCGTGCCCGATGATGTTGAACGGGCGCGTGACGGGCGTGGTGGTTGCGTTCCAGGATGTGACGGAGCGGCGGCGGCTGGACCGGATGAAGGACGAATTTATTTCGACAGTAAGCCACGAGCTGCGGACGCCGCTGACCGCTCTGCGCGCGGCGCTGGGATTGATTGCGGGCGGGGCGCTGGAAAAGCGGCCGGAAAAGCGGGCGCAGATGATGGACGTGGCGATCGGGAACTGCGACCGGCTGGTTCGGCTGGTGAACGACATTCTGGATTTCGAGCGCATGGGCGCGGGGCGTTTGCCGATGCGGTTCCAGGAGGTCGAAGCGAAGGAGTTGCTGCGGCGGGCGACCGATCTGCAGCATCCGAGCGCGCAGAAGGCGGGGATCGGGTTCATTGTGGACGCGGGACCGCTGACGTTGTGGATCGACGAGGACAGGATTTTGCAGACGCTGGGGAATTTGATCAGCAACGCGATTAAATTTTCGCCGGCGGGGAGCGAGATCACGCTGCGGGCGCGGGTGCAGAGCGCGACGGAGGCGATTATTTCAGTCGAGGATCGCGGGCGCGGGATTCCGCCAGAGAAGCTGGACATTATTTTCGAGAGATTCCAGCAGGTGGACGCTTCGGACTCGCGCGATATGGGCGGGACGGGGTTGGGGCTTGCGATCTGCAGGAATATTGTGCGGCAGCACGGCGGGCGCATCTGGGCGGAGAGCGTGCCCGGCAAGGGGAGTACGTTTTTCTTCACGGTGCCGCGGACGTCGGCGCGGGTGATGGACACGGGCGAGGGTGCGGGGACGGCTCCTTTGGTTGGGACTCGGATGCTGTAGGCGGTGGCGGATGGGAGCGGGCGCCCCGGGGGAATCTAGCGCGCTCACCCGGTTAGTTTGAACCACAGTCTATTGTTGAGCATCGCGGTTTCCGCCTGAAATGGAAGCAGACCAGTAGATTCAACCTCGTCGCGCTTGCGGATGACTGTGTATTTGAGGCTTCCTTGGAACGTTCCAAACTGAAAGTAGCTTTGACTCTTGTTCGCAATTTTCAGCAGGGACTCGTGACTAATCGGCACTGAAAATCCCGTGGAAGAGGTTTTTTCCCCAAGAACGGGATAGTCGTGCAGGTTCACGCCTTCAGGGGAGAGAAGCGAAGCCCGAATAAGGGCGAACTCTGATTGTGACTTGAGGTTCATCTTGTTGATCTGTTCCCCCCCGTCTACTGTTGAAACGATGGTTGCTGATGGCTTCCACCGCGCTGCCTCTGCTCTCTCTTCTTCGACGCGCCGACGGGCCTCTTCAGCCCGCCTGATCTCTTCCCTGACGACGGCTTCCACGTTCTGGGCACCACTCCCAGAAACGATTGCTGACGGTTCCTCAATTCTCCACATGCCAAGCTGCAGCGGCTTCGCAACGCTCATTACAATTCCCGTCAGATGCTGAAGGACTTGGCGACGTAAGTCGTCGGGGTCCGAGAAAACCTCATACTTGGTATCCGCCTGGCGTGCTTTCTTGTAGAGCTCGAGAGCCTCTAGCTGTTTCCGATCCACATCCCTCGGGACGGGAGCGTTCGAGAAGTAGAGAGCGACGTACTTGCCCGCCTTCCGAAACTCCTCAATCTCTTCGATAGTTCCAGAGTCAGCCACCCCGGTCGGAGTTCCTAAGCGCGTTCCAAATATGCCGATCAAGAAATCGCCTCGCGTAACAATTTGGCGATTCAGGAGCGCCTGCGGTCGGTCTCCGGATTCAGGAAAGGAGTGCGTCTCCCACCTAATAGGTTGAAGGAGTATGTTGAGAGTGTCAGGGTGACTGTTGGTAGCGTTCCAGTCGTGGATTGCCGCAATGACGGCGTCCTTCTCCTGATTGACATCGCTTGGTGAAGCGATCAACACGTTTAGCACATCAGCGCGGTTTCCCCTCCGTTGTTCTATGGCTCTGTTCACCGCTTGAGAGCTAATCGCAGTGGAAGCCATTCTCTGGACCACCGCCTTTTCACTTTCTACACGCGCCTTTTCCAAAGTAATCAGGATTTCGCTGTAGCGAGGGAGCGGACCGGAATGAAGTTGTTGCACGGAGCTGGCGGGAGGAATGGGCGGAGCGCCTGGGACACCCTTCGCGGCATTTGTCAGGGCGTTCTTTTGTTGAACGACAAGGAACTCTTTGACGGCTACCTCGATGCATTGGCAAAGCTGGGCTGTTAATGGAATATCGTAGAGGGTGCAGGCTTCGATTCCAGCCTGGAAGTATCCCCAAGCAAGGTTGCCGATATGCTCAATCGCGAGGTCCCACTCAGCCTTTTTCTGGAAACCCGAATTAATCGAGCCCCCGGCGGCAGCGTTTTGCCGGGATGCGGAGAGCCTTCCTTGGTAGGACTGGCGGGCTTCGTCCCATTTCAAATTCCGCAGCCGAATGAAGAAGAGACGTGCATGTTCGGGTAGACAATTCTGGAGTTCGGTCATCGTTCTAAATCCTTCCCCAGAATGGCAATTATCTCGCGCATCGGCCGGCGTCACCGGCTACTGCTCGGTTTCCCGCTCGTTTGTCCGCTCGTCTGCCCGCCGCCCGCAGATGTCATCTTCCGCCTGAGTTGCTCTCGCGAGAATGTTCTGAATGCGACGACGTTCGGCGTCTTGACCTGCATGCCCTTTCAGAACGGTCGTCGTGACCGGATGGCCTCCCAGGAGCACGATCTCTGTGGTCCATTTCTCGTCGGCGATGGACTTGTACCAAATTGTTGCCGCCGTGAGCCTTCTGCTTGTATCACCGATCAAGAACTGGAACTCTCCGTCTACCGACATGCAGCCAATTGAATACCCGTTTGTGCGGAGTGGAGGGTCGTCATAGGTGAGTGAGGCTTGGACGTCGAGTGCTGGGCCGTTTCCCTGGTTGTGTGCGTATACCAAATTAGCCCCGATATCCTCGCAATACTCAGATCGAATCGCGACGAATGGGCGTTCGGTGAGAGCTAGTTGGCTCCTCAGAAGTTCAAGGCTCGTTTGGGCCGCACGGGACTGAGATTCAGCGGCTCTCGTTGCCCTGAAGGCGGCGCGGAGCGTGAGTACGTTGAAGATAGATAGAGCGATGATGGACGCCGCACCGACGATTGAGCCAATCGCAGTCCAACCGGTCGCAGTGAAGTGAAAGAAAACATCGGGCGGTGTTTGCATGTTGAACCAGGTCGGCGCTGCCATTGAGAATACAGCGGCTGCATCCTAGCGGCAGGCCATTCGGTCCTGAAACAGCGGATCGCGTTTCGCACCAGAGAGGAGCAACCGCAGATCCTTCCGCCTCGCGATGCTCGGCGTCAGGATGACAGGGTGTTAGGGAAGGTCGAGGGAGAGGTCGCATGACTGGCCGTTCGGAGGTTTCAGCTTCCTGTTTTGGGTTAGTTCTGGTTAAAGTCTTCGAGAACCATCCCGCAGGGGCTAAAGCCCATCTGATTTTGCGCCATTTGCGGCACGACTGAAGTCGTGCCCTGATACAAAAGCAACGACCTCAGGGCTAAAACCCGCAAAATCAGTGCGGCTTAGGTTTCTTAACTGGTACCCACTAACTTAGTAGTTAACATGTAGGCCTTCACCCCACCCCCGCCACAGTCGAATCAGCCGCTTGCAGGGGGCTTACCCCCCCATTTCGACCCACGTTCAGTTTCAGGATGAGCAAGGGTTGGCCGTTGTATCAGAGCATGGGTTCACTCATGCCATAACACGTATAGTGCCCTGAAAACAGGGGAGTCTCAGCCGGTTCGGCATTCTTCCGCCTTGAGCGAAATGATGGGACACGACGCTACTTACGGCTCGGTTTCTGGTGGGGGCGGTGCGGATGCTGTTGGGGGGCGGATGGGCGTTGGGCCTGGGGCGGGTGCTGGGCGCGGGGAGGCTGCGGGCTGCGGCGTCATCTGATGCATGGTGACGATTAGGGCTACGGCGGGAGCGGAGCCGGCGCAACGGTAGGAGTGCGGCGTGGCGGCGTCGAAGTAGACGCTGTCGCCGGCTTCGAGGGTGTTCGCGCGATCGGCGTGGCGGATTTCGAGATCGCCCTGAAGCAGGTAGAGGAACTCGTATCCGGGATGAACGTGGGGGCGAATCTCGGCACTTTTGCGTCCGGGGACAAATTCGGCAAAGTAGGGGTCGAGCTGGCGGTCGGGGACCATGTAGGCCAGGCTCTCGAAGTAGTAAGTGGGGTCGTCGACGCCGGACTGCGGGAGGCGGACGCGCTCGGCGCGGCGATGGACGCGGAAGAGCGGGTGCGGCTCGGGCTCGAAGAAGTAGGCGAGGTCGCGGCCGAAGACCATGGAGATGCGGGCGAGGTTGCGGAGGGTGGGGACGACGCGGCCGGTTTCAAGCTGAGAGAGAAAGCTGGCGGAGAGGCCGGTGTGGCGGCCGAGTTCGACCAGGCCCATGGAGCGCTTGAGGCGGAGGCGGCGGATGCGCTCGCCGATGCGCTTCTCGGCGATGAAGGTTTCGGCGGAGGCAGGGTCGGCGGGGGCGGGATCGAAGTGGGGCGCAGAGGTTTCGTGCTTGCTTTCCATAGCTTTACCCGGCGGGGGCCCTGTGGGGAGTGATGAGAGAAGGTAGCAGAAATGTTGTCGGAATCACAAGAACATTTGATGGGGTGAATAGCAGAACAGGGCGCAGGGCGCAGGCCACAGGCCACAGAACAGCGTCCGGTGCTCGGCGCCTGGACGGAATGAGAACCGGGGGCGACCAGCCGAAGTTGGGAGAAGCTAAGTGCCCTGTGGCCTGCGGCCTGTGCTCTTGTCCTCTCGAAATGTTTTAGGCTGGCTGTGCATGATGTCGCGGGTGTTGTGGGTTGCGGGTTTGTTGGCGGGGACGGCTGGGGCGATGGCGGGGTGTGGGCTGGCGGGGAATCCGCAGCCGCCGACGCTTTGGCTGCCGGAGCCGGTGAAGGATTTGGCGGCGGCGCGGGCGNNATGAGGTCCACCTGCGCTGGACGATGCCGAAGGACACAACCGACAAAGTGACGCTGAAGGGAGATCAGCGGGCGCATTTTTGCTGGGTGTTTGCGGCTGCGAGTGGCCAGGCCGCGACTGCGGCGAGACAGGGCAGCACGGGGGGCGACGCGGGGGGCAACTCGCAGCCGGCGGGCAGGCGTGCTTCGGTTGCGCCGAGTGCGGCTGGGTTCGATGCGAAGGCGTGCAGGGGTGTGGGCGACGGGATGTTTGCGCCGGGCAGGGGGGCGGATTTTACGGCGAAAATGCCGGCGGAGCTGACGTTGGGCGGGGCGCGGGCTGCGGCGTTTTATGTGGAGTTGCAGAATCATGCGGGGAAGACGGCGGGCGAGTCGAATGCGGCGTGGGTGTTGGCGGGCGCGGCTCCGGCGGGTGTGGCGGGATTGCGGCTGGAGACGCGGGCGGAGGGCGTGGTGTTGCGGTGGGATCCGGCGGAGGCGCAGGCGGGGATGGTGGATGGGAT
>PMUI01000075.1 GCA_003166955.1 Acidobacterium sp.
ACAAAGACTTACATGGATGTCGGTGATACGGAATATTCCCGCACGAGTTCCTGACCGCCGCAGACTGGAGCTGGCTCTGCTCTAGTCCTTCCGTCCAAAATGGCGTTCGAAGAGCTTTCGCGCCTGGCGCTCCCCCTCCTCGCTGAAGGCTACCGACTTCGCTTTGGACTTAGGGTCGGAGATGTACCCTTTGGCGTAAAGTCGTTCCAGCGCGTCCCAATCGTGCGATTTCCATGCTCGCCGATTGCCAGCCTGGGTCAGCCACAGCAGTGCCAGAACCGCTTCATCGATTTTGTCGTAGTCATACTCCATGCCCGACACCCCGGCACGATCCTACACTGCCGGTTTTGCCGGGAAACGACTAGCCATGGAAAACGGCCGCGCCGTGCCTCATCGGCAACGCCGGAGAGACAGTGCTGGTTTACGCCCCTGGCTCAATCCCAATCCGATCATTGACCGCCGACCGGATACGCTGCCGAGATCCCAGGTACTGCTCGGTCGTCTGAATCGAGACATGACCGAGCAGAAGCTGGATCTGATCCAGCTCACCGCCCGCACTCCGGCACAGCCGAGCGCAGGTTCGTCGCAGGTCGTGCGGTGCAAGCGCAGGGATACCTGCGCTCCAGGCCGAAGACTTCACTACGTGCCATATTGCCTTTTCGCTGATACCGTTCCCGAACACTCGGCCCATGCGGCTGATCCTGCGAAAGACTTTCCCTCGATCAATAGAAGCGGAGCTGAGCCAATCGACCAGCTCCAGATACACCCATTCGGGCATCGGGACAGTGCGTATATGACCAGCCTTGCCAACGAGGTCCACGATGGCCCAATGGTCCTCCCTTTGCTGCAAGTCTTCGGCTCTCAGATTCGCGGCCTCGTGACGTCTCAATCCGCACGCCACTAAAAGAGCCAGCAAGGCTCGGTCGCGCTTTCCCTTCAACCGCTCATTGCCGGGACTTTGCCACAACAAGCGAGCCTGCTCAGCCGTTAGCCAGTTTCCCATTCGAACACCATTCTTCTTCAGGCCCTTTACGCGTCTAATCCCGGCGGCCAGATCGGAGCTGAGCAGGCCGCAATCGGCGGCCTCGTAGGCCAGTCGCCGAACAGCGCCCAAACGGAGGCTGATGGTGCCGGGGGCCAGCTTCCGGGATTCAAGGTAGCTGCGATACTGAAGCACCACTATGCGATTGAATGCCAGTCGTGGCTCCGAACAGTACCAGTCCACGAACTCGTCGATTGCGTGCCGATAACCGCGTTGGGACTCGGGACTGGTAAGACTATTCAGGACTGCTGTTCTGGCGTATTCGAGATCGGGAAGTCGTAAAACTCTCTTTGGGCGATGGGTTCGACGGTTCCGCTTCTGCTTCATGATTCGTGGCCTCCATTGCCAACGAGCCATGATCGAACATGATCGGCTGCCAGATGAGACCGCCCAAACTTCCGTATTGCCGACCAACCGCTCAAAACTCCGCGAATGAGTTATTTGGGCCACTGTGCCTGTAGATTACGTACTGCCATCCGACTATCAAACCGCGTATCCGCTCTGATGTTCTTGCCATCTGGCGGAGGTCTCGTCGCGTTACTTGCCGACTACAAGGATCTGGAAAGAGTGTGGAATCATCGGCGGGCGGGGGCGACGCATCCAATCCGGGGCTCCCGGAGGCAGAGGGGCTGCGTGGGCCGGTGCGACTGGAATCGGCCCGTATTCGGCTGTAATCAGAAAAATCTGGTTGGTCTTCGGATCCAGAGTGAGAGTTTTGGCACGCGCTGGCGTTGCCACGGTCTGCTCCACGTGGAAGCTTGTGGGCGAATCCTCTTTCACCACGGTCAACGTGCCATCGCCCTGGGAGCTGAAGGCTTCCATGGTCGCCGGATTGAAGGTTGTGCCGTCGCACCCCACCCCGGTAGGCAGATCGGTGATGATATGGCCGTCGGTCGCCGACAGGATGACCATATTGTTCTTCTCGCGGCACGAAGCGAATAGAATCTCGTTTTTCGCATCCAGCGCAAGTCCGGCGCAACCTGCGCCCCAGCTCGAAACGTCGTAGCGGCCGACCATCTTCATCGTGTTCGCATCGATCACCGCAATAGCTGCCTTGTCTTCGATGTCCACATAGATCCTGCCTTGACCGTCAGTGGCAGCCTCCTCTGGTGCGCCTCCGATGTCGATCGTGCCCAGAACCGAGCCATCCTTGTCGTCTAGAACCGTGATGTTCGGTTCCGAGTGGCTCAGGATGTAGAAGTGGTGATTGTAGGCGTCGTTCAGGTAGCCGTCCGGGTTGCCCTGCACGTCGATCTTCTTCAGAATCCCAAAGCTCTTTGCGTCGAACATCGTGACCGGCTTCGAGGTTGCGAATCCGTGGCCTGTTGCCGTATCGACCGCTCCGCCGTGTGCGCTGACGTCCGAAATGTCTCCCAGTTGTGCCAGGGTGTCGAGACTAAACACACCAATGTGACCGGCGGGACCTGACCGCGCAACATAAAGGTTGCGGCCGTCGGGGTCGGCCGTCACGTAATCGAATCCGCCATCGCCTCCCACCAGTTGGATCCTGAGCACCTTATAGGGGCCGCTGTCCTGTGCGCGGGCGAGGGTAGCGAACGGAAGCAGAACGGCGAGGGCGGCGAGGGCGAGCGGTTTGCATGACATAGTGTTATCTCCCGTGCATGACTTTTCCGGAGAACCAGGCCCGGATCGTTCAAATCGATATTTGCAAATCGAGCATACACGCACCCCTGGAATCGTTGAATGTGCGGAAGGCCCTGAGACTACTTCGGAGCGGTTCCGGACGGAGACTTCGCCTTCGCGGCGCGAAACTTCCGGATGGGCGACAAACCGTCCAGTACGGATCAATGAGCGCATTGCCCTGTTATCGCTATTCGATAACGAGCCGCTCTCGATCGGAACTGACTGAATCGGGCCAGCCGGCGGCATCCGCGCATCCCGCAGAATTTGTTCGGACGCGACGCGGGCCTGGCTGATCCCACCCGGCCCCAATCATCGATGTACTCGAGGGTCTCACCGCTGGGCACTGTAACGGGTTGGGCGAAACTTCCGAATTGCCGACAATACGGACATTACGACCCACAAGCCCGTCTTCCGCTCCCATCCCAGCGGGGCCTTTTCCTGCCCTGCAACGCCCGGCCCCGTAGGTCGATCGCATCTGGACCATCCACACCGACGGCACGCACTACACGCTCATCCACAAACGCATCATGTTCACGGAAATCGCCGGCCACGAATTTTGGGCGCCCGACGGCAAAACCCTCTGGTACGACTGGCAGACCCCCAAAGGCGAGGACTTCTGGCTCTCCGGCTACAATCTCGAATCGGGCAAACGTACCGCCTACCACATGCAGCGCAACGAGTGGTCGATTCACTTCAATGTCACCCGCGACGGCTCGCTCTTCTGCGGCGATGGCGGGGACCGCGGCCAGGTGGCGCACGCGCTCGCGAGTGAATCGAGCTGTTTCATCCGCGGATCGTCGAGGGCGCAGATATCGATTTGCCGGGATTCATCCAGCCGGGCCTCTTTCATTCCGACCGTCTCGTGAACATGTCCAAGCACAACTACCGCCTTGAGCCCAACCGTCAGCTTTACTCCCGACATGCAATGGATCGTCTTCCGCTCCAATATGTTCGGCCCCACTACGTGTTCGCCGTTGAAGTGGAAAAGCCAACTCGGGCGGAGGTCAGGCCCAGTGAAGACGCCGGCAATCGAAGCCAAGCGGAGAGTCCCGTGCGCGCTCGCTCAACCGAAGTCTTTTACAACACCAACACCAAAGCGTCGGCGTGCAGAAGTTCAAGCACGAATGCAGTCTGCGCCGGAGTCCGCAGCGCGTGCTCTCGCAGCCGCCGGGTTCATGTTTCGGGAGCGCCCCCTTTGGTTCGGGTGCTTTTGCGCAGGGCGTTACTGCTGCAGGCGGAGAATGTCCGGGGGATGGAAAAGGGGGCACTCGCCGATGACGAAGTAAGCGGGGGTAAATCCGTGGCTGAGAACGAGGCCGACGGAAGAGGTCGGTGCCGGGACCTCGAAGACGTGATCGCTGAGGACGGTTTCGCCGGGATGGAGGCGCGCTGTTAAGGCAGGAGTGGCAGGATGGGTGGATTGCCAGGCGTTTTGCCCGCGGGCGGAGACTTCGTAATAAGTGCCGGAATTCCAGAGGAGGGCGTGGAGACCGCCTTCGCTCTGCGTACGCCCACGGGAGTGACTTGTAACTCTGACGGTTACGACATAGAAGATGCCCTTGGCAGTGACGGGATCGCTGGGCGGACCGAGTTGCGAGGCGGTCTGCACCTGGGCGACCGCGAAACACATCTCGTCGAAGCACTGATCCTGGCTCATGGGGACGATATGCTGCGGGGTTGCGGCGGCGGATACGAAGACGATGGCGAGATACGCGACCCAGGTGCCCGCGAAGATCCAGAAGAGGCGCTTTGCGGCGCTCCCGCGTCCGCGCACGAGCAGGACCAGCAGGGAGATGACGACGACGACCGAAGCGAGGAAAAGGAGGATGAAGAGAAGATCGAAGAGGGTCATGAGGCGCTCTTTCCGTGGAATGGCAGAGTTGAGGGGGTCGGCCTGCCCAGGGAGAGGAGCATGAGGGCGCCCTGGAGAACGAAGCTGGGGGAGAGGAGGAAGGTGAAACCTTCGAAGTGGGCGGAGAGCATGTTGTGGACGAAGGCATAGCAACCGAAGGCAAGGAGCGGAACGGCGGCGGCCCAGAGCCAGCGTTCGCGGCGGAATCCGAGGCGGAGGAGGCGGGCGAGGATGGTGGCGAGGCCGATGAGGGCGATTGTGACGGCGAGACCGATGCGCGCGGGGTAGCCTGGGTGCTGAAGAATCGATTCCATGAACGCGAGCCACGCGGCGCAGATCAGGGTCCACGTCGAGGCGATGACGAGAGGCGCGCTGAGGGCCCTGTGCGCCGGGAGCGAGCAGGCAGCGAGGCTGAAAACCTGACGGAGATACCAGAGATCGGCCAGGAGCGAGCCGGAGCGGGGAAGGATGACTTCGACGTATTCCTCGCCCAGATCGCCGGTGATGGTCTGGCGGTTTCTTGCGGGAAGGAGGCGCTCGAGCAGGCACTCCGCCCATCGGGGAGGTGCATTGACGCCGGTGTTCATAGTGCCACCTTTCTCGCATTGGTCGGCCATTTCACGCTCTTCCATAGGGCGGTCATGATTTGGTGGGCTTCGTCGAGAGCGCGCACGCCTTCGGCGGCGACTTTGTAGTAGCGGCGGGGGCGGCCACCGCGCGCGGGCGTGCCGTCGGCAAGGCTCGAAGCGATGAGGGCGCGCGCTTCGAGACGGTCGAGGGTCGTGTAGACGGAGCCGGCGGAGATATTGCGCCGCAGGGATGTTTGCACCTGGTGGAGGATCGCCCGGCCATAGGCGTCAGCGCCGAGATGGACGATGGCGAGGAGGACAGCCTGTTCGAACGTACCCAGAACTTCGGCCATGTCTACATTGTAGGCATTGACAGGAAAATGTCAAACTGTTTCATCAGAACTGCAAAGGAGACCCCGTGAAGAGATCCCGCAACCTGTCCTGCCTTGCGCTCGCTCTGCTCCCATTTGCCTCGATGGCCCACGCCAGGGATTTTCGCGTGAGAGATTTTGGCGCGAAGGGCGACGGAAAGAGGCTGGATACGAGGGCCATCCAGGCGGCGCTTGACGCTGCCGCCGGCGCGGGCGGCGGAACGGTGGTGGTCACGCCGGGAACTTATCTCAGCGGATCGATTTTCGTGAAGTCGGATACGGTGCTCAAAGTCCAGAAGGGCGCAACCATCGTCGGTTCGCGGAAGCTTGAGGACTATCCGATCATCCCGACGCGCATCTCCGGCATCGAGATGAGCTGGCCGGCGGCGCTGGTGAATATCTACGGGCAACACGATGCGAGCATCGTCGGCGCGGGCACCATTGATGGCGACGGCCAGGTCTGGTGGCTCGGCTACTGGGCACTGCGGTACCAGGACGAGCCCAAAGGGCTGCGCTGGGCGTCGGATTACGACGACAAGCGCCCGCGTCTGATTCAGATCTTCAACTCCACTCACGTCACTCTTTCCGGCCTGCTTCTCACCCGCTCCGGCTTCTGGACCGTCCACATCTGCTACTCCGATCATGTACACGTCGATGGCGTCACCATCCGCAACAACGTGGGCGGACGCGGTCCCAGCACTGATGGCATCGACATCGATTCGTCAAAGCAAGTGCTGGTCGAACACGCCGACATCTCCGACAACGATGATGCGCTCTGCCTGAAGGCGGGCCGCGACTCCGATGGCCTGCGGGTTGCGCGCCCCGATGAGGACATCGTCGTACGCGACTCCACGGTGCGCGAAGGCGCAGCGGCTATCACCTTCGGCAGCGAGACTTCTGGAGGTTTTCGCAACATTGAGGTCTACAACATTCATGCGTTGGGGCACGTGCCGCTGGGTGTGCTGTTCAAGTCCACCCACACGCGCGGCGGCTGGTCCGACAACATCCGCATCCACGACCTGCAGCTGGAGAACGTGCCGATTCCGGTTCAAATCACCATGAACTGGAATCCCCACTTCAACGCCGTCCAAATCCCGTCGGGACTCACAGATGTTCCGTCGTATTACAAAACCCTGGCTACGCCGGTACCCCCGGAGCAGGGACTGGCGCACTTTCGCAACGTCTACATATCCAACATCAAGGCCAGCGGCGCGAAGATTGCTTTCGATGTGAGCGCCACGCCGCGGAATCCGCTGGAGGATTTTCACTTCGACAACCTGACCATCGACGCGCAGTCGGCAGGCAAAGTCGCGAATGCCAAAAACTGGACGCTCACCGGCGTGACCATCCACGCCGCCGACGGCAGCCAGCTCACTTTCACCGACAGCAGCGGGATAACGCTGAAGGACGATTCCGGCATAGCGCCCAAAGCGCAACCTTAATTACAGCCGCATCGCTAACCGCTTCTTAGCTGACCGCCCCTTAGCTTCGGTCGACGGATACATCAATCGCAGTATCATCAAGCAGCGAGATCGCCATGGTGAAGTGGCTGGTGGCCGGGGTCGGAGACATCGCGCGCAAGCGCGTCATCCCGGCTATCCTCGCAGAGCCGCGCAGCTCGCTGGCCGGCGTGGTCACGCGCAACGCAGCCAAAGCGCAGGCATATCCTGGAGTACGCGCATGGCCCACCCTCGAAGCGGCTCTCCAGGAAAGTGCGGTCGATGCGGTCTACATCGCTTTGCCCGTAGCTATGCACGCTCAGGCCACGATCGCGGCTCTGGGCGCCGGCATCCCAGTGCTCTGCGAGAAGCCCATGGCCATGAGTTTTGCGCAGGCGGAGAGTATGGTCATCGCGGCACAGGAGAGCGGACGCCTCTTCGGCGTCTCTTACTACCGCCGCCTTTACCCGAAACTCATCCGCGCCAGGCAACTCATCGCCGAGGGCGCCATCGGCCAGCCCGTCCTTGCGGAGGCCAACTGCCACGGCTGGCTCGAGAGCGAAGAGCGTGCTTGGTTGCGCGACCCAGCCATGGCCGGAGGCGGTCCGCTCTACGACATTGCCTCCCACCGCATCGACGCTCTGAGTTTCCTCTTTGGCCGTCCTCGCCGCGCCACCGGCATCACCTCCAACGCGGTTCACGCCATGGGCGTCGAGGACTCGGCGACTGTTGTCCTGCAGTTCGATGGCGGCATTCACGGCATCGTCGACGTGCGCTGGAATTCGCGCGTCCCCCGCGACCAGTTCCGTATCGTTGGGACCGAAGGCGAGATCGGACTGGACCCTTTGAACGGCCCGGAACTGCGTGTGGCGGGCCATGTCGAGACGCTGCCCGCGCATGCCAATGTTCACTATCCGCTGGTAGAGAATTTTGTCGATGCCGTTGTGAACAACCTGTCGTCCGCGGCTCTGGCTTCTCCCGGCGATCAGGCAAAGTGGGTTGATTGGGTCCTCGAACAGGTCATGCGAGCGCCAACGCAATAAGGAGTTGCCAACTGTGAAAATGTCTTTCGCTGTTCCAGCCGTTCTTGCAGCCACCCTCGTTGCCGGTCAGCTCTATGCCCAGACCACGGCCGCGCGCGATACGCGCATCAGGGCTGCCGGCCGGTCTACTGCGCAGGCACAGGTTGTTGCTCTAAAAGTTGGAACCTCTTCCTGTCCGTTTGTTGCTGACGGGAGGCCTGTTGCAGCTGGGAAAGCCGTTTGACCAGCATGGGAATTTCATCAGGTTGGTTCGTCTGTGGGGAATGCCGCAAAGCGACAATCAGGTGATAAATCGCTGTCTCGTCCGAAGGGGAATCCTGCAGCGCAAGCCTGCATTGCTCGATGGCAAGATCGTATTGGCCGGACCGCGTATAGATACTCGCAAGCAAATCCCTCGCATCGACGAGATCCGGCTTCAGTTTCACAGCCAGCAATGCGGAACCGATTGCCTCGCCAGACACTTTGCTGTCTGCATCGGGTTCCCGATAAACGAGCAGCTTGGCAAGCAGGTAATGCAGCAACGCGCTTTCAGGATGAGCTTTCAGTTGCGCCCGAATCCCAAGCAGCGCATCATCCGGATTGCTCTTGCCGGCCATATCTTTTTGAAGTTTCACAATGTCCGAGGCATAGGCGCTGAGGCTCTGCGCCGAATCGAGCCGCTCTGCCGTATGAAAATCGGCTTCCGCCTTGTCGTACTGCGCGAGCTGCGCATAGAGCAAACCGCGCGAGATATATAAGGACGGGTCGTCGGTAATGCGCTGCAGGCCGGCATCCACCATATCGACCCCCACCTGGAACGACTCGTGATTCAGGCAAAGCACCACAAAAGCGTTGTAGTAGTTCGCATTGGCCGGATTCAGTACAATCGCCTGACGCAGAAGAGAGACCGCTTTCGGAGTATCGCCTAAGGCCTCGTACGCGTCGGATGCCAGGCTCAATAGTTCCGGATCGGACTGGTCGGCTGTAAGCAGCGGCCCAAGGATCCTGGCAGCGGCTTCATCCTGCTTCGTTTCCACCAACACGACGGCGAGGTCGTATTTTGGATAAGTTTGCTCAGGAAGCAGCGCCGTAAGCTGCTCAAAGACAGGGACCGCCTTGTCAGGCTGCCCTACATGCACGAGACAATAGCCGTATGCCTCCAGCGAGTGAGGATGATGTGCGATCACTTCCGCGCTGAGAAGGAAATGGCTGTTGGCGACCTGGCAATGCTCCTGTTTCGCCTCCAGAATGGCGAGCATTTCGTGTGCCGTCCCATCTTTTGGATCGGCATTCAGAATTCTTTCCAGAATCGGAATGGTGCGTTTGTCCTGTGCCTGATAGAGAAGTTGCGCTTCGGCCTTCAGCGCCGGCCTGTAGTTCGGCGAAAGGGCCAGTGCCCGCTGAAGGGCCTTGAGCGCATCCGGGTTGGCGCCCTTGATCGCGAATACAATTCCTTCAAGGGTCCAGAGGCGGAAGTCGTTGGGCGTGGCGTGTAATGCAGCCTTCGTAGCAGCAAGAGCTGCATCGTATTGCTGGGAACGAATCAGCTCTTCGATTGAGGAAACAGAGACGGTTGCCTGCTGCGCATTTGCCGCGAAGGTGGCGCACAGGATAAACGGAATTGTGCATTTGTTACGAAACATAGACCGGCCAATCTCCGCGCTAACGCGCCCATCCCATATTGGGTATGATCCCGCGCGTCTCCTGTATTGTGAGGAGCCGATCGCATTTGACGCCCGGATATTTCTCAGTCAGGCCGCTCGGCCAGTGGATTTCCAGATCGGCAGTAGTAGCCGACCCAAGGCCAAAATGGAGGCGCGAGTCATTGCAGGAATAGTAACTCGACTGACTCAGGACCTCCTGTGCCTGAGTGCGACCCGAGTATCGGGCTAACACGCGGGCGCCCACGGCGCTGCGATTGGACTTAGTGCCGACAAGCTTGAGTTTCAGCCAGTGATGTGTACCGTTCAAGTCGTTTCGCAGCAGGGAAGGCGGCTCGTTCATATTCAGGATAAGGATATCGAGATCGCCGTCATTATCGAAATCGCCAAATGCGCAGCCGCGGCTGGAATGGGGGGTGGAGAGCCCCGGTCCCGCATTCGTAATCTCTTCGAAGCTGCCGTTGCCCAGATTTCTAAAAAGAACACGCGGAGACTTATCCGAGTTTGCGGGGATCAGTTTTTCAACCCCCGGATAAACGCTGCCGGTTACAAAAAAGATGTCCGGCCAGCCATCGTTATCAAGATCGACGATTCCCACTCCCCAGCTGGCGAAGCGGGTTTCAACGCCGAGTTTCGCCTCGAGGGTCTTGTCATCAAAATTCCCGGTGCCATCGTTGCGATACAGGACATCGGTGTCTTCGGCGAAGTGAGTTTTGAAAATATCCAGGTGGCCGTCCAGATCGTAGTCGCCCACCCCGATCCCCATTCCGGCCTCCTCTCCGCCGTCATTGCTCAACGCCACGCCGCGTTGAATTCCTTCCTCTTTAAAGGTCCCGTCATGCTGGTTGATGAACAGGAGGCTGGGGGTGGAGTCGCAGGCTATGTATATGTCGGGCCAGCCGTCTTCATTGAAGTCCGCGGACACCACGGTCATTCCATAACTTGGCCAGGGCTGGCCGAGACCGGATTCAGCGGTGACGTCGGTAAAGGTTCCATCTCCATTGTTTCTGTAAAGGGAGTGAACGCCGAAGGGCATACCTCGCGGGCCACATTCAACGGGAATCCCTTTCCAGTTACAGTTGGCGCCAGCACCCGGTTTAGGGACATGCGCGAAGTCGAATTTCAGGTAATTGGCGACGAACAGGTCCAGATGACCATCCAGGTTGTAATCAAGAAAAGAGCATCCCGAGCCCCATCGGGCCTCGGAATTCCACAGACCGGCTTCCTTTGTAACATCTTTGAAGGTACCGTTTCCGAGGTTCCGGTAAAGTTTGTTCTGGCCCCAGTAAGTGCAGAACAAATCCTCATAGCCGTCATTGTCGTAGTCGCCGATACAAACGGCATTCGCCCATCCAACCGCCTCTAGTCCCGCTTGCCTCGTCACATCGGTAAATGTGCCATCCCGATTGTTTTTATAAAGCCGGTTGGATGCCCCGGGAGGTGCGCCGGCTAACCTCGTGCCACTTAGAAGGAAGATGTCAATCCACCCGTCGTTGTCGTAGTCACAGAAGGCGCATCCGCATCCGTTTGCTTCGATGATGTAGTCATCGTGATCCTCGCCGCCGTAGATGACCGGTGAAGTCAATTCGGCGACCGCGGCGACATCAACGAAATATGCGTCAAATGGGCGGCCGGATGCGGCGGGCTTCTTTTGGGCGTTGGCAATGCGGCCGCCCATGCCACCCTGCTGCTGGGCCCCGGCGCGCCGCGAAAAGGCCCCGGCAAGGGCTCCCAGGGACAGATGAAGGAATTCACGCCGACCCGTCAGCATGTCAGTAATCGTGGCCTCAAAGAAGCTGCTGGCGATACGATACGACGAAGTCGACCTCTCGGGCCAGCTTTATCGTGTGCGCCGGATGAGGAAAGCTTCGATGGCACCGCCAGTTTCAATTCACCAAACGTAGACGGCAACGGCTTGGGGTGGACCGGGGAGCAAGTCGGTAATGGTGGCTTGTATCACGATCTGCACGTTTTTCGCTGGCCAGTCATGCGGGGCAGCCTGGAGGGCCTTCCGGAGATACTCCGGGTTCGAGACGAACTCACCAGCTGCCTGAGTTCCATAGGATTTGATTCCGGCCACGACGACAACGAATTGACCTGTTTTGGAATCCAGAAGTCTGGTAATCACGGCATAGTCCTCAATGGTTCTGCCGTTCGGGTCCGTCTCTGAACGCCACCGCCGTGCCGGCGGCGCCTCTTCCCGGATGATGGATTGGTCGCCTTCCTCGGCGAATGCAAAATGAAGGGTCGATGTCATTTGCATCGTCCACCGGTTATTAAAAGCCCCAATGACCACGGCAGGAGAGTTACGCAGGTCTTCGAAAGAGTAGTTGCCTCCAATTCGCACCTGATTTTTCTTCCCGATTTGGCCAAAAAGAGCGGAAATTCCGGTCGCTGCGTAAACATCCCCAGCCGCGAGCCCATAGTCCGGGTATTCGACCATATCGCCCCATACCATCTTGTCGTTTGGCTGCAGATCAGGTCTTTGACTCAGCCTCTCGAACTGGCTGGTGAACTGCTTCGGGGTCTTTGAATGCCTCTGGTACAGCTTGACCGAGGGAAGGTAAACGGCGGGTTTGGCGAGGCAGATGAGGACAGGCTGCGAAGACGAGAGCGCAGGTGACCAGAATTGTTCAAGGGTTGATTTTGGCGCTGGTGAACGGGAAATGACTGACCCAATCGTGACCAGAGCGGCGAAAACGGCGAGACCAATTGCCGACAACACCCATACGAGTGGTTTGCGATTCCGGCGAGAGCGATTCGTTTCCGGCGACGCAGACCACTCGGCCGGCCGGGGCTCCTGCTCGTGCACGGTTCCGTTCGTGGCTTCCTCTTGGAGCGCAGGATGGGTTTGAGGTGGTTCCCGCTGGTACGGTGCGGCGGTTTCCCACCTGAACTCGGGTGTGTATGAGCCGACATGGATCTCAATGCAAACGCCGGAGTGCGCAGTGTTTGCGCTGTAATACTTTTCCAGCCTTCTGCGCACTTCGCCGGCTTGCACGCGTACCACAGGGTCATCCCCGGTTGCGTAGCCTGCCGGACGGTGAAAGAGGTCTACGCCTATGGTTCGCTCTTTCAACCGATCGTGATTGCCCTCAAGGCGGTGCTGGACCACATACGAGAGAAATTGCTGACAGCGCTTGCTCGTCTGAAAAATGGGGCTGCTCAGGATCGCTTCAAGTTCGTGGAGGACAGCCATTCTCTCGAGGTCGCTGAGGGCGCCGGCATCGGAATGAACGTCTTCGCGCCAAGTCGGACCTGTGGTCGAACCCATGGTACTCACCGCCCATCCGTACCAAGCCAGCCGTGAACCAAGCAGCAAGGAAACGCCGTGCGGCGTACCCTGCTCAACCGATTCCGGTCACAATCTCAGCTCCGCGACTTTCCAGCCTGGGGTCGCCGAAAACCGCTGTCTCCCGCCCCTATGGGCCCGCACCGGCCATCTCTCACATTCCCAAACGCACACTCATCACTGCGGCGGTAGCGACGATACGGGCCACTACACTGTAATACACCGTGTCCTACTTGAAAAGCCCTTTCTGCGAGCGAATACTCCCCGGGAAATTCCGAAGCTGTATTTAACGGAAGCGAAAGACTTTCCAGCAGTAGAGGGTCTACCCGCAGCCTGACCTACATAGGGAGAGCAGATGACCAGCAAGAGCTTTGCAACGAGGGTTTTGACCCTCTTCGTCCTCCAGTTAGCGCTGGGAGGATCATCGGTATTTGCCCAATTCTTAAGCGGAATTGAGGGGACCGTGAAAGATCCCTCCGGCGCCCTTATCGCGGGAGCCAAAGTCACCGTCACCGATATTCGGCTCGGGGTGAAAAAAACCGACACAACCAACGACGCCGGCTATTTCCGCATTGACAGTATTGCCGCATCCACCTACACCGTGCAGATTCTGATGAACGGATTCAAGACATGGGAACAGACCAACCTGGTAATCCAGGTCGGAGAAATCCGAACGCTGGCGCCGGAATTACAGGTGGGACCGGCCAACACCGAGGAGATTTCTGTCACCGCCTCCCAGTCGACACCCGATCTGGTATCGCCGACGACCGGGGCCGTGATTTCCGAAGCTACCCTGCAGGAGACCCCGCTCTCGGGCCAAAACGTTTATGGATTGTCCGCGCTGACGCCGGGCATGACAGGAGCCGCAACCCAGACCGGAGCCGACAACTTCACCAACGAGTACTCCATCAACATCAACGCCGCAGGCCTGCGGCAGGAGCAAAACGGATACGAGATTGACGGCGCGCAGACCAATACGCCCTCCCGCGGCGGCGGCACTTCCATCTCTCCCAATCCTGAAATCGTGCAATCCATGGAGGTCATGACCAACGATTTCGATGCCGAGAAGGGAAGAAATGGCGGCGCCACGGTCGACGTCTTCACGCTATCGGGTTCGAACCAATTCCATGGAACCATTGACTGGGAGTTCACCAACAACAACCTGTCGGCGCTCACCCATTTTGAAAGCAAACTTCCCACCTCCCAGCGCAACGATACGAGCGCGGCCATGGGAGGGCCGCTTTTGCGGAACAAGCTGTTCTGGTTTGGCGCGATTGAAGTGCTTCGATCCAGCGTTACCAGTGCCAGCTCGACTACGGCCGAGACCCAGGATTTCTATAACTGGGTTAAAAACAATCTGTCCACGCTCGTGCCGGCGGGCTCACCTCCCGGAACGGCCGCTGGACCTAACATAGCTTTTCAGTCCCTGACCGAGGCACCTCCCCTGGCCTACGCCAGTGCAAGCGGCGCGACGACGGTCGCCGGCATCGAAAGCACGGCCTTCGGGGGCACCTGTGCCAGCTGCTCGGAACTCTACGCGCCACCAGCGGGCATCCCTCCCGGTTTGGACGCGGTTGGATCGGTTAATTACACAAATGTCTCGCCCAAAAATGGGTATCAGTGGAGTTTCCGGATCGACGACTATCTCGGCAAAAAGGATCGCATCTACGTGGATGCGATGCGAACTTACGACACCTCGGCAAGCACCAATGCGCGGCCCGCCTTTGCCGCCCCGAGTACAAACCACTCCGATTTTGTGAACGCCGACTGGACGCACACTTTCTCCTCGAACCTCCTCAACGAAGGAGGCGGAAACATGATTCGCCCCTACGGCCAGAATGGAGCCAACCCCGCGTTTGCCATTCCCAATGTCACCGTCGGTTCAGGAGTTACCGGATTCGGAAACTGGGGACCGGGTAACTTTGCCCAGACTACCGTCGCCTGGCGCGACGTGATGACGGCGACCATCAAAACGCACACGCTCAAGTTTGGCTTTGACCAGTTCAACATCCGCGAGAATGACGAGCAGGAAGGCGCTCAGGATCGCCCCTCATACACCTTCAACAATCTGCTCGATTTTATTCAGGATGGTCCGGTCTCGGAAACGGGTGTCCCTGTCAGCCTCATTCCCGGACCAGGTCAACATCAGCAGGCCCCCTATGAGCGGCGCTACCGCGAACTCTATACCGGGTTCTTTGTGCAGGATGGCTGGAAGGTCAAACCGACACTCACGCTGAACGCCGGCGTCCGGTACGATGAAATGGTAAATCTCTTTTCCATTCTCTCCCCACAATTGGCCAACTTCACCTTCGGATCGGGTGCAACCCCGTCGGCCGAGGTCGCCAGCGGCATCGTCGGGTTGAACAAGAACGATCATGTTCTGGATCACAACGTGTGGGGGCTGACCCCGCGCCTTGGATTCGCCTGGGATGTTTTCGGGAAAGGTAAAACCGCATTGCGCGGCGGCGTCGGCATGTTCTCCGATCAACCGCCCTATCTGCACATTACCGACATCACTTCAGGGAACCTGCCCAACACTTACACGCCAAGCCTGAACGTGCATACTCCCGGGGAGGCAAACTCCCTCTCGTATCAGCTCTGCAATCCTCCGCAGGGCTTCACGATTGCCTGCCCACTGCTGGTCCTACCCACCAACAACGTAACGATCAATTCGACGACAGGCGCCTTGGACCTCAATGGAGTTCTGGATAATGGCGTCGGTCTGGGAGGATACGCTACCAACTATAAGTTGACCCAGGTCATCGAATGGACCCTGAGCGTGCAGCAGCAGCTGCGAAGCAACCTCATGGCCGAACTGAACTACTCTGCTTCGGTCTCCCATCACCTGCCCATCTACAATCAGGACGTTAACCGGTTTGCCGGCGACTTGCTCAAGTACAACGCAACCGGCTCCGCCCCTCCCACATTGTCGCGCCTCAATCCCAATTTTTCCGGAATCAACTACGCGACTTCCAACGGCAATTCCGCCGGCAACTACGGCACCGCCATGGTAACGCAAAGCTATGCCCACGGGTTGGCGATGCGCGGCATCTATACCTGGGGCAAGGCGCTGGACGCTCTCAGCACTTCGGCCTCGCTGGACAGCGGCGCTATCACATCAACCAACCAAAGCGGTCCCATCGTCCAGAACTTCGACTTACCTGCGCAGCGGGGCCGGTCCGACTATGACATTCGCCAGCAATTCTCGGCGGTGGGCACTTGGGTGGTTCCCAACAATTACAACAACGCCCTGGCCAGAGGAGTTCTGGGCGGCTGGCAATTTGGTGGCTACTGGATCCTGCAGACGGGATTGCCCGCCTGGGTCACTCAGAACCTCGGCTTCTCGCCCACCTGCGCCGCCAATCCAAGCGGCGATTGCTATAACTCCTCCGGCGCCTGGATCCCGGGAAGCATCATCACCAGCACTGCAGGCGACTACAACGCGGACGGAAGCAACGTCGATTCCCCGATGATTCCTTCGTTTGGAAGTCATTTGGGCGGCTTGAAAAAGAATGCCTTCCTCAATGGAGTCTTCCCAGGTGGCGCGGCGGCTTTTCATGCGCCTCCTCTGGGAATGGAAGGCACCCTGGGTCGAAATACTTACGACAACCAGGGTTATAACGCCATGAACTTCAACTTTGGGAAATTCTTTTCGACTCCCTGGTTCTTCGATGAGAAGTTGAAGATCGAGGCAAGAGGCGAAGTGTTCAACCTGTTTAACCGCACCAATCTCACCGGGCTGGATACGGGTCTCGGCGATGGGAACTTTGGAAAGGCGACAAGCCAGTTGCCTGCCCGAAGCCTCCAGCTGCATCTGCGCGCCAGCTTCTGAGCAGGCTCTATATCGACGCAGTATATCGATAAGATGGCGGTGGCACGGCCGTGTGAGCCTCGGCCGTTTCACCCCAGCTCCGTTCCGTAGCCCGATTTGGAATTCAGAGCCGGGGGTTCATTCTCTGCCGTTCCAGTGACTGTGCCGCAGAGGAGCGCCCGCGTGCGCGCTGAATGGGAGAGAGGAGAGTAAGAGATGGCGTCCACCGCGAGTCAACGCAAGGTCCTGTTATGGGTGGGGGCGGCCTTAATCGGGTCCGCGCCTCTCGCGGCCCAGAACGCGACCACAGTCCTGGAACGGGACGGCTATACGATCGTCCTTGAGCCCTACGCTCCCAACATTATCCGCGTGACCATGAGCGTGCTGAAAGATCAGTCGATGGCGGGGCCGGGATATGGGATCGTGGCCACGCCGGCCACGAACGGATGGACGCACGATGGCACCGCTGCCGGAGACACCTATCGATCCGCTCGAATGGCACTGATTTTTCCACCCCCTGTTCCTCCGCGCCGAAGACCCGATGGTTCGGTCTGGAATGGCCCAAGAAAGGACTTCGGCGGGTCAGGTGGCGAACCGTTTCTCCGGATCACGGGAGCGGATGGCAAGCCGCTGTTGACGATGCAGAGCTGGGAAATGGCGGAGTTGAACGATAAGGACGGAGACAGCCAACTCAATTCCGATCGCCGCTCGCAGGATCCGCAATTCTATCGCGTGGGCGCGATCTTCAGTTCGCCCGACGATGAACACTATTATGGGCTGGGGGAAAATCAGGACGGTTATCTTGACCACCGGCAACATAAAGTCGAGTGCTGGGCGGACTATCAGCTGGCTGGAGGTCCGAATTTCTGCGTTCCGTTCCTGGTAACCAATAAGGGCTATGGCCTGCTCTGGGATAATCCATCGAAAACCACCGTTTTCCCGGGGTTCAACGAGCAGACAAAGTGGGTCTCCCAGGTCGGCCAGCGCGTGTCGTTCTTTGTGATTGCCGGGGCGACGACCGACGAAATTTATTCAGGATACCGATTGCTAACGGGAGATACGCCCATGCTCCCCAAGGGCGCATACGGGTTGATCCAGTGCAAACAGCGGTATTCCACGCAGGCGGAAATGCTGGCCGTTGCGAAAGGATATCGCGATCGGCATTTGCCCATCGACATGCTGGTGCTGGACTGGTTCTATTACACCGGAATGGGCCAGATGGACTTCATCCCCGAGGCATGGCCGGATCCGGCGGAGATGAATCGCCAGCTTCATGCAATGAACATCGAAACCATGATCAGCATCTGGCCGCGTTTCAAACCGGGCACACGCTACTACAACACCGTCAAACAGAACGGCTGGTTTCTGCATCACGCGGACGGAACGCCCGAGGATGGACTGCCCTACGACAGTCAGGGGTCGGATATCGATACAACCAATCCGGATGCGGCGAAGTGGTACTGGGGAGTCGTGCGCGACGACATCGGCAGCAAAGGGTTCGATTCGTTCTGGGCGGACGAGACCGAACCGGATTTGCCTCCGAATGGGAGCTACTTCAGCATCGGGCCGGGAACGCAATACTTCAATGTATATCCGCTGTTCCATACAGCGGCCTTCTACGAGGGAATCCACAAAGACATGCCCGAGAGGCGAGCCTTGATCCTGTCCCGCGACGCCTATCTGGGTGCACAGCATAACGGAACTATCTTCTGGTCCTCGGATATCTTTCCCAGCTGGGACGCGTTCCGGCGCCAGATTCCAACGGGCCTCGATGTTACAGCTTCCGGGATCGCTTACTGGGGGAACGATATCGGCGGATGGCAGGGCTTGCCGAAGATCCATGTCCCCCCAAATCCTCCACTGATCGATCCATCCGACGCGCGGGATACTGTCGGAGGCTACGACGACTATCCTGAGCTGTATGTCCGTTGGTACCAATACGGTGTTTTTCAGCCGAACTTCAGAACCCACGGCACTCGGCCACACAATGAGGTGTGGTCGTACGGCAAGCAGGCTGAGCCCATCCTGGAGAAGTACCTTCGCCTCAGGTACGAATTGATGCCTTATATCTATTCTCTTGCGTACACCACGCACCAGACTGGGGCGCCCTACATGCGCGGACTGTTCATGGACTTTCCGAATGACCCGAAAGTAGCGCAGATGGGAGATGAGTATATGTTTGGGACGGCATTCCTGGTGGCGCCGGTAACCTCTCAGGGGCAGACGACGAAAAGCGTCTATCTGCCCGCCGGTACTGCATGGTATGACTACTGGACGGACAAGCGGTACGAGGGCGGCCAGACCATCCAGGCGAGCGCGCCGATCGACAAGATTCCGCTCTTTGTAAGAGCGGGCTCGATTGTGCCGTTGGGGAGCGCTATCGAGAGCACGCATGACACGCAGAGCATCGCGCATGTGAAGGTCTATTCCGGAGCCAATGGCGAATTCACGCTCTATAACGACGATGGGCAGACCTATGCGTACGAGAAAGGCAATTTTCAGACTACACACTTACGCTGGGATGATAGCACTGAGAAACTGACACAGACTGGAACGAAAGCGTGGAGCGGAAGTGCAGTTGTGGAGGTGGTCCGGGGACGGTGAGGCGCTTTACTGAGGACGACCTATATGTCGATTCTTTCCCGAAGGGGCAAAAGCATCCTGCCTTGCGAGCGTGCGTACAGTTACGTCCATGCCCCTGGTTCTTCCTTCCGCGACGATGAGTTCGGGGCGCTTCGATCTATCCACGTCAGGAGTGCTGAATATGAAAGCATTTTCCGCTGTTCTGGCCGCTCTTGGGGCTACACTCGTCGCCGGTCCGCTCTATGCCCAGGTCCAGGTTAAGGAGCAGGCGCGTCCGATTCCCCGTATTGTGCAAAAGGACGGACGCTTCGCTCTGTTCGTGGACAATGCTCCATTTCTGATATTGAGTATCGAGGATCAGGACCTGGGTTTAGAGAGCACCTGGCCTCCGCAGCCCAAAGACTGGGCCAACATGGAATATCTGCATGCCAATACGGTTGAAGTGCCGATCTACTGGGATCAGATCGAAGAGCAGCCGGGGAAGTTCGATTTTTTGTCGATCGACACGCTCCTGACCGCGGCTCGCGAGCATCATATGCGTCTCATACTGCTCTGGTTCGCCACCTGGAAGAACGGCAGTCAGCACTACATGCCCGATTGGATGTTGTCCGACCCCGCCCGCTATTTCCACGCGGTCAACAGAGAAGGGGAAGCGGTGGATTCGCCATCGCCGTTCGCCCAGGCGTCGCTCGATGAGGACAAGAAGGCGTTCGCCGCGGTCATGGAACACCTGAAGGAAGTGGATCCGCAGCGCACCGTCATCATGGTTCAGGTGGAGAATGAAACCGGTGACTGGAAGAGCGTCCGCGATTTCTCTCCGGCCGCGCAGAAGTACTTCGAGGCGCCGGTGCCGCCCGAGATTCTCAAGGCGATGTACGCGCAGACGATTTCCCCATCCCCGAACTGGCGGGAGGCGTTCGGTCCCGATGCGGACGAGTACTTCAACACCTGGGCGGTGGCTAGGTACGTGGGCGAAGTGGCGGGCGCGGGCAAGGCGGTTTATCCGCTGCCTCTTGACGTCAACGACGCGTTGCGCAACCCGTTCCATCCTGGCCCTCCCGGTGAACCGGGTGCTCCCGGCGCCTACGAGAGCGGCGGCCCCACCGACAACGTGATTCCCATCTGGAAGGCCGCGGCGCCGGCGATCGATATTCTGGCACCGGACGATTATCAGGGCGATCCCGCTGCGTATCTGAAAGTACTGGAGCTCTACCGCCGCGACGATAATCCCCTCTTCCTGCCGGAGAGCGGTTGTCCCGGGTGTGACTCGGACAGCGGAGACTTCACGCGCTATTTTTTCACCGTCCTCGGCCTGCAGGGCATTGGGTACTCGGAATCCGGGAATCAGCCCGTGCCTTCCCTGGCAAGAAATTTCGTGCTGGTCGGCCCTATGCAGCGGGAGATCGCCCGCCTCAATTTCGAAGGTAAGCTCAAGGCCGTGGCCGAGCCGGTACACACCAGGGGCGGAGACCAGGGTGATCCCAGGCAGACGATGCGTTTCGGAACCTGGAACGCGGTGGTGAAATACGGGTCAGCCCGCTTTGGTCCCGCCGGCACCGCATGGAATGCGACGCCGGAGGGACGCGCTCTGGTGGCCCAACTTGGGGAGAACCAGTTCCTGGTGGCCGGATATTTCTGCACCGTCGACTTCTACCCGGCCGGCACCGAGGAGCAACAGAAGACCGATCATATCGTGGATGGAACCGGGCAGATTCCCTCCGCCCTGATTGACGGCAAATGGAAGCACCGGCAGTTTATGCGCGTCGAACAGGGAGTTTACGAGAACGGAGTCTTCAAGCTGCTGAGCAGTCAGAATGGGGATGCGACCGACTATGGCCTACGCTTCGGCGAGGAGCCCACGGTGCTGCGCGTCACGCTGGGCAGCTACTAGAGCGGTCTAGAGCCGTCGACAGAGTTTCCATTCCCTTTCCTGGCCGCAGAGTCAGGACCCCGGGCAACATCGGCAGGATGAAGATGAACAGCAGGCGGCACCCATGACGGCTTGCGGTATCGAGAGAATCAAAAGAGGAGTGATCTACGCGAATGAAAATGAATGCGATATTCACGTTAGGCTGGCTTGTGTGTGGCGCTGCCTTGACGCTTTCGGCCGCAGCACAAACAGATAATGGTGTGCCACACTTGCGGGAACAGGGCGCCGCCACTCAGCTGATCGTGGATGGCAAGCCGTTTCTGGCTCTCGCGGGAGAACTCACCAACAACGCAGCGACCAGTCTCCCTATGATGGAGCCCATCTGGCCAAAGCTTGTCGACGAAAACCTGAATACCGCGCTCGTAGGCGTCTCCTGGGCGCAGTTTGAGCCGGAAGAAGGGACGTTTAACTACATCCAGATCGATGGCGTGATCGCCAAGGCCAGAGAGAACCACATGCACCTTGTCATTCTCTGGGTCGCCTCCTGGAAGAACGGCACTTCCAGTTTTGCGCCGTACTGGGTGAAGAAGGATTACACGCGCTTTCCGCGCATTCAGATCGGCGATGGCAGTACCGTTTCGATCTCGGGCCCCGTGGAACTGCTCAGCACATTTGGCGACGCCACGCGGGATGCGGACGCGGCCGCGTTCGGGCCATTGATGCGACATATCAGGGAAGTCGATGGCACCCAGCACACCGTCCTGATGATGCAGGTAGAAAACGAAGTGGGTGTGCTGCGGGACTCGCGAGATCGATCTCCGGCGGCGAACCGCGCGTTTGCCGGGCCGGTGCCGGCAGAGTTGATGAAGTACCTGGAAGCGAACAAGGATACGCTCATCCCCGAGTTCCGTGCGGTCTGGGCGGCAAATGGCTACAGGAGCTCCGGAACCTGGGAAGAGGTCTTCGGTCCCGGCAAGCCGGCTGACGTGAAGATTCCGATTCAGACGACGAGCCCGCCCATGAGCGCGGATGAACATGAAGTCAGCTGGAGGGAACTCCACTGGCCTTCGGACGAGATATTCATGGCGTGGAACTATGCGCGCTATGTAGAAAAGGTGGTTCAAGCGGGCAAGGCAGGCTATGACATTCCCATGTACGTGAACGGGTGGCTGCAACAGCCGAATCACGCTTGGCCGGGAACTTATCCCAGCGGCGGTCCAATGCCTCAGGTGCACGACATCTGGCGGGCAGGAGCTCCGGACGTGGATATTCTTGCGCCCGATCTCTACTTGCCGTATTTTGACGAAGTTTGCCAACGATTCAGCAGGAACGGGAACCCCCTCTTTATTCCAGAGACGGGAACCGATGCGGCCAATGTGATTATGGCAGTCGGCAAGTACAATGCGATCGGCTTTTCTCCGTTTGGCGTTGACGGGGGAAGACCGATTCCCCCAGACCTTGCAGCCACATATGAAATGCTCAACGAGTTAGCACCGATCATTCTGGCGCACCAGGGGAACGACACCATGACCGCGGTGCGGATGGTCCAGGGAGACCAGCCAAGGCAGGTCAGACTGGGCAATTACACTCTGACGTTTGCCTATACTGGCTCGATCAGGGGCCTTCCCCCGCAGGCCAAAGGCGGAGTGGTGGCGTCTCCTCCGAGGCAGCCCGGAGCACAGCCGGGAGAAACCATGCCGCCACTGGAAGCGGCTGCAGTTGTGATTTCAACCGGTCCCGATGAGTACTATTTTGGCGGAGGGGGCATGCGCGTCGACTTTGCGCCGAACACGCCCGGACCGTCCAATGTAGGACTCGGCGTCGTGCAGCAAGGAAGATTCGTGGATGGAAAGTGGGAACTTACCCGCTGGATCGAAGGCGACGACGATGCGCAGGGAGAGATCCTGGTGCTGCATCCGGCCATGATCGACCGGGTCCAGCTCTACCGCTTTCCCTAAGGAATTTGTTGAAAAAGGGTTAAACAGCCCGAAATTGCAGTTCAAATCGAAATCTACTTCGCACGGAAATGGGCCTACAAGGCGTCGATCAAGTCTTGGTATACATTTCCTATCACTCATTAGCACCCTGAAATGGCCTTTGAAAATCGTTTTTCAACAAGTCCCTAGATGAGAAAAGAGGGTAAACCATGGGCAAACCGTTCCAAAGGAGTGTGCGCACAAGACCGGTGAAATTGACGTGCCCCCGAATTCTCATCCATTCATAACTGGAGCTTCTCGGTTAAGGTTTAGCTCCGAGATATTCTCGTCGCCGCCGAGGCTGTGCGGATGTGGGAAGCGCGAAGCGGTTTCCACATCTGCAAAGCCTGATGTTGCCCGCCGGAGCTCATCCGGCGTGCGATAACCAAGCGAACTGTGCGGTCGCGCGCAGTTATGCTCTCGCCGCCAGCCTGCCAGTGAAACCCGC
>PMUI01000007.1 GCA_003166955.1 Acidobacterium sp.
TGTTCTGAACGGTTGGCCGACCTCCTTGTGAGTCAACTGTCAAGGGCAGGCACGAGGTCCCGGGCGCGCTCGCGAGAGCGCGCAGTGACGCCCATCCTCGCATGGTCACACCTTCGGCATCTAATTGTGGGGGGGGACGCCAGTGTAGCGAATATAGTGCAGCCCGGAGAATGCAACTTTTGTGGGACAGGGCTTATTTCAGCTCCACGTCCCCTTTTACCGCCTCTTCGAGCGTCATCTCTATAGGTGGACCGAAGGCCCATGCAGAACTCGGAAGTTTGGCGGTGAAATGTCCGTATTACCGACATTACGGCAACGATACATCGGATTCGGATGCGAGGCATCAGCCCACGGAGATCGCGGGCAGCACTGCGAGTAGTACCTCGTATTGTTTGAGGCCCGTCTCAAGCTTCGAAAGCAACTCAGCCAATTTGCTCAAGGCGCTGGACGAAATCCGCCGCGTTTCGCCCGTGAGCACGCTGATCTCCCCGATTAATCGTCGAATGGTCCGAAGGGTCTCAAATGCCTGCCGACTTTTGTGCATGTACAAACCGGCCTCGGCAACAGTGCACAGCGCCTGGGACACCAGCACCCTTTGTCGTTCGAGGAGCACTTGCACGTCGTTAGCGGAGTTCATACGGCTTACACTCCCTTGTGGTGGCTCCATCCTGAAGACGGATTGGCTGTCAGCGAGAATCAGCTTGTTGATTCTGCCGCCTCATTTGGTGGGTGTCACCGGGTCACCCCCGGGAGACAGGTGTGAACGCACAATAGTGGCTCTACCTTGCATCATGTTAACGGCTATCCTTCCCACGGTCTTGTGATGGATGTCACGCCCATAGCGACGAATCATTGGCCCGCGAAGGACCAAGTCAGAGAGCCGTGAATAGTGCTATTTCACTGGCAAACCGGAAACTGCAACCACTGCCGGGCGATTAGATCGGTACGCACACGCTCAAAATCAGGTGTGTGCGTACCGATGAAATCGTCCCTTGTGCGGCTCGCAACCTATTGAAAACAATGGACACAGAGGCTTTCTCTAGAGTGTGTTCTATCGGTACTACTACTCTCAATTCTGTGAGTAGTAGTACCGATGCGGGCACGTCCCCCGGCACCCCTGCGTGCGAAACTTCCGTAATGCCGACCATCCGCCCGGGACTCGGAAAAGCTAGCAGCAGTCGGGATCGAAGGTCATTGGCCCGCTCTCAACATCTGATACTTCTCTGGCCGGAAATATAAATGTCAGGGAAATATCGAAGAAAATCCACGTGCAGCGTCCATTGTGAGGCTGACCTTGGGACCGATGCTTGAGCGTCCGGCTAGCTCAAAACGTGAATACCGAGGAGATGGCCCGAAAGTACCATATCTTCAGGTTACTTAATGGTTATATCGTTCAATCAGCGGAATCAGTGGAATGTGTTACGCCGTCCGGCGTTTCTCCTGCTGAAAGGAGTCTCCGCAGCGCAACCATTTTCCATCCTTCGAGCATTCACGCGCACGCGCAAAGGGGACAGCGCCTAGCGCCAGGAAGGAAGCAAGCTTCTTTCCGGTTTGGAACTTATGGATGCAGGCTTTTCTTCCGATATTCTCTCGTGATGGTCTTTAGAACAAATGCGTGGGTATTAGCCCTTCTGGCGCTGGTGACCGGTGTGCTGAGCGCTCAGGAATACAGTTTTCGCAATTACGGGGTCGCAGAAGGGCTCAACAACCTCGTAATTCGGAGAATCTACCAGGACCGCGTGGGCTTCATCTGGGTAAGTACGGAAAATGGAATTTTCCGGTACGACGGGGAACGCTTTGAGGGTTTTGGACCGGAGCAGGGGATTCCAAGCAATTCTGGTGTGGCCTTTGGCGACGCTCCGGATGGTTCTCTACTGGTTGGTGGGAATATCGGCCTCTACCATCTGTCGGGCAATAGCTTTGAAAAGGTTCCCGCCGCATTCAAGACAATCGTCTGGCAGCAAGGTATCGCGTCGGATGGGAAAGGGCATACCTTTCTGGCCACGGACTCCGGACTCATGGAGCTTTATTCTGAGCCGGGGCAAGACGGATTTGCGGTGCGCAGCCTTCCCCAGTCGCCAGGAACCTCCGGGCCAGGTGCCTCAAGCGTGTTCAAGGATGGCGACACCCTCTGGTACGGATGCGGACAGGAGCTATGTCGTTTAGGCCCTCATGGAACCACGGTCTATGGCCGAGAAAGCGGACTGCCGGATCGAGACCTGGTGGACATCTTGAAGGACCATGACGGAAACCTTTGGGTACGTGCCCGAAATGGAGGCATATTTGAACAGCGGTTAGGCCAAGCCAGGTTTGAGCGTCCATATCCATCCGTTCCAGGCCCTGTGCTCGTCGGCAATCCAACGACCGATGCAGACGGGCGAATTCTGCTTCCTTCCCCGGATGGTTTACTGATTCTGGACGAGACGGGCTGGCTGAAGATCGACCGCTCTCTCGGCCTTCGCGGAACGGTTTACTCAGCCTTGAATGACCGCCAGCATTCTCTCTGGATCGGTACGGCAGGGAGAGGAGTTGTCCAATGGAGAGGGTATAGGGAATGGGAGAGCTACTCGTCTGTTAGTGGGCTGGGAAGCGATCTTGTGTACGAAATCCTGCCGCGAGCCGACGGGTCGCTTTGGGTTGCTACTGAAGCTGGGCTGTTTCGCGGAGAGCACCGGAAATTCGGCATTGCTTGGAAGAGTGTTGCAGGATTGAGTGGTTTCCCGGTTCATAGCGTTCAGATGGCTCCTAACCGGGATCTATGGATAGGGACCGAAACGCGCGGGGCGGCCCGCGTTGATGCGCGAACCGGCAGCGTGGAATGGTTTGGTGAGGCGCAGGGGCTTTCCGGCAAGGCAGCCTACACTTTGCGCTTCGATGGCGAAGGGCGCCTTTGGGCCGCTACCGAAGCAGGCCTGTTCATGGCCAGAGCCCCTTACCGAAGATTTTCGCGCATCACCGAATTGCCGTCTTCGCGAATGTGGGCGGTTGCCGTAGGCACAGACGGCACGGTATGGGCCGGAGGCGTAGGCGGTCTCTTTGAACTCGCAGCCGGCAAATGGAAGAATCTTACGCACGCCGATGGCTTGAGCAATCAGGAGGTGCTTTCGTTGGGCGCCGGGCCGAACGGCACGATGTGGATCGGGTATCGCTTCGGGGGCGGTATCGACCGAATCCATCCACATCCTAGCGGTCCGTCGATTGAGAAGGGCGTCCAGAGGCGCGGCAGCGACGGACTCATCTATTTCCTTGACTTCGATGCGTTGGGGCGGTTGTGGGCGGGCACTGAGCGGGGCGTCGATATGTGGGATGGTACCCGCTGGACCCATTACGATAGCAGCGACGGGCTGGCGGGGAACGACTGCAACCTGAACGCCTTCGCCGCGGAGCCCGATGGAACAGTCTGGATCGGAACCAGCGAAGGCCTCTCGCGTTTCAAGCCCCTTCCGCATCCCTCGGTCGAAGCGCCGCCCCAGGTCGTGTTCACCAGGCTGGTGATGGGAAAGGCCGATGTTTCCGGGCTGCACAATCCATCCTTCGGCAACCATGCCAATTCTCTTATCGCACGATACTCCGCGCTCAATGCGTCGCGAGAGAATGCAGTAGCGTTTCGCTATCGGCTCGACGGCGCGAGTTCAGGCTGGACTGAGACGACTCAAAGAGAGCTGCAGTTTGCAAACCTGGCGCCCGGAGAGTATCGGCTGGTGATCGAAGCCCAGGACAGCGATGGAGTGTGGACCGGACAAGGCGCCGAGTTCTCATTCAAAATTCTGACTCCGTGGTATTGGACATGGTGGTTTATCAGCGTGTGCGCACTGATCCCGATTTCGGTGGCCGCGGTTGTGCTTCGCATGCGGATGCTCGGCGTGCATGCAAGGGAACGTGAACTGGTGCGGATGGTGGAAGAGAAGACGGCTGACTTACAACGCGCGAATGAGGAACTTTCGCGACTGTCGTTTACCGATTCGCTGACCGGCCTGGCAAACCGGCGAGTCTTCGATCAAACATTGGACAAGGAGTACTCTCGCATGATGAGAGCAGGTTCAGAGCTCTCGTTGGTGATTTTGGATGTCGATCACTTCAAGGCGCTCAACGACTCCGAGGGACACCAGCGAGGCGATGAGTACCTGACGCAGGTGGGAGCGGAATTGACACGTCGTGCAAGGCGCAAGATCGACGTTGCCGCGCGCTTTGGCGGCGAGGAGTTTGCCTTGATTCTTCCGGGGGTAAGCACTGACGATGCTGCACGGCTTGGGGAGTCGGTGCGGGAGGGAATTGCAAGTCTCGAGTTGCCACATGCTGCATCGCCGGTTGCCCCGTTCCTGACCGTCAGCGTGGGTGTGGCAACGGCAACGCTTGACGGATGGAATACTCCGGATGAGTTGGTAGCCGCCGCCGATCGCGCGCTCTATGCGGCCAAGAGAAGCGGACGGAATCGAGTGATTGTGGCCGAAGGGGAAACCACCGCGCAGGAAAGGGCGAAGTCTTCGACCATCAATCGATCCTGAAAGCAACCACGCGTGCCAGGCCTTCGCGAACACCGTATTCACGCTCAGCGGAAGCCGTGTACATCGCGTCTCACCGCTTCTGCTCGTTCGGATTCTTGGGGGTTTCCACGTTTCTGGCGCAATCGAATCGGAAGCGAGAAGATTGCCCAAGTCGGCACATTTTCAAACGGCGTACGATTCTTCCAGATGTTCTGCGAGAAAACAACCGCAAATCGCCAGCTCGTGAATGAGCGCAAAGAATGCCATGCTTGTTCCGGTCTGACGAACCCAGAGGCGTGCGGCAACAGCTCGTTCGATTCCGACCATGTTGGGCCAATGTCGCTATGGCAAGGCAATCTTGACGCAGACCTCATGATCGTCGGCCAGGATTGGGGCCACCGCCCTGGCCAAGGCGAACGGCATCGCAGCCGACATGGCGCAGCTGGTGGTGAATCTGAAGGATTCCGGACGAGTCACCGGCATCCATGTAA
>PMUI01000039.1 GCA_003166955.1 Acidobacterium sp.
GAGTTTTTCGGGGGCACGTCAATGGTTCCATAGGTATCCGACGCGAAATTCACTACGTACCCAGGATGAGCTTGAAAATATGGGAGAATCTCGATCGAGAAGAATACGGGTGTCAAGAACCCTGAATCGTGCGGCCGCTCAAGTCCAGGGATGTAGTAGTAATCGAGCGAATCGTACTTTAGTTCGACACTGCCGCAATAGCCGAACCGGACATTGGCTGCGCTCCCGCCCAGCACATTTACCCTGCCAGTAGTGGCACCCTGCTCTTTCCCTGCTCGCGCCATCTGCTGCATTATGGCTTTTGCTCTTCTGGGAAGCCTGCGTTTTCCGCAGCGATCACATGCGAGGGTTGGGACTGGGCCGACGATCGATATTCCATCGACGAGGAGTTCAACAGGATCGAACGCTAACCGCGACCAAGACCCACACGGACACCGTAAGGGTTCAAAAGAATCATCGTTGATGCCCAGAGGAATGTTGAGCAGAGCTTCTACCCGTTTGACCGTCGACGTTCTGGTGTTTATGAGTTCTCGATCAACGATAACAGGCCAAGGCGCTCACCCAGCTCCCAGCTTCCAGCTACTTCCCCCACCGCCCCAACACCCAAAACACCAACGTCAACACCACACTGATCAAAATCGAAGTTCCCAGCGGAAAATACACCGTCGTGTGTTTCCCCCGCCACGTGAAGTCCCCCGGCAGACGCCCCAGCGGCATCCCCACCTTCCCGACCAGCAGGACCACCGCGCCGCACACCACCAGCACCAAGCCGATCCCGATCAGCACTCGCCCCAGCTCAGTCATGTCCGCTCCGCCATATCCCCAGTCTAGAATCACCCGGAGCCCGGCGCCCGGTGCCCGCCAGCTGCCATCCGTCACACGCTTGACACCGGCCCACCCCTAATCTGGTAGCCTTGTTTGCGCGGCCCGTGGCCGCTCAAGAGGAGAGTTCTTATGCAAGCACGCCGAAGCGTGATTCTCGCAGTGTGTACCGTGCTGGCCGCGCCAGCATTTCTCTATGCACAAAGTGGAACGGCAAGCGCGGGTGCTCCCGCCGCAGCGCCGTCATCCTACACCCCCGCCGATTCCATGGGAGCCCTGTTGAGCCTCACCGAGGGCGAAGTCGTCAGCGCCGCCGAAGCCATGCCCGCCGACAAATTTGACTTCGCGCCGCCAGCGACCGCCGGCGAATTCAAAACCGTCCGCACCTTCGGCGGTCAGGTCAAGCACCTCGCTCAGGCCAATTACCAGCTGCTCCAGGGCACGGGCGTTCCCGGCGCCGTCGATCCCAAAACCCTCGAAGGCCTCAAAACCAAGGACGAGCTGGTCAAGGCCCTCAAGGACTCCTATACCTACGCCCACGCCGTGGCCAACTCGCTCACCACCGCCAACGCCTTCGCCGCGGTTCCCGGTTTTCCTCCGCAGTTCAAGGCCACCAACGCCTCCATGGTCGCCTTCATGATCATGCACACCATGGATCACTACGGCCAAATGTGCGTCTACCTCCGCATGAACGGCATCATCCCGCCCGCCAGCCGCCCGGGTGCGATGTAGAAATAGCTTGGAGCTGGGAGCCAGTAGCCGGGAGCCAATCCGTCGGGGCCTCGCTCCCGGCCCCGAGCTCCGAGCTCCCAGGTCCCGGCTCCAACCCCCCACCTGTTCTGCGTCAACATGGCCCCGGGGGCTTCACAATTCGGTTTCAGCCTCTCCCATAGTTGGTGTCGGCGGAATGGTCGGAACCCTCCTGTATCTGCCTTTGCCGCGCCAGTCCGGCAGAATGTGCCTGAACAGATAGACCAGCTTGAATATCCCTCCTGTATCGAAAACCAGGAAGCACAGCCACAACATGCTGTGGCGTCCGCGATAACGCTGCGCCCAGTGAAGAAAAGGGACCAGACACAGCCAAATCATCTCGGGCACAAATAACCATATTGCGGAAGGCAAGAGCACGTCAGGCAAGTTGCCAATCGAACCGCCGCCCGCGTTGGCGATTGCCTGAACGACAAATACGGTAAGAACCAACATCACTCCGACCACAGCCGGAATAGCGAGAAAGCCAATCCATCGAACACGCGTCTGCCATAGCTCATCCATTGGCTGGCAGTGTATCGTCGCCCATACATGCCGGGAAGGCGTTTTGTAATCCCAGTTCTGAAACGCAAAAGACGTCGAAGCCTCGCTCCTGCACCTGGAGGCTTGCACCTGGAGGCTACCGGCTACAGGCTACCGGCCACAGGCTCCCCGCTCCCAGCTCCGAGCTCCCAGCTGTTCTGCGACAATGTTCCCGAGATGGCTCTCGGTCGCATTCTGGACGCAGAAGAAGAGGAGAAACGCCGGCACCCCGTACTCCGCGTGCTCCTCATCCTCTTCCTTCTGCTCCTACTCGTCCTCGCCGGCGCCATCCTCACCGGCGGCATCTGGCTCAAACACAAAATGCAGTCCTCGCTGCCTGAGCTCGACGGCAGCCTCCTCACTCCCGGCCTCACCGCGCCCGTCACCATCCGCCGCGATCAGCACGGCGTTCCCCACATCGAAGCCGCTAACCTCGACGATCTCCTCTTCGCCCAGGGCTACGTCACCGCGCAGGATCGCCTCTGGCAAATGGACATGGCGCGCCGCATGTCCTCCGGCGAAGCCGCCGAAATCCTTGGGTCCCGGCTCGTGGAACATGACCGCATGCAGCGCATCCTCGCCATGCGTGTCACCGCCGAGCGTCTCACCGCCTCCCTCGACCCCCAGCAGCGCCGCCTCTTCGACGACTACGCGCGCGGTGTCAACGCCTTCATCGGCTCGCACGCCGATCGCCTCTCCGCCGAGTTCCGCCTCCTCCACTACCAGCCCAAACCCTGGCAGCCCGTCGACTCCACGCTCGTCGTCATGAGCATGGTCCAGATGCTCGACGAGCACTGGCCCGACAAGCTCGACCGCGAGCGCATCACCGCGCGGCTCGGCCCCACCCTCGCCGCCGCCCTCTATCCCACCGGCTCCTGGCGTGACCGCCCGCCCCTCATCACCGAGCCGCCCATCACCGCGCCCCAGCAAAACATCCCCGACGTGCCCCTCGACGAAACCCAGGACGGCATCCTCCGCCCCGACCTCCTCCACCTCGACCAACTCGTCGCCCACACCCGCTGTACCGGCTGTACACCAGGCTCCAATCAGTGGGTCCTCGCCGGCTCGCGCACCGCCAGCGGCCGCGCCATGCTCTCGAACGACATGCATCTCGCCCAGGAAATTCCCAACATCTGGTACGAGACCGGCCTCGAAGCCCCCGGTCTTCACGCCGCCGGAGTCACCGTCCCCGGCCTTCCCCTCATCGTCGCCGGACACAACGACCACATCGCCTGGGGATTCACCGCACTCTACGGCGACACCCAGGACATCTACGTCGAGCGCGTCAACGGCGATCAATACCAGAGCCCCGACGGCACCTGGCGTCCCATCGAGCACGAGCAGGAGACCATCCACGTCCGCTTCGGCAGCGACGTGAACCTCGACGTAGCCCGCACCACGCACGGCGTCGTCATCTCCCCGCTCATCCCCGGTGAAAAGCGCACCCTCGCGCTCAAGTGGGACGTCTACGATCCGAAATCCAGCGGCTATCCATTGCTCGCCATCAACACCGCCTCCAACTGGACCGAATTCCGCGCCGCGCTCGCCCAGTGGTGGGGGCCCACACAGAACGTTGTCTACGTCGACGATCAGGGCCACATCGGTTATCAGGCTGTCGGCTACATTCCGCTCCGCCCAGGCGGCCTCGCCGGCGTTCCCATCGCCGATCAGCAGCATGAGTGGCAGGGCTACATCTCCCTCGACCAGCTTCCCTCCGCCTTCGATCCTCCCGATGGCCTCCTCGCCACCGCCAACGCGCGCGTCACACCCAATCCCAACCCACCCACATCGCAAATCGCAGGCGCACCCGCACCGGAACCCAATGCCCCGAGCCCGGCGCCCGGTACAGTGCCCGGTGGTGTCCTGAGCCCGGTGCCCGCGCCCGTTCCGGTGCCCGGAGCCCGGAACCCGGTGCCCGCCTCACCGGCGCCCGTTCCTGAGCTAACTTTGGAATGGGGTGACCCCTACCGCAACGAACGTATCTGGAAATGGCTCGAGCCCAAAGACCATCTCACGCAAGCGCAAATGTTCACCCTCCAGACCGACATCTACTCCGAGCTCGACCAGGAGATCGCCCAGCGCCTCGCCTACGGCATCGACCACGCCGCCCACGCCGACGCGCGCCTCCGCCAGGCTGCCGACCTGATGCGCACCTGGGACGGCGCCGTCACCATCAATTCCGCGCCAGCCGCCATCGTCGCCTCCACCCGAGCCGTTTTCTACCCCATGCTCCTCAAGCCCAAACTCGGCGACGACTGGACTCTCTACCACTGGTCCGAATCCCTCTTCGCCGGTGAGCAAATACTCATGAACGAGCCCGCCGCCTGGCTCCCGCCGCAATACACCACCTGGGATGACTTCCTCGCCGACCTCGTCCGCCAGGGCCTGCTCCAGTCAGGCGCGCCCTCCGACCTCCGCACGTGGCGATACGGCTACGCGCATCCCGTCGACGTCGAGCACCCGCTCTTCGGCATGCTTCCCTGGTTCAAAAACTGGACCGGTACTGGCGTCCTCCCGCAGTCCGGCGACACATCCACCGTCAAGCAGGTCGGCCGCGACTTCGGTCCCTCGCAGCGCTTCACCATCGACTGGTCCAACCCCGACGCCGCCACTGAAGACATCACCATGGGCGAGTCCGGCGACCCCCTCAGCCCCTGGTACCGCGACCAGTGGCCCTTCTGGTACAGCGGTACCACCTTCGCGCTCCCCTTCTCCGATCAGGCCGTCGCCGCCGCCACCACCCACACCCTCCGCCTCGAACCCTGATAGCAGCACAAACCTGCGCTGTCATCCTGAGCGAAGAACATAGGCGATGAGCAAACCCGCGTAAGCAGCGAGGATTCCGTTTTCGCATTGACCTGCCGCCCCGGCGCCATGGATGCGTGAGTGCATTGGCGATTTTGCGCCTCTCCTTTCCTCACTCCCCTCTCAAGTGAAATGCGAAATGAGCCGAAACAATACGATGGAGGGAAAACCTCACTCGCCAGTCCTGGGAGATAGTTACCTCCCTGTGCTTTACCGATAGCGGGTCTTCAGAGAACAGATCCGAAAGGCCCCGCGATTTAAAGGGGTGACACAAGCCGTTACATGGGGAACGCTTTCAGCTCGAAAGAGCCTGCGGGCAGGGATAACCGTTATGCCCCACTGGTCGATTCGCAAGAAACTGCACGTGCTGTTGTTGGTCCTGTTTCTTCCTGCGTTTGGAGTCGTGGTATTTTCCGGCATCAACCAACGCCAAAGCAAGATGGAGGAAGCCAGGAAGAACGCGCTTCTCTTAGTTAGCAGCCTAACCGCCCAACAAGAGCAAATAGCCAACTCGACCAGGACGATGCTCACGCTTCTGGCCCAGCTGCCGGAGGTTCGGCACACCAACGCCGCCAAATGCAACCAGCTGTTTGCCGATATACATCGTCGCTTTCCCTACTACACCGTCTTGCTCGCGGTCACGCCCGACGGAAACGCCTTTGCGTCATCCATGCCCTTTAAGCCCGGGACGATCAACCTTGCCTATCGCAAGCATGTTCAGGATGCGATCCGGACCCGCGACTTTTCGGTGGGCGAATACATCGTGGGCAGGATAAGCAACGCCAGATCGATCAATTACACCTATCCGGCTTTCGACGATCGCGGGAATCTGGCCGCCATCGTCATTGCGGGTTTCAACTTAGATGAGTTCTCCCGGTTTTTATCCAAAGTTCAAATGGACGAAGGCACCGCCGTGACCATAACGGATTGGCGCGGCACACGATTGTTTCGATTTCCCGATACTTCGGCGGTAACTGCCGGCATTCCTCTGCCTCCCGATGTCGTCCAGATCATCGCAGGATCTTCCCGCCAGGGCACGTATCGGCGAGTCGCTCAGGATGGGGTGGCCCGAGTCTATGCCTTTAGTCCATTGCGGCTAAAAGACGACGCCGCACCGTATATGTTTATGCTCGCCGGAATTGCCGAGGAACCGATTGCGCGAAGCGCAAATGTTCTTCTGGTTAAAAACCTCACAATCCTCGGAATTTCGTTGTTAGTGGCGGCGGCATTAATCTGGTTCTTTGCCGACTCCATTCTCATCCAGCCTGTGAATCGCCTGGTCGCCGCCACTCGGTTATTTGCGGCGGGAGCAAGTACCGTCCGAACCGGGTTGCCCCACGCCCCCGATGAACTGGGACAATTGGCACAATCTTTCGATGAGGCGATGGAGTTGCTGGAACTCCGGGATGCGGAGCGCAAGCAGGCGGAAAAAGCCCTGCAGTTGGTCCATACGGAAACCGAACTTTTCTTAATGTGTATTCCTTCGATTCTGATCGGATTGGATTCCCAGGGCCGCATCACGCGATGGAATACAGCAGCGGCAACCACCTTCTCGATAGAATCCACCGATGCGGTGGGCCGGAACCTGGAATGCTGCGGAATTCAATGGTTGCAACCGGAAGTGCATAGTGAGCTGCCTCACTGGCTGGCGGCCACCGGCTTTCTTTCCCGGGAGTTCCAATTCAGAAGATCGGAAGCGGATACACGGTTTCTTGACATCAGGATCCAGCCCATCCAGGGACCGGAGGGCGGACCGGAGGGCGCCTCCGGCCTCATTCTTACGGGAAACGATGTCACGCATTTTAGATTTCTGGAAGACCAGCTTCGCCAGGCGCAAAAGCTCGAAGCCGTAGGCCAGTTGGCCGCCGGTATCGCGCACGAAATCAATACGCCTCTTCAGTACGTCGGCGATAACGTCCGATTCTTCAAAGACTCCTGGTCCAATGTCGCCAACTTGCTTCATCTGGTCCGCGGGGTTATGGATGAATCGCTGGATAAATCGAAAGCCGGCAGCATTCCAACTCCAGCGGCCGGGGATCTGCATGCCGCATGGCAAAATTTCGATACCGATTACCTGCTGGGAGAGACGTCCGGTGCCATTGATCAGGTACTGGACGGGTTGGAGCGAATCTCCAATATCGTTCGGGCCATGAAAGAATTCTCCCACCCCGGGTCCAAAGAAAAGGACTTGGTCGACATTAACCACGCCATCAGAATTACATCCACCGTAGCTCGAAATGAGTGGAAATACGTGGCCGAAATGATTACGCAACTCGACCCCAACTTAACCCCTGTGCTATGTCACACCGGAGAGCTCAATCAAGTGCTGTTGAATCTCATCGTGAATGCCAGTCAGGCTATTGCCGACAATCCAGCCCGAGGGTCCACCGAAAAGGGCACTATCACCATCTCCACAACACAATTGCCGGACGCGGTACGGATCGCTATTCATGACACCGGGGCCGGAATCCCTGAGAGCATCCGATCGCGCATCTTTGAACCGTTCTTTACTACCAAGCCGCCGGGAAAGGGGACCGGCCAGGGACTTGCTTTGGCTCATTCGGTTATCGCCCAGCAACATCGCGGACAGATCTGGTTCGACAGCAAAATCGGCGTTGGCACCACTTTCTTCGTTCAATTGCCTATCCCTAAGGACTAAGTCGCGAAGTATTGAAGAATGTGATGGAGACGGGATTTTCAATTGTTGCGAACAGGTCGATGCGCTGATTGACATCGTTCCGGATGTTTTGTCGGTAATCCGGACATTTCAGCCCGCCGGGGTCCCCCCTGACACTTGTTTCCGTGCCGGACAGCCGCTTTTTTGCAATACGGTGCAACTTTCCACCGTTCAAAAGAAGCCCGCCCCCCCAAGCGGCGACGGCCAGGTTCACCCAACAGCAAGAAGCAGACTAACTTGCCACCCAAACGTCAATGCAATTTGACTCCTGCTTCACCCCGAAGTACTGTCTCGTCCCATTTTTTAACCGGGCACGCCTCACTCGCGCTGAACGAATCCGGAAATCCAGTGCGCTTCAGCCGGGCCATAGCCGCCGCAAAAAAATTGAAAACCCCGGCGTCAGCCGCTTAGGAAAGGTTTTCAAAATCCTCCGCCCTCTCCGGCCGCTAGCCGCGTCCCGCACCGTACAATAACCCGGACCACGCCGTGAAACTCTGGCTCCGTTTTCCCGCAACTCCATCCTCCGACGCCACCCGCACCCAGCGCCGCCGCTCGCTCCTCCTTGCGGTCATCGGCATCGCCGTCCTTCCCCTCGCCTGGCGCGGAACCTCCTGCGGCCAGGACTTTGACTTCCATCTCGAAGGCTGGCTCGATGTCGTCGACCACTGGCATCACGGCATCCTCTATCCGCACTGGGCCTCCGCCGCCAACTACCTCGCCGGCGAGCCGCGCTTCGTCTTCTATCCGCCCCTCAGCTGGATCCTCGGCGCTCTCCTCGGCGTCGTCCTTCCCTGGACCTGGACCCCGCTCGCCTTCACCCTCATCGCCCTGCTCGGCGCAGGCTTCAGCTTCCGCGCCATGGCGCGCGAGTGGATGCCCCTCGACCTCGCCACCATCGCCGCCTGCCTCTACGTCCTCAATCCCTACATGCTCTTCGTCGCCTACGAGCGCGACGCCATGGCCGAGCTCCTCGCCGCCACGTGGATGCCCCTGCTCGTCCTCTACGCCCTCCGCGAAAAACCCTCCTTCCTGCCGCTCTCGGTCACCATCGCCGCCCTCTGGCTCACCAACGCGCCCGCGGCGGTGATGGGCTGCTACATGCTCGTGATCCTGGTCCTGATCGCAAGCCTCCGCGAAAAAACCTGGCGTCTCGCCGCATGCGCTACCTGCGCCCTCGCCCTCGGCCTCGCCCTCGCTGGATTCTGGCTCATCCCCGCCGTCTACCAACAGCGCTGGGTCGAAATCGACCGCGCCATCGGCCCCCTCATGCACGTCGAAGACAGCTTCCTGTTCGCCTACGCCAGCACCACCCACGTCGCGCCCGAAGACATGTTCGACGTGGTCTACCACAATCAGGTCCTGCGTACCGCATCGTGGATCGGCGTTGCCCTCATCGTCGCCACCGCCCTCGCCGCGTGGCTCGCCTTCGCGAGATCCCGGGTGCCCCATCCTGGGCGCGCGGAGAGCAGGGAAGTCGTGCCGCAAACCTCGCAGGTCCGCGCGAGCAGGGTGGGTTCGCTCTGGACCCCGCTCGTTGTCATCGCCGTCATCGTCACCGCGCTGCAGTTCCGCTTCACCGACCTCCTCTGGCGCATCGCCCCCAAGCTTCAATACCTTCAGTTTCCCTGGCGATGGATGATGGTCCTCGGCCTCGTCTTCGCGGCCCTCGCCGGTCTCGCGATTCGCCACGAACAAACCACGCGTCGAGCCATCGCCGCGCGCGGCCTCACCATGCTTCTACTCGCCGGAGCCATGGCCGTTCTCTCCTCGCTCCTCTTCTGGCTCCCCTGCGACGACGAAGACAACATCACCGCACAAATCACCACCTTCCACACAAAAGGATTCGAAGGCACCGACGAATACACTCCGCAACCCGCCGACAACAGTCAAATCCCCCAATCCCTCCCCGCCGTGCGTCTCCTCCGAACTCCCAACGCCGAAGCCGCCACTTCAGCCGGCGAAAATCCCCCGTGGAGCCCCGACAACGCCCAGGAAATTCCCGCCACCATCACTATCCATCGCTGGACCCCCGAGCACATCGACGCATCAATCGCTGCCACCATCCCCGGCTACGCCGTCCTCCGCCTCATGGACTACCCCGCCTGGCGCATCACCCTCAACGGGGCTGAACTCCGCGACCACGCGCATCGCAACGACGGCCTCCTCGTCATCCCTGTCGCCGCCGGCTCCAACGCGATCGCCATCCGCTGGCGCATCACCTCGGACCAAAGCGCAGGCATAGCCCTCTCCCTCGCCGCGCTGGCCGTTACACTAATCTTTGGCTGGAAAGAGAGGCGCAGTCGCAGTGCCAACAGCATCAATTAACATGATCGGAATGCAGGTCGATGTTCACCACATTCTGCGCGAGGGCGCCGAGCGCACCGACCGCGCCCTCGAACGGCTCCTCCCGCCCGTCACCCAAATCCCCGCCTCCATCCACGGCGCCATGCGCCACAGCGTCTTCGCGGGCGGCAAGCGCCTCCGCCCCATGCTCGCCTTGGAATCCGCACGCACCATGAACGCCGTCCACGCCGCATCGACCGCGGGCCAGCTCCCCGATGGCATCGAAGACCTCGGCGCCGCCATCGAAATGCTCCACACCTACTCCCTCATCCACGACGATCTGCCCGCGCTCGACAACGACGACCTCCGCCGCGGCAAGCCCACCTGCCACGTCGCCTTCGGTGAAGCCATCGCCATCCTCGCCGGAGACGCGCTCCAGACCCTCGCCTACCAGACCCTCGCCAGCCTGCGCTGCTCGCCCGCGCGCGCCATCCGCATCGTCGGCCTCATCGCCGAAGCCACGGGCACCGTCGAAGGCATGATCGGCGGCCAGGTCCTCGACCTCGAAGGCGAGCACACCAAACCCACCGCAGAAAGCGTCCTCGCCATTCATCGCGCCAAGACCGGTGCGCTCATCCGCGTCAGCATCGTTGCAGGCGGCATCTATGCGGGCGCCGATCCCGACGACGTCCGCCGCCTCAGCGACTTCGGCGCCAAAGCAGGCCTCGCCTTCCAGATCGTCGACGATGTTCTCGACATGACCCAGGACTCCGAGCACCTCGGCAAAACCGCGGGCAAAGACGTAGCCAGCGACAAGGCCACTTGGCCCGCTGTTTTTGGAATTGAGCAGTCGCGCAAAGACGCAACCCGCCTCATCAACGAAGCCTTCGCTGCATTAGACCCATACGGCGAAGCCGCCGCAGGCCTAAAAGCCGTAGCCCGCTACCTGGTGGACAGAACGCACTAACGGCCGGAAGCCGGTAGCCTGTAGCAAAAAGCTGTTAGCAAAAGACGTCTTCCGAATTGCCAGTCACCCAGCACTGACCTCAAGTCGCCCACCAGGCTGTCATCATCCTGACGCGAAGCGGAAGAGCCTGGCCTGAGCGAGCCGCCTGGCGAGTAATGTCACCCTGAGCGGAGGCCGAGCAGCGCTCGGCGAGTCGAACGGGCGAATGGCATCTGCGGTTGTTCTCCTCGGCCGCGAAACGCCGGTGATCCGTCCGGAACCCAGGAATACGCCCCGCACTACCAGGAATGTCTACCGATCATCTTTCACCATCCGGGATCCTCGCCGAATGCTGAAGCAACTCCATCACCTGGTGAGCAGCGGGCGCGCATGGTCTACTTTCGGCCTGCAGGCCATGATGGAGAGACAGGCGACAGATGTGTTCGTACCTGGCCATTTCTGAGTGCCTGCATGTGATCGACGGACGCGGCGCTATGCGCGAGAGGAAGAGCAGCAAACGCGGCTGGTGCTGCGAGGGCAGCGACTGCTCCGGAACGTTCGCAGCATCGATTCCGTCTGTTTGAGCAATTCTGACCAGTTTGATTCCTTCGAATGGCCGACAAATGATATGGAGACTCAGATGGAAGATCCTCGGTGCAAGATCGCGGCGGTTAGAACGGAAGGTCCTCGGCGCAGTAGCTTGCTCCGTGGTGTGACGATTGAGATGGAAGATCCTCGGTGCAGTAGCTTGCTCCGTGGTGTGGTGCTTGAGCTTGAGATCGAGGACCCTCGGTGCAGGAAACTGGAGGTTGAGGTGGAAGATCCTCGGTGCAAGGCCCTGCTCGTGAGGTGGTGACTTACGCTTCAGGAGAATCTGCGGCACCGACCGAACAGTGTTCGCCAAATGGATTGCCGCAGAGAGGAAGCACCTCGTCGAAGCGTAGACCAGAGGCATCGGTGGGCGGGGTGTCCCGCTCAGCGCCCCGGATGAGTCTCCAGTCGGCTATTCCCTGGCGAAACGCTCTCCAGCAGTGGCCGCCTCCGTTTCACCGACCGGAACCAGAGATGGGCAAAAGTGGTCTTGCCGGTCGATTGATTTTCAGCGAACCGAGAACATGGTCTTAACCGTTTGTGTCAGC
>PMUI01000023.1 GCA_003166955.1 Acidobacterium sp.
CAACTGCCAGGGTCACAACCTCAGCCTATGCCGGCGTTGCTATCGGTGCTCTCTACGCTGTGGCCGGGTTGCTCATTCTGTCTATGAAGAAACGAGCAGCGGCGCTCGCCATTGTGTGTCTCATCCTTGACATCATTGGGCGTATCGCCATGGTCGTCACGGGCCTCTATCCCGTCCATCCCTTCGGACAGGCCATAGCCATCATCCTGGGCACGTCTATCGTGGCCATTTTCGCCGTCTACATCGGATCGAAATGGTCGTCCTTCAGCTGAGGAGTTGGCGCGCGTTCTTCGCTGGTCAAGGTATTTCAACGCTGCGCAGAAACGATGGATGCTGGCGGGTTGACGAAGGTCCGTGTGCATTCGTCGCCAGTCACCACGGCGCGAAGCGCGTCCGCCTGGACGGCCAGTCCTCCGCAACCCGGCGTGACGATGCGGGTTCGGTTCAGTGTCCGGCCTGGTGTGTCGCGCGCCCCCGTCGTCGCGCCCACCTATAATCAGGAGTGTCCTCGGCGGGATCACGAACAGCTCCCGCGCTTGTTCAAAGACACTCGGCCGGCAAGGCCGTCTATGCAGCGCGCTGTCCGATCCCCGATGCCGTCCTCCCCTTCGACCGCCGCGCGCGCGTGCCTGATATCCGCTGCGGTTTTCGCGCTGTTCCCTCTGCCCGCATCAGCCGCTTCTGCTCAGTATTCTGCCGCGCGATCCACTCCGTTTGCCCACGCCGAGCGCCTCCGCGAAGCTCTCGAAGGCCGCCCTGAGCAGCAGCGCACGCGCCTGCAGTACGACCGCGTCCTCGACGCCTATCGCGCCATCTACCACGGCGATCCCGCCTCGCCCAAAGCCGACGCCTCCATCGCCGCCGTCGCCGATCTCCTCGCCGAAGAAGGCCGCATCTTTCAGGACCAAAAGGCGCTCCGCGACGCCATCGGCCAGTACGAATTCCTCCGTCGCCAGTATCCTGGCAGCCGCTATCGCTTCAGCGCGTTGCTCACCGAAGGCGAAATCTTTCAGCGTGACCTCGGCGACCTCGATCAGGCAAAGACCGTCTACCTCAACTTCCTCCGCCTCTATCCGCAGAACCCGCTCGGCGTCGAAGCCCGCACTGAACTGAAGAATATCCACCGCGATCAACTCGCCGCCACCCGCTCACAACCGGCCTACGGAACAGCGCGCTCCGCCGAGCGTCGCAACGCCGCCAACCCTCCGTCGCAGCAATTGCAATCGCCATCGAATGCGCGAACGACCTCCGCGCCAACTCCATCGAGCAGAACGGCGAACCAGACCTCAACGGTATCCGCGCCGTCCATCGAAGAAGCCAACATCCCGGCCGAGGGCGATGAGCCGCCATCAACACCCGCGCCCGCCACCACTCTCCCCGCATCCGACGATGCCCGCTGGATGAACGCCCCACCCCCGCCGCGCCGCGGCCGCCTTCCCCTCATCACCGGCATTCGCCATTGGTCTACGCCCGACTACACCCGCGTCGCCATCGACCTCCAGCAGCAGGTCCTCTACCAGGCCGCCCGCGTTTCCAACCCCGACCGCATCTTCTTCGACCTCTACGGCACCCGCCTCTCGCCCGAGCTCTCCGGCCGCCCCGTCGAGGTCACCGACGACGGATTCCTCACCCGCATCCGCGCCGCGCAAACCTCCGCCAACACCACCCGCATCGTCCTCGACGTCAACAGCATCAGCGACTACTCCGCCTTCTTCCTGCAGAATCCCCCGCGTCTCATCATCGACGTCCACGGATCCCGAAACGTATTTCCGCCGCAGCAGGTCGCGAGCGCCACTCCTCCGGCAACGACCTCACCCACCCCCTCGCGGACCGCACCTCCTCCACGCCTCAGCTCTACCCCGGCTGCGCGTTCCACCGCGCCGAAGCCGAACACCGATAGCGGCTCGGCTCTGACCGATGTGCCGAAACTCAGCAGCCAGCCGAATCAGGTGCGCGCCACGCGACACCCGACAACCGCACCGGTAGTCGCCTCCGTTCCCGGAACCACATCCTCGTCGTCGAATCCCTCTCGCTCCGCAACGCGGACCCCCAAACCCACGCCCACGGCGCGCGCCGACGATGTCCCGCCCGCCGAAGCCGGATCCAGCGGCATTCCGGCCCCCGAATCAACTCCCGCCGCGCAGCACGCCCCCAACTCCATGGTTCGCGCCCTCGGGCTCAAAATCAATCGCATCGTCATCGACGCCGGCCATGGCGGGCACGACTCCGGCACCCTCGGCCCGGGTGGCCTCGAAGAAAAAGACGTCGTCCTCGACGTTGCCCTCCGCCTCGGCCGCCTCCTCAAGCAGCGGCTCGGCGCCGACGTTATCTACACCCGCAGCGACGACACCTTCATTCCTCTCGAAACCCGCACCGCCATCGCCAATCAGGCCCAGGCCGACCTCTTCATCTCCGTCCACGCCAACTCCAGCCCCGACTCGAGCGCCCGCGGCGTTGAGGTCTACTACCTCAACTTCACTTCCTCTGCCGATGCCCTCGAAGTTGCCGCCCGCGAAAACGCCTCCTCCGACGAGTCGATCCACCAGCTCTCCGACCTGGTGAAGAAGATCGCCCTCCAGGACAAGATCAACGAGTCGCGCGAATTCGCCTCTGAGGTCGACTCAAGCCTTTACGCCGGTCTCGATCAGGGCAATCCCGGCCTCAAGGATCGCGGAGTCAAGAAGGCGCCCTTCGTCGTCCTCATCGGCGCCAACATGCCCTCCATCCTGGCCGAGATTTCCTTCCTCACCAACCCCGACGACGCCGAGGAACTCCGCCAGCCCCAATACCGCCAGCGCATCGCAGAATCCCTCTACCGCGGCGTCTCCCGCTACGTGGGGAGCCTCAATGGCATGCGCGTCGCCCAGGCCGGCTCCCACCCTGCCGCCACCGAATAGAAGAAACCTTCCTTCCCACGGCGGTGTCAGTCTAACTATCATCAAGGAAGGGCTCTCCCCGAACCCCCTCACTATGCCCCTCGCCAGAATCCTCGCAGCCTCCGTCCTCTTCACCTCCGCGCTCGCCCTCGCCGCGCCCAAGCCCCCCATCGCGTCGCCCCCCATCTCGTCCGAGCCTCTTCTTCCCCAGTCCTTCGCGGGCTGGAGCCAGACCGCCCCGCCAACCAGCGTCTCGAACGCAACCGACGCAGCCACCCTCCACGAGTACGGCCTCGCGCAATCGGCCGCCGCGATTTACGCTTCCGGAGAGCAACACCTCACCGTCCGCGCCTTCCGCTTCGCCGACGCCACCGGCGCCTACGGAGCCTTTACCTTCTTCCGCCAACCTGGTATGCGCATTGAGTCCGTCGGCCACGAAGGCGCATCCCTGGGCGACCACTTCCTCTTCTGGACCGGAAACACCGTCGTCGACGCCACCTTCGCGCATCCGTTTGCCGAAGAAAAACCAGCGCTCACCGCCCTCGCCGCGCAGATCCCGCAGATCGGCGGCGCAGCAGGCATCCCACCCACACTGCCCCGCTATCTGCCCACCGCGCAGCTCGACGCCTCAACTGTGAAGTACGCCATCGGCCCCGCGGCCTATGCGCGTACCGGCGGACATGTGCCCGCCACCGCCATCGACTTCAGCCAGGACGCTGAAGTCGTGACCGCCCAGTACGGCGCGCAGGGCACGCTCACACTGATTTCCTATCCAACGCCGCAGATTGCCGGCGCTCATCTCAAGGCGTTCGACGCGCTCGCCAAATCCTCCGGCTTCTCCACCCGCCGCGCCGGCCCCATCGTCGCCATCGTCACCGGCAGCTCCTCTCCGCAAAGCGCGCAGAAACTTCTCAGCGCCGTTCACTTCACCGACTACGTCACCATCAATCATCCTGAAGGCTACGTTCCGGAAGGCGCGAAGTTGTATCGCCTCCTGGTCGGCATCACAGTGCTCGTCGTCGTCCTCATGTGCGCCGCATTGCTTCTCGGATTGTTCCTCGGCGGAGGTCGCGCGCTCGTCCGCAAGCTTCGCGGCAAACCGGTTTCAACCGTCTCGGAAGAGGAGTTCATCTCCCTACACCTGAGCCGCTGAACCCAGCACCGCAGCGTTTTTGGACACCGCAGTGAGCCGCGCCCACGCCCGGCCGCAGCCTATCCAGCAGAATTTAAAGGGATTAAATCGAAACCAAGCGCTCGACAGGCGAATATAAGGCGAAATGGGTCCCGCAGTAATCATTTCTACAAATCGTTGCCGCTCAATGAGTTGCAACCGTCCTGGATTTGGTCTTGACACCCCCTCCAGCCGCCCATACTATTGCGCCAGAAAGTTCTGATGGCTTGCCTCCGTTGGAACTATTCTCCCTGAAGGAAAGGCTGCCCTGTTGCCGGGCGGCCTTTCCTCGTTTTTGGCTCCGATTTTTACGCCGGGTTTTGTCCCTCGTTTTCCACCGGCCCCGGATCGCTCCACCGCGCGCCGCAATTCTCACATCGCCAGTTGTTCGAAGGCTTCACGCTCTCCAGCAGCGGATCCTCCGCGCCACATTTCGGGCACGCAGGCGGCTCAAAATCTTCCACCTTCACCCTGGACTGATCAATAATGTCCTGAGGAATCGGACGCGCTGCAACATCGCGTGCCCGCTCAAGTTGATCCGCGCGGACGAAGATGCGTCGAGTGTAGAAATCCCTGTCTGCGAGAGGCGCGTGCAGGTTCTCGGCAAACGATTCGATCCCTGCACGACGGAGTGCTTCGCCCAGTTGATCGACCTGCTCGGAGTCCTCGCACTCGCAGAGATAAGCCCGAGGCACATCGTCCCCGGATTCGTCGTCCTCGCCAACATCCTGGGCCTCCCCATCGGATTCCTGCTTCTCCTCCGTTTCCGCCCGATTCCACCCTCCAAACACCGGCCTCTGATCCGCAACCGCCTTTCCTTCCGGAGCAATCAGCTTCCGCTTCCTCATCTCATCGCGCAGCACCTGCTGCGCCACATCGGTCAGATTCCCGAAATCCTCCGCCAGATCGACCAGCTCCTCGTCACTCTTCTCCGCATAGAAATGCGTCAGCCGCTCCCACTCCGCTCTCGGATCGCTTTGCATCAGCAGCAGTATAGGCCGCGCTGCGCTTTACGCTGCCAAACCCGAACCGATAAAATCAAGTTCAGCCGCATCGTGCCGATCCTCCTCTCAGGAACGGCCCAAGGCCGACGTAGCTCAGTTGGTAGAGCAGCCGATTCGTAATCGGCAGGTCACCGGTTCAAGTCCGGTCGTCGGCTCCATTCAGCTTTCTCCTCTCCTCATCCCTCCCTGGCTGTAGACTCGTAGCGCCGAAAATTCCGCCGCAGAAAATGCGCGCTCCACGTCTGAGGTCCACCGTGAAATCTGTCCGTATCGCTCTTCTCCTTGTTGCCTGTCTCCTGCATTCTTTTTCCTCGATCCATGCCGACATCCGCCTCCCCCATCTGCTTAGCGACCACGCCGTTCTCCAGCGCGATCGCCCCATCCACATCTGGGGCTGGGCCACGCCAAACGCTCACCTCACCGCTAAATTTCACGCGCAAACCGTCCCCGCCCAAGCCGATTCCTACGGCGACTTCAACCTCTGGCTCGCTCCCGAATCCGCTGGCGGTCCCTGGACCCTCACCCTCTCCGGCGACGGCCCCGACCTCACCCTCTCCGACCTCCTCATCGGCGACGTGTGGTTCGCCTCCGGTCAATCCAACATGGAAATGCCCCTCAGCGGCTTTCCCGGCAACGCCGTCCTCAAAGATGCCGACAAGGAAATCGCAGCAGCCACCAATCCAAAACTCCGCCTCCTTCTCGTGGATCACAAAAGCTCCGGCTATCCCCTGAACGACGTCCCCGACTCCTGGACCCTCTGCACCCCTGAAACCGCCGCCACCTTCTCCGCCGTCGCCTACTTCTACGGCCGCGAAATCGCCGCGAAGGAAAATGTCCCCATCGGCCTCATCGATTCCACCTGGGGAGGCACACCAGCCGACTCCTGGGTTTCCATGGACACCCTCGGCACGCACCCCGACCTTCTGCCCGCCTTCGCCAGCCGCGCCCACTTCGCCGACGAACAAACCAACCTAAAGGCGCAGATCGCCGCAGAAAAACAGGAGGACGATGCCGCCCGCGCCGCCGGCAAACCGCTCCCTCGCCACCCCTGGCATCCTGACGAAACTTCCTGGTCGCCCGCCGGCCTCTACAACGGCATGATCGCGCCCTTCGCGCCCATGTCCATCCGCGGCTTCCTCTGGTACCAGGGCGAAACCAACTCGAGCCATGATCGCGCTCCGTACTACACCGCCCTCTTCTCCGCGCTCATCCGCGACTGGAGGATGCAGTTCGCGCAGGGCAACCTGCCCTTCTTCTTCGTGCAGATTTCCAGCTTCAACTCACCTGGCGAAGACTGGGGCAAAGTCCGCGACGCGCAGCGCCGAACGCTCCAGCTCACCAACACCGCCATGGCCGTCACCATCGACATCGGCACGCCCGACAACGTCCACCCGCCAGACAAGCAAACCGTCGGACATCGCCTCGCCCTCGCCGCTCGCCACATGGTTTACGGTGAAGACGTCGCGTACGCGTCGCCGCTCTTCCGTCAGGCGACCACCGAATTGCAGCCCGACGGCAGCACCGCGCTTCGCGTCTGGTTCGATCACGCTCAGGGACTTACCGCGCACGGCCAACCCATCGATGCCTTCGAAGTGGCCGGCGAGGATCATCACTTCGTCCCGGCGCAAGCCCGCATCGACGGGGACACCGTCGTCGTCACCGCCTCCGCAGTGCCTCACCCTGTCTATGTTCGCTATGGCTGGATGAGCGTCGTCACCAACAACCTCTTCAACGGCGCCGGTCTCCCTGCCTCAACGTTTACGTCGGAGACCTGGTCCGCCGACTAGATGTGCGGTGCACTTCCTGCTTCCTCCAGCCGAACCGCAACCCCAAAAGCTGCGCAGGCCAGGTTCACCCCACAGCAAGAAGAAAATGCTCCTGCCATCCAATTGTCAATAAGATTGATCGGGGCCATCGGTACGGAAGTACCGTCTTGTGCCATTTTGAAAATACGCAGTCTAAGCTCCGCGGCTTACCTCTTCCGCAAGCTCTTCAATCGCGCCGAAAGTCGTCCAATGGAGTTCGCCCTGAAGCGAGTCGTCCCGCCGAAATGACTCAGCAAATCCGAGGCAGTTGCTCCCCAAACAGCACATCCACCACCCGCGTCCCGCCCACACCGGTCCTCATCAGCACCATCCCCGCGTGCTGCGCGACGACTTCGCCAATTGCGCAGCTCTCCGCCCCAAGCGGATGCCCCCGCATCGCCCCGAGAACCCGATCCGCAATCTCCGGTGCAACCACAGCAACAAGTTTCCCCTCATTGGCCACGTACAGCGGATCGAGCCCCAGCATCTCGCACGCGCCGCGCACCGCATCCCGCACCGGAATCGCGCTCTCCTTCAGTACCATCCCCACACGCGACCGCCCTGCAATCTCATTCAGCACCGTCGCCACGCCGCCCCGGGTCGGATCCCGCATCACCCGGAACCCATCCACCGCGCCCCCAGCCGCATCGAGCATCACGTCCACCAGCCCGTTCAGCGCGGCGCAGTCGCTCTCAAGAGCGCTCTCGAACTCCAGGTTTTCCCGTTGCGACAAAATCGTGATCCCGTGATCCCCGATATACCCGCTCAGCAGAATCTTGTCCCCCGTGCGCGCGCGATCTGCCGACATCCGCGTGCCGCGCTCCACCACGCCAATCCCCGTCGTCGTGATAAAAACCTTGTCGCCCTTGCCGCGATTTACCACCTTCGTATCGCCCGTCACCAGCTCCACGCCCGCACTCTGCGCCGAAGCCGCCATCGAATCCACCACCCGCTCCAGCTCCGCCGCCGCCAGCCCCTCTTCCAGAATGAACGCCGCCGACAAATACAGCGGCCTGGCTCCGCCCATCGCCAGGTCGTTCACCGTCCCATTCACCGCCAGCGTCCCGATATTGCCGCCGGGAAAAAAGATCGGCGTCACCACAAACGAATCCGTCGTGAACGCCAGCCGAGTGCTCCCAATCTCCAGCACTGCCTGGTCGTCCATCTTCTCCAGTGTCGCGTTGCGAAACCGGCTGACGAAAACCTTCTCAATCAACTCGGCGGAAAGCTTCCCCCCGCTCCCGTGTCCCAGCACAATTTGCGGATGCTCGAAGATCGGCAGCGGGCACGACCCGAACGGCCCCAGCTCAGCGCTCGTCTCTTCGCGCTCTTCCACCTTGCCCGTGCTCATTTCTGATCCCCGAGCGTCACCAGATCCGGGGTCCCCGACGCGCTTGCGCGGTGGAGTGTGAGATCCGCATCCTTCAAATGCCGCCCGTACGTGTAATAGGCCGCGCACGCGCCCTCCGCCGACACCATCGTTGCCCCCAGCGGATGCTGCGGCGTACACTCTCCCCCGAACGCCGGGCAATCATGCGGTTTCTTAATCCCCTGCAGAATCTGCCCTGCGATGCACACCTCCGGTTCCATCGTATCGATCGCCTCGACGCTGAACCGGTGCTCCGCGTCGAACTCCCGGAACTCCTCCCGCAGTTGAAATCCGCTCTGCGGAATCGTCCCCACTCCGCGCCATTTGCGGTCCCCCACTTCAAACACCCTCGCGATACGCTCCCGCGCCGGATGATTCCCGCCCCGCGCCAGCACCCGCGAATACTGGTTCTCCACCTCCGCCCGCCCCTGCTCCAGCTGCTCGACCGTCATCAGCACGCCTTCCAGAATGTCCAGCGGCTCAAACCCTGTAATCACGATCGGCACACGAAACCGCGCCGCCAGCGGCTCGTACTCCGCATAGCCAACCACCGCACACACATGCCCCGGCCCCAAAAATCCCTGCACCCGATTCTGTGGCGAGCTCAGCACCGCCTCAATCGCTGGCGGCACCAGCACATGCGACACAAGCAGCGATACATTCTTCAGGTCCATCTGTTTCGCCTGCCAGGCCAGCATCGCGTTCGCCGGAGCCGTCGTCTCAAACCCGATCGCGAAAAACACCACCTGCTTCTCCGGATTCGCCTTCGCAATCTTCAGGCAATCCAGCGGCGAATAGACAACCCGCACATCGCCCCCCTGCGACTTGATGCGGAACAGATCTCCATCCGATCCCGGCACCCGCAACATATCGCCAAACGAGCAGAAGATCACCTCCGGCCGCCGCGCAATCGCATGCGCCTTATCGATCATCTCCAGCGGCGTCACGCACACCGGGCATCCCGGCCCGTGCACCAGTTCCACGCCCTTCGGCAGCAATTGATCGATCCCGTTCTTCACAATCGAATGCGTCTGCCCGCCGCAGACCTCCATAATCACCCACGGCTTCGTCTGCGCGCGCTTGATCCGTTCCACCAGCTTCGCCGCGATGGGCCCATCGCGATACTCATCCAGATACTTCATACGCCGCTCCCTGAACGGGATCCGGCGCTCTCCTCGACCTCCGGCACCTCCAGCTCACCCAGCTGATCCAGCTCCGCCAGCGCCTCATACGTCCGCCGCGCTTCCTCTTCATCCACGCGGCTGATCGCGAACCCCACATGCACCAGCACATACTCGCCCACCTGCGTCTCCGGCACGTAATCCAGACACGCCTCCCTCGTCACGCCGCCAAACTGCACGCGCCCCATGTGCATGCCTTCGTTCGTGAAAATTTCGACTACCTTGCCAGGTATCGCCAGACACATCGCATCCTGCTCCTGAATTTCTTCCGGCCGGGGGTATGGGACATCGAAAATCCTTCGCCCGGAGAACTCATGATAGTCCTCCACCGATACCCCTGGCTGGTGAGATGCATCACAGCGCAGATTCAGCGTTTCACCCCAACTTCATGCCCGATTCCAGCCTTTCGCCCGCTCCACCGCCTCCCGCCAGCGCCCATACCGCTGCTCCATCTGCCCGCGGTCCGCCCGCGCCTCGAACACCGAGCCCCCGCGCGTCTGCGCAATCTCATCCACGTTGTTCCAGAAACCCACCGCCAGCCCTGCCAGATACGCCGCTCCCTGCGCCGTCGACTCCAGCACCGCCGGCCGATGCACTCTGATCCCCAGCAAGTCCGCCTGAAACTGCATCAGCAAATCGTTCGCCGCCGCCCCGCCATCCACCCGCAGCTCGCGGCATGGAATCCCCGTGTCCGCATCCATCGCCTTCAGCACATCCGCCACCTGGAACGCGATGCTCTCAATCGCCGCCCGCGCCATGTGCCCAATCCCCGTATCGCGCCCAATTCCGATGATCATCCCCGCGGCATAAGGATCCCAGTGCGGCGCGCCCAGCCCGGTGAACGCCGGCACAAACACCACGCCACCCGCATCCTCCACGCTCGCCGCAATCCCCTCCACGTCCGGAGCAAACGAGAAAAACCGCATCTTGTCCCGCAGCCACTGCACTACCGCCCCGCCAATAAAAATGCTCCCCTCGAGCGCATACTCCGGCTTCCGCGCCGTACTGCAAGCTAAGGTCGTCACCAGCCGCTGCCCCGACAACCGAAACTCCCGGCCAATATTCTGCAGTAAAAAGCATCCCGTTCCGTACGTGCATTTCGCATCGCCGGGCTTGGTACAAAGCTGTCCAAACAGCGCTGCCTGTTGATCCCCCGCGATCCCCGCAATCGGCACATCCACGGGACCCAGCTGTGCCGTCACCCGGCCCACTTCTTCCGACGACCAAACCACCTCCGGCATCATGTTTGCCGGAATCCCAAAAATCCGCAGCAACTCCTCGTCCCAGCGGTCTTCGACGATGTTGTACACGAGCGTCCGCGAAGCATTCGTCCGATCCGTGACGTGCCGCTTCCCATTCGTCAGATTCCAGATCAGCCAGCTGTCCACTGTCCCAAACGCCAGGTCGCCCCGCTCCGCCCTCGCCCGAACCCCATCGACGTTGTCCAGAATCCACGCAATCTTCGTCGCCGAAAAATACGGATCGAGCAGCAGCCCTGTCTTCGCACGAATCGTCTCCTCAACGCCCTCCTCGCGCAACCGCGAACACATCGGCGCCGTCCGCCGATCCTGCCACACGATGGCGTTCGACACCGGCTTGCCCGTCGTCCGATCCCACACGATCGTCGTTTCCCGCTGGTTCGCGATCCCCAGCGCCACCACATCGCGCGGCGTCGCCCCGGCCATGCCAAGCACCTCCACCGCGGCGCTCAGTTGCGACGTCAGAATCTCGACAGGATCGTGCTCCACCCATCCAGGCGCGGGAAAAATCTGCGCAAATTCATGCTGCGCCAACCCCGCCACCCGCCCCTGCTTGTCAAAAAGAATCGCCCGCGAGCTGGTCGTGCCCTGATCGAGCGCAAGTACATAAGCCATGGTCTTCACCCGCAACAGAATAGCGGTTCATTGGAAATCTGGCTTTGAAACACATCAGGTGCCGCGGCAGCGGCGCGACGGAGAAAGCGCCGGGTTTCAACCCGGCGGAAGGGCGCTGGAGAACTTCAGGGCTTCAGCCCCGGTAGGATTGGGAAAAGGCGGGCCCGAAACCCCCAACAAAGCAGCCTCAGGAAGTCATTCTCCGCGTCCTCTGTCCCCTCTGTGGTGAGAGCAGTGCCCGACCGACCTAATCCCTAAACTCTAAACTCTGTCCTTACCCCACCAGCCCCTTCACCACATCCGCCGCGCTCTTGAGCGCCGCATCCAGCTGCCCGGCGTCCTTGCCGCCGGCCTCCGCCATGTCAGGACGACCACCGCCCGACCCGCCCACCATCTTCGCAATCGGCGCAATCACTTTCCCCGCCGGCACCTTGCCGATCAGGTCCTTCGTCACGCCCACAATCAGCGCCACCTTCCCCTCATCCTGCGCGCCACCCAGCACCACGACCCCCGACCCCAGCTTGTTCCGCAAATTGTCAACCAGCGTCCGCATCTGTCCGCGGTCGAGCCCGTCCACCCGCTGCGCCAGCACCTTGAATCCAGCAACCTCGACCGCCTGATCCGTCGCCCCCGAAACCCGCAACGCCGCCGATTTCATCCGAGCCTCATCCAACTCCCGCCGCAGCTTCTTCAACTCCTCTTCCTGCGCGGAAAGCCGCTGCCGCAGTGCATCTGCCGGAGCCACATCGGCCGGCCCCAGTTGCGAAGCAATCTGCGCGACCTGAAAATCTTTCCGAAATTCATTCAGCGCGCCCAGCCCCGTCACCGCCTCCACTCTCCGGACGCCGGACGACACCGATCCCTCGCCCAACAGCTTCACCACGCCAATTTCGCCCGTCGCCCCCGTGTGCGTGCCTCCGCAAAGCTCCGTCGAAAAGTCCCCAATCCGCACGACGCGCACTCGCTCGCCATACTTCTCGCCGAACAGCGCCATCGCGTGATACTCATTCACCGCCACGTCGATGGGCACATCCTCCAGCGTCTCCACCTTCGTGTTCCCCAGCGTCTCCTTATTAATGATGTCCTCGATATCCTGCAGCTCCTCATCGGCGATCCCCGCAAAATGCGAAAAATCGAACCGCAGCCGATTCGGTTCCACCAGCGACCCCGCCTGCTTCACGTGCGTCCCCAGCACCTCGCGCAGCGCAGCATGCAGCAAATGCGTCCCCGTATGATTCCGCCGCGTCGCGTTCCGGAAGCCGGCATCCACGACGGTATCGACTCGGTCGCCGACGGCGAGTCCCTGCCGCAAAATCGCCCGATGCGCAAACACCCCCTGCACCGGCTTCGTGCACCCGCTCACATCGGCGACCACCGAATTGTGATCGTCACTCATCAGCCAGCCTGTGTCGCCAATCTGCCCGCCCGAATCCGCGTAGAAGCTCGTCCGATCCAGCACAATCTCGACCGCATCGCCCGCCTGCGCCGCCGGAACCCCCAGGCCGTCCTTCACAATCGCCAGCACCTCGGCCCCATCCACCCGCAGCTGTCGATATCCATCGAAAGTCGTCTTCGGCAAATCGCGAAACGCCGGACTCGCCGACTTCTGCGATCCGCCCTTCCATGAAGCCCGCGCCCGCGCCTGCTCCTCCGCCCGAGCCGCCTCAAATCCCGGGAGATCAAATTGAACGCCTGCATCCCGCGCAGCATCCATCATGAAGTCGAGTGGGAGACCGAATGTTTCATAAAGGTGGAACGCGTCGCGGCCATCGAGCTTGCCGCTGCGAATAGACTCGTCGAGTCGAGCGGAACCGATTTCCAGCACCCGGGCAAACTGCGTCTCCTCAGCCTCCACCACCTTCGCCACGCGCTCAGCGCTCTCCTTCAGCTCCGGATACGCATCCGCCATCTCATCCCGCACCGCGTAAACCATCTGAACCATGAACGGCTTTTCCTGCCCCAGCAGCCGTCCGTGACGAATCCCTCGGCGGAGGATTTTGCGAAGCACGTAGCCACGGCCTTCGTTCGACGGCAGAACACCGCCGTTAATGAGGAAAGTCGAGGCGCGGGCGTGATCTGCAATGATGCGCAGGCTAGCACCTGCCCGCTCCTGTTTTCGAGCATGAGCTCGCATCATTTCGTCGCCGGACGGTGCGCCCATTCCAGGCTTACCAACCGAGTAAGGCAAATCCGTTAGCTCTACAGCTCTCGCAATCAGCGGAGTGAATAAATCGGTATCGAAGTTCGAGATCTTCCCCTGCAAAACCGCCGCCACCCGCTCCAAACCCATCCCCGTATCAATTGAAGGCTTCGGTAGCGGAGTCAGCGTGTAGTCCGTCGCCAAGCCTTTAGCATCGGTCACTGCGGCCCGGTCGAACTGCATAAACACCAAATTCCAAATCTCTACATACCGCGCCTCATCCTCCCCAAACGGCCGATCCACCCCCGGAGTCTCCGCAGCCTCCAGCCCCATGTCGTAAAAAATCTCCGAACATGGCCCGCAAGGCCCCGTATCGCCCATCTGCCAGAAGTTGTCCTTGCGCCCGTAGGTGAAGATGCGCTCCTTAGGAACGCCCACGTCCATCCACAAACGCTCCGCCTCGTCGTCCCGCGGAACCTCCGCGTCCCCTTCGAAAATCGTCACGTACAGCCGGTCCTTCGAAATCCCAAACCACTCCGGTGACGTCACCAGCTCCCACGCATACGCAATCGCATCCTTCTTGAAGTAGTCGCCAAAGCTGAAATTGCCCAGCATCTCGAAGAAGGTATGGTGCCGCCGCGTGAACCCCACATTTTCCAGGTCATTGTGCTTCCCGCCCGCGCGCACACACTTCTGCGACGTCGTGGCCCGCGAGTAGTCCCGCTTCTCCAGCCCCAGAAACACATCCTTGAATTGATTCATCCCCGCATTCGTGAACAGCAGCGTGGGATCGTTGGCAGGCACCAGCGACGACGAGTGCACCCGCCGGTGGCCCTTCGTCTCAAAAAACCTCAGGAACATCTCGCGGATCGCCGACCCGCTCCACTGACCAGATTGCTTACCAGAAGGCATACATCCCGAGTTTACCGGACCACCCACCCATCCCAGTAACTGCGAACCGGCGCTCGGCGCACATCCGCTACTGGCTACCGGCTACAGGCTACGGGCTGGTCCCTCACTCGCCCACGCCCACCAGCACCTTCGGCCCCGTCGGCCACGGCATGCCGCCCTCCGGCTCCTCCGTCACGGCAAATGCCTTCGCCTCCATCCCTGGCGTCACATGCATCGTCATCGGCTCCGTCCACTCGCCGCCAAATACGCGCAGCGGCATCGGCTTGCCCTCCATCGGCACTAGCCACAGCTGATAGCTCTTCCCCGTGGGCGGAGCCGGCAGCCACCCGGCGCACGCCACCATCCCTGTCTTTGCGTTGTAGAGCACACCCCCGTGACCCTCCATGCCCGGCATCGGCATCAGCGCCACGCGCTTGGTCCCCGGCATCTCCAGCAGCTTATTCGTCTCCTCCGACGCTCTCGCAATCTCCAGTGACCGGTTCTGCGCAAGCGCCAGCTGCCCCTCCAGCTCCCGAATCCGCCGGCTGTCCCGCACATCCTTCATCCAGATTCCCGCCGCCAGCGCCGCAAACAACACCGCAGCCACGCCAAACGCCGGCGTCAGCCACGCAAATCCTCGCACCCGCTCCGGCCTCGCCCCAGCCCGTCCCGCCTCCGGAACCCGCTCCGCCCGCACCCTCCGCAGCAGCGCCTCTTTCACCCGCGTAGGAGGAGCCGCCGCGGGCGCAGACAGCCCCAGCAGCGCCACCCGCCGCCGCGCCTCGTCCACTGCGCGCGCACACGCCGAGCATGAGCGCACGTGTGCCTCCAGCTCCTGCATCTCCGCACCGTCGAGCGCCCCTAAGGCGTAGAGGTCAGAGTCTTCCGGATTGACGTGTCGATTCATCGTCAAATAATTGCTTCAGCGTTTGCATCGCGGCCCGTACTCTCGACTTCACCGTTCCCAGCGGACACTTCGTCCGTTCCGCAATCTCCGTCTGTGTCATCCCCTCAAAATAAGCCAGCTCCACCGCCTCCCGTTGTTCCGGCGGCAGAGCTTCCATGGCCCCTCGTAGTCGTTGCATCAATTGCGCCCGCGCCGCCTCATCCTCCAGATTCCCGGACGAAGGCACCGCCTCGATGGAAAATTCTTCAGAATCCGCGAGTATCTCGCGCCGCTCCTTGCCCCGCAGCCGCGACAGCGCCCGGTTCCGCCCAATCACCAGCAGCCATGCCGGCAGCGATCCGCGGCTCGCATCGAAGCGCGCAGCCCCGCGCCATAGCTGCAGAAATAAATCCTGCAGCACCTCTTCCGCCGCGCTCGTGTCCCGCAAGATGCGCACCAGCATGGCGAACAGCAAGCCCGCATAGCGATCGTAGAGCGCTTCCAGCGCGCCTTCGTCTCCCGCCATGATTCGCTCGACCAGCGCCGAGTCCGGAACATGCTGCATGGGCGCAGTCATGGCGCCTCGCTTCGGCTACTCATTCGTCTCTGGAATGAATACGCAAATCCAGGGCCGGGCGGATTGCCCCTGGCGCCGGCAAACCGCTGCACGCGACGGTCCCCGGCTCCCGGTTCGGCCTGGCCGAACCTCGCACCATCATGAACCCGCGCCGCCGCCCGTCTCTTCATTTCCCCCTGGTATTTCCCCTCAGTCCAATCCGATTCTACCTGGCCCGCGTACAACAAACAGCACCCTCCCCTCTCCCCCCGCGATCACCCCCCGATTCCCCCTCCGTCTAATCCCTTACCTGACCCTCTAACCCGGGGTCGGGTCGTTAACCATTTCCTCCCCCAATGGGCTGGCCCCTGGCGCCAGCCCACTTTTTCCTCGGCCCGCCCCCCCACGCCCGCCCCGTTCATTTACTCCGAATTCACCATGGAAGCTGCTACACTCCTCCGCATCCCCACAGCTCCCCAGGCTGTCAGCACCCAATTCCAAATCCCCGGAGAACACCCATGGCAACTGCCACGCACGCGCAGGTCACCCCCGAACGCATCATGCAAATGGCATGGGGCTATGTTCCGCCCCTCGTCCTCGAAGCAGCCATCCGTCACCACGTCTTCGACGTCCTCGACAGCGGCCCCAAAGACATCTGGGAAGTCGAGAAAGCCACCGGCGCCTCCGCCCGCGGCCTCGCCGCCATCATGGATGCCCTCGTCGGTCTCAACTTCCTTTCAAAAGATGAGCAGGGCCGCTACGCCCTCACCCCTGAAAGCGACGCCTTCCTCGTCAGCACCAAGCCGTCCTTCCAGGGCGGATTCATCAAGCATTGCAGCGAGCACCTCATTCCCCGCTGGCTGCATATCAACGAAGTCGTCGCCACCGGCAAGCCCGTCAGCGCGGTCAACGAAGAGAAAAGCGGCGGCGAATTCTTCCACAACTTCGTCCTCGATATTTTTCCGATGAGCTACCCCGCTGCCCAAACGCTCGCTGCCCACATGAACTACGGCAGTGCCGGCGCACCTGTGAATGTCCTCGACATCGGCGCTGGCTCCGGAGTCTGGGGCATCGCCGTCGCGCAAAGCTCCCCACGCGTCCAGGTCACAGCAGTGGACTGGCCCGAGGTCATCGACATCACAAAAAAGACCTCCGCGAAATTCGGTCTCGCCGACCGCTTCTCCTTCACCATCGGCGATCTGCACGACGTGGACTTCGGCTCCGGCCATCACCTCGCCACCGTCGGCCACATCCTGCACAGCGAAGGCGAAAAGCGCAGCCGCGAGCTCCTCGCCAGGATCTACAAAGCTCTGGCAAGCGGAGGCACCATCGCCGTTCAGGAATTTCTCGTCAACAAGGAGCGCACCGGCCCGCTCAACGGCCTTTTCTTCGCCGTCAACATGATCGTCAACACGACTGAGGGCAACACCTGGTCCTTCGAAGAAATTGGCGCTTGGCTAGAAGAGGCCGGCTTCGCCAACCCGCGCCTCCTCGAATCCCCGGGCCCCTCGCCCCTCATCCTCGCCACCAAACCCTGACCCGCAACCGGGTGCCCCATTCTGATCGCCCGCTTTTGGCGATCAGGGTGGGCATCGCGCAAAGCGCGATCTTCATCGTTCCCTGCCTCAAGCCCCGCGGATGGGAGGGACAGCCTGAATCAAAGCTCCTAAACGCTAATCTCTAATTCCTAAACTCTAAACTCTCGCGAATCCGTGTCCCCTGTGGCGGACGCGTCGAGGCGAAAGCAACTGCACCGTGATCCCCATCGCCGGAATCAAAAACACCGTCGACCCCATCACCCACATGAACGCCCCAGCCGCCGCCTGGTCATTCAGCGCGCTCAATCCAAACAAGCGTGGAACCGCCGCATAGCTCGGATACAACAGTCGCCCCGAGAAGCACAGGAAGGCCGACAACCCCGTGTTCACCAGATCCGCCAGTACCAGATAGGGAAGCATCAACCACCGCGATCCCCGCTGCCGGTAAGGCCACGGAGCAATCACCGGCCACCAGAACATCAGGCTCGTAAAGAAAAAGCACGCGTGCTCAAGGTTGTGCCAGTTCTCCGACGCCAGCGCGAATTCGTACGCCTTCGGAATGTGCCAGATCAGATACGCTGCGTTCATCGCGATCCACGCCACCTTCGGCTGTGTCAGGAAGCCCCCGATCCCGTGGATCACCTGCGTCCGAAACAGCGGTTTCAAGATTCGAATCACCACCCGCGGCAATCCCCGCAGCATCGGAACCACCGGAGCACCCAGCACCATCAGCGGCGGCGCAATCGACATCAGCACAAAATGCTGCGCCATGTGCATGAACAACAGCGATTCGCTGAACGTATCCAGCGGCGAAGCCACCGCAACAAAAACCGCCAGCACCCCGCCCAGAAAAGCCACCAGCCGCCACAGCGGAAACAACTCCGGCCGCGTCCTGCGAATCTGGTTCCATCCGCGAACATAAATCGCCGCCGTCACCACAAGCGCCGCCGTCACTCCCCACGGCACATCCCACGTCGTGAACAGCGCGTCCAGATTCATGTTCTGCTCATAGCCCGCTCATATTCTGATCAAGGCCTGCCGCTTCCGCCCGTCGAAGCCGTCGCAGCATTCGCCTGCTGTGACGGATCGAATGCCGGCGGCTCGTTCTTCGGATGCAGCGTCTCCAGAAAGCTCACCAGCGCCTCAATCTCCGCCGGCGCAAGGTTCTTCCCGTATGCTGGCATATTCCCGCCGCCCGTCACCACCTTGTAGCGCATCTGGTCCGGCGTCATCCGCGTCGCCACCGCATCCAGCGCCGGCCCACGCTCCCCGCCGTGCCCGCCAATCGAATGGCAGTTCCGGCACTGCTTCGCCTGGAAAATCACCGCCCCCTGCCGCACCAGCGGTGTCGCCTCCCGCAAATATTTCACCGGCAGCGTGTCCCCGCTCCACGCGCTCATGTGCGGGCTCCACGGTGTCGACATCGCCAGATGCGTGAACACCGCCCAGCTCACCGCCACCATGCTCAGCGCCAGCACCGCCACCGGCCGCCGATGCCAGCTCTTCTCTCCCTCCGAAGCGACGAACGGCACCGCCAGCAGCCCCGCGATCATCAATATCGGCGCGATCAAAATGAACGGCGTCTCCATCGACGGCGGCAGATACGACAGCACCGCGTAAATCCACAGGAAAGGGAAGTCCGGCTTGGGCACCGTCTGCGTGATCGACGGATCCGGTTGCCCGCTCGGCCCCGACGGCCCAAACACCGCCGCGCAAACGCCCACCGCAGCCAGCACCGCCGCAGAAAAAACCAAATCCTTCCAGAACGCCCCCGGCACAAACGGAATCCCGTCCTCGTGCGCCAGCTTGTTGTACTCCTCGATGTACGTTTCCTTCCGCACCAGCCTTCCCGGCATCGGCCACTCGTTGATGCCCAGCTTCAGCACCATCCAAACATGCATCGCCACCAAAACCAGCAGCGTCCCAGGAATCACAAACACGTGCAGAGCAAAACATCGCGACAGCGTTGCGCCCGCAATCGTCGGCCCGCCCAGCAGCAGATGCACGAGCGATCCGCCCGCAATGGGCACGCGGCTCAGGATGAACACGCCGATCCCCAGCCCCCAGTACGCATCCTGATCGAACCGCAGCACCTGCCCGGTGAACGCCATGCCCAGCGTCATCAGCAGCAGAAACACGCCGACAGTCCACGTCAACTCACGCGGAAATTTGTACGCTCCAAAGAGGAACACCTGCGCCATGTGGATGAACACCACAGCAACCATGAAGTTCGAACCCCACGCGTGCACCGCGCGCAGAAACCATCCCAGCGGCACCTGATGATTCAGGATGTTCAGGCTGTTCCACGCTTCGGCCCCCGACGGCACATACACCAGCGCCAGCAAAATCCCCGTCACAATCTGCAGCATCAGCAGCGTGAACGCCGCGCTCCCAAACACGTACCACCAGCTCGCCGTGTTCCGCGGAACCTTGTGCAGTACAGCGTCCTTGACCGGTCCCTCGACCTGCAGCCGCCGCTCCAGCCAGTTATAGATCTGCTTCGCGCTCTGTTTCATCCCCGGCATGGGCAATCCCCATCCTTCGCCGGAGTCGCAATGTTCACCAATTTCGCCGTATTCGAAAGGCTCGGCATCTGCCCCGCGTTAATTTGTAACTGTCCCCCTATTATTTTGTACTCGTACGTAAACAGCCCCCGCTCCGGAGGCCCCGATGCCCGCGAACCATCGGCGTAATACACTCCACCGTGGCACGGACACATGAAAAGCTGCGACTGTGGAAACCACCGCACCGGGCATCCCAGATGCGCGCAGTTAATCGCGAACACCGTAAACTGACTCGCGCCCTCTTTCCGCACATAAGCGGCCACGTTGTCCGTCTCGCCATCCCACGGCTGCGTCCAGGGGTTCTTAAACGACACCAGCCGCGTTTCACCCACCGGAAAACTATCTGCAGCTCCCAGCGAAATCCACGATTTGTACGACTCGTCCTTCCGCACGGGAGCCAGCAAATACCGCACGATCGGCACCGCCAGCGCTAAACCCACCAGGCCATTCAACGCCACGCCCGCCTTCAGCAACAACCACCGCCGCGAGACAACCGCCGGTCCTTCGCGATCGCTCGCCTGCTCGCTCGCTGTATGGATATCCGGCCCCGTGCTTTGTTTCTTCGGGCTATCGCTCACGTTCACCTCCCAGCCGGATTGGGTATAGGCGCTGCCGAAACCGCCGCCGGATTCCGCAGCGATCCCAAATACGTAGCAATATCGGTTACATCCTGCCCGGAAAGCGGCCCCGCAACCCCCTTGCCGGTCGCGAGCCGCCAATCCGGCTGCCCAATATCCACGCGACCCGCAACGATGATCGTCCGCAGCGCCTGATCGCTCACCAGCGACAAATACACCACACTCGTTACCTGCTCACGAGCCGAATTCTGATGGCACGAAGCGCATCGCGCCTGATAGGTCGCCTGCCCGCGCTTCACGTCGCCCGCCTGATCCTGAGCGTACGCCGGTGGCGTCGCTCCCCCAAACGCATTCGGCTTCGCCCATTCTTTCCGCATCCCAGCAATAATCGCCCCGATCTGCGTATCCGTCAGCATCCCACCCGCCGACTGCGCGAACGCCGGCATCTCCGTCCCCGGCATCCCGCCCGAAATCCACTTCCGCAGCGTCGCATCATCCACCAGCGCCTGATACTCCGGATTCCCCAACTCCATCGCCGGCCCGCCATGCCCGTTCGCCCCGTGGCACGCCTGGCAATTCGCGCTGTACAGCGCATGAAAATCCATCACTGCTTCCGGCCGTGGTGCAGGCGCCTCCACGGTCGCTTCCGGTACCCGCGAGCATCCCGCCAGCGCAAACACCAGCGGCAGCGCAAGCGCCATAGCGCCTCGCCGCATCAGTGCTTCTCCTCGTCGCTGTACTCAGGCGGCCCCGCGTTCGGATTCGACTCCATCAACCCCGGCGCCTCAATCCCCATGCGCGCAAAGAACGGCAACCCGCGGCTCGTCTTGATCTTTCCTTCCCGCGCCACCACCAGACCCGCGACCACCCCAAAAAAAACCTGCGACACCACGAACCATCCCCACTGAATCCTCGCATCGAGCGCCGGGTTGATCACCCCCATCGCCGAATGCAGTAGCCCCGTCCACAGCAGCGGCGCCAGAATCCCGCCCAGCAGCACCGGCCTCGTCGGCAGCATCGGGAGCATGGCCCCATACAGCAATCCCACCAGCAAACAAGTAACAGTGTGGATCACAATTGCCACTACCAGCCAGCTCCAGTGGAACGCCGCAATCTCCGCCGTCGTAATATGTGCCGATGGCCCCACCCCCGCGCCTCCCAGCAGATTCACCGGATACCAGATGCTGTGCTGCGCAATCAACCCATACGCCAGCGCCGGAAAAATCATCGCGATTCCGCCCGCGATCCCGCCCTTGATTCCGCTCGTTACCGGATACGTCTCGACCGGCAGATGCGCGCGATGTTCCGGCCCAATCTCCAGCCGCCGCACCACGCGCCGCGTCGTCGTGATCGTCACCGGCTGCACCACCACCGGAACATCCTCGTGCGCCTCATGCGGCAGAACCTGCCGGAACCATCCCACGCATCCAGACACCATCAGCACCGCACCGAAGGCCGTCACCCACAGGCTCGTCACCAGCCCGGCTGCCGCCAGCGCGCAGCCAAGCGCCAGCACAATCGGCCACGCCGTCGGTGCAGGCAAATGGATCGTCTCGCTATGCGCCGGCCCTGCCTTGTGTTGTGTAGTCTCCGTCATCTCCTACCTGCCCACGATGTACACAACCGTGAAAACCACAACCCACACCGCATCCACAAAATGCCAATACAGGGCGAACACCTGAATTCGCTCCGAATGCTCCTCGCGCACGTGCCCCGTCAGCGTAAAAAGCAGAATCAGCGACAGCCCAATCAGCCCCACCACCACATGCGTCGCATGCAGCCCCACCAGCGAGTAGAACGTCGTCCCAAACAGATTCGTCCGGATCGTCAACCCATCCGCATAAATCAGCTTGTGCCACTCAATGCCGGTCCCAACGATAAAGATTGCTCCCAACGCAATCGTCAGCGCCCACCACGCCGCAAACCCGCGCATTTTCCCACGATCAATCTCCCGCTCCGCCAGCCAAATCGTCACGCTGCTTGAGAGCAGGCAAATCGTATTGAAGATGGGGATATCAAGAACCTGCTGCGGCGTCGGGCCCCACAGGCTCTTGCCGATGTAATAGATGTACGCCACCACGAAGATCGTGAAGATCGCACTCTCGCCCGTGATCAGCGACAACATTGCCACGCGCCCGCGCGACGGCAGGTGCCACGGTACTGCAATCGGAGAAACAGGGATCGCGCTCATGCTTCGTACTTCCAGTCCGGATCTTCCGGATGCTTCAAATCCCACAGCGGCCGCCGGCTGTGCACCACCGGATCAGCCGCGAAGTTATACACCGGTGGCGGCGACGGCACCGCCCATTCCAGCGTCCACGCATCCCACGGATCGTTCCCAGCCTTCTTGCCCTTCAAATACGAATGCACCAGGTTCCACGCGAAGATCAGCACCGCGATCGCCTGGATCATCCCACCCATAGAAATGATGAAATTCAGATGATTCCACCCGCGATCCGGCTCGTACGTGTAAATCGAGCGCGGCATTCCCAGGAAACCGACAAAGTGCATCGTGTCGAACGTCACATGGAAGCCGATGAAGAACAGCCAGAAATGCCACTTCCCCAGCGTCTCGCTCAGCATCCGCCCCGTCACCTTTGGATACCAGTAGTAGATCCCCGCAAAAACATTGAAGACGATCGCGCCCACCAGCACGTAGTGAAAATGCGCGATCACAAAATAGGAATTGTGCAATTGCCAGTTCCACGGCGCCACCGACAGCATGATCCCCGTCAGCCCCGCAATCAGAAACTGGAACAGAAACCCCAGACAAAACAGCATCGGCGTAGCAAAGCGGATCTTTCCGCCCCAGATCGTCGCCACCCAGTTGAAAATCTTGATGCCCGTCGGAATTCCCACCAGCATTGTCGACAACACGAAGAAGGCGTTGCCCACCGACGTCATCCCCACCGTGAACATGTGGTGCGCCCACACGCCGAGGCTCACGAAAGCAATTCCCACCGACGCCGCCACCATTGCCGGATATCCAAAGATCGCCTTGCGTGAAAACACTGGAATAATTTCGCTCGCAATCCCGAACGCCGGCATCACCAGCACGTACACCTCGGGGTGTCCGAAGATCCAGAAGAAGTGCATCCAGACCACCGCGGACCCGCCCGCCTGCGTGTCGAAGAAATGCCCGCCCAGATAGCGGTCGATCACCAGCATGATCTGCGCCGCGGTCAGCGGCGTAATCGTGATCAGCGTCAACCCGCTCGTCACCAGCATCAGCCACACGAACAGCGGCATCCGCAACAGCGTCATCCCACGGCACCGCATCGACAGCGTTGTCGCAATCACGTTGATCGCCGTACCCAGCGTGCCGAATCCGGCCACGATCAGCGCCAGTGCCCAGTAATCCGTTGCGTGCCCCGGCGAAAATGCCTTCGCGGTCAGCGGAGCGTACGCCCACCATCCCACATCCGGCGCCGCACCCATGCCATACAGCCCGAAGCCGCCAATAAAGCTGTAGTAGATCAGGAGCCCGCCAAACGCCGTCATCCAGAAGCTGAACGCGTTGAGCCGCGGAAACGCCATGTCCCGCGCTCCGATCATCAGCGGCACAAGATAATTCGCAAACCCGAAGATGATCGTCATGCCCACGAGAAACACCATCGTGGTGCCGTGCATGGTGAACATCTCGTTGTACAGTTCGGGAGAAAGAAAATGCATGCCCGGCCACGCCAGCTGGATGCGAATCGCGATCGCCTCCGCCCCCGCTACCAGCAAAAAGAAAATCCCGTAGACCAGATACAGAATTCCCAGCCTCTTGTGATCGACCGTCACCACCCAGCCGTGCAGCCACTCCAGCAGCATTGCCGTCGAACGCCGCGGCGGCGTCACGTCCACGGTTCCCGCAATCGGTAAGGTCTGGTCTGCCATTCCGTTGTCCTAATGAAGTGTGTTCAGGTATGCCACCAGTTCGTTGATCTGTTCTTCATTCAGCTGCATTGCCGGCATCAGCGCCCCAGGCTTGAAATGATCCGGATCCTCGATCCACGCATGAAGATTCTCCGCAGTATTCCGCGCCGCGCCGGAAGCAATCGTCGTCCGGCTCGCCAGATGCGTCAGATCCGGCCCGAACGTCCCCGCTGCAGCTGTTCCCGTAATCCTGTGGCAATTTGTGCAGGCTTCTGTTTCAAATACGTGCCGCCCCGCCGCTACACTCGCATCCTGCTCTCCCGGTCGCTGCTGTTGCTTCACCCACGCATCAAATTCCTCCGGCGTGTCCACATACACCCGCAGCAGCATCTTGGCGTGCTCCACTCCGCAGAACTGCGCGCATTGACCCACATACACACCGGTATGGTACGGATCGATCCATGTGTCGTTCGGATGATTCGGAATCAGGTCTGTCTTGCCCGCCAGTTGCGGAACCCAGAAACTGTGATCCACGTCCGCCGACAGAAGATGCAGAAACGTCGGCTTAGGCTCCAGCCGGGTGCTCACCGGCACATGCAGCTCATTGGCCGTCACGATCCCCAGCTTGGGATAGCGGAACTCCCACCAGTACTGGTGCCCTACGACCGTCACATCCAGCGCCACCTGCGGCTTCGGTGCGTCCTGGATCGCAAAAATAATCCGCGCCGTCGTCAGGAACAGCACCACCACGATCAGAATCGGAATCACCGTCCACGCCAGCTCCACCTGTGTGCTGCCGTAAATCTGTGGCGGCTCGCTGTCATCGTCTGTTGCTCGCGCCCGATACCGTATAACCGCGTATGCCAGCAGACCGCCAACGGACACAAAAATCCCGCCCGTAATAGCCAGCACGAACCACGACAAATCCAGAATGTTGCTTGCCGGTGTCGAAGCAGGCGCGAAGATACTGGGCGTGGCTTCCGGGCCATCCGCCCACGCGGCCCGTGCAGCCATCGCGAAAAAGCACAAAGCAGGCAGGGAAATCACCCGAATCGCTTTCGCGCCGTGTTCCCGCTTCCTCAGCTTCATCTGTTTTCGCGTCAGACTTCTAGGAATGTTGTTGCGCTTGAGTCGGATTCTGGGGCGTGAGCGAAGATGGCCTGGAGACGCCCGCCATGTCGCGCATTCACTGCTTGCGCGTTTTCTCTGTGCGGATCGGATCGGAATTTCCATTCCGTCCGAAAAACAATCTTACAGCAACGGCAGGTCGCGCTCCCCAGCCTGACCGCACACAAAAAATACTCCGTTGGCGTTACGCGCTTGTTGCAAAAACCTTCGCAAATCGCCGGATAGCATTCGCCAGCGCCCCAATCTTCGTGCCGTTGGCATAGGCATTGATCACCGCGGCGCGAAATACCGGCGTTGTCAGCGCCCGATAACCAAGATCGAGGTTTCCATAAAACCACCGCGCCCCCGACGCGGACAACGCCAGGTCCTGGCGAAGCTGCGTCGTCAGCTTCGCGAACGCCTGCTGCGCCCCTTCGCGTCCCCGCAATGCGCCTTCGATCGCCGCCCCTGCTGCCTGGCCGCTGGCAATCGCTCCGTAAATCCCCTCGCCCGTCAGGGCGTCTGCAAACCCGCCCGCATCTCCGGCAAGAAATACGCGAGCCCGCTCCGATTGCGCCCTTTCCGCGCCAAACCCCAAAAACTGTCCTGTCACATGCTCCACCCGAGCCTCGCCGAACCGATCGCGAATATACGCAAGCAGCCGCGGACGATCGACCTTCTCCCTCCCCGCGTCGTTGTACACGCCCAACCCCACGTTCAGATGATCATGCTTGGGAAAGACCCATCCGTAGCCCTGCTGTACCGGGCCAAAATCGAAAACCAGCTTCGACTCCGCGCCCTCCTGCCGGTAGACCTTGGCCTCCAGGGCGAATCCCCTGCGGAACCAATGCGGGCTTTCTCCATCCAGCAGCTGACGAACCCGGCTGTGAACCCCGTCTGCTCCTACAAGGAATCTCCCCTGAAATCTCCGCTCCGCAGTTTTGATCGTCACGCTGTCGCTCGTAACCTCGATACCGGTAATCGGACCAATGCGCGCGAACTGTGCTCCCTTCGCGAGCGTCTGCTTCAGACAATAATCGTCGAGCTCCTGCCGTACGGTCATCACACAAACGCTGCGTCGACTCGCCAGAGTCGCGATTTCGCCGGCCCGGCTCTCCACCACAATCGACGACACCGTCTCCCGCACCACCGGCGCAACGGAGTACCGCAGAGCCCGCAGCGATTTGCGTGTCAATCCTCCCGCGCACGCTTTGTGCCGCGGAAACTCCGCCTTGTCCACCAGCAGCACCGCTCGCCCCGCCGCCGCCAGATCGTAAGCGGCCGCGCATCCCGCCGGTCCGGCGCCCACAATAATTGCGTCCCACCGTTCCATCCGTGAAATAGTATGACCAGAAATTTGGCTTTTCGGAATATCCTTCTCGCCTGGGCCTGAAGAATCGCCCCGCTCCCCGCTCTCAGTGCTTCTACGCCACCTGGGGCGGAGCCGCCGAGCCACCCGGCTCACCACACGGCAGCACTCCCGATCTCCGAATCACCAGGTCCACGCGGACCGGGTCGCCCGCCGTCGCCTCGATCGTCTCCCGCGTGCACTGGCACAGCGTGGCCATGATCCTGTGCGATTGCGCCGTCAGCTCCAGCCCCGCCGCGATGAGTACGCTGTACATCTCCACGCAGGTCGCGCGCACAAATTCAAACTCGATCGCCGCCGATTGCCCCGCATCGAACCGCCGCGACAGCACAAGGCCCCCGCACGCCATCACCGCTCCGGTCAGGAACCGCACCGTCCGCGCGGCATCGTCCGCGCACACCGCGCTGAGGTTCAGCTCCCAACCCTTTTGCCCACTCGCCTGTTGAGCGATCTCGTGCACACTGCCTGCATCGGAAATTTGCACGCATCTCTTCAATGCGATTTGCTGTCCGCAGGTCCTAAAGATTTACTCCTGTGCTACTGTTGCGTCATGCTGGTCGGTACGGGAATCGACCTCATCGAAGTTCCGCGTATCGCGCGCTCCATCGAACGCTACGGTAACCGCTTCCTCCAGCGCGTGTTCACCAATGAGGAAATAGCGTATTGCCGCGTCAGAGCCAGCGCAGCGGAGAGTTTCGCAGCCCGCTTTGCCGCCAAAGAAGCAGGAGCCAAGGCCCTCGGCACCGGAATCCAGCAGGGCGTTTCCTGGAAAGAACTCGAAGTCCGTCGCGCCCCAGGCGGCCGGCCCACTCTGGTCTTGAGCGGCCGCGCCCGTGCCATTGCCGGACAACTCGGCGTCACCCATGTCTCACTTTCGCTCACGCACACCGCGTCTCTCGCGATGGCCACCGTCCACTTCGAAGCCTGACCTACCGTTCCACCATCTCAGCCCTCGCCGCTTCGGCTCCATCCTCGGTTGTCCGCGGCCCAGGCTGCAGGTTCTTGAACGCCGAATACACAAACGACCCCAGGTACCACCCATCGATGAATTTGTACGGAAACTCGCCCGTCGTATAGTGCCCGCACGGCAGCACCCTGGAAACAAAATCAACCCCGTGCTTCGTGAAGCTCTCCAGAACCTGCTCCGAATACTCCGGCAAAAACGTCAGGTCATACTTCGCATGGATCACCAGTACCCTCTTTGAGAGCTCCGCAAATCGCTCCATATACGAAACCGGGCTGATGGCGCTGAACAGCCGGTAGAGTAGCTCAGTTGTCATTTCGGCTTGGACGAATGCGGTGCGAATATGCCGCGTGCTCTGTCCCGTCCACACCACATCGCCGAACGCCATCGAGGCATGATTGAAAGCGTTCACCCGCAGCCGCGCATCGTGCGCGCTCGCGATAAACGCATAGCACGACCCCAGGCTCGTCCCCAGAATCCCGAACTCCTCATACCCCTGCGACTCCAGCCAGTCCAGGCAGCACCGCACATCCACCACCGCCTGCCGACCCGCCGCAATCGTCCTCCCAATGTTCGCGCTCACCGCATAATCCGACCGCTCGATCTCTGCCGGCCGCCGGATATCATGGAACGGCTTGCTCAGCCGCAGCGCCGAAATCCCAAACCGGTTGAACAACGAACAAAGAACGTTATGGCTGAACGCGTCGGCGTTCCACTGCGGCATCACAATCATCGCCCGCCGCTGTTTCGTTCCGACTTGCGGTGCCCGGTGCCCGGTACCCGGTGCCCGGTGGTCTGGTGCCGGATACCACCGCGCATTTACCAAATCGTTTTCCGGATACGGCGTCCGCACCGGTGAAGTAAACCGCAAAAACTGCGCCTTCTTCAGCTTTTCCTCCGCCATCATCCGCTTCAGATGCGCATCCCGCCGCAGCGTCTCTGGCCGCACGTTCGTCGGAAACAACTGCGGAGCCCGCTCTTCCAGCCGAAAATCTTCCGGCCGCTCATATCCAAAGAACGCCTCGCTGTTCCGCACCACCGCCTCGTTCACCGCGATCATCGCAGCCTCGGCTATCTCTGGATCGCGCCCCGCCCGCTCCACCACCGCGCGCAGCCCAGCCGCATCGATAAAATCGTCCAGCCAATCAAACCCCCACTCCACCGGCCGCACCACCCGATTCTCATCCCGCGTCGTCAGCGCCTCTTCCCACGCGTGCATCCACCGGCCGTAAAGCTTCTTCAGCATCGCTAATCCACCATCGTCCGCGGCACCCGCGCCGCAATCCCGCAAAGCACCTCGTAGGCAATCGTCCCATTCAGAGCCGCCATATCCGCGGCCGTTATCTTCTCCGAATCCTGCTCGCCGATCAGCACAACCTCGTCGCCCACCTCGACTCCGGCAATATCCGTCACATCCACCGAGGTGTGATCCATTGAAATCCGCCCCGCAATCGGCGCCCTCTGCCCGCGCACCAGCACCGATCCCTGATTTGAGAGCAACCGATTCAGCCCATCCGCGTAGCCCACCGGCAACAGCGCCAACCGTGTCGGCCGCTTCGCCGTAAACGTGGCACCGTAACCCACCGTCGCACTGGCGGGAATTTCTCGCAGAGAAACCACCCGCGTCTTCCACGCCAGTACCGGCCGCAGGTGCCTCCCACCTTCCGTCGGATGCTCCGCATCCGGCGCGTAGCCGTACAGGCTGATCCCCGCCCGCAGCATGAGCTGTGCGCCCATCCGGTCGGCCGTCCGCACCAGCTCCGCGTCCGGCTCCAGCGCCCCCGCCGAACTCCCCGCGCTCAGAATTTCAGGAAACAGGCCGTGTCCCAGAATCGTGCCAGCCGCAGTTACAAATTCCCGCATCTGCCCGGCCCTCAGATCTGCATTCCCCGGCGTATGGAAATGCGTCATCACCGCCTGCAACCGCAGCGGCGAGCTCTTCGCAAACCGCTCCAGCAACGGCTCGAGATCCTTCCCCTGCACACCCTGCCGCGACATCCCCGTATCGATTTCCAGATGCACCGGACAATCGCCTGGCGCGGCACGCAGCTTCTTCGCCGCCCCCTCCAGAAGCGTGAGCTGCCTCGCTTCCCACACCACCGGCGTCAGATCATGCTCCAGCACGGCCTCGGCTTCGCCGGACCAGATCGCGCTCATCACCAGAATGCTGGCCTCCGGCAGTTCGCGCCGCAGCGCCACGCCCTCTTCCACGCAAGTCACGCCGAACCACCGCGCCCCGTTAGCCTCGAGCGCCCGCGCACACTCCGCCAGTCCATGACCGTAAGCGTTGGCCTTCACGACGCACAACAGTTCCGTATCGCGTCCCGCCAAACGCCGCAAAGCATCGTGATTTTGAATGAGCCTGCTGCGGGAAACCTCAGCCCAGGTCGGTCGTGTGCTCGTCATCTCCTCCAGGCTGTTGTCATCGCGACAGCCACCTCAGCTCGCGGCAACCAGGCTCTCACGCGCCATTCGCCATTCACGAAGAACGAACAACTTCCCGCTTCTACCTTCCGGCTTCCAGCTTCCTAGTTCGGAGGCGGCGTGCTCGTGTTCTGCCCCGTCGCCGACTGCGACGGTCGCGCTCCCTGATACAGCAGCGGGATATGGAATGGTTCCGGCGCATCGCTCTTCTTCGACGCCTTCTGCTTGCCCGGCGTCAGATCCAGCACCGCGGTCCGCTGCGCGTTCACGCAGGCCCAGTGCATCCGCGAACGGTTGTAAATGTGAGTGAAAATCCCGCGCTCTTCCTTAACATTTCCATTGCTGCGCCACTTGATGATGTACGTTCCGCTCACGATCGCCGTGTCCCCAAACTCGCGCACCGTCACCACGCGCTGCAGCATGCTCACCGGCTCTTCGCCCTTCTGGAAAAGCGACGCGATCTGCTGGTTCCGCGTCGTCACATCGCCCGTCGACGAAATGTCCACGTACAGCGGCGACAGCAGAAACTCCATCGTGTACTGATCGTTCTTCATCACCGCATTGCTCCACTGATCCTCCAGCCCCTGGAACTCCTTCACCTCAGGGGGCTGCTGTGTCTGACCGGGCGCGACAGAAGCTGCCTGCTGCGCGTGGATCGGGTTCGCAACGCAGCACAGTACACTCACAATCACTGCAATCAAAAATGCCTTATAACGCATAAACATCCAATTCCGGGGAGGCTCCCTCAATGATAGACGCTCGCCCGCCCCTAAAGCCATCATCGGCAGCGCACACGATCTATTTGACCGTTTTTACACACCTTCAACAATGCCGCGTCCTAAACTGCTGGAATGGGCATGGCCACCACCCCCGACATCGAATTTGAGCGCGGCCTTCCCGCCTCCCTCGACGCAGAACGCACCATCCTCGGCGCTGTCCTCCTCGACAACCACGCGTACAGCGAAGCCGCCTCCTCCATCCGCGCCGACGACTTCGCCCTTACCGCTCATCAGCGCGTCTTCGCCCGCATGGGCGAGCTCATCGACCGCAATCACGTCGTCGACATCGTCACCCTCAGCGAAGAACTCGCCCGCCGCAAGGAAATCGAATCCGTCGGCGGCGTCGCCTGGCTCGCCTCGCTCACCGAAGGCTTGCCCCGCCGCCTCTCCATCGAAGAATACGTCCGCATCGTCAAGGACAAATCCCTCCTCCGCCAGCTCATCAACATCTGCTCCGGCGCCATCACCCGCGCCGCCGACCAAAGCGAAGAGGCCCTCGACGTCCTCAACGCCGCCGAAACCTCCCTCCTCGAAGTCACGGAGAAGGGAATCACCCGCGGCTTCTCCAGCGTTCACGACATCGTCGCCGGCTCCTTCAAAACCATCGACAACCTCTACAAGGAAGGCCGCGAGATCACCGGCCTCGCCACCCACCTCACCGAATTCGACCGCATGACCAGCGGCCTCCAGAAATCCGAGCTCATCATCATCGCCGCTCGCCCCTCCATGGGCAAAACCGCCCTCGCCATCAACATCGCGCAGAACGCCGCCATCCAGAGCGGCAAAATCGTCGCCGTCTTCTCCCTCGAAATGTCGAAGGAGTCCCTCCTCCGCCGCATGCTCGCCTCGGAAGCCACCGTCGACTCCGTCAAAATCCAGAAAGGCTTTCTCCTCCGCGAAGACCGCGACAAACTCACCGCCGCCCTTGAGCGCCTCGTCGAAGCGCGCATCTTCGTTGACGACACCCCCGGCATCTCCCTCACCGAAATGCGCGCCAAGGCCCGCCGCCTCCGCCAGTCCGCCGGCGGCCTCGACCTCGTTGTCATCGATTACCTGCAGCTCATGTCCGCCGGGGGCATGGGCCCCGCCGCTCGCCGCTACGAGAACCGCACTCAGGAAGTCTCAGCCATCTCCCGCGGCCTCAAAGCCCTCGCCAAGGAACTCGACATTCCCGTCATGGCGCTCTCCCAGCTCTCCCGTGCCTCCGAGCAGCGCAGCGGCGACAAGAAACCGATCCTTTCCGACCTCCGCGAGTCCGGCTCCATCGAGCAGGACGCCGACGTCGTCGCCTTCATCCATCGCGACAGCTACTACAACCGCGACAGCAGCGGCGAACCCGATCCCGACTCGGAGAACAAAGCCGAAATCATCATCGCCAAGCAGCGCAACGGCCCCACCGGCTCCATCGAAGTTGCCTGGGTCTCCAAATGCACCAAATTCGGCGACCGATCCTACGGCAACCAGGGCGGCGAATTCTAAGGAACACCGCTTGCTTCTATTTCATTGCGGAAGACTGGTCGGCAGCAGGGAAGTACGCTGCCATCATCCCTTGCACCACGACAAGCCACGGAATCGCGTTCGCACACAGCTCGTCGCAAAGTTCGGGGCGGTCCAGTATCTTCGATACCGCATGACCTATTCCCTTCTCTCCTAATCGAACGATATTCCAAGGGGCTGAGTTCGGCTTCGCGTGCAGAAGGCTGTTCATCGATGCGGTCAGCTCACGCCCGGGAACCACGGGGCTCCGCTGCTGTTTGGCCTGAATCGCATCGAACATCTGAGACAGACTGGGCGCGTCGCGCTGCTCCCATCCCCGCTTCCAGCGATCGATTTCAGCCGGATGGAGATGGATGTATAGAAGAATAACTGCCCGCTCGACTAAGGCGCGTAGCAGTACGTGGCCACCGAAGAGATAGCCTTGGCGGATCAGCTCGCGGATCGAGAGCGCGATGCTCAGGGCCTGAGCGATAACCTGACACGCCATGTCTTGATGATCCGTAAGGGCCTGTCGATGCGACGTAGGTGCGGTCACAGCATTTTGTTCCATTGCAGAGCAAATGAGCTGATCGAAATGAAACAGAAGCGGGCGACCGAGGTAAGGCTCGTTCGAAGGCGTAAATACAACCGGAATTATGTCAGGCGTCATTCCCAGTCCTCCCTGAAACGAGTCAGCGTTTCATTTTGGTTATGTCAAACTGTAAGACATGATGACAAAGCCCACAATCGTCGGACCCGAGGGCGAAATCGTCATTCCCTCCGAACTCCGAGTAGCTCTGGATATCCGTCCAGGCACGCGCATCGCAGTGTCACGTGAAGGCAACCGGCTCATTCTTGAGCCAGTCAACAAAGAATACGTGCGCTCATTGCGGGGTTCGCTTGCCGGAGGCCCGTCCATGACCGACGATCTCCTCAAAGAACGCCGCGAAGAAGAAGCCCGCTCAAAATGGTGAGCACGCACTAACTCTGCGCAACCTTGCTTTGAAGCGGCACGACTGAACAGCCTGCGAAAAAAACCCGACACCCCAACCCAGCGAAGGCCAGGTTCACCCCACAGCAAGAAGCTAGCTCCCCGGCAACTCAAACATCAATGCGAATCGACTCTGGGTTCGCCCCGAAGTACTCCTCTTGGACCATTTTGAAAAAGCACAGTCTCAACTCCGCTCATGCACTTTTCCACAAGCATGTTCGGCAGTGCCGCAAGGTTCGCTGATGGAATCAGGCTTAAGCCGATGAGGCCGCTGACCGCCCCTCTTCGCTGACCGTCCCTCAGCTGACCACTCCCTCGCTGACCGCCTTACCGCTGCCTCTCATCCGCTTCCCCTGAATCTCAATAAACACATTCACCAAAGTCAGCGCCGCCGGTGTCACCCCCGGAATCCGGCTCGCCTGCCCCAGCGTCAACGGCCGCACCCGCGTCAGCTTCTCCAGCATCTCCCGCGACAGCCCGCTCACCTGCGTGTAGTCGAACCACGCCGGAATCCCGCGCTCCTCCGCCTTTTTCAGCTTCTCAATCGCCTTCCTCTGCTGGTCCAGATACCCCGCGTACTTGATCTCCGTCTCCACCGTCTTCAGCTCATTGCGCGTCTGCGTCGCCAGATGTCCATCCGCCCCAGCGCCCGGCACCCCAATTCCGACCCACGGCGCAAATACCGCATCCCGCAATTGCGACCGTAGCTCCGGCCAGATCGTCTCCATCGTCACCTCAGGACGCCGCAACAACTGCGCCCAGCACTGACCCTTCGGCCAATCCGCGGTTCCGGCCGCAGCGTCCTCTTCGCCACTATCCGGCGCGCGAAGCGCGCTTCCGCCTGGACGGCCAGTCCACAGCACCTTCTCCAGAGCCACCGCCCGCGCCTGCTTCGCCTCATACTCCGCCCACGCCCCGTCTCCGATCAGCCCCAGCCGTCGCCCATACGGCGTCAGCCGCCGATCCGCATTGTCAATCCGCAAATGCAGCCGGAACTCCGCCCGCGAAGT
>PMUI01000089.1 GCA_003166955.1 Acidobacterium sp.
TTGAGCCTCCACAAATAGGGAATAGGGAAGAGGGTGCCGGGCGACCCCCTCCCTGCTTCGCCGAGTGTGCTAACGAAACGGGGCGGGCTGCGTCCGGCGTTTGCCTCTTTATGCATCAATTTAGAGGCGTTCCGCGCTGCGCGCTCTGCTTGTCCTTTGTTATTCTGAGACGCACGCAGAATTTTTCTGGTGTTTGGACCGTTTGAGCGGCTGGACTGCCCAGACGGGGAGGTTTCATGCGGCGGTTTCTTTCTTTTGTAGTTCTGTTTGCGTGTTCGCTTCCGGTTGGTCTTTCCATCGCGGGCTGTGGCCACAATCCCAACAATTACTGCATCAAGAATGGCCATGCTTACGGCATCACGACCAGCCAGGTGGTGTATGTCACGCTGGGGCCGGAGGTGACGGGCCTTTCGCTGTCATGGGGACAAACGGGAAGCCTGGGTGCGCCGTCGGCCTATAACTGCCTCGGCGGGTCGGCGAGCGTGGGCAGCTATACGTACGCCAGTTCCAATCTGCAGCTGGCCGACGTTTCACCGACGGGCGCGATTTGCGCGGGAACATGGAATCGGAACAGCCCCGGCGGAGTTCCCAACTTCTCGATCTGCACGCCGCCTGCGGGCTCCTCGCTGTCGTCGTTTTCAGGATGCACTTCGACTTCCTGCGGGACGGCGCAGATCACGGCTACGGGGGCCGCGGTTACGAGCAATCCGGTCGATGTCTATATACATCCACCGATCACGTCGATGACGATTCCGAACCAGACGGCATGTATCTCGCAGGGACAGACGCTGACCAACGCGCAGGGGCAGACGGAGCCACTGTTGGCGGAAACCACGGTTACCGGGCCGGGGGGTGTGACGCTTTGCAGTCCGAGCACGACGTCGTGCACCAGCCCCAACGCGAATATTGGAACGATTACGTATAACCCGGTCACGGCCAGCGTGGTGACGATCAACAATACGACAGCTGTTTTGAACCCGCCGAATCCGGTCACCGGCACCGGCGGCACTTCGAACCCTAATCCAAACGGAATTGCGACGGCCAATCTTCCGGGATCGACTGTGATCAATGCGAACACCTCGGAAGTGACGTCAGCGGCGGGTTTCTTCTCCACCTGCCCGCCGGCCAAGATCCAGCTCAACATCAACGGGGGGACAACGGCGACGGTGACGCCGAGTTCACCGCAAACGGTGGTGGCGACGGTCACCGACACCAACACTCCTCCGGCGACTATCAACGGTCTGAACCTCACCTATGCTTCAACGGAGCCGCAGAACCTGAGCGTGAGCAGCACAGGACAAGTCACTGCGACCTTTCCAAGTCACGCGACGGTGACCGCGATTTGCCAGCCGCCCACTTGCAATCCGGCGCCGGTGAACCTGATCGGCACGCTGGGCAACGGGATGCCGGTTACCGGCAACCGGATCACGATCAATTCTCCGGGACGCAGCAGCAATCAGATCTGGATGGCCTCGTCGCAGTCGCCGTATTTTTCTGAGATCGACCTGACCACGGGTGGCGCGGCGGCGCCGGTGCGGCTGCCGTACACGCCCAACTCGATGGTGATGGATCAGGCCGGCGATACATTGTACTTCGGCAGTTATCACGAGCTGATGACGTACAGCACGCTCAACAACTCGCTGGGGAAGGAAGTGACAGGGGTGCCCGGTGTGGTGCTGGCGGTTTCGCCGACCGGGTCGTCTGTAGTCATCAACGATCAGCTGCGGCAGGTGATTTATCTCTACAGTGTCAGCGGAGGATCCTTCACGAGCATCGGGGGGGTTGCGTTTCGCGCGCAATACTCGCCGGATGGGACTACGGTTTATATCGTTGGGCAGGATCCGGCCACCGGGCAGAACACGCTGTTCGTGAACGGCACCAGCACCGGGTGGTCGCAATACCCGCTGACGAATCAGCCGGCGTACAGCTGTCCTCTGGAAGCGGCGGGAACAGCCGCGGTGCCGGCCTACAATCCGGCGTGGGATCCGTTCTGCGGCCCGGCGCTGACGATTACGGTGCCCAGCGTAGCGGCATTCCTGAGCGGGAACTCGACGGCAGCGCGGAGTTTCTGCCCGAACAGCAGCTCGACGCCGCCGTATTATCCGCCTGCTGGCGACTTCGGTGTCACGACGACGCAGCTCACGGCGACAGCCGACGGGAATCACGTTCTGGGCGCGGACAACACCAGCTTCGCGGACATCCTGCTGGGCTCCACGTCGGGTCCGCCGGCGGGAGTTCCGATCGGCGCATGCCCCGCTTACACCGGACCACCGCTGACGTTGACGGCGAACCCCACGAACGCGACGCTTCCGGTCACGGCTTCCGAGATCGATCAGGTAGTGTCGTCGCCGGATTCCTCGCTAGCCTTCGTGACTTACAACGCGAGCACGGCGGCCGGCCTGCTGCCTTACTACCAGCCTTTGAATACGGGAGCGCTGGGCAATTTGGGGACGGTGCAGCTCTCATCGGGAGCGCATGCGCCGATTGCGGGGGTCTTTAGCCCGGATGGGACGATCTTCTTCACGAGCACCAGCGGGGACAATCTGATCCACATGCTGAACACAACGACGCTGACCGACACGCAGACCCTCGATCCCAAGCTGACCAATGGGACCGGAACCTCGGTGCCGGCGCAGTTTCTGGCGGTGAAGAGCCGGTCGACGACGTAGCGAACCGCGGAATGAGGGAGACGGCCGGCGAAAGCCGGCCGTTTCCTTTTGGAGACTGGCTTTGGCGGCGGGCGGGCGAATGCGCGGGCGTTACACTGGAGCACATGTCAAGGGTCGCCATCATATCGAAGCCGCAAAAGGAAGAGCTGCGCCAGCTGCTGCCGGATCTGGTGCTTTGGCTGACGGCGCACGGACACGAGCCGCTGCTGGATCCGGTCAGCGCGAACTACGTGATGGAGGGGAAGGTCCATCCGCGGCAGGATCTGTCGTCGCTGAATCCCGATCTGGTGATTGTTCTGGGGGGAGACGGCACCCTGCTCGCGGCGGCGCGGGTATTCGCCCGCAGTGGGGTTCCGATCCTGAGCGTCAACCTGGGCGCGCTGGGCTTCCTGACCGAGGTGCGGCTCACGGACATCTACACACACCTGGAGGCGTGGGGTAAGGGCGCATGCTGCATCGAGTCCCGCGCGATGTTGCACAGCGAGCTATGGCGCGACGGAAAGCTGAACTGCGAGCACGAAGCGCTGAACGATGTTGTGGTGGCGAAGGGCGCTATCGCCCGTATGGGACATTTTGCCGTGGAGGTGGACAGTCAGCTGGCGGCGACGTTTCGAGCGGACGGAGTGATTGTGGCCACGCCCACCGGATCGACGGCGTATTCGCTGGCGGCCGGAGGGCCGGTGATGGTGCCGCGGGTCGACGTGATGCTGGTGACGCCGATCTGTCCTCACCAGCTCACGCTGCGGCCGATGGTGCTGCCAGGCGGGTCGCGGATCCTGGTACGGATCGAGGGAATTCCTGACCAGACATTCCTGACGGTCGATGGTCAGGAGGCGATCCAGCTGCGCGTTGGAGATGAGCTGCATTGCCGAAAGTCGGATCACTCGGTGAAGCTGCTGCGCCTCGGAGAGAACGGGTTCTTCGATGTCCTGCGGTCGAAGCTGAAGTGGGGGGAGAAGTAGGACAGGGCACAGGTTGCAGGTTACAGCCAGCGAGGGCAGAGGTGGTTTGGCGGCGGACAGCTCTACTGCTTTGTGAGTTCTTCCAGCAGCTGTTGCGCTTTCTTGCTGAGGGTGTTTGCGCCGTCGAGGTCGTCGGCTTTGAGAGCGTCGCGAGCTCGGGTGATGTAGGTCCGGATCAGGGCCGCGGTTTTTTGTTCGTCGGAACTGAGGGATCTCTTGATGGAGTTGAGCCCGTTCTCCGTGGCATCGATCTGGGTGGAAATGGCGTGGCGGTCGGCGGTGGTGGAGTTGTCACTGGCCGCGGAGAGCTGGCCGATGCGGGTCATCTCGGGGGGTTGAGCGTTGGCGACCTGGGGGGGCTGGGCAGCCGACGGGGAGGCACTATTCTTCGCGACGTCCGATGGAGCGGTGTCCTGGGCGGGCTTCGAGTGGCGCTTCGTGGAGTGGCGCGGCTCGGTGGTGGCGATCTCGGGTTTGATTTCCGGCGGAGCGGTGGTGTCGAGCTTTACGGGAAGCCTGGCGATAGCCGGAAATGGAGGGGGGACCGGCGGTATGAGAGCCGCCATCCGTGAAGGCGGCAAAGAAGGCGCCTGAGCCGTCTGAGGCACAGGGGCCTGCGTCGGCTTCTGGGCGCAGCCTGTCAGCAGCGCGAGCGAAGCGGCAAGCGCGGCGAATTTGTTTCCGGATCTCATGGTCCGGACCTTTCTGGCTGGGTCTCACCACCCTGGCGAGCAAGCTCGCTGGGAATCGCGTGTCCCGTAGCATCCAGAACTACGCGCTGTCCCGAACCGGCAGAAATTAACGGGAGCCGCAGTACAAATGTGGTTCCACTCCCCAGCTTCGATTCTACGTCAATTTGGCCGTGGTGCATCTGAACAATGCGGTAGGCCATGGCCAGGCCGATGCCGCTACCCTCTTTTTTGGTCGTGAAATAGAGGTCGAAGATGCGGGCACGGATTTCGTCCGGGATGCCCTCGCCGTGGTCGCGGACGCGGATATAGGCCCAGCGGGAGTCTTCGGTCACGCGCACTTCGAGGGTGCCCCCGGTAGCCATGGCCTGGGCGCCGTTGAGGACCACATTCAGGATGGCCTGCTCCATCAGATCGGCGTCAACCCGGCAGAAAACCGGGCGGGGGGGCGACTGGCTTTCGACGATAACCCCCCGGGTCTGGAATTCCGCGGAGGCCAGCATGAGGACACTGGAAACGACGCCGCGCAGGTCCTGGTCCTTGAGCTGAAGTTCGACGGGGCGGGAGAAGTCGACGAGGGTCTGGACGACGCGATCGAGGCGGCGAATCTCGCTCTGGATTATGTCGAGGTGGCGCAGGGCGTCGCCGCCGACCTGGACTTTATTGCGCAGCAGTTCCAGATGGACAACGATGGCATTGATGGGGTTTTTGACTTCGTGGCCGACGCCGGCGGTGAGGCGGCCGATGGAGGCCATGCGGCGGGAGACTTCAAGCTCGGTCTCGATCTCCTGGACCGATTCCAGGTCGTGGATAGTGAGCAGCGCGCCCAGAGAATGGCGGTCGCGGGACTGCGCGTCGTGAATGAAGTCCAGAGAGACTTCGACGCGGCGGCCGGTTTCGGTGGTCACCTCTTCCTGAACGATGGACATGCCGCCTTCGAAGGCGTCGCGAACGATGCGGCCGAGGCGGGTGGAGCGATCGAAGATATCGCGAACTTCGGCTCCAAAGATGCGTTCGCGGCCGATGTTGAGGAAGCGCTCGCAGGCGCTGGAGACGAGGACGGCGCGGGCGTCGCGGGTGAAGAGCATGACCCCGTCCTGCAAATTGGAGAGGATCTGATCGAGATTCTCGCGGAGGGCGGAGAAGACTTCTTCGACGTTGCGGATGCGCTGGCCGAGGCGCTCGATTTTGCCGGAGACCTGGGCCACGGTGTCCTCGCCACGGCGAGATTCCCGCTCGGTGGCAACAGCCGCGGCTCCGGCGAGTTCGGGTTCGACGTGTCGCAGTTCCCGCTGGGTGGTCTCGGCGAGTTCTTCCTGTGCAGTCAGCGTGTCCAGCCGCTGGCTGATCTGTTCGATGGGCTGCAGGGCCAGGTTGGCAACGAAGGCGGCGACGATCATGGAGATGATCATGGCCAGCCCCATGAAGCTGAAGGACTCAACGAGCCAGGGCTTGAAGTCGTGGCTGAGAAAGGTGGTGCGGATGCCGATACGGATGGTGAGGAAGGGCTGATCGTTGCGGTCGAGGCCGAGGGAGACGTTGTAGACCTGGGGCGGACCGAAGACGATACGGAAGGTGCGGATCAGAGACTGGCGGCGCAGGACCGAGTAGTCGGGGCGGTTGGGCAGGACCTGATCGTCGAGCGTGGAATCGGGGACGGCAATGATAGCGCGGTTCTGACGATCGACGATGGCAACGTCAAGGACGGTGGGCGAGTAGTTGACGATGGAAGTGAGCAGGGAGTTGAGGCCGGGATCGCGGCGGAGCGAATCGGCCACGGCGTCGCGGACGGCAGCAGGATCGTTGGGGTCGAAGTGGCGGTCGCGAAGGCCCGAATCGAGAGCCTGGCGGATCTCAAAGAGGATGTTGTGAGCCTGGTAGTCGGTGGATTGCCAGGACTGCTCGATGTGCTGCTGGAGCAACTGGCTGAGCCAGATCCAGGAGAAGACCACCACGACGCAAAAGACGAGTCCGGTGATGGCCAGGACGAGTTTTGTTTTGAGCCGCATGGACGGGGGGCCGCGCTCAACGTTTAGGGATCGGTAACTGGAGGATACCCAGATTGCTCTTCCCTTGCCACATTTTTATTCTTCGAGGGCGCCCGCGGCGGTAGTAGTGCTTCCGTACTCACGTAGCTTGTTGTGCAACGTTTTAAGGCTGATACCCAGGATCTCGGCGGCTCGGGTTTTGTTGTTGTGGGTCGACTCGAGGGTTTTGAAAATGAGCATGCGCTCGGCGTAGTCGACGGTAGCGCCGACCTCGAGCTGGATGGCATTGGGGGGCAGTTCGGCGACGGAACGGACAGGTCTGGTTCCGAACCCGGGCGGAAGGTGACGCGGCTGCAGCTGGTTGTCATTGCAGAGGACGATGGCGCGCTCGATGGTGTTGCGCAGCTCGCGGACATTGCCAGGCCAGTCGTGAGCGACGAGGCGGGCGAGCATCTCGCTGTCGATGCCGGTGACCTTGCGCTGATGCTTCTCGTTCATGTCGCCGATCAGGGCGTCGGCGATGGCCGGAATGTCTTCTTTGTGCTCGCGCAGGGGCGGCATGTGAATATTGAAGACATTGAGGCGATAGTAGAGATCGCCGCGCAAATGGCCGTCGGCGACGGCCTCTTCGGGATTCTTATTGGTGGCGGCGAGGACGCGGACATCGATGGGGGATTCGACCTTGCTGCCGAGGCGGCGAAGCTTGTGGTCTTCGAGAACACGGAGGAGCTTGGCCTGGGTGCCGACGGGCATCTCGCCGATTTCGTCGAGGAGCAGGGTACCGTCTTCGGCGAGTTCGAAGCAGCCGGCGCGACGCTCGATAGCGCCGGTGAATGCGCCCTTTTCATGGCCGAAGATTTCGCTTTCGATGAGGGTTTCAGGAATGGCGGCGCAGTTGACGGCAACGAAGGGCTTGCTGCGACGAGAACTGAGATCGTGCAGGGTGCGGGCGACGAGTTCCTTGCCAGTGCCGCTTTCTCCGGTGATAAGGACGGAGACATTGCTGGTCGCGACGCGCTCGATGAGCGTGAAGACCTCCTGCATCTTTTTGGAGGCGCCGACCAGGGAGCCGAGGACGCCGGTTTCGCGGAGTTTGCGGCGGGTGACTTCGAGTTCGCGTTCGGTGTCACGCTGGCGCGAGGCGTTGGTGAGGATGGCGCGCAGACGGGTGGGATCGACGGGCTTCTGGATGAAGTCGTAGGCACCGTTTTTCATGGCTTCGACGGCGGCTTCGATGGAGCCCTGGGCGGTGAGCATGATGACGGCGATTTTGTCGCTCGATTCGCCGAGACGAGAGAGAAGCTGCAGGCCATCCATGCGCGGCATTTTGAGGTCGGAGACGACGATGCCAGGCTGCCAGGCTGCGGCTTTCTCGAGGGCTTCGAGGCCATCGCGCGCGGTTTCGGTGCGGTAGCCCCAGCCGGAGACAAGTTCGGCGAGGCCGGACAGCGCGTGCGGCTCGTCTTCGACGATGAGGACTTTTTCCTGACTCGTCATGTGCGGGGGATCAATCCGGGGGTCACGGTTTGTTGTATCACCTTTGACGACGCAGCCGCGACCCGAAACGCCCAGGAACGGGCCGGGAATTGCAATGTATTCTGAACGAAGAGCCTTATTTTTTTTGAGGAGAGACGTGCGCAATCCCCGCTTTCGACTGCTCCTGCACTGGATCCCCGCTTTGGTCGGGATCGGGGTAATTCTGGCGGAATCGACAGCAACGATGTCGGCCGAGAACACAAGCCGGTGGCTGCTGCCGTTTTGGATCAAGCTGTTCGGACCGATCAGCCCGGCGCGCTGGGAAGTGGTTCATCACTACATCCGGAAAACGGGACATTTTGCCGGTTATGGGATGGTGAGCCTGGGCTTTTTCGATTCCTGGCGAGTGACGCTGGAGCGTCACTGGGCCGATTTTGGCGTGCGGATCCGGAACGCGGCCGGGCTGGCGCTGCTGTCGACGCTGCTGCTGGCGAGCTGGGACGAGTGGCATCAGAGCTTTTTGCCAAACCGGACGAGTTCGGTGCGGGACGTCGGGATCGATTTTTGCGGGGCGGTCGCAGCGCAGCTGGTTCTGCTGGCGGTTTTGAGTTTGTGGCGCCGGCGGCCCGGTGTTCGGGTGGCGACTGCCTGAAGGCTTCTTGCCCACTCAAGCCAAAAGAGGGCTTGCATCGGCTACCGGTCGTTTCTTTCCAATCCGTTACCGCTGGGCAGGGCGCGTCCGCGATAAGTACATTGGATTGAGGTCTCTTATGACCCAACCGAACAGCGGCATTGGCAATGTCACGACGAATACGGGGCTCGTCGAAATGGCAATGGCATACTCCCGCAGCCGCATGCTTTGCGCGGCTGCACGTCTCGGCGTGGCCGATGCACTTGGAGACGAGGTGCGCAGCGTTGGGTTCCTGGCCGAACAGTGTCATGCCGACGCCACTGCGCTGTACCGCCTGCTGCGCGCTCTGGCCAGCATCGGCGTGACGGAGGAGACGACGCCGGAACATTTTCGGCTGACTTCGTTTGGCCAACCGTTGCGGAGGGATGTGCCTGAGTCCGTGTGGGCAGCCGTCATTTTTTGGGCGGATCTGTTGGCGGACGACTGGTCATTGCTGACTGAGTGTGTGCGGACCGGGAAGCCGGCTTCTCAGGTGCGCGATCCGAAGATACCTTCGCGGTGGTCGCAGGATCCTGAAGCTAATTCTATTTTTCGCGCGGTGATGGGCACGGCTCCGGCGGAAGATTACGCGCCTATTGCTGCATCGTGGGATTTTTCGCGGGCGAAGGTGGTTGCCGACCTCGGTGGCGGTGGTGGATCGCTCATTCTTGCCGTGCTGGGGCTGAACCCGCAGGTGCGAGGGATGCTGGTGGATCTTGAACCCAGCGTGGAGGCGGCCAAAACTCGCTTTGCGAAGGAGGATCCTTCGTCGCGATGCGAACTGATTGCCGCAGACCTGATGCAGGTGGTTCCGGCGGGGGCCGATGTGTACATACTCAAACACGTCCTGCACGGGCGGCAGGACAGGGATGCTATTACGATTCTCAAAAACTGCCGCGCGGTCATTCCGCAGAACGGTCGTTTGCTGATTATTGAGTTCATTCTTCCTCCGCTGGTTTCGCATCCAGATTCGCAACTGGAGGGCCACCTTATGAGCGACCTCAACATGCTGGCTGTGACCGGCGGCAGAGAGCGGAGCGAGCGCGAATGGGGAACGCTTCTTGAGGCAGCGGGGTTCGTGCTGATCGGGGTTTATCCGGTTGGAGGCGACACTCGGATGGTTCGGAACGTCGGGATCGTCGAAGCAAAGCCGGCTTAGGGATGATCGGGATCAGCTGCAGGCATTCGGCTGTTCCAGGTAGTGCCGCTTAACCTCCTATGCCCTAATTCCTAGGGGTCAGCGTTTCCGTCAGCGAGCCTCGGCGAGCGGCTTGCGGAAAGTGCATAGGCGAAGTTGAGCCTGTGCTTTTTCAAAATGGGACAAGACAGTACTTTCGGGGTGAACGCAGATCGAATCGGATTGCCGTTCAGGTGGCAAGGGTATCTGCTTCTTGCTATGGGGTGAACCTGGCATCCTCCGCGCTGGGGGTTGTGGTCTTTTTTCCGCTTGCTTCTGCGATTCAGCTCGCGATCTGCCGGCGCGCTGCGATTCGATGCTTCGCTCGGGATGACAGCGTTTTTTCTTCCCGTGAGATTTGTGGTGGTTCCGGCGGAGAAATGCAGGTCCGTTCGACTCGCGTCTGAATTGATTCGGCGCGCTAAAAGCGGCGCGCTGATTTTCGATGCTTCGCTCAGGATGAGGGAGTTTCTTCTTCCCTGGAGATTCGTTGGGTGCTGCAGAGCGCTATTTCGCCAGCGGGGAGGGGCCTATAGGTGGGTTGGGGAAGGGGCCCTGGCTTCCGGTTAGAGACAGCTCTTCGAAGAGGAGGTCGGGGGCTACGCAGGAGACTACGGGTTGGTCGGTCGAGGCGGAGGTGCCGAGGGAGAAGAGGGCTCCGACGCGGGGGATGAACTCGTCGGTGTAGACGGCGGGCGTGTCGCCGGCGGCGACGATGTCGCGGAACTGGGCGGCGTTCATGTCGGAGATTTCGACGCCTTTGACGGGCTCCTCGTGGCCGTCGGGGTAGAGGCGGTAGACCTCTGCGAGCGAGGTACCGGCCTGGCCGCCCTGCTGCGCCATTTGGGCTGCTCTCTGAATAAAGGATGCCGAGCCCCCGCCACCGACGTGGCGGACGACGATGCCGTAGCCGAGGCCGCGCTCTTTGACGCGGCGGAGAAGGTCGGCGCGGAGATCGGCTTCGGTGGTGGCTTTGTCCGTCGCAACGATCAGGTTGCTGGGGGCGGGACCCCATCCGCGGCGGCTGCCGGTGCTTTGCGGAACGGCTTTGGTGGGGACGCGCGTGGCGAGCAGAGTTTTGAGGAGGCCGTGGTCGACGAGTTTGGTTTCGCGGGTGGCGACGGCGTCGTCGTCGATGCGGCTGGCGCCGAGGAGCAGAGCGCCGTGATAGCTGGCGAGGAGAGGATTGTCGGAGAGGCTGAGGAAGTCGGGCAAGACGCGGCCGCCGATTTTGTCGGCGAAGGAGTTGCCGCCCATTTGTGACATGAGTTGGTTGAAGAACATTTCGAAGCGGGCATCGTCGCTGACGGGCGTGCGCGTGGCGACGAGGCCGTCGGCGAACTGCTGCATGAGGATTTCGGGAGCGGCTTCGCCTTCGAAGAGCACGGGGCCGTTGTAGTGATCTTCGGAGGGCGCGGCGCGAAGTTTGAGAATGCGGTCGCCCATGGCGCGGGTGCGGGCGAGGAGGTCGGCTTTCGCGGGGAGGTCGGCGAGGGTGTGCCCGTAGAACTCGAGTGAGTCGGAGACGGGTGTGCCGTCGGGGGCCTGGGTTTGCGCGTTGATCTGGATTTTGAGCATCGGCTGCGAGCGCGTGAAGACGGAGCCGTCGCTGTTGATGTAGCGGGTGAAGTGGTCGCGGTACTGGATGGCGACCGACGAGCCGTAGACGCCGGGCATGGTGCGGAAGACGGCGGAGAGGTCGCGGGCGAGGACTTCGAGGTCCTGCTGCGGGACCGCGATGGCGACCAGGGGCTGGAGCTGCGTGTTGACGGGGGCTTTGGTGAAGTCGGGAACGCCGCCGGTGTGATTTTGTGCGGCGAGGGCAGCGCGCTTGGCGGAGAGGTCTTCGAGGGCACGCTTGTATTCGGCGTCGGTGGCGAGCCAGAAGGAGCGGCGGAGCTGCTGATAGTCGTCGTCGGTGGAGGCCTGGCGGATGCTGGATAACATGCCCTGCATGCCGCCGGCGAAGCTGCGCGCGGAGAAGTAATTGCTGTTGTCGAGGGCGTAATCGCCGACGCGCACCTCGACGCCGATGAAGCGCATGCGGGTGGGCTGGTGTTGGGTGAGGCTGCCGAGCATGGCGGAGATGTCGAGCTGGTTGAGGTCGTCCATGCGGTAGGCGAGGAAGTAGGGGCGATCCATTTTGAGGAGCTGGATCTGCGCCATGGAGCGGGCGAGCTCGTCTTTCATGGCGCGCATGGGGGCGTCGTCCGCGGCGAAAGTGTTGAGTGAGAAGAAGAGAAGGACAGCGAGCAGAAGGCGTTGAGCAATGCGGGTCGGCGTCATGTCAGTTCTCCCGGACCGCGGGGGGCGGAGGCAGGATGGGTGCTCGCTCCTGGGACTTGGCTTTTCGCTGGACTTCGATCTGCGAGACGAGAAGGCCGGGCGATGAGGCGGAGACGGGGACCCAGCCGGATTCGGCGCCGCAGATGCCGTTGAAGACGGCGACATCGTCGTCGGTGGCGAGGATTTTGCTGAAGGCGATCAGCGGCGTGCCGATGAGGTCGACGCCGCGAACGAGCTCCTCTTTGCCGTCGGGATAGACGCGGTAGACGACGGTGGGCATGACGTTGAAGGCGTTGGGAATGGTGCGCTGGGTGAAGGTGAAGCCGCCCTCGATGTCATCGAAGAAGAGGCCGTAGGGTTTGTTGGCGGCCTTGATCTGCTCGATGAGGAGCTTCTTGAGCTCGGCGCGGGAGACTTGTTTGGAAGATTCGACGACGAGGTTGGACTGGCGCGCGACGACTGGGTATCCCTGCTGGCGGCGCCCGTGGCCGTTGGACTGGTCGAAGCCCTCGATGGGGGTGCGCGACATGAGGAAATTTTTGAGGACGCCTTTGTCGACGACGGTGACGCGGGTGGCCTTTACACCTTCGTCGTCGTAGGGGTAGTAGCCGACGAGGTCGACGCCGGCGCGCTGGCGGAGACCGGGATCGGAATAGACGGAGAGGAAATCGGGCAGGACGGACTGATTGACTTTGCGGCGGAAAGTTTGGGCTTCGTTTTCGTTTTTCTGGCGCTGGCCTTCGACGCGGTGGCCGAAGATTTCATGAAAGAAGACAGCGCTGGCGCGGCCGGAGAGGATGGCGGGGCCGGTGTAGGGGTCAGCGACGGGGGCTTTGACGAGGGCGAGGAGGGTCTCGACCATGCTGTTGACGTCGTGCTGCAGGGTGGCGTCGTTGGGGAGGCCGTCGGGGTGGAAGGACATGTACGTCTGGTAGAGCGGGAGTTCCATGCCGTCGTCGGCCTTGGCGGTGGCGGAGATGATGATGCGGTAGAAGGGCGAGGAGATCTGGATCTGGCTGCCGTCGCTGTTGACGTAGCGGCGGGTTTCGATTTCGGCGATGAACTCGGCGCTGTTTTCGAGGATTTCGGGGTGCTGGGCGAAGGGCGCGGTGATGCGGCGCAGCTTTTGTTCCCATGCGGCGCTGTCAATGGAGTAGGTGGTGGGGGTTTCGAAGTAGGTCTCGGGGGCTTCGTGGGAGAAGTCACCGGACTGGTCTTCGGCGGCGACCTGGACCTGGACGTTGGCTTTGACTTTTTGGAAGCGCTGGACGGCGTGGCGATATTTGCTTTCGGTCTCGCGCCAGAGGGCGACCTTGAGGGCATTGGGGTCGTCGTCGAGGGGCATGGGCTGGCGATCGAGCATGGAGGCGAAGTCGGTGTCGATCTCGCCGCCGCGCAGCGGATGGGTGTTGTCGAGGGTGTAGTCGCCGACGCGGAGGTCGAGGTCGAGCAGGCGCGAGGACTGATCGGAGCTGCCCATGATGGCGCCGAAGGAGGAGGTGATGTCGATGGCGCGATTGTCCGTGAGCTGATAGGAGAGGAAGTAGGGCGGGAGGGGTGCCTTCTGCAGGTTCTGGAAGGAGCGGGTCAGCTCCGCGTGCATGGTTTGGAGGACCGGATCGGAGGGGGTTTGTTGAGCGATTGCGAGGGAGCCGGAACAAAGGAGAGCCAGGCTAATGGAGCGGGAAAGCCATTTCACAACGACCTCTCAGCACAGCGGAAGAACAGCGTCACATCATGGGTCGAGGGTTCGACCTTTGAGAATGGCGGCAGGTTGATTTGGCAGCATTAGACCACAGTTAGGGCGGGAGGGAACGCTTATTTGGAGGGGGCTTTTGGTGAGGGCGATTGTGCTGCATGGCGACCGCTTTTCCCGCTTGACTCTGGAACCGGTTCAAGGGTTCATACTCGATTCGCGATGGATAGCAAACGCGACGGCGTACTGACGTCCGGCCAGCTTGGGGCTGCCGCGGGCGTCAGTGCGGACACGATTCGCCATTACGAAAAGCTCGGGCTGCTGGCAAAGCCGTTGCGGACGGAGGGCGGGTACCGGCTCTATCCCTCGCATTCTCTGCTTCGCGTTCAGACGATCCGCAGCGCTCTGAAAGCAGGCTTCAGCCTCACGGAACTTGCCGGGATATTCAGAGAGCGAGACGCGGTCGGAACGCCGTGCCGACGGGTCGCGGGCATGGCTGCGGTGAAGATCGCGGGGCTCGACCAACAGATTGCACAGTTGATGGAACTGCGCGACTGGCTTTCTGCCACAGTTGCGAGCTGGAACGCGCGACTCGAACGCACTCCATCAGGGAAAAGAGCAGGTTTGCTCGAATCGCTCGCCGGTCAGGGATTCCCCACCAATCGTCAATCGAAAGGAAACAATCATGAAACGAATCGTTCTCACGTCCGCTCTGAGCCTCACCCTCGCCGCATCCGCGCAAACGGCGATGAACTGCCCCATGCACGATCAAAGCGCTTCTGACCAACACGCCGCCGGCGTCGATACACGCGGGGATCACGCGATGGGCTTCTCGCATGAAGCCACGGCGCACCATTTCACGCTCCTGTCCGATGGCGGGATCATCGAGGTCGATATCAAGGCGGATCACGATGATGCCACCCGCGACCAGATCAGGATGCACCTTACGCACATCGCAGCGATGTTCAGCGCCAACGATTTCGACGTGCCGATGTTCATTCACGACACTGTGCCTCCTGGTGTGCCGACTATGAAAGAAAAGCACGATGCGATCACCTACACGTTCCAACCCACGGATCGGGGCGGCCAGGTACGGATCACCACGCACGACCGCGACGCGCTGAAGGCGGTGCATGATTTTCTGAGCTTTCAGATTGCCGATCACAGGACAGGCGATCCGACCGCAGTCAAGGCACCCGAGTAGCCGGGCTGCCTGAAGGAACGCTGGGCACTCAGGGGCTCAAGCGCCGTTCATTTTGTGGGCCTGCTCGGCACGGCTGAACAGCTTGCGGAAAAAGTCTCGGGAGGACGGCGGCAACGTCTGGACGGTGGGCTCTGGATCGCTGGAGGAGATTAGCCAGATCGGCACGCTGCAGACTATGATCGCCTCCGGTGGCGGGCTCGACCTCCCCAATGCGATCGCCATCGACGGCAACGGTCAGGTCTGGGTCACCAACGGCAACAACACCGTGAGCGAGTTCTCGAACTCCGGTTCGGCGATGTCGCCTTCCGGCGGTTTCAAAGATTCCTCACTGTCCGCGCCTGCCGGCATTGCGATTGATCTCGGCGGAAGCGTCTGGGTCGTCAACAATGGCAACAACAGCGTGACGAGGATTTTGGGAGCGGCTGCACCGGTGGCGCCGCTCTCGACAGCAGCGGAGAACGGCGCCACGGGAGCAAGGCCCTGAGTCGGCCGGCTACTGCTGCAGGCTGGCGGTGGCTTTGGCGGTTAGGTTTTTGAGGGCGTCGGGGGACGTGAAGGACCAGGATTCGGTGATGTTGGGGCCGGCGGATTCCTGGACTGCGCCGGAGGCGATTTTTGTTTTCCTGCCGATGATGACGTCGAAGCTGCTTTGCGCGCCGGGGGCGAGGGCGGGCGAGAACTGCAGCGTGACGCTGTGTGTGCCTTTGACTCCGGAGGGGGCGAAGATGACGCGGTTGATGGATCCAGCAGCGCCGGTATAGGTGGCGGAGACGGCGAGGGCCTTGTCGGTCATGGTTGCGCCGTCGGCGTTGGTGGCGAGGGCCAGGGAGCGGCCGTTGGCGTCGGTAAGGGATTGCGCGTCGGATTTCCAGGTGGAGTCGACGGGCGCGAAGGTGAGGATGTGGACGCCGGTGGAGAGCGCGCCGCGGTAGGGAACGAAGTAGGGCGGCTGCGCGATTTCTTTCCAGACATCGGCGGTCGAAGTGACGCCGCCGACCCGGAGGGCGGTGCCGGCGCCGGCGAGTCCGCCCTGCTCGCGATACATGAGGATGGGGATGGGCGCGGGGACGGGCGAGAGGCCGCTGCCCTGCTCGGAGACGTCGGTGCCGAGGACGAATTGCCAGACCACGGGCGTGCCTTTTTCCGTGTTGAAGCGGAGCATGTACTGCGCGCCGTTGGCCGGGTCGGAGGGGCCGTCGAACTGCATCGCGACCTGATGGGCTTCCATGCCGGAGGCTTGATCGATGGCGAGTTCCGCGGCGGAGTTGGTGTAGCGGATGGGCTTGCCACCCTCGCCACGCGGGATGAGTTGCACGTCATAGATGGGCTGTTTGGCGCGATCGTCGATATTGAGGACGATCATCGAGTACGGCAGCTCGGGGCCGACCCACTGCACGATTTGCTCGGGCCAGTAGCGGTAGTAGACACCGGCGAGGGGGAGGGTCGGTGTTGAGGCTGCGGGCGCGGGGGTTTGCGCGGCGAGGGCGATGGGGACGAGAGCGAGTGCGGCGGCGGAGAGGGCTTTGGTGAGCATGGCGGAGTCCTTTTTGGGGTTGCGATTTTTGGTTGAGGTCTAGAAGGCGAAGCGGGCGCCGACTTCGAGGCGGCGGGCGCTTTCGGCGGCGACGGCGTCGGAGAAGTTGGGCGAGGAGACGACGGTCGAGACCGCGGTGGCGTTCGTGTGGTTGAGCAGATTGGCGGCGCGGGCGTTGAGCGTGAGGGTGCGGGCGTTGTCGGTTTTGGCGTGGCCGATTTTGAATGCCCGGCTCAGGTTGGTGTCGAGGTGGATGAGCGCGGGCATGGTGCCGACGTTGCGGGGGACATCGTCGTTGAAGGTGTTGGTGGAGAGCAGGCCGAAGCGCGTGGAGTAGACGCCGGGGGCGGAAGCCGATGCGTACGAGGGGCGGTCGTTGAAGACGCCGTCGCCGTTGTTGTCGGTGCCGGTGGTGACGTTGTACGGCGCGCCGGACTGCGCGTCCATTTGCGCGGAGAGCGTGATCTTTTCGGGCAGATTGTAGTTGCCGAAGAAGAAGAGGCGCTGGCGAGCTTGCCAGTCGGGCGCGGCGGCTTCGCCCTTGTTGCTGTAGGCGGACTGCGCGAATCCGGCGTTGTTGGGCGCGTCGGTGGTGAAGTTGAAATTCAGATAGCCCAGGAAAAAGGCGAAGCGCTTGTAGCTGTGCTGGTCGAGGCCGAGGAAAAGAACCTTGCCGCTGAGATGGCCGGTGGATTCGAAGTCGAAGATGTTTTCGTTGGGCGTGATGGGGCGGGGCGCGGCGAGGGCTCCGGCGAGGGTGGGCGGCGTGGTGTCAGTGAGGAGCGGCGCGTTGATGTTGCGGGAGCGGAGCTGGCCCCAGGACTCGCCGGAATAGAAGTTGGCCTGTGCGTGCCAGTGATGCGGGAAGTCGTGCTCAATGCCGAGGCCGCTCTGGAAGGACGGGACCTGAGAGAGGTCGCGGAGAGGCGCGCGGAGAGTGTCGATGTCGAGCGAGTCGCCGATCGGCGTGAGGGGCGCGGTGAAGGACGGTGAGTAAATGATCTGCTCGGTTTGGCGCGTGCCGTTGAGGCGGTAGGCTTCGGTTGAAACGGCGTCGGGGACGACAGTGGAGAAGAGGCCTGCGTGGAGGTGGATGACGGTCTTTGAGTGTTTGTCGATGGCCCAGGCGAGCCCGGCGCGCGGCGCGAAGTTTGCGTAGCTGGTGGGCGTGGTTTGGAGCGCGTAACGCAGGCCGCCGGAGACGGAGAGTCGTGGACGGAGCTTCACGGTGTCATCGGCGTAGAGGGCGAGCTGCCACTGCGTGAAGGGCACGAGGGCGGTGCCGGTGGTGACTGAGTAGGTGGTGGGCGTGCCGCCGGGCAGATTGAGGAGCGCGCGGCGATATTGCTCGAGGCCGCTGATGGTGGTGGTGGCGCCGGTGGGGTTGTTGTTGGCGTCGAGGACGGGCGCCGTGACGCCGGCGAAGGTGAACGAGCCGTTAAAGGTGTTGGGATCGGTTTCGTGGACGAAGATGCCGAGGGACTGCGCGCCAATTTTCCAGGTTTGCTTTTTGTGGGTGTAGATGAAGTCCTCGTCGACTTCGAGGTTGCGTTCGCGGTCGTTGAGGGATTGCGCGGCGCTGCCGCCGCCGAGGAAGAATCCGGCAACGTTGAGCGAGGGCGCGGTGGAGAGCGGCGACTGCGCGGTGTCCTTCCAGGTGAATGCGGCGTGGGTTTCGTGGAGGAGATTCGTGCTGATGGTCTGCGTGTTAGTAGTACGCAAATCGTATTCACTGACGGTGGCGTCGTAGCCTGCGTCTTCCAGGACGAGACCGCCGATGCCCTGGTTGGTGCGGTTGTTGGTGTTCGCGGAGAAGGACGCGGTGAAGACGTCGGTTTTAGTCATTTGCCAGTCGGCGCGGGCGGAGGCGATCCAAAGGCGCTGCGGCGCGGAGACGGTTTGGTGGAGGTCGCTTTCGTTGGCGTCGGCGTCGAGTGTGATGGCGTTGACGACATTGAATTCGTTGATGTCGCGCTTTTCGAGGGCGAGGAAGAAGTCGCTGCGGGTTTTGGTGATGGGGCCGCTGAGCTCGAAGCCGTAGCGGTGTTTGCTGGCGGGAGTGGCGATGGTGGAGAAGGGATCGTTGGCGTTGAAGGTGCTGTCGCTGTCGGTGAGGAAGAGCGCGCCGTGGATCGCGCTGGCTCCGGGCTTGGTGTAGATTTCGACGCGGCCTCCGGCATAGGGTGGCGTGTCGTACTCGGTGGAAAAAAGATCAGGCGCGGTTACAATTCGCGCGATCGAAGCCTTGGGTGGGAGGGCGCTGGAGTTCTGGAAGCCGTCGACGGTGATGCGCGCTGCGCCAGGCGCGCCGCCGTTGGCTGCGGCGAGGATCTGGAGCTCGCGCTGGAAGTCGTCGGGATCGTCGGCGAGTTGGGCGATGTCTTTCTGGGTGAGGGTGTGCGTGCCGATGCCGTGATCGGAGTCGAGGCTGGTGGCGTCGTCATTGTCGCCGACTTCGACGTTGGTGTTCACGGTGGCGATGACGAGATGGAAATCGAGGTGGAGAGTTTCTCCAGCGCGGCCGTGGATCGGTAGGTTGCTTGCGGAAAATCCTGGAGCAGTTGCGGTGAGGTGCGCGGTTCCGGGGGCGAGGCAGGGGATGACGTAGTGGCCGGTGGCGTCGGCGGCGGTGCTCACGCCGGATTTTGCGGCGATGGTGGCGTTAGGGAGGGCTGCGCCGGTGGGATCGAGAACGGCGCCTTCGACGTGGAGGCCATCGGTGCAGCGCTGCGCGTGGGCCGGAAACGCGGCCAGGGCGAGGCTGACGGACAATCCTGCGACGAGGGCCGCGACGCTCCAGTTCCGGATTGAAGTTTGGTTCTTCATGCTGCACTCATCCTGACTGATGGAGGCGATGGCAGGCAGTGCCGATTGTCAGGAATCGCTTATGACAATCGTCATGCGGGGCATTTTGCCTGGGAGCCGGTGACGTTCGATACGGGCGACGCGGCGATTTTGTTCCGGAATGTGCGGGCGGTCACGGAGGGCGCTGCGGGCGGGCCGCACACTAGGGGCGGGGGATTGAACCAGCTATGTTTCGCCTGGACACGCTGTCGTGCGCGCTTACCGTTCTTTCAACCGTGCTGGTGGGGCGGAAATTGTGGACGGGCCTGGTGGTGGCCGGGGTGAACAGCGTGGTGATTTGCTGGATTGGACTGCGAACGCGGCAGTTCGGGTTCATTCCGGCGAACCTGTTCTGCATCGCGGTGTACGCGGTGAGCGTTCGCTCGTGGATGAAGGGGCGGCGCAAGGACGGGTCAGCAGAATTTGCGGCGGAGTGAGTGAGCCAGCATTCCCACATCTGCCAGGAACGGACAGCCCCGTTCGGCTTGCGGTACCCGGATTTTGCTGGTGAAGAGGATTCAATCCCACCCTGCACGCGCCGAAAAGCGCGCGTCCAGGATGGGGCACCCGGATTTTTGCTAGGGAACAGAGGCGCGCTGCTGCGCGTCGGTGGGGACGTACCAGCTGTGCCAGTCGCGCAGCTGGATTTCTGCTTTCCCTTTATAGAGGACGATGGTGCCGCTGGCGCAGACTTTGCCCTTCTCGGGGAAGTGGCCGATGTCGCTTTTGTTGTCGCCCCAGATGACCAGGTCGAAGACTGAGTGCGGATAGGGCTGGTCGATGTCGACGAAGGTGGGCGTGCCGTGGCTGCTGGCTGCAGTGTATGTATTGACAATTTCGCCGCAGACGGTGCGGTTCTCGCCGACGTGCCGGGGGGCGTCGGCGGCGGTGAGGATGGGCGACGGCGACGCTGTGGAGGCGGATGTCTGGCCGGCTGGCTGGTCGGCTGTTTGGGCTGAAGCGACCGGCAGGACAACGCCGATGAAAAGCGAACATACTAGGAGACGCATTGTGTCTTCTCCTCTAACTGGAGTTCTCAAGGAGTAAGTAACGCAGGATTCAAATGGTGCTCCGATTCGACTTTGAGCAGGGTGGGGACGGGTCGAATCGCCCAGTGGTGTTTGTCACAGTATATTGCGATGGGAGGGCGTGGAAAGGCAAGTTAATTTCGAGAACTGCTCCCTGGTCTCCGTCGCAACGGGAGGTGGATGGGAAGGGTCGAGGACAGACGGGTTGAGTCCTGGAACCTCCGATTTGCAGGTTATCGGCTCAGAATGGGATTGGTCTGGCGGAACCGGGTGGTCCGAAATCCGGAATGTTTTTGACTGAGATCCCTGCGAACTGTACAGTTGAATTGGACGAAATGGAGAGTTTATGCCGACGGCAACGACGGATGGAAATGGCGCAATCGTGGTCTCAGCGCTGAGTCTGCGCACCAATCTCGGAAAGATTCTCCGCCGCCTGGATACGGAACAGCGGTCGCTGGTCATTGAGAAACGTGGCAGGCCCGCTGCGGTTCTTCTTAATATTCGCGATTATGTCAAACTGGCCGCGCCGGAGCCGGAGGTCCTTAAGATCATTGGCGATGAGGCGAGGAGGAACAGGACCAGTTCTCTGACCTCGCGCCAAATCGATCAGGTCATCAAGGCTGCGAGATCGGAAAAGAAGAAGCGCTGATGCTGGCGCTGCGTTTGGTGCTCGATACCAATGTAGTGGTTTCCGCGGCGCTGAAACCCGACGGCCTCCAACGCACCACCTTTCTACTGGCGATTACAAAGCCGGGACGTCTGTATGTTTCGGCTCCGATTCTCGAGGAATACAGGGATGTTCTATCTCGACCGGAACTGTCGATTCGCAGAGGACTGCGTCTGCAGCTGATGCAGTTGATCAGGAACCATGGGCATCTGGTTGTCCCTTCGCGCCGCCTTGAGGTGACGAGCGACCCGGACGACAACATCTTTGTCGAATGCGCCGATGCGGCCCGCGCCGATTATCTCGTGACGGGTAATCGCAGGCACTTTCCGCCGTTCTGGAAGAACACGAAGATCATCACGCCGCGCGAATTCATCAGTCTTGCTGCGCCGCATCTGATCCGCTGATCCAGCCGGTCACGCGGCAGTGGATGCTGAGACCATTCGTGCAAGTGCACCCATTTCTCATTCCGTGCGGAGGGCTTTTACGGGGTCGATGGAGGCGGCTCGCTGTGCTGGGATGATGCTGGCGATGAGGGCGCAGACGCTGAGGGTGACGATGGCGGCGGCGAGGACGACGGGGTCCCATCCTTTGACGTGGTAGAGCTGCGCGGAGATGAGGCGCGCGCAGAGGACGGAGGCGGGGATGCCGATGAGCAATCCGATGAGGATTTGCAGGAAGGCTCCGCGGAGGACAAGGCGGACGATGCCGCTACGATTTGAGCCCAGCGCCATGCGGACGCCAATTTCGCTGGTGCGGCGCTCGACGGTGTAGGCGGTGACGCCGTAGAGGCCGACGGCGGCGAGGATGAGAGCGAGGATGCCGAAGAGGCCGGTCATGTTGGCGACGGCGCGCTGCTGATCGAAGCGGGCGTCGACCTGGTCGCGCATGGAGAGAACGTCGAGGAGGGTGAGGTTGGGATCGACTTCGGAGAGAACGCGGCGGATTTGGGGCTCGAGGCCCTCCATGCTGCCGTGGATCTGGAGGACAGCGCCTTCGATGTAGTGGGTCATGTCGTCGATGCGCTCCATCATGGAGCCGTCGTGGTAGTTCGCATGCTGCGTGAGGGGCACGAAGAACATGGGACGCGGCGGCTCAGTGCCGGCGGGATCGTTGTACTTTGCGTTGCGGACGACGCCGACGATCTGAAAGGTGCTGCTGTAGCGGGGAAGGTCGAGGCCGAAGTACTGGCCGATGGGGTTTTCGCCGGGCTTGAAGAAGCGATGGACGAAGGCTTCGTCGACGACGACGACGTTTTGCGTGGAGGCGGTGTCATCTTCGGAGATGGAGCGGCCGCGAATGATTTGCTGGCCAAGGGTTTCGAGGTAGCCAGGCGCGACGTGATCCCAGGAGGAGCCGACGGGCTCGTTCATGCTGGGCATGCCGTGGCCCTGGCGAATGACCATTTCGCCCCAGTTGTCGGTGAGGGGCGTGTACTGGGCGAGGGCGGCGCGCTCGACGCCGGGGATGTGGGAGAGGCGATTCTGCAGCTCGCGGTACATGGCGTCGAGCTGGGGCATGGAATACGAGGGCCAGGGTGCGATGACGCCGATGACGACGCGGTGGTCGGTGTCGTAGCCGAAGTCCTGATGCTGGAGGTTGGTGAGGCTGCGTGTGAGGAGGCCGGCTCCTGTGAGGAGGACGACGGAGAGCGTGGCCTGGACGATGACGAGGGCTTTCTGGGACCAGGAGGCGTGATCGCGGGTGCTGCGATTGGCTCCGCGGAGTGCTTCGACGGGGTCGGCGTGGGTAGCGAGCCAGGCGGGGGCTGTTCCGAAGACTGCGCCGGTGATGAGAGAGAGTGCGAAGGCAAAGCCGAGGACGGGCAGCGACGGTGTTGCGTCGATGGGGACGTAATGCGCGCCATGGAAGGCGAGGGCGACGACGGCTTTTACGCCGAGGTACGCGACGGCGAGTCCAGCGAGGCCGCCGAAGATGGAGAGGAGGATGCTTTCTGTGAGGGATTGGCGGATGAGGCGCTTCCGCGATGCACCGAGGGCGAGACGGATGGATGTTTGCGCGCGGCGCGCGGCTCCGCGGGCAAGCAGCAGGTTCGCGATGTTGGCACAGGCGATGAGGAGGACGAGGCAACAGACGGTGAGCAGGATATGGAGCGAGTCGGCGTAGTCGTCCTTCATTTCACCGACGCCGATGCCGGCCGGAATAACGCGGATGTTCTGTTTGGAGAGATTGGCTTTGATGTCGGCCATCCAGTCGGCGGGCATGCCGCTGTCGTTGACGAGCCACGTGCGGAGGAGCGCGGTCATGCGCGGGCCGGTGGTTGCGATGGATGCGCCGGGGCGCACGCGGCCGATGACGCGAAGCCATGCCTGGAAGTGGTGCAGCATGGTGTTGGATCCGGCGAAGACGGGCTCCTGATTGATGGGCATCCAGAGGTCGGGAGGATTGGCGCGGAGGGTTTCGCCGAAGTAGCCGGGCGGGGTGATGCCGATGATGGTGACGGGGTGGCCGCTGACGACGAACGTGGAGCCAACGATGGTGGGGTCGGCACCGTATTGCTGTTGCCAGGTGCGGTAGCTGAGCATGGCGACGGGTGGGGAGTTGGGCAGGTCGTCCGAGGGCGTAATGGTGCGGCCGGCGAAGGCGCCAAGGCCGAAGGTAGAGAAGTAATTGCCGCTGACCATTTCTTCGCGGAGCGGCTTGGCGGCGCGGTCGGTTTCGCCGCGGCGGACGCTGTAGGTCCATCCGCCGGCCTGGAAGGCGGCGAGGGAGGAGAACTCGGGGGTGTTCTGCTGCATCTGGCGGTAGAAGTCGTAGGCGAAGAAGCCCCAGTTGTCCTGGGTGCTGCCCTCGATGCAGCAGTCGTCGCCGGTGCCGATGCGATAGAGGCTCCCCGGGTCGACGACGGGCAGCGATTTGAGCATGACCGTATTGATGAGGGAGAAGATGGCGGTGGTGGCGCCGATGCCGAGGGCCAGGGTGAGCATGGCGGTAAGGGTGAAGACGGGGGACAGGCGCATCTGGCGCAGAGCGTAGGCGAGGTCCTGGCGGAAGGTCTGCATGGGGGCGAGCCTCAGAAGGCGGATACGGAGTTAGATGCGGGATGGTTCCATGAAACAGGGAATAGGTGTGAAG
>PMUI01000053.1 GCA_003166955.1 Acidobacterium sp.
CGGCCGGAGTTCTGCTTTTCGTGCTCGCCTTCGTGGTTGCAGCGATTGCTGTTGTGTCATTGGCTCTGCGGTGGCGGCCTGCGACGAGTTACGCGGGCATTGCAATCACCATCGCGGCGCTGATCGCAATGCCTGTTCTAGCGTTCCTCAAGCGCCGTGAGGCTCGTCGCAGTAAGAATGCAGCCTTGGCCGCCGATGCGGTGCAATCCGCTACTTGCGCGTATCTTGCGCTCATCGCTCTGGCTGGCCTCGTTATCAATGCTGCGTTCCATATCGCATGGTTCGATTCGATTGCCGCTTTGCTGGCCGTTCCCATTCTCATAAATGAGGGCTGGTCGGCATGGAAAGGCCGTGGGTGCGGATGCTGCTGATCGCTCGCGTTCTTGGCGAGTGACCGGCAAACCGGAACTTTCGACCCGGCCCCGGATGAAACTTCCGTATTGCCGACCACCCAGCCGAAACCCCGTGGACTGTCTGATTGATTGGGTTAAGGTGAAGCGGGCTGGGAGCTGCGCTGGGCGGCGCGACGGGCGGCTTTCTCCCGGTGCTTGCGGACGTAGTGGGCGGCCACGTCAGGATAGAACTCGCGGACGGAGGAGAAGGCGACGTCGCGCATGACCGAGTAGCCAAACTTTTCAGCGAGGGCGTCAAAGGTGCCAACGCTGGGCGGGTAGTAATAGCGAGAGACATACTGGGTGACGGCTTTGCCCAGGAGCCCGGCAATGTTGGGGGTTTTGGTGCCGTGATAGGTGCGGGCAACGGCCTCCTGGCTGATGACGTAGAGAGAGCGGATGACGATGGGGTGGCCGGCGCCGAGGGCGAAGTAGCGGGTGTCCTCGCGAAAGACTGTGGGCAGGAAGCCGGCGGAGAGATAGGTGTTGTCGGTTTTGTCGAGGAAGCCGCGCCAGGTGTACTGGCCCATGCCTTCAATGCCTTTGCCGAGGTCGGGATGTTCGTTGAAGGCTTCGGCGGTGAGGGACGTAAGGCCGAGAAAGATGAAGGAGGAGTAGTCGAACGCCTGGTGGGTGGCGACGGTGAAGTTGTATTTCCAGCCGGGCGGGTGGGGCAGGGATCCGCCGGAGACGGTCCGGAAATTGGGCATGAAGCCAAGGATGCGCTGGGGCTCGCGCCGTTCGAGGGGGATGGGATTGCCGTTGGCGTCGACGGGGTCGTTGGGGCGCGGTTTGGGGGTGGGGGCTTGCGCCTGGTCCGAAGAGAGGGCCGGGGCCGTGGGGCCGTTGTTCCCGGCGGGGGCGGAAGAGGTGCCGGAGTCGGGCGCGGGGTTACTGGCCGGAAGGAGGGTGGCTGACGGGCGGGGCGCGTCCGGCAACGACTGGGCGCGGCTGGTGGCGGCAAAACCCAGGCAGATTAGAACCATCATGAAACGCAAACACAACTCCTTAAAGCTGGGGACGGGCCGCCATACGGCAATGGAAGTCGGGGCTTGCCTGATTAGATCAGGGAATCGTGAAAGAGTCTCAGATTTCGGCTCCGCCCGGGCTAAATTCTGGCCTTCTCGGCAGTGGGGATGCGGACTTCGGCGTGCAGCCCTGTTGCGGTCCGCCAGTAGGGTCAATAATTGTCCAAACGCTCAATTCCCTGTTGGGAAGGACCTTAGCCCCGATTTCTATTGATGCTGAAGGCTTGGTAAGGCCATCGGGATCCAACCCCACTCGGAGCCCCTGGCCGCGCGTCCGTCGTTTCCTGGACGGTTGCCGGTTCATAAGACCGTCCACGAGATTTTCACCTTATTGGTGGTTTACCGGCATTGCGGAACATTCGGGGCTGGGTCGCCAAGTGTCCGGATTACCGACGACGCGGCAACAATTCACGACCCCATGAGATTTCGGTTCGCAAAACGCCTGAAGGAAGCCGGATTTCCGCAAGACGCGGTATACGGAACCTTCTTTTTCAATGGTATGGGCAATCTGATTTTCATTGACGAGAATCTGGAAGGCTCGACGTGGGCGACGTATGCCCGCTGTCCCACGCTCAATGAACTCATCAAGGCGTGTGGGAATAGAGAATTAGAGTTTCGGGTGCGGAATGACTACTCTTGCGTGAGAACAAATGCCATCAGCAACGAGGATGGGGTGCCACTATGGTTTGAAGGAGCCACTCCCGATGAAGCCCTAGGCGAGCTCTGGATCGCACTCTACGCCTCGACTTTGCGCGGTAACGGTCGCTGACCAAAGCTCAGATTGTTGCCGTAAAACCGGCATTGCGGAAGTTTCACAGTGGCTGGTGCTCAGGGGCTGAAGCCCGGCATCATTTCGGGCACTTTTCGGCACGAGTGAACTCGTGCCCTGGTACAAAAGCCTCCAGCCAACGAGTTTTTCTGCAACCGGTGAAGGCGTGCCCTTTCAAAACACGTTATGTTGGCGAAAGATCGGCAAACCGGAAGTTTCGCCCACCGGCAAGCTCGCTCTTTTACTCGCCGCTTCGCTGCACCTGCCCCCTGTAACCCGTAAACTGCACCTTGTAACCTGTTTTTATGCCCCCGATTCTTCTCGACGGCAAAGCCTACTCCAAAGAACTCGAAGCCGAACTGACCGCCCGCGTAGCCCGCCTACGCCTCGCCGAGCCGCCTATCCTCGCAACCATCCTCGTCGGCGACGATCCTGCCTCCGCCACTTACGTCAAGATGAAAGGCAACGCCTGCCGCCGCGTCGGCATGGAATCCCTCAGCATCGCGCTCCCCAACTCCATCACCACTTCCGAACTCCTCGCCGCCATCGACGACCTCAACGCCAATCCCCGCGTCCGCGGCATCCTCCTTCAGCACCCGGTTCCTAAGCAAATCGACGAGCGCGCCTGCTTCGACCGCATCGCCCTCGCCAAAGACGTCGACGGAGTCACCGCTCACGGCTTCGGCCGCATGGCCATGGACGAGCCCGCCTACGGCTCCGCCACCCCCGCCGGCATCATGCGCCTCCTCCGCCGCTACGAAATTCCCATTGAAGGCCGCGAAGCCGTCGTCGTCGGACGCAGCCCCATCCTCGGCCGCCCCATGGCCATGATGCTCCTCGCCGCCAACGCCACCGTCACCATCTGCCACTCCCGCACCAAAAATCTCCCGGGAGTCGTCCGCCGCGCCGAGATCGTCATTGGAGCCGTCGGCAAACCCGAGTTCATCCGAGCCGACTGGATCCGCGACGGAGCCGTCATCGTCGACGCAGGCTACCACCCCGGCGGCGTAGGCGACATCGAGTTGGCCGGTATCGTCGACCGCTGCTCCGCGTACACGCCGGTGCCGGGCGGAGTGGGGCCGATGACCATCGCGACGCTTATTGCCCACACCGTAGAAGCCGCCGAAAAAGCCGCTCAAAAAGAAAATGCCGCGCCCACACCAGCCGCGGCTCACTAACCCTCAGTTCACATCCTTCTGTTTTAGGTCGGTAGATGGCTCCCGTCACGCAGGCGGGTGACGCACCCATTGCGAAGCGTCACTCGCTTTGCGATTGGCTGCTATGCGGCTGCGGCGCCAATGCTGTCGAGGTCTCTAAGAGTCTCTTCGGGCAAATCCAGCGTTGCGGCCTCGAGATTCTCTCGCAGATGCTTCACCGACGATGTGCCAGGGATCAGCAGCAGGTTCGGAGATCTCCGCAGCAGCCACGCGAGTGCTACCTGCATGGGAGTGGCTTCAAGCGACGCGGCTACTGCATTGAGCCTGGACGACTGCAGCGGGGAGAACCCTCCCAGTGGAAAGTACGGCACGTAGGCGATGCCCTCCGCAGCGAGAGCATCGATGAATCCGTCGTCGGTGCGCTGGGCGACGTTGTAGAAGTTCTGGATGCACACAATCTCCGTGATAGCCTGCGCCTCAGCCAGCTGCCGGGGCGAGACCGTGCTGAGGCCGATATGCCGAATCAGGCCCTGCTGCTTCAGTTCGGCAAGCGCCGTCAACGGTTCTTCAAAGGGGTCGTCCGTTGGTCCGCTAAAGCCGCCGAGGCGAAGATTGACGACATCGAGTGCATCAAGGCCGAGATTGCGCAGGTTGTCGTGTACCGCATCGATAATCTCCTGGCGCGTGCGGGCGGGCGGCCATGAGCCATCGCTGCCGCGGCGCGTGCCAACTTTGGTCACGATCACGAGATTGTCCGGGTAAGGGTGGAGCGCCTGCCTGATCAGCTGGTTGGTTACGTGTGGGCCGTAAAAGTCGCTGGTATCGATGTGGTTCACGCCGGCCGCAATGGCCTCGCGCAGAACAGCGATCGCACCTGGAACATCGCGCGGGGGGCCCCAGACCACTTTGTCGCCATCCCGTCCGGCAAGCTGCATTGCACCATAGCCCATGCGGTTCAACGTTATTGAGGTGTTGGGAAGGGTGAATGTGCCGCCGAGATCCGATTGTTCTGTCATATGTCTCCTCAGAATTCGCCTGTGTCTCGATTGAGAAATTGGCCGTCGCGCCTTCAAAACAAAACGTCAGACCACGCTTTCAGGGGCGGGTGCCGAGTTGGTGGTTGGCGACGGCTGTGACCAGCGGGGTGACGACGGGGGCTGCGGCGCCGACCAGCTCGGTCAGGCTATTGGTGTTAATGTCAGAAACCCAGACATTGCCGGATCCGTCCACGACGATGTCGCCGAGGTCATTGAAACCGGCCGACAGGTAAGCGGTGGAAGGCGACACCGGATTGCCGCTGGAATCGAATTCGGTGACGCTGTCGGAGTAGGTCGTGCCATCGAGCGCTGGACGGGAGCCGGGGGTCCTGACGATGCCACCACCGGATGTGTAGGAATTGGCGTTGGACAGCCAGACGTTGCCCACGCCGTCGATGGCGATGCTGCCGGGATGGTCGACCCCACCGCCGGTGTAGCCATTGGACGGAGACCGTGCGATGCCGGACGACGAGAACTCACTGATCCACGGCGTGTAGTCGGCGAGCCAGATGTTGCCCGAGGCGTCGATGGCGACGGCGAGGGGGTCGTCGATATCGCCGCCGCTGTAGGGAGAGCCAGCAACCGGAGAGCCCGAGGAATCGAACCGGCTGAGGACTGTGCCCAGGTTCGCGATCCAGACGTCGCCGGAGGTGGAGACGGCGACTCCATAGGGGCCACTGAGGCCTCCGCCGGTGTAGCCGGAACCGGAGAGAGCGACGCCCAGGGAGCTGAATTTGCTGAGGCTGGGGCCGTTGAAGTTGGTGACCCAGACATTGCCGGAGGTGTCGATGGCGAGGGCGCTGGGATCGTTGAGGCCGCCGCCTGTATAGCCGGAGCCGGAGAGAGCGACGCCGAGGGAACTGAATTTGCTCAGGCTGTTGTTGCTGAAATTCGCGAGCCACACGTTGCCGGAAGCGTCGATGGCAATGCCGTCGGGCGAGTCGAGGCCGCCACCTGTAAAGCCGGAGCCGGAGAGTGGCGTGCCGACGGGATTGAGCTCGCTGATGCTGACGCCGTGGTAATTGCCAAAATTGGCAACCCAGATATCGCCGGAACCGTCGACCGCCAAGCCGCCGGAATCGGTCATGCCGCCGCCGGTATAGGTGACGCCGATGGTCCAGTCGTTGGGCGCACTGGACAGGCTGGGCTGGAAGGGCGCGGTGGCGCTGGAGAGGCTCCAGAGCGCGGCGACATTGACGCCGGGATTGTGCGCGATGTTGATGGCGGCGGTGGCGGTGTCGATGGGCGCGGTGCTGCCGTTCATCGCATCGCTGAAGAGGGTGGTGCAGGCTGAGGAGCCGGGGCCGCTGGAGTTGATGCAGGAGGCGAGGATGTTGGCCAGGGTATTGATTTCCGACTGCGGCACAGAGCCGTTGCCGTTGGGCGTGGCGGTGAGGGCGAAGCCGGTGCCCAGGTCTGCGAGGTTGGCTGCGCTCAGGGCGGCATTTTTCATGCCCTGGGCAGCAAGAGCGGAGTTGGATCCGGACATGTGGGTGGCATCGCCGGCATAGCCGGCGAGTGCGTAGGCGGCGGCGACGGTGGTGACTTCGTCCATCTGGATCGACGCGGGAAGACCGGAGAAGGTATTGGCCGTGCACTGGCCGAGGACTGCCATGAGACCGGCAGCGGCGTTATCGCCGCCTACCTGGGGATTGCCGCCGATGGCATAGAGGTAGACCTGCTGGGGACTGCCGGTGCCGCAGGCATAGTCGCCGACGCCAATGGTGAATCCGCCGGTGGCATTCGTGGTGACGTAGTAATTGCCGGTAGTGGGGTTCAGGATTGTGTCAGGACCGGTGCTGAGCAGCAGCGACGTTGACGCTGGGGTTGGCGGGCCGTAGCCGCTCGTCGGAGAGGGCAAACATATAGACGCTGGCGCCCTGGATGGGCTGTTGACCGCCGTGGACCAGGCCTTTGAGGGGAGTTGTGTTGGCGGGTCCGGGGTCGGAGCGCGAGATGGGGGCGTTGGTGGAGACGGGCGCTACGGAGCAGCCGACGAGGAGAGTTGCGAAAGGGGCCAGGAGGCTCCAGACGGAACGCATGACATGATCTCCAATCGCTTGCCCGGGTACCTGGTTGGGGGACGAGCGCAGGTATGGCAAACGGTAGCACGGTTGTGGCGGCGGAGGCTATCACGAGTCGAGGAAAAAATTCATCAGGACCAGTCGACTTCGCGGAGACGGACGGTGGCGCCCTGGATGATCCGATTGTTCCGTCATTTGTCTCCTCAGAATTCGCCTATGTTTCGATTCAGAATCTGGTTGCAGGTTGCAGGGCCTCGGAGAGCACGTGGCTGAGTCTTTCAGCGAAGGCGGCGGGCTGGTCGTTGTAGCCCCCGTGCCCGCCGGAGAAGGAAACAGGCGCAGTGCCAAGGCGCTCGGCGAGAGCGAGGGCGGCGCGGCAGGGCAGTTGACCCGTGGACGCTTCGCCCACGCCGACGACGATCCGCGCTGAGCCCGCGCGCAGGGCGGCAACGTCGGGAACGTAAAGGCTGATCGGCTTCAAGCCATGGCCGAAGAAGTAATCCAGGTTACCGCGCATGCGGCCGAAGGCCTCAAGCAACTCCCGCCCATGCCACTTTTCCGCAACCTGTTCAGTCGGGCCGCTCCTGCCCCAAGAAGACCAGGGCGTCAGCCCCCGCAACCCCTTCCGGGCCTAACAGAAGCCCCTCCGTGTCCTCTGTGGTGAATGACCCCTACTTAGAAGTCCAAACCAACTTCGCATAAACCCCGCGTTTGATCCCCACATTCGGCCCCGGGCTGATCCCGAACTCCTCATGATGCGGCTGCAACAAATTCTGCCCCACCACCGACAAATCCAGCCCCGGCGACAAAGGCCGCCCAAACCGCACATCCGCCGTCTCGTACGCCTCCACACCCTGCGCCGGCAGCGCCCCGATATATCGAAAAACCTGATCAAACTCCAGATGCCCCGGCAGATCGATCAGCGACCGCGCCACCACCTGGCTGTTCGGGCTCGAGCCATGCAGCGTCGTCAGCGTCAACGGATAATTGAACCCCGGCACATCCTCCAGATTCACGTGCAGATACGAATACGCCGCCTTAAACCGCCACCACGACGTCGCCTGCCACTCCGGCGCCACCTCAAACCCATCCGTCGTCCCGCGAATCCCATTCCGATACTGAAATCCAATCAGCAACGTCCCCGGCGCAAACGGCGGACTCGCCGCCGTCCCTAAAAACGGCGCGCCCTGCGCAATCAAATCGTCGTAGACGTTGTGAAATCCCGACGCCGAAACGTAAACCCGCTTCCCCCACAGTCCGCGATACCCGCCCTCATACGCCACCAGCCGTTCCGCGTTCAAATGAGTATTTCCGAAAATCGCTCCCCAAATCGGCCCCGTCACATAAACATCCACATCGATGTTTTCATCCACGCGATCCGGAATCCGCACCGCCCGCGCTATCGACGCCCACAGCGACTGATCCTCACGTGGCGTAAACAGCAGCCGCCCGTTCGGCTCGTACTCAAATCCCGTATAGCTGTTGTGCTCCAGCTTCGAACCCAGCGTCAGGCTCAGCCGGTCCGGAACCAACCGCAGTTCCTCCTGCAAAAATCCGCTGTAAATGCTCTCCGTCTCCGCAGCCGGCACAAAATTATCCGTAGGAATCGTCTGCCGTGTCGTGCTCGGGCTCCATCGCGCCCCCACGCCATACGTAAACTGCTGCCACCGCGTCGGCGGCGTGCGATGCAGAAAATCCAGGTCGAACGTATCGCGCGTCTCCTGGAAATTCGGCCCCGTGCGAAAATCGTGCGCCCAAAACGCCTGCAGATACAGATCCGAATCCGCAGGCAAATCCCGCCGCCACCGCCCCAGCAGATTCCCGCCATACACATCGGTGGACTTATACGACACAAACGTAGCCGGCGGTGTGAACGTCGACAGCGTCTGCGCATCGCCCAAATGCCCGATATACGCATCGCCCTGCACTGTCACGCTGTCGCGCCCACTCACGCGATCGCCGCGAAATCCCACCTGCCCCACCCGCGACCAGTCATAATTCGGCTGCCCGTCCTGGTGATACTCCGCTCCACGCACGAACCCAAACGCATTCACGCGAAAAGCGAACCCGTGACTGCGGCTTCCATACCGCAAATCCTCCGTGCCCTCGTCCACTCTGCCGCCGCCCGCCGACGCCAGCACTCCCTGCGAATCCTTCGCCTCTTTCGTGATGATGTTGATAATCCCGTTCACCGCATCCGTGCCCCAAATCGTTCCGCCCGGCCCGCGGATCACCTCGATGCGATCGATGTCCTCCAGCATGACGTTATCAATCGTCCAGAAAACCCCGCCAAACAGCGGCGTGTACACGCTGCGCCCATCGATCAGCACCAGCACATATTTCGAATACTGATCGCCCAGCCCGCGAATCGCCACCACCCAGTTGCGATCCCCGCTCACTCGCGCTACATTCACGCCCGGCACCAGCCGCAGCGCGTCAGGCACATTCGTCACCCCCGACCGCCGGATGTCCTCCTGGGTCAGCACAAAGATCGCCGCCGGCGTATTCCACACCTCGGTCGGCTCCTTCGTCTCTGTGACGACCTCAACGTTGCCCAGTTGCTCCAGCGACAGTGACTTCAGCTGTTTCGGATTTCCCCCACCGCCCGCCTGCCCCAGCGACGACGAGTCCTCGGCGCGCGCCACTCCCACGATCGCGAGAACAACAAGGAGGGATGCCGCGACGACGCGGGCAGAATACGGGGATGCCAACGCATGCTCCGTCTTGAAGCGAGTCTGGGGCTAAGCTGGTTCCGCGTTGCGCCGGGCGTTCATCCGAGCGGCTCCGTCTTGTCCCACGGGTCTTGGGCTCCCCGCGGAACCCGCCGCAACACGAAACCCAATATACGACGACCACCGCCCCTCGTGGCAACTGCATGCATCCTCCGTGGGATAACATCTCTGATTCCCTCCTCCCGCCCCGCGCAGGATTTTGACAATCTTCAACCATCGCCTTGACACCGCGTGCCAAATAGCCTCCCATCATGGGATCAGAGGATTGTCATCCCGACCGGAGCGCGCAGCGCGGAGCGGAGGGACCTGCTTTTGAAACTCCATGTCCGGCACAGTAACTTAGAAATCCCAACCCAGAGACCTCATGCATATTCTCGCCACCTCCACTGCCTTCCCCCCGCACTACTACTCCCAGCGTGAATTCCTCGACACCCTCCTTACCTACTGGGGCGATGACCCCAAAGTCGCCTCGATCATCGGGCGCCTCCACCTCCGCACCGGCGTGGACGGCCGCTACTTCTCCCGCCCTCTCAACGACTACCTCGCCCTCGATACCTGGGGCAAATGCAACGACGCCTGGATCGAGACCGCCGTTGACCTCGGCGAGCGCGCCATCGACTGCGCCCTCAAGCAAGCCGGCCTCAGCCCCGATCAGCTTCGCGCCATCTTTTTCGTCTCCGTCACCGGCGTCGCCAGCCCCTCCATCGACGCGCGCCTCGTCAACCGCATGCACCTCGCGCCCAACATCCGCCGTAACCCCATCTTCGGACTCGGCTGCGTCGCCGGTGCCGCCGGCCTCGCCCGCGCCGCCGACTACGTCCGCGCCTATCCTGACCAGATCGCCGTCCTCCTCTCCGTCGAGCTCTGCTCCTTCACCTGGCAGCGCGACGACAAGTCCGTCGCCAACCTCATCTCCGTCGGCCTCTTCGGTGACGGAGCCGCCGCCGTCATCGTTGCGGGAGACAACATCCCTGGCCGCGGCCCCCGCATCCTCGCGAGCGACCGCGCCTTCTATCCCGACACCGAAGACGTCATGGGCTGGAGCATCTCCGAAAAAGGCTTCAACATTGTCCTCTCCCCCGACGTCCCCAAAGTCATCACCGAAAATCTCGGCCGCAACGTCGACGACTTCCTCCTTGCGCACGGCATGACCCGTCGCGACATCGGCTGCTGGATCATGCACACCGGCGGCCCCAAAGTCCTCGAAGCCACCGCCGAAGCCCTCGGCATCACCCGCGATCAGCTCGAAGTCTCCTGGGAAGCCCTCCGTCGCGTCGGCAATCTCTCCTCCGCCTCGGTCCTGGTCGTCCTCGACGAAATCATGAAGCACCGCCGTCCAGCCCCCGGCACCCGAAGCATTCTGGCAGCCATGGGCCCCGGCTTCTGCGCAGAAATGCTCCTCCTCGAGTGGTGACCGTGACCATCCGTAACCGTGACTGTGACTTGTTTGGGCCGCTTCACCGCCGAGATGCGCCTTCGAGATTGAAAGGTCTCCAATGAGTCACCGCAGCTGTGACGTATTCATCGCCGGAGCCGGCCCCGCAGGCCTCGCCGCCGCTATAGCCCTCCGCCAGCGCGGAGCCGACGTCCTCCTCGTCGACGCCCTCCGCCCGCCCATCGACAAACCCTGCGGCGAAGGCCTCATGCCCGAGGTCCGCCGAGCCCTCACCAACCTCGGCATCCAACTCGAGCCCCATCACGGAACAGAATTCACCGGCATCACCTTCGCCTCCGGCCAGGCAACCGTCTCCGCAAACTTCCCTGGAGGAACGGGCATCGGAGTCCGCCGCACCACTCTCCACCGCCTCCTCCTCGAGCGCGCCACCGAACTCGGTGTCCGCTTCTCCTGGAACACCCCTGTCGTCCTCAGGGAAAACCAGCCTCCCACCCTCGCCGGAGAACCCATCCACTACCAATGGCTCATCGGAGCCGACGGAGCCGCCTCCCGCGTCCGCGCCTGGGCCGGCCTCGAAGCCGCGCAACTCCGCAGCCGCCGCTTCGGATTCCGCGCCCACTACCGCATCGCTCCCTGGTCGTCCCACGTAGAAGTCCACTGGGGACCTCTCGGTCAGACCTACATCACACCCACCGGCCCCGAAGAAATCTGCGTCTCCGCCATGACCCGCCACCCCGGCGTCCGCCTCGCCGAAATCCTCAATTCCATCCCCGTCCTGCGTGACAAACTCCCCAACGCCGTACCCACCAGCTCCGAGCGCGGATGCCTCACCCTCACCCGCCGACTCCGCCGCGTCACCCGCAACAACATCGCCCTCATCGGCAATGTTGCGCTTCTTGGGGACGCCTCCGGCTCCGTCGACGCCATCACCGGCGAAGGATTAGCCCTCGCCTTCCGCCAGGCACTTTTACTGGCCCAGTCTCTCGAAGGCAGCAACCTCGCCCATTACGAATCCAACCACGCAGCCACGCTAGCCCTCCCCCAGCGCATGGCCTCCCTCCTCCTCCTCCTCGACCGTCACCCCAGCTTGCGCAACCGAACCCTCCGCGCCTTCGCCGACCGCCCCGCCCTCTTCCGCGAACTCCTGGCCGTCCACATCGGCCACCAAACGCTGCCCCATTTCCTTCTCCGCCAGGGCCCAAACCTGGCAGCCCGCCTTCTTGCCCCTCAACCGCCTTTCGACCCATGCTTTGTGCGGGAAAGTGGCCCCACGAATCCTCCCTGCACCGACCGAATCTAATAGGGTGGTCCCCGACCTCCCCAGACCAGATAGGAAAAGCAATGTCACTCAGGCCAGTTAGAGAGATTCTGTCGACCAAACCAACCCTCGAAGGAGCAGGCGTCCGCCTCCAGCGCGCCTTCGGCTTCGGCAAAACCAAAGACTTCGACCCGTTCCTCCTCCTCGACGACTTCCGCAACGAGCACCCCGAGGACTACCTCAAAGGTTTCCCCTGGCACCCGCACCGCGGCATCGAAACCATCACCTACGTCCTTGCCGGCTCCGTCGAGCACGGTGACTCGCTCGGCAACAAAGGCAAAATGACCGCCGGCGATGTCCAGTGGATGACCGCTGGCAGCGGCATCCTCCACCAGGAAATGCCCAAAGGCGACCCGCAGGGACGCATGCACGGCTTCCAGCTCTGGGCCAACCTGCCCTCGCAGCTCAAAATGACCAACCCGCGCTACCAGGACATCCCGTCCGCGGCGATCCCTGAGGTCACCGAGGACGACGGCACCACCGCCCGCATCATCTGCGGTGAATTCTGGGGCAAGCGCGGTCCCGTCGAAGGCGTAGCCGCCGATCCCAACTACATCGACGTCTCCGTGCCGCCGAACAAGAAGAAGCGCCTCAAGGTCGAGACCACGCGCAACGCCTTCGCCTACGTCTTCGCCGGCTCCGGAACCTTCCGCGACGCCTCCGACCCGCAGGCCGTCCTCACCGAATCAGGCGTCGACCCGAACGCGCAGCCCGAGTACGATGCGACCAACCACTCACTCGTCCTCTTCGACCGCGGTGACGAAATCCAGGTCCAGGCCGGCCCCGAAGGCATCCGCTTCCTCCTCGTCTCCGGCAAGCCGATCGAAGAACCTGTAGCCTGGTACGGCCCCATCGTCATGAACACCCAGGCAGAACTACGCCAGGCCATGACCGAACTCCAAACCGGCGACTTCATCAAGCACCGCTAAGTCGAGCTCTGGTACGGCTCGATAGCCGAGCCTTTCTTCTGAGCTTTTGTAACAGGGCACGAGTTCACTCGTGCCACAAGTGTCCGTGGTAGACCGGGCTTTAGCCCCTGAATTGAGTACTTTAGCTTTCCAAGATAAAAGGCTGGATCTAAAACAGATCCAGCCTTTCCTTTTCTGGAGGTTTTTCTCTGTGCTCTCTGTGTTCTCTGTGGTGGAAGCTCTAAGCCACAACTTCAGCATCCGCAACAGCCAGCGCCGAATCCAGCGCCTCGACCGCAAAATCCAGGTCTTTCTCCTCGACGATCAAAGGAGGAGCCACCACCAAATGGCTGATCCAGGCCTGAATCGCAACACCGCGCTTCAGCATATCCGCCGCAACCTTATCGACGACCGCAACCGTGCCCGAGACCTTGTCCTTCATCGTGTTGAAAGGCTCCTTCGTCGCGCGATTCTTCACCAGATCGAGCGCCCAGAACAACCCCAACCCGCGCACTTCGCCAATCGACGGATGCTTCGCCGCCAAAGCCTTCAGCTTCGGCCCCAGGTATTCGCCCATTTTCTTCGACCGGCGAACAAGATCCAGCCGCTGCATCTCCTGGATCGTCGCCACCGCCGGCTTCAGCGTGATCGGATGAGCCTCATACGTGTGCCCGTGAGAGAAATAATGATCGTCAAAGTATGAAGCGATCTTCTCCGTCGTCGCGCACAAACCCAGCGGCACATAGGCTGACGTGATGCCCTTCGCCGTCACCAGAATGTCCGGCTTCACCCCCCAGTTATCGACGGCAAACCACTCGCCCGTCCGTCCCCAACCGCTCATTACCTCATCGGCAATCAATAAAGCACCGTGGCGGTTACAAATATCCTGCAGCATCGGCATATATTCCTTCGGCGGCACCAGCACCCCGTTCGTCCCCACCACCGGCTCCACAATCACCGCCGCCACATCGCTCTCGTTCCGGATCATGTGCTCCAGGTACTCCGCGCACGCGATACCGCACTGCGGATAGGTGTGCTTGATCGGGCACTTGTAGCAATTCACCTCCGGCGCGAACAAGAAACCCTGCCCCTTGCCCCCCACCGGCTCCATCGCCCACCGCCGCGGATCGCCCGTCGCCGCAATCGACGCCATCGTCGACCCGTGATACGACCGGTACCGCGCGATAATCTTCGTCTTCCCCGTCACCATGCGCGCAATCTTGAACGCCGCCTCGTTCGCCTCCGTCCCCGACGTCGTAAAGAAGAACTTCGTCAGCCCCTCCGGCAGCACCTCCAGCAGCTTCTGGCTCAGCTCCGCTCGCGCCTCCGTCGCATACGCCGGAGATGCGTACGCCAGCGCCTCCGCCTGCTCCGCAATCGCCCGGATCACCGCAGGATTCTTGTGCCCCAAATTCACGCACATCAACTGCGCCGACAAATCCAGATATCTCTTCCCCGCTCCATCCGTGAAGTAGCATCCCTCCGCGTCCGCAAGGTGCATCGGGTTCCACGTCTTCTGGAACCGCCACGTCCCGTAGTTCAGCTTCTTTGTCAGCTCCACCACCTGTTGCGTGGTCAGCGTCCCCCGGGTTTCGGAATTCGTCGGTGCGGAAATCGTTTCGCTCATCGGATCACCTGTCAGAATGGTCTGTACATAAGGAATACACGAGACAGCGCCATCCGCGCCAAACTCCAGCGACCCGCATGCCCGAAGCCTTCGTCTCTTCGCAAATCGTCACACCCGACGCCATCCGCCCCGGCGCGGTCCTCGTCGACAACGGCAGAATCACCGGCATCTGCGAAGCAACCGCAATCCCCCGCTTCCATCGCATCGTCCAGTGCGAAGGCGCGCTCCTCCCCGGCCTCGTCGACTCCCACATCCACATCAACGAGCCCGGCCGCACAGAATGGGAAGGCTTCGCGACCGCCACCCGCGCCGCAGCCGCCGGCGGCTACACGACGCTGATCGACATGCCGCTCAACTGTCTCCCCGCAACAACGACCGTCGCCGCACTCGAAGCCAAGCGAGCCGCCGCCGAAGGCCAGTGCCTCGTCGACTGGGCCGCCTGGGGCGGAGTCTCCGGGCACAACACCAACGACATCGAACCCCTCGCGAAAGCCGGTGTTCGAGGCTTCAAATGCTTCCTCGCCGAGCCCGGCATCGACGGCTTCAACCGCGTCGACGAAGCCGAACTCCGAATAGCCGGTCCCCATCTCGCCCACACTGGACTCCCGCTCCTCGTCCATGCCGAACTCCCCGAAGTCCTCGACCGCGTCGCTCACGATTTAACCGGCGCAGACTGGCGCCGTTACGAAACCTGGCTCCGCTCCCGCCCTGACGAGGCCGAGGTCGAAGCTATCCGCCTCATGATCCGCCTCTGTCGCGAATATGGTTTCCGCCTACACATCGTCCATCTCGTCACCGCTCAGGCTCTCGACGACATCCGCCGCGCCAAAGAAGAAAGCCTCCCCATCACCATCGAAACCTGCCCGCACTACCTTCATTTCGCATCCGAACAAATTCCCGACGGGAGCACCCTCCACAAGTGTGCACCTCCCATCCGAAGCGCCGAAAACCGCAACCAGCTCTGGGCCGCAGTCGGCGAAGGCCTCATCGACCTCATCGCGACGGATCACTCCCCATGCCCGGAAGCAATGAAATGCCACGACGCCGGCGACTTTCAGGCCGCCTGGGGCGGCATCGCCAGCGTCTCCGTCGCTCTGCCCGTTGTCTGGACTGGCATGCGCGTCCGCGGCCTCACCCTCAGCGATCTCGTCCGCCTTATGTCACAACGACCAGCACAATTAGCCTGCCTCGAAGGCCGCAAAGGCCAAATCGCCCCGGGCTACGACGCCGACTTCGTCATCTTCGACCCCGACCAGGCCTTCACGGTCCAGCCAGAGACGCTCCACACGCGCCACAACCTCTCGCCCTACATCGGCGAGCATCTATTTGGCACAGTGAAAGCTACCTATTTGCGAGGAAATCCCGTTTTCAACGGCAACCAATTCGCAGATCTTCCCGAGGGCCGCGAAATCCCAGCCTGACACCGCATTCGCCGTTCCCTATTCCCTGTTGCCTATTGCCTGTTCCCTGCCTTTACGCCGTCGCCAGCTGCCGCGCACCCCGTCCCGCCGTGTGCTCCACACCGCCCAGCCGCACGCTAACCACCTTCGACACACCCGGCTCCTGCATCGTCACGCCGTAAATCATGTCCGCGGCCACCATCATCCGCTTCGAGTGGGTCACGATGACGAACTGCGTCTCCTCCGCCATCCCGCGCAGCATATCGGCCAGCCGTCCCACGTTCGTCTCATCCAGCGGCGCGTCCACCTCGTCCAGCACACAGAACGGGCTCGGCTGGAACAGGAAGATCCCGATCAGCAGCGACAGTGCGGTCAGCGCCTTCTCACCACCCGAAAGCAGCAGTACATTCTGCAGCTTCTTGCCCGGCGGCTGCGCAACAATATCGATCCCGCTGTCCGCCACATTCTCCTCGTCCGTCAGCCGAATGAACGCCTGCCCGCCGCCAAACAGCTTCCCAAACGTCGCGCTGAAGTTCTCATTGATCCGCGCGAACGCCTCGTCGAACTTCGTCCGCGAAATCTCGTCGATCTCCTTGATCGTCGACTGCGTATTGTCAATCGAATCGATCAGATCCTTCCGCTGCGTCTCCAGGAATTCGTGCCGCTGCGCTGTCTCCGTGTACTCCTCGAGCGCCATCATGTTCACCGGCCCCATGTTTTCGAGCCGCTGCTTCATCTCCCGGCAAGCCTGATCCTCCGCGACCAGCGCCTCGCCCTCGATCCGCGCCAACTCCTCCTCGCCGCGCAGCGCCCCCGCCTCCAGGCTCAGATCCGCAACACACGCCTCTTCCGTGTGCCGCAACTCCGCCGCCAGCGTCGCTGCCTGATTCCCGCACACTCCGCGTGCCTCGCGCTGCCCATCGATCTCCGCCCGGAGCGTCTTCAGGTTCTGCTCCATCGCCGCCACATCGGCCCGCAGCGTCACGATCTGCTCGTGCGCCGCCGCGGCTTCCTTCTGCGCCGACTCCCGCGCTTCGATCAGCCCCTGCCGCGTCGCCACCAGCTGTTCGTTTTCGCGTCCGCGCTGCTCCTGCTCCGCCTTTGCGGCGGCCAGCTGCTGCGTGATCTGCGCAACCCGCGCCTCCAGATCACGGCACATCCTGTCGATGCGCGCAAACGCCTGCTCCGCCCCGCGGCTTCGCTCCTCCAAGCCCGCCAGCTCCGCGGAAAATTGCGCCGCCTCTTGCTGTGCCAGATCCCGGCCGGCGCGCAAATCACCCACCGCCCGCTGCAGCGCCTCGATCTCCCCCTCCGCCGTCTGGTGCTCACCCTCCAGGCGAATCAGCGCCTCGCGCCGCTGCTCCAGGAACGTCTCCTTCGCCCCGCGCGCGTCGCGATTGCGCTCGCTCTCCAGCGTCCACTCCTGCAGCCGCCGATCCAGCCGCTGGACCTCCATCTCCATCTGCCGCAGAGCCGCGCTTTGATTCGCGCTCTCGCGCTCCGCAACCCGCCGCTCCTCCGACTTTGCATCCAGCGTCCGCGTCAAATCCGCAAGACTCTTCGCGAGACCCGCAGCCCGGGTCTCCGCCTCCCCCAGCTCGCGCTCAATCTCCGTCAGCTTCTGCTGCGAATCCCGCAATTCGCGCTTCAGCGCCAGCGGCCCTTCTGAGCCCGGCTTCCCGCCCGTGACGGTGACGTTGTGGAAGCACTCGCCCGAAGGCGCCAGGAAAAATGCCGAAGGATTCTCCAGCGCCAGCGACCGCGCTGTCTCCGAATCCGGCGCGACATACCCCTCGCGCAGCTTCGGCAGAATCGCCTCAAGCGATCGTCCAAAACCATCCAGCACCCGAATGCAGTTCCGCAGCGGCACAATCGTCCGCGTCGTGTTGTGCGATGGCACGCTGTCGTCGCCTGCAAACGAGAACTTCGCCTGCGAGTCCTCGGGATGAACCAAAAACGTCGCCCGCCCATCAACACCGGTCTTCAGCAGACGCATCCCCTCGTGCGCCGAATCCCAGCTCTTCACTACGATGTAATTCAGCTCATCGCGCAAAAACTCGTCGACCACGCTCTCGTATTCGCCGTTGACTTCCAGAAAATCCGCCAGCGTCCCCACCGGCGCCAGCCCCCCGCCCAGCGAGTGCGACTGAAACAGCTTCCGCACCGTGTCCGTCGAGTAGCTGTGCTCGCGAATCAATGCCTCGAGCGATGCGCATCGCCCGCCGAGTGTCGCATGCTCCGCACGCAGCTGATCCGCATGACGCCGCGCATGCTCCTCGTCCGTGCGTCCCGCCTCAATCTCGCTGCGCAGCGTCGCAATCTCTGCCTCCACTCGGTGCAGTGTCTCCGTCACCGATTCAAACGTCAGCGAAATCTGCCCACGCTCCGCGCCCAGCGTCTCCAGATCCCGTCGCGCGGCATCCATCTCCACACCCAGCCGCTCCGCCTCGCGCTGCAAAGCCGACAGCGACTCCTCACCCTGCGAAATCTGGCCCCGCGTTTGCCCCAGCTGCGCCAGCACCAGCGCCGCCTGCCGCCGCGCGCCCTCCGACTGCTGTTCCGCGGCCGCAACCGCGCCTACCGCCTCGCGCATCGCCTCCTGCTTCTGCCGCGTGCGCTCGCGAGCCTCTGCCGTCTCCTGCGCCGCCGTCTCTAGGAAGCTCCGCTGCGCATCGCGCTCCGCCGTCATCCCGCGCAAATGCTCCGTAGCCTCCTCCAGTTCGCCCTGCGCCGCCGCCATCCGCGCATCCAGCTCCGCAATCCGCTCCAGATTCGTCAGGTGCCGCGCATCCGCGCGCTCAATCTCCACCGCCCGCTGATTCGCCCTCGTCTCCGCGTCCTTCGCCGCGTCTTCGAGCTGATACCCACGCGACACCAGCGCCGCGTGTTCCTGGTCCAGAGCCTCCACGTGCTCGGCGCCCGCGTCGATCTTCCCCGTCAGCTCCGCAATCTCTGCTTCCAGCGCCGACTGCTGCGCGTCCATCTGCGCGATTTTGCTGGCCAGAACCACCTTCAGCTTCGCGCGCATCTCGTCGCGCAACTTCGCGTAGCGCTCCGCCTTCGCGGCCTGCCTCTTTAGCGACGCCAGCTGACGCGTCACTTCCTCGAAAATGTCATTCACCCGCGCCAGATTCTGCCTGGCCTGCTCCAGCCGCAACTCCGCCAGGCGCTTCTTCGTCTTGAAGCGCGTAATCCCCGCGGCCTCCTCGATAATCGCCCGCCGATCATGCGGCCGCGAACTCAGCAGCTGCCCAATCCGCTCCTGCCCGATAATCGCGTACGACTCCGGCCCCAGGCCGGTCCCCATAAAGATGTCCTGAATATCGCGCAGCCGGCAAAGCTTCCCGTTCAGCAAATATTCGCTGACGCCCGTCCGAAACAGCCGCCGCGTGACCACCATCTCGCCCTTCTGCGGGACGCGATTGAATTTCCGCCGGCGAATCTTCAGCACCACTTCAGGGACCCTGCCCTCAGCCGATGCGTCCGCCGCCGCTTCACCCTCCGGCTCCGGCTCGCCTTCCGCGATCAGCCCCGCATCGCCTCCATCACCCTCACGCGCAGGCGCAACCTCCGCCTCGCCGAGCACCACCCCAGGCTGCGTCTCCGCGATAATCTCCTCAACCTCAGCCGCCCGCTCGGCCCGCATCTTCGCTTCGTCCCAGTCCGGCTCACCCTCTTCGACCACCACCTCCGGCTCGCCGAGCAGCGGACCCTCATACGCATCCGGATCCACCAGCGTCAGCGACACCTCCGCCATCCCCAGCGGCTTCCGCTCCCGCGTGCCCGCGAAGATAACGTCTTCCATCTTGCCGCCGCGCAGGCTCTTGGCGCTCTGTTCGCCAAGCACCCAGCTCACCGCATCAAGGATGTTCGACTTCCCGCACCCGTTCGGCCCCACCACGATCGCCAGCCCCTGGCCAGGCAGCTGCACATCGGTGCGGTCGAAAAAGGACTTGAAGCCCAGGATCTGAATCTTCTTCAGCTTCAGCATGGGGGTTGCATCACTCCTGAACCATGAAAGAAAAGGCCGTACCGAGCCAATATGAACGACTGTAGCGCCCGTTCATCCCATGGTCAACACAAGCACCCCAACATCTTGTGGATAAGGGGGGCCAAACCCAACTATTGGGCGCGACTGCCGACTCCCGGGGACTTCAACGCTGCTCGGCGACGCGGAGATGCCAGATGTCTCAACGGTAGCCCCAACCGCAACCCCTCGCAAGCAAAAATCCACGAAAACCCGCACCGATAGTGATTCTGGACCAATTTTCCACCGTCCTCCCTTTACCCCGTCTGGACCCACAGCAGTACCCGCATCCAACCAGGCGATCCACCCCGGCGTGTCAGGGTATCCTGAAAGAAGGAGCACGGATCATGCCAACTCTTGATTGGTCTCAATGCCCTGCTGTGGAGAGCATTCCCGGCAAGGTCAGCGGCGCATGGGTGTTTCGGGATACTCGCTTGCCCGTTGCGACCGTCATCGAGAACCTTGAGGATTTAAGCGTCGAGGAAGTGATGGAACAATTCGACGTGACGCGGGAGCAGATCACGGCAGTACTGGATTTTGTGGCCCAGAGCCTCAACGCCTCAGCGCCGGAGCAACATCCCGTCCCGGTCGATGCTCATTCTCTTTGACCACGGGACGCCAAAGGGCCTCGCGCCGCGCGCGTACCGGGCGAGGTGGGTCTTGTCGAACATCGCGCAGACGCGGGGCAAATCGTAGGTTCCCCCCGAGTTGGCCGGAGTGAGCCACATGCTAAAGGTCTCTAGAACCGGTCTCATAAATG
>PMUI01000122.1 GCA_003166955.1 Acidobacterium sp.
AGGACCTCACCGACAACGTCAATGTCATGGCCGCCAACCTCACCGAACAGGTCCGCGGCATCGTCAAGGTCGTCACCGCTGTCGCCAACGGCGATCTCAAGCAAAAGCTCACGGTCAACGCGAAGGGCGAAGTCGCCGCCCTCGCCGAGACCATCAACAACATGACCGACACGCTGGCCACCTTCGCCGATCAGGTCACCACCGTGGCCCGCGAAGTCGGCGTCGAAGGCCGCCTCGGCGGTCAGGCCAACGTCCCCGGCGCCGCCGGAACCTGGAAGGATCTCACCGGCAACGTCAACCTCCTCGCCGACAACCTTACCAACCAGGTCCGCGCCATCGCCGAGGTCGCCACCGCCGTCACCAAAGGCGACCTCACTCGCTCCATTCAGGTGGAAGCCCGCGGCGAAGTGGCCGAGCTGAAGGACAACATCAACACGATGATTGATAACCTTCGCCTCACCACCGACCGCAACACCGAGCAGGACTGGCTCAAGACCAATCTGGCTCGCTTCACTGGCATGCTCCAGGGCCAGCGCGACCTCGTCACCGTCGGACGCCTGCTCCTCTCCGAACTCGTCCCGCTGGTCAACGCGCAGCAGGGCGTCATCTACCAGACCGAGAGCCACTCCGAGACCGAAGAACTCAGCGGCCTCGTTCTGCTCTCCGCATATGCCAACGTCCAGGACGGCTACAACCGCGAAATCGGCGTCGGCGAAGGTCTCATCGGCCAGTGCGCTGCTGAAAAGCGCCGCATGCTCATCACCGAAATTCCCGAAACCTCCGTTCCCATCCGCTCCGGCCTCTTCGAAGCCGTGCCGCGCAACGTCATCGTGCTGCCGGTGCTCTTCGAAGATCGCGTCAAAGCCGTCATCGAGCTCGCCAGCCTCTCGAACTTCACCGCATCGCACCTGGCTTTCCTCGATCAGCTCACGTCATCGATCGGCATCGTGCTCAATTCCATCGAAGCAACGATGCAGACCGAGGCGCTCCTCAAGCAGTCACAGCAGCTGGCTACCGAACTGCAGACGCAGCAGAAGGAGCTCCAGCAGACCAACGAGCAGCTCGCGCAAAAAGCCCAGCAGCTCGCCGAACAAAACTCCGAAGTGGAACGCAAGAACCAGGAAATCGAGCAGGCCCGCCGCGCCCTCGAAGAAAAAGCCCGCGAGCTGGCTCTCACCTCGAAATACAAATCCGAATTCCTGGCCAACATGTCCCACGAGCTGCGCACGCCGCTCAACTCCATCCTCGTGCTCGGCCAACAGCTAGCTGAAAATCCCGACGGCAATCTCAGCGGCCGCCAGGTTGAATTCGCCCGCACCATCCACGGCGCCGGCACCGACCTGCTCAACCTCATCTCCGACATCCTCGACCTCTCCAAGATCGAATCCGGTACCGTCTCCGTCGAGCCCGAAGAGATCTTCTTCGGCAGCCTCCTCGAAGCCGTCTCCCGGCCGTTCCGTCACGAGGCCGAAAACCGCAAGCTCTTCTTCGAGGTCAAGGGCGATCCCCGCCTCGGCCGCAGCCTCGTTACCGATCCCCGCCGCCTGCAGCAGGTGCTCAAAAATCTGCTCTCCAACGCCTTCAAGTTCACCGAACAGGGTGGCGTCCGCCTCACCGTCTCCAGCGCCGCATCCGGCTTCAGCAGCGACCACCCTATCCTCTCCGGCGCAGGTTCCGTCGTCGCCTTCGAGGTCTCCGATACCGGCATCGGAATCCCCACCGAAAAACAGCGCATCATCTTCGAGGCCTTCCAGCAGGCGGATGCCGGCACCAGCCGCAAGTACGGAGGCACTGGCCTCGGCCTCGCTATCAGCCGCGAGCTCGCCAGTCTCCTCGGCGGCGAAATCCAGCTCCGCAGCACGCCCGGCAAAGGCAGCACCTTCACCCTGTATGTGCCGCAAACCTACGTCGGCCCCGCCGCTTCCCCGCTGCCGGAGAGGCACCGCGCCTCCTTCATCGCGCCGGTCTTCCTCGCGAATCCCGTCGTATCGGAGCAGGTTGCCCGCGTCGAGGACGACCGCGAAAGTCTCCAGGAAGGCGACACCGTCCTGCTCATCGTCGAAGACGATCCGCACTACGCGCGCGTCATCGCTGACCTCTCCCACGACAAGGGCTTCAAGGTCCTCTCCGCGATGACCGGCGCCGAAGCCCTCGCCCTCGCGCGTGAGTACAACCCCTCCGCCATCTCCCTTGACGTCTTCCTCCCCGACATGCTCGGCTGGACCGTCCTCAACCATCTCAAGCAGGATTCGCGCACTCGGCACATTCCTGTGCAAATGCTCACCCTCGACGACGATCGCCGCCATGGCCTCTCAAGCGGCGCCTTCGCCTTCGTCACCAAACCCACTTCGACAGAAGGCCTGGAAGCTGCCCTCACCCGCATCCACGACTTCTCCGTGCCGCGTCGCAAGCGTCTCCTCGTGGTCGAAGACAACCCTGCGGAACAACTCAGCATCCGCGAGCTGCTCGGGCACGACGACATCGACATCGACGTTGTCGACTCCGGATCCGCCGCGCTGGAGAAGCTCGAAGAGTCCGGCTACGACTGCGCCGTGCTCGATCTCCGGCTCCCCGACATGTCCGGCTTCGAAGTCCTCGACCAGCTCCGCGATAACGAAAAGCTAAAGGACCTCCCCGTGGTCGTCTTCACCGGACGCGAGCTCAGCGCCGAAGAAGACTCCCGCCTGCACATGCTCGCGCGCAGCGTCGTCGTCAAAGACGTCGAATCCCCCGAGCGTCTGCTCGATGAAACCGCGCTCTTTCTGCATCGCGTCGTCGCCGACCTGCCCGCGGACAAGCAGCGTATGCTCGACCGCCTGCATCAGTCCGACGAAGCCCTCTTCGGCCGCAAAGTCCTCATCGTCGACGACGACGTCCGCAACATCTTCGCCCTCTCCAGTGTTCTTGAACGGCGTGGAATGACGGTCCTCACCGCCGGCACCGGACGCGAAGCTATCGCCACCATCGAGTCCACTTCCGACCTCGCTATCGTCCTCATGGACATCATGATGCCGGAGATGGACGGCTACGAAACTATGCAGGTCATTCGCCAAAACGCATCGCTGCGGCGGCTGCCGATTATCGCGCTCACCGCTAAAGCCATGAAAGGCGACCGCGAAAAATGTCTCGAAGCAGGCGCTTCGGAATACCTTGCCAAGCCGGTGAACACCGAGCAGTTGCTCTCCGCGCTTCGCATGTGGTTGCATCGCTAAATGAGGAGAACGACCGGGCTCGGAGAAACGATGACTGCGGAAGAGAAAGTCAACATCCTCATGGTGGACGACCAGCCCGCCAAACTTCTCAGCTACGAGGTCATCCTCGGCGACCTTGGCGAGAATCTCATCAAGGCCACCTCCGCCAAAGAGGCTCTCAACATCCTTCTCAAAAACGATATTGCCGTGGTTCTTATGGATGTCAGCATGCCCGAACTCGACGGCTTCGAGCTCGCCGACATGATCCGCGAGCACCCGCGGTTCGGCAAAACCGCTATCATCTTCATCTCCGGCGTGCATCTCACCGACTCCGACAAAATCAACGGCTACCGCCGAGGCGCCGTCGACTACATCTCCGTCCCCGTCATCCCCGAAGTTCTGCGTGCCAAGGTCGGCGTCTTCGTCGAGCTCCATCGTAAGACGCGCCAGCTCACGCGCCTCAACTCCGACCTCGAACGCCGCGTCGCCGAGCGCACTGAAGAGCTGCGCCAAAGCGAGGCCCACCACCGTGAGCGCGCCGAATTACTCGAGCTCGCTACCGAAGCCATCATCGTGCGCGACCTGGAGGGCGCCATCCGCTTCTGGAACTCCGGCGCGGAAGCCCTCTACGGCTGGGGCAGCGACGAAGTCATCGGCCTCAATATCCATCAGGTCCTGCGCACCGTCTTCCCCGTCTCTAAAGATGAAGTGGAGGGCTCCCTTCACACCAACCGCTCCTGGCAGGGCAACCTCGTACATCGCGCCCGCGACGGCCGCGAGATCATCGTCTCCACCCGCAAGGTCGTCAATCGCGAAGGCGACGCCATCCTGGAAATCCAGCGCGACATCACCTCCCAGATCCAGGCCGAGGAAGCCCTCCGCCAGGCCGAGAAGCTCGCCGCCATGGGTCGCGTCGCAGGCATCATCGCCCACGAGATCAACAATCCCCTCGAAGCCATTACCAACGCCTTCTACCTGCTGCGCAACCACCCTTCCCTCGACGAGGAAGCACGCTACTACGCCAACGTCGCCGATCAGGAACTCCAGCGCGCCTCCCATATCACGCGCCAGACGCTCAGCTTCTATCGCGACTCCAAACAGCCCATCCCCGTCTCCGTCCCCGATCTGCTCGATAATGTCGTCGAACTCCAGCAACGCCCCATCATGGCCAGTCACATCGACCTGCAGAGGAAATACTCGTCCACCGGTATCGTGCGCGGATTCCCTGGCGAGCTGCGCCAGGTCTTCCTCAACCTCATCAGCAACGCCATCCAAGCGATGCCTTCGGGCGGAAGACTCCGCCTGCGCGTCGCCGAAGCCACCGACGGCGAAACACAGCGTCGCGGCATCGCCATCTCCGTCATCGACACCGGCAACGGCATTCGCCGCGAAGACGCCATACGCCTCTTCCAGCCGTTCTTCACCACCAAGTCCGCCAAGGGCACCGGCCTCGGTCTCTGGATCAGCAAAGGCATCGTTCAGAAATACGAAGGCACCATTAGCTTCCGCAGCTTCCATTCACCCCGCGGAGCCTGCACCTGCTTCCGTGTCTTCCTGCCCCTCGCCGGCGAAATTTCGGTCGGCGACTCGGCGAAGGCTCCCGACATCTCCGCCACCACGCCCATGCGCGCCATCGCCTGAATGCCCGAGGTAAGGCAATCAACGCAGATGAGACCAGTCTGAACCGGCTACCGGCTACTGACTGCCGGCGCCCGGCTCCGGGCTACTCGCTGCCGGCTCCGGGCTCCCGGCTCCCAGCTGCAGTTTCCCCTTCACCAACTCGCTCAGCTGCCGTCCGTCGGCGCGCGCGCCCGCCTCCTGGATCTTTGCCTGCACCGCCTTCATCGCCGCGCCCATGTCCTTCGGCCCGAAGCTCGTGCCCGCCAGCGCCTCTTCAACAAATTTCTTCAGTTCCTCTTCGCCGATCGTCTTCGGCAGATAGCCCTCGATGAGCACAATCTCCCGCGCTTCCTTCGCCGCCAGCTCCGGCCGGTTCCCCCTCTGGAATTGCTCAATCGAGTCCTTGCGCTGCTTGATCATCGTGGCGAAGACCTGCTGCGCCTCCGCGTCTGTCAGCGGCGCCCGCTTGTCGATCTCCTTGTTCTTCAGCGCCGCCTTCACCATGCGCAGTGTCGACGTGCGCTCCGTGTCCCGCGCCTTCATCGCCGCCACCATGTCGTGATCGATCTGCTTCACCAACTCCATCCGTGCGCCCCCCGTCTTATTTCACCCCACCATTATAGGTAGATGTATAGTAGGTGCCTCCCGCGGCCCCCCGTTCTAAAATATGAGGACGAGGCTCTCCCATCATGATTCGCAAGACGCGACTCTTCACCCCCGGCCCGACCCCCCTCCTCCCCGCCGCGCAATTCGCCATGGCTGCCGCCGACATTCACCACCGCACCCCGGAATTCCGCGCCCTCTACGAGCGCGTCCTCGGCCAGCTCAAAGTCTTCGTCAGCACAAAGAAGGACGTCCTGCTTCTCGCCTCTTCCGGCACCGGCGCCATGGAAGCCTCCGTCTCCAACCTCACCTCGCCCGGCGACCGCGTCCTCGTACTCTCCGCCGGAAAATTCGGCGAGCGCTGGGAATCCCTCGCCAAAGCCTTCGGCTGTCAGGTCGACCTCGTCAGCGTCCCTTACGGCGAAACCTTCTCCCTCCATGCAATCCGCGAAGCTCTGCGCCCCGATACCAGCGCCGTCCTCGTGCAGGCGACCGAATCCTCCACCGGCGTTCGCCACGACATCAAAGCCATCGCCGCGCTCCTCAAAGATTCCGCCAGCAGCGCGCTCCTCATCGTCGACGCCATCACCGGCCTCGGCACCACGCATCTCGACGTCGATGCCTGGGGCGTCGACGTCATCATCGGCGGCTCGCAAAAAGCCGTTATGATCCCTCCCGGCCTCGCCTATCTCAGCCTCAGCGATCGCGCCTGGAAGGCCACCGAAACGTCAAAAAATCCGCGCTACTATTTCGATCTCCGCAAGGAACGCAAGAACGCGCAGAAGGGTGAGTCCTCCTACACGCCCGCCGTCGCTCTCATCGCCGCGCTCGGCGCGGCACTCGATTACATCGCCGCCCAGGCCGGGGGTTCCCAGACAGGAGGCGACCTCGCCGCCGGCCGCGACGCCCTCATCGACAACGCAGAAACCTGCGCCGCCATGACCCGAGCCGCCGTCCAGGCTCTCGGGCTCAAACTCTTCGCTCCCACCGCACCATCGGCCGCGACCACCGCGATTCTTCCACCAACTGGTGTCGACTCCGGCGTCATCGTCAAAGAACTCAAGCGCCGCTTCGCCGCCATCGTCACCAACGGCCAGGGCGAGATGAAAGGCAAAATCTTCCGCATCGCCCACATCGGCCTCTTCGACTACATGGACACCATCGCCATCATCGCCGCCCTCGAGCAGGTCGCGGCCACCTCGCTCAACCTCCCTGGCTTTGCTTACGGCAAGGCGCTCGCTGCCGCGCAGCAGGTCTATGCCGAACGATCCGCCCAACCCTCGTCGCAACCCGTCGAGGCTCTCGCAGCCGTGTAACAACCCCATTCCTGGCATAGCTCCGGCCCTTTACGAGAACGAAGATGTCCTCCTTTCCGATCCGAACCTGCGCAATCTGTGGTGAAGAATTTGAACTGAAGCCCGACAAGCCCGGCTTCGCCAATCGATGTCCCGCCTGCAGCGAGCCTGAAGACTCAGGCTCCGCCTCCAAACCCTCCGCAGGCTTCGGCAATGACCGCGAAGCCAACGCCGAGCGCCGCCGCGTCATCCGCGACATGCTCTACCGCAAAGACAGTTAGAAGTGGCGCGCTCTTAGCCAGCGACCGCCGAGTCCGCCTGCGGCCTCGCGCCTTTGATCAACAGCCACAGCGTGAGCACGATCTCCCCGAACATCACAGGCTGCGCGATGGTGAACACCTTGTTCTGATATTGAGGCGTCAGTTCTCCCGTCAGGCTCAGGATCACATACGCGGCGCCGCCCAGTCCCAGCCACACACCCAGGAACCGCGGCAGAAAACGCGACCGGTACACCAGCGTTGCCAGCGGGAACAGCCACACTCCCCAAAGCATCTCAGCGGCCGTGTTCAGGTGTCCTCGCAACCAGATCAACAGCATCGCCAGCGCGTCCTGCTGCGGCTTGCTGAACGCCGACAGAAAATCAGCTCCGCGCACAATCATCAACGCCCCCGCGTCACTCGCCACGCCAAACAAAAAGAAGATGGCCGGCATCACGCCGCCGAAGATCACTACCTGCGTTGCCAGGTCCCGATCCACACTCCTGAACAACCGGTAGAACGCCAGCGTGAGCAGGACCAGCACCACCCCGCCCACCAGGTCGCTGGCCATGCCGATACGGAAGAGCCATTCGTGCGCAGCGATGTTGCCGGCCGTCGCCGTCGCGTTCCCGGATACAAACAGTTTGCTCGGGATATAAATGAGCCGCAGGGGGCCGATGAAGATAATCAGCAGGTACCAGAGTCCGGCCACTCTCCCAGGATTGCGCGTCGAACTCATGCTTCGCTTCTCCCTCGGAACCCATGCTGCCAGCAGTTCACAGCCCGCCGAAAAAACCAACCCCCAGCCCAGACTCGGCCAGGTTCACCCCATAGCAAGAAGCTTGACTTCTCTGCCACCTAAATATCAATGCGAATCGATCCTGGGTTCACTCCGAAGTACTCCACCTGCACCATTTTGGGAAACCACAGGCTCAGCTCCGCCCCATGCACTTTTCCGCAAGCTGAGCTTCTCCGCTCCCGCATTCTGCGTTGCTGAAAAAGTCGCCCACCCCGTGTCTGCTTACGACTCCTGCGCCGGACGCACTCCGACAAAGCCCGCGCCGCTCAGAAAATATTCCTTCTTCCCATCCCAAAGCGCACTAAGCGCAGCGTTGATCCGCTCCCACCCAGGAATCGCCGCCCCTTCTGCAATCGTGACACCGTCAAACTTCTGTACCAACGCGAAGATCTCCTCCACCGTCGCCCCTGGTTTGCCCTTGGGATCGCTGATCAGATCCAGCGCCAGCTCCTCCGCAATAGCAAGCGGCAGAACCGTCGCCGCAGTGATCGCCTGCGCCAATTCCGCCAAAGGATCCTCCGGGAAAAGAGCCGTCCGCTCCGAAAACTGCGCAAGAATCCGCTGCGACGCCGCAAGATTCTGCCTGAAAGTCAGCTTCACCACAAACGGCAGCTTGTCGAAATCTTCCCCGAGCCTCAGTTCGCAAGCCCATCCCCACTGCTCGCTCGCCTGCGGAAACGCCTGCAGGTTGATGGGGTGAATCTTCCCGCCCGGCGGCAACGCAGTCCAGTCCACCAGGTACACAACGCCTTTCCCATCCCCCACCGGCGTCCAGCTTTTCTGCACCGGATCATAACCACAGCACGCGAAAAACGAAGCCACCTCGAACGACTGCGTCAGATTGATGGTTCCCGTCGGCAAACCGTAATGCTGGGCCACCGCCGCCTCGTTCAGAAAAATGCTCTTCTCATTGAGCCATTGCATCGCCGCGGTCTCCCGCAGCAACTGCACAAACCACGACGTCCTGATCAGCTTCGCAATCAGCCGCGCCTGGTTCGGCTCGCTCACCTCACGCAACTCCTGCGATTCAATCCCAATGCCTCGCACCGCCGTCGGCAGGCACGGCACAAACCGCCTCGTCTGGCCTCGAAACAGCATCCTCCCCGGGTTCTCGGGATAAAGAGCAACCCCAGCCGGTTCGCTCTCGCGCTCCACGTAGGTCCACCGTAACTGCGAAGGAGGTTCCGGAGGCCTCTGCGGAACATCTCTCTCCTTCAGCATCGAGCCAACCTCGTCGATCGAATCAAACGAAAAAATGTTGTAACTCGACATGTTGAACTGGATGGCCCGTTCTATGTTCGATCGCGCGCCGCTGTCGAACGCGATCGAATCCGACGTCATGACAAAATTGAAGTTACCGCCGGAAATGTCGATCCCGTGAATATTCCACTCTTTTGCCCCATCCTTATATATAGGCATCGAGTGCATGCGTGCCGCATACTGGGCCGCATCGTGAACCTCATCGACATCTTTGTCGTGTGAAGTCGCCGGCAACAGGTGGTAGAAAACATTCGGCTCGATGGAACCGGCCTTCCCCTGCGCAATCACTTCCGGCATCTTCGCATGGGGTATTCCGCGGTACAGATACCAGCCTTTCGCCTCCAGGAGCTCGAGAACGTAATCAAATTCCGGCATCGCGGTTGTCCCAAGTCTAGCAACAACCGCTGGCCGTCCCGCGCCAAACGCAAGGATGCATAACTCCAGGTGATCTAATCCGTCATCTTTGTGATGTGAACGTCAAAATCCGACTCCGCCGAAAGCCCATGCAGCGTAAATACCCGGTAACCATCCCCCGTTGTCTCCGTCCGCCGAAATACCCCCGGCTCCGTCTCCGCAATCTCACGCCCGCCATTTAGATTTCCGATGAACGTCTGCGCCTCGCTCATCTCCGCAGTCTCTCCGCTCAAGCCCGACGTCATCGCCTCTGCGACATAACTCCGCATCAGCTTTGGCCAGTACTTCGCCAGTAATTCCGTACTCGCAAACACGTCCGCCCACTCCACGTGCCCGTTCACCGCAACCACCACGCCCACCGCCCCCTTGCTGCGCAGCTCCCCGAGGATCGCCTGCTCGCTCGCGTTGCCGCCGTACTCGGCCAGCTTCGCCTGCACCGGCGGGCTCGCGAACACCTTGGCGTAAGAGCTAGTCCGCGCCACGTCTCCGTGCGACTCGGAAGTCGAAAGCTCGCTCGCCATCGCCGCATTGGAAGCCCGCACGCGCTCCCACACTTCGCTCTGGTTCTGCTCCGCCATCGCCGGCGAGCGCACACTCGGCTGCGCCATCTGCGCGGCCATCGACCCAAACTTCGCGCTCGACTCGACCCACCGCCCCGGCTCCACACAGAAAACGTTCAGATCCATCGGCCCACCCTTCGGCGGCACAATGCGGTCCGCTCCGATCACGCGATCCTGCTTGCCGCCTGTCACAATCTCGCCCGCAAGCAGCAGCAGCGGCCTCCCCGAGTTGTTGTACAGCACTAGCCGATTCACCTCCGCCCCGCCGCGATACGGCACCGGGTGCTCGCCGCGCACCAGCCCGCGCTCGTTCCCTGCCTCCGTCACCACCACTTCGCCGGTACGAATCCCCTCGTCCAGCGTCAAAAGCTGCGAGGTGTTGTACGACTTCGCTGCGACCACCGGAAAAATCGTCAGGTTCCCGCGCCGGATCGCCGGCAGCACCCGATATGGCGCCTCATTGCCGATCCCCGCGCGACTCGGCCCCGCCATCCCCAGGCAAAACAAGCCGATCATCGACGTCCCCAATGCCAACCACCAACCGCGAGATCCCTTCCCCAACGCACACTGCGGCGTTATCTTCATATCTGCCTCCGCGCGAGTCAGCCTTCAGGCTTCCTCTGCAACTTGAGAACGTGCGCGGTGTCTTTTCTTGCAGGAGATTTTGCGAGAATTTGTGCCGATAATTTCCGAGCCCTCGACCGTCGCCCCTCCCGCTCTCGCAAGCGCGGTCTCGAAGGCCATCGCGCAAAACTACGCCAACTCCGGCGCCGCCCGCTTCAGCGTCTCCGCCGAGCAGTTTCTCCAGTTTGTCACCGTTGTTGTTACGAAATACGCCGCCGGCGCCCTCGAATCCAACCAACTGGAGCTGCTGTCCAAACTCCACCTGCAGGATCTGGTCCTCGCCCGCGCCTGCTCCTCCGGCAACGACCCGGCCTGGGAAACTTTCCTCCTCCGCTTCCGCTCCGCGCTCTACGAAACCGCCTACCGCATCGCCAGGAACGAAGCCACCGGGCGCGAAATCGCCGACGAACTCTACGCCGACCTTTACGGTGTCCCCAACCGCGAAGGCCGCCGCGTCTCAAAACTCGACTACTACATGGGCCGCGGCTCGCTCGAAGGCTGGCTCCGCACCGTCCTCTCCCAGCACTACATCGACCGCTGCCGCTCGCACGCGAAAACCGTCAGCCTCGAGGAACAACTCGAATCCGGCGCCAGCTTCCCCGCGCCCGCTGAGCCCAGCGCCGAACCCGATCCTCGCCTCGCCACCGCCATCGACCAAACCCTCGACGAGCTCACTTCCGAAGACCGCTTCATCCTCGCTTCTTACTATCTCGACCAACGCACGCTGGCCCAGCTCGCCCGCCAGCTGCATGTTCACGAATCCACCATGAGCCGCCGCCTCAACCGCATTACATCGCATCTGCGGAAACGAACCCTCAAGCACCTCCGAGCCGCAGGCCTCAACGCGCGCCAATGCGAAGAACTCCTGCAGGAACTCGACGTCCGCGACCTCAACCTCGACGTCACTGCAAAACTGCGGCAAGAAACCTCAACTCCCGCGTTCTATAACAAGGACGGATCGGCACCGTGAAGCAAATTCCTCCCAACACGCTGCGCACGCAACTGGCTCGAAGCCAGGCCGCCGGTCCTCACCCCGATGCCGACCAGCTCACGGCCTTTGCCGAAAACACGCTCCTCGACCGCGAGCGCACCACCATCCTCGCGCACCTCGCTGCCTGCGAATCCTGCCGCGCCACCCTCCAGTTCGCCGCCTCCGAACCCGAACCCGCATCGCTCCCCCAGCCGCGACCCACGCGCCCGCCACTGCGCGCCTGGCTTCCCGGCGTAGCTATCGCCGCCTCTATCCTCGCCATCACCGGCTCATCCATCCTCCTCTATCACGCAACCCGCACCGACATCCCGCCAACGCAAACTGCAAAGACCATCCCTCCTCCGCCACTCCCAGCCGCCCCCGCGCCAGCCGCCTCCAGCGCTCCCACACTCAGTCCCCCCGCCAACACCCCTGCACTATCCAACACTCCGAAGCACCTTCGCGCGCGATCCTCAGTTCCCACACCGCCTGAGCAATCCGAAGAAGCCAAAGCTTCGCCGCCCGCTGCTCCCTCGGCGGAATCCACGCCTGGCGCCATCTCCGGCCTGAGCACAGCCCCAATGCGCCAGCAAACTTCGCCGCCCCCCTCCGAACAGGTCCAGGTCGAGGCGCAGATCCAGGCAGAACTCTCTGCTCGGCGCAGCACCATGTCCGCAGGGAAAGCGGCCAGCCGCGCCTCCGCCGCAGCCCCACTCCAGCCCCAAACTGCGTTAGCTGAAGAATCACGAAGCGGCAACGCCATGCACGGCGCATTCATGGCCCGTCCCGCCGCCCACGCCCACTTCCGCATCAACGACGCCGGCCAAATCGAGCGCTCCACCGAACCCGGCATCTGGCAGCCCGTCTCCATCATCCAGCCCACCCACTTCCGCGTCCTCTCCATCTCCGGCGCCGATATCTGGGCCGGCGGCGATCACCTCCGCCTCTTCCACTCCACCGACAACGGCGTCACCTGGACCGAAGTCCATCTTCCCGCCACCGCCGACCGCGCCCACGCCATCGCGCACATCCGCGCCGACTCCCCGCAAAAACTCACCATCGAGTCCGACAACGGCGACACCTGGACCACCACCGACAACGGCGATACCTGGCAATAGATTCGCGAGATACTGGCGCCCATGAGACCCCCCTGCGATGAAGCCGTCATCCGGTCCTGGTCTGCGAGCCGGCCCGCCGTCACCCCGTGCGCCCCCGAGGCCCAAACCTGGATTCTCGCCGCAACCATCCTCGGTTCCAGCTTGGCGTTCATCGACAGCACCGTCGTCAACGTCGCCCTGCCCGCACTCCAGACCAGCTTCCATGCAACCGTTATCGATGTGCAATGGGTAGTCGAGTCCTATGGACTCCTGCTCGCCGCGTTGATTCTCGTCGGCGGCTCGTTCGGCGACTTGTTCGGCCGCCGCCTGATTTTCCTCCTCGGCGTGGCGATCTTCGCCCTCGCATCCGCCGCGTGCGGACTGGCCTCGAGCATCCATCAGCTTCTCCTCGCCCGCAGCATTCAGGGAATCGGCGCCGCGCTCCTCGTCCCCGGCAGCCTCGCCATTATCGGTACCTCCTTCGATGAGACCAGCCGCGGCAAGGCCGTCGGCACATGGTCCGGCTTCACCACCATCACCACCGCCCTCGGGCCCGTTCTCGGCGGCTGGCTCGTCGAGCATGCTTCCTGGCGATGGGTCTTCTTCATCAATCTCCCCCTCGCCATCGTCGTAATCGTTATTTCGCTGTGGCATGTTCCCGAAAGCCGCGCCACCTCCCGCGGCCATCTCGATTGGCCCGGAGCGCTGCTCGTCACCCTCGCCCTCGGCGGCCTCGTCAACGGCTTCATCGCATCGGAGAACGCGGGCTGGGCGCATCCTCTCGTGTTAATCAGCCTCATCGGCGGCTGCGCATGTCTCATCCTGTTCCTCTTCGTCGAAGCCGCCGCGCCATCGCCGATGGTCCCCTTAACGCTGTTCCGCTCCTCCAGCTTCAGCGGGGCCAACCTGCTCACCCTTTGCCTCTACGCCGCCATCGGAATCTTCTTCTTCCTCTTTCCCCTCGACCTGATTCAGGTCTGGAAATACTCAACAACCGCCACCGGCGCGGCCATGCTTCCGCTCATCCTCCTCATCTTCCTTCTCTCCCGCTGGTCCGGCGGCCTCGTCGCTCGACGCGGACAACGTCTACCGTTGACCATCGGCCCGCTCGTCGCCGCGCTCGGTTTCATCCTCTTCGCCGTTCCCTCAGCCCACGGCAATTACTGGATATCGTTCTTCCCCGCCACAATTGTTCTCGGCCTCGGCCTGGCCATCACCGTCGCTCCACTCACCACCGTCGTCATGAACGCAGTCAGCGAGGATCGTGTTGGAGCCGCCTCGGGCATCAACAATGCCGTGGCCCGCGTCGCCGGAGTCCTCGCCATCGCCATCCTCGGCGTCGTGATGACAAAGGCCTTTGGCTTCCACCTCAATCGCAGCCTCGCAAACCTTTCCCTGCCCAGCCAAATCCTCGCGGAGCTTGAGAGAAACGAGATCAGACTCGCAGGTCTCCAGGCGCCGCCAGGTCTTGATCCCGCCACCCAAGCCGCCATCAACCAATCGATAGCAGCAGCCTTCGTATTCGGATTCCGAATCGTGATGGCTATGTGCGCAGCCCTCTCCGCTGCAAGCGCAGCTCTCGCGTGGCTGATGATCCCAAAGTCCACATCCAGCCTCTCCTGAGAATCACCGGGCCGCTTCTGCCGGACTCTGGATCACCCTTCCCCTTGACATTCGACCGGAACCGGATTACCTTCAGGTCGAATGACGACTGGAGAGCTGGACAGCCAACTCGAACTCCTGCAGGGAACCCTCGATCTGCTGATCCTGCAGACGCTCGCCTTCGGGCCGGCGCATGGGCACGCCATCGCCCGCATCATTCAGCAGCGATCCGATGAGGTGCTGCAGGTAGGGCATGGGTCGCTTTATCCGGCGCTGCAGCGCCTGATGAAGCGAGGCCTCATCGCCGCCGAAGACGGCCTGTCCGAAAACAATCGCAAGGCCAGGTTCTACCGCCTGACCGCGAAGGGCAGAAAGAAGCTCTCGGCGGAGACGTCGAAATGGCAGCGCTTCTCGAGCGCGATTGCCCGGCTCCTGGCGCCGCTACCCGGCCAGAATCCATAGGCCCCGAAATTCCCGAAAGAAGGATTGCGTCATGAAGCGGTGGGAAGCGCGCAGGAAGCGCTTAGAGGACGAGATGCAGGAGCACATCGACCTCGAAACGAAGGAAAACATCGAGGCGGGCATGTCTCCCCTCGAAGCCCGGCAGGCTGCGATCCGGAAGTTCGGCAGCATGGCGAGCGCCGCCGACCAGTCGCGCGAGACCTGGGGATGGCTGTGGCTGGAGCGGCTCTGGCAGGACGTGCGTTTCGCTCTGCGCAGCTTCCGCAAGAATGCCGGCTTCACCGTGGTGGCTCTGCTCTCGCTGATGCTGGGCATCGGGTCCAGCATCGCGTTGTTCAGCGTGGTCTATGGCGTCCTTATCGCGCCCTACCCCTATGCCAGGCCGAATCAGATCTGGGCGCCCGCAGTGCTGGGCCCCAATGACGCCGTCCACGGCTGGCACTGGTATTCGCAGCGCGAGATGGAGGAAATCCAAAAGCTCCCGGCGTTTTCCGATGTAATGGCGACCAGCGTCAAGTCGGTCCTGCTGACGGGCGGCATCAACCCGGAGAACTTCTACGGCGTCTTCCTCACCGGCGGAGCTTTCAACTTCCTCGACGTGAAGCCCATCCTCGGGCGCACCATCCAGCCCTTCGATATCGGCCCGGACGGGGAGCCCGCGCCCGTCGTGGTGCTCAGTTATGGGTTCTGGCAGCGCTTCTTCTCGGGCGATCCTCACGCCATCGGCCGCACCATCACGCTCGATGACGTGCCCCGCACCATCATCGGCGTCATGCCCCCGCGCTTCGGCTGGTTTACCAACGAGGCGTTCTGGCTCCCACTCCGCACCGATCTAAAGGACACCAGCGGGCTCGCGGTCATCATGCGCCTCGCCACGGGCGTCACCCAACACGCCGCCGAGCAGCAACTGAACCAGCTCAATATCCGGCTGGCCGCTGAACGTCCCGACGACTACCCGAAAGGGCAGCTGCGCACGCTGCTGCTCAACTATATGAACATCACCGTGGCCAGCGGTGATATGGCCGACAGCCTGCATCTGTTGTTCACGGCCGTGGGCCTTCTGCTGCTCATCGCCTGCGTCAACGTGGCAAATCTCCAACTGGCGCGCACCACAGGGCGGGCTCGCGAAATTGCCATGCGCCTGGCCATCGGCGCGGGGCGCGGCAGGCTCGTGCGACAGCTGCTGACAGAAAGCGTGCTGTTGTCCGTGGCCGGTGGAATCCTGGGCGTGTTGTTCGCCGTGGGTGCCACGCGGTTGATCGTCGTGCTCATCCCGCCGGACTATGTGCCCAACGAAGCCCGCATCGTCATCAACGGCTGGGTGCTGCTCTTTTCGCTCGGCGTCTCCATGCTCACTGGCATCCTCTTCGGCCTCGCGCCGGCGCTGCGTTCGTCCCGTCCCGACCTGGTGGGCACCCTGAAGGACGGCGGAGGGGGCGCCACGGGCAGCATGCGCGGGCGCGCGATGCGCAGCTGGCTCGTGGTAGCCGAGATCTCGCTCTCCGTCATCCTCCTCGCCGGAGCCAGCCTCGCGGTGCGCGGCTTTGTCCAGATGCTCCGCACCGATCCAGGCTTCCAGCCGGAGAAAGTGATGCGCATCGATGTGACGCTTGCGCCGAAACGCTACCCGACCTGGCAACAGCGCAACCTGCTCGATCGCAATCTGCTGGAAAGCATCACGAACCTGCCCGGCGTCCAGGCCGCGAGCCTCGGCAACTACGGGTTACCCTGGAGCGGATGGCGTTCGTCGTTTTCGATCGAAGGGCAGCCGCCCATCGAAGGCCGCAAAGTCGCGCTCTCGCTCATCAGCGCCCGCTATCCGCAGACGCTCGGGATTCCGCTGAAACGCGGACGCGAATTTACCGAGGCCGAAATCGAGAACGGCACGCGCGTTGCGCTCATCAACGAGAGCGCTGCTCGGCTGTGGCCCGCGGGCCAGGACCCGGTTGGCCGGACTATGCAGATCGACGATCTGGCCCAGCCGAGCAACGACCCACAGGTGTTCGCGGCTCCGGGAATCGCCGCCGGCGTCACCGTTGTCGGCGTCATCGGCGACACAAAGAACGACGGCATTGCGGAGGCTCCGGCTCCGGGGGTCTACCTGCCGTACACCTTGTACGCGCCGCCTGAGCGCAACCTGGCGGTGCGCACCGCCGGCGACCCTCTCGCCATCGTCAACGCGGTACGGCTCAAGGCGCGCGAGCTCGACAAGGACCTGGCCCTCGGCAAGCCGAACACGCTCGACGAGGTAATGGGCGAGGAGGCGCAGCAGCCCCGCTTCAACATGGCGTTATTCAGCAGCTTCGCCGCGCTCGGGCTGGCGCTGGCCGCCATCGGGATCTACAGCGTCATCTCTTATAACGTCACGCAGCGCGTGCAGGAGATCGGCGTGCGCATGGCGCTGGGCGCTAAACGCGGTGACATTCTCAAGCTGATCCTGCTCATGGTCGCCAGGCTCGCCGCGCTCGGACTCGCGATCGGCCTCCTTGGCTGCTTCCTCGTCGAGCGCCTGGTACGGTTTCAGATGTTTGCGAAGACGTCGTTCGGCTTGATTCCGCTGGCAACGATCGTGCTCGTCCTGGCCGGAGCCTCTCTGCTGGCCGCATGGCTGCCGGCAGCGCGAGCAGGGAACCTCGATCCTGTCACGGCGCTCCGACACGAAGTATGAATCTTCCAGTCTAGGACCGTGGTTCGGCACTTCACGTCGTGCGGAAACCGAAATCCCGTAAGCTCTCCCAAAAAAACAAATGGCCCTCCATCCCGGAGGGCCATCGTTTTTCTACTCCCTATTCCCTATTGCCTATTCCCTGCCTTTAGATATCCAGGTTCTTCACATCCAGCGCATTATCTTCAATAAACTTCCGCCGCGCCTCCACATCCTCGCCCATCAGCGTCGTAAAGATCGTCTCCGTCTCCGCAATATCTTCAAGCCTCACTGACAGCAGCGTCCGCCGCTCCGGATCCATCGTCGTTTCCCACAACTGCGTCGCCGTCATCTCGCCCAGGCCCTTGTACCGCTGCACCTGGTAGTCGCGCCGACCCTGCTCGATCACGTACTCGAACAATTCTCGCGGCGTCTGCTTTTCTACAGGCTCGAGCGAAGCCTTTCCAGTCCGCTTCGGAGCCGGCTTGCCGGCCTCCGCCTCACCCTTCGTCTCCGCCTCAGCCTCAGCGCCCGTGTCTTCAGGATCCGGCACGCCCACGCCCTTCTCCTGCGCCTTCGCCGCATACTCCACCACAAACGGCGGCTCCAGCAGTTCCCTGATCTGCGCGTGCTTCGCCATCATCTGCCGGTACTCCGGCGACGACGCCAGCGTCCAGTCAATCTTCCGCTCCGCTCCCTGCGCATCCACAAAGCTCAGCGACCAGGTCTGATGCTCCTCGTCCTGCACCGGCTTCGTCAGCCTCTTGAACTGATACTTCTTCTCAATCTTCTCCAGCTCCTCGTACAGCTTCTCCAGCTTCGTCACCGACTCGAAGTCCACCCGCTTCGTCAGCTCCGCCTTCGCCAGCAGATTCGTCACTTCCTCGTTGCGCAGCCGCTTGTCCACCTTATCGAAGAACCCGAGATACTCATTCAGCTGCGTCATGAACTTCGTCAGCGCTGCGCCCTCCAACTTCGCCGCGCCCTCACCGTAGCGAATGATCATCCCCTCAGCCGCGCGCTTAACCATCACCCGCACAAAGTCGCGATCGTCCTTGATGTACTGCTCAAACCGCCCCTTCTTGATCTTGTACAGCGGCGGTTGCGCGATATACACATTGTTCCGCTTGATCAGCTCCTGCATATGCCGGAAGAAAAACGTCAGCAGCAGCGTCCGGATGTGCGACCCATCCACGTCCGCGTCCGTCATCAAAATTACCTTCCCATAGCGCAGTTTCGTCGCGTCGAAATCGTCCTTGCCGATACCCGTCCCCAGCGCCGTAATCATGGCACGGATTTCCTCGTGCCCCAGCATCTTGTCGTACCGCGCCTTCTCCACGTTCAGAATCTTCCCCTTCAGCGGCAGAATCGCCTGAAATTTCCGATCCCGCCCCTGCTTCGCCGTCCCGCCGGCCGACTCGCCCTCCACCAGATACAGCTCGCACCGCTCCGGATCACGCTCCGAGCAATCCGCCAGCTTCCCCGGAAGCCCGCCCCCATCGAGCGCACCCTTCCGCCGCGTCAGATCCCGCGCCTTCCGAGCAGCCTCACGCGCCCGAGCCGCCTCAATCGCCTTGTTAATAATCTTCCGAGCCACCGGCGGATTCTGCTCCAGATACCCGCCCAGCTTCTCATTCACCAGCGCCTGCACCGTCCCCGCAATATCCGAATTCAGCTTGCCCTTCGTCTGCCCTTCAAACTGCGGCTGCGGCAGCTTCACGCTGATCACCGCCACCAGCCCCTCGCGCACATCGTCCCCGGTCAGGTTCTCCTTCACGTCCTTGAACAGACCCAGCGCCTGCCCCACCGCATTTACCGTCCGCGTCAGCGCCGTCCGGAATCCCGACAGGTGCGACCCGCCATCCACCGTATTAATGTTGTTCGCGAAGCAGAACACCGTCTCCGAATACCCATCGTTGTACTGCAGCGCGATCTCCATATCCACGCCATCGCGCAGCCCCTCCATCATGATCGGCTTCTCGTGCAGCACCTGCTTGCCGCGGTTCAGATGCCTGATGAACTCCGCAATCCCGCCCGCATACTTAAACTCCGCCCGCTTCGCCTCGCCCGTCTTCGGATCCACCGTCCGCTCGTCGGTCAGCGTGATCGTCAACCCCTTGTTCAGGAACGCCAGTTCCCGCAGCCGCTGCGCCAGCGTGTCGTAGTTGTATTCGGTCACCGTGAATATCGAACGGTCCGGCAGAAAATGAACCTTCGTCCCCCGCCGCTTCGACGTCCCTGTCTGCTTCAGCTTCGACGTCGGCGCGCCCTTCGCATAACTCTGCTCGTAGGTGTGACTCGCATCGCCGGGCTTTTCCGGCCGCCAGATCTCCACCTCCAGCTCTTCGCTCAGCGCGTTCACGCAGCTCACGCCCACGCCGTGCAGTCCGCCGCTCACCTTGTAGTTCGACGTGTCGAACTTACCCCCCGCGTGCAGCTTCGTCAGCACCACCTGCACCGCGGCCATCTTCTCCCCGGTGTCCAGCGTCATCTCGTCCACAGGAATCCCGCGCCCGTCATCCACCACCGTGATCGAGTTATCGTCGTGGATCGTCACCTCGACCTTCGTCGCGTATCCCGCCAGCGCCTCGTCCACCGAGTTGTCCACCACCTCATACACCAGGTGGTGCAGCCCCATCTCCCCCGTCGACCCGATATACATCGCCGGCCGCAGACGCACCGCCTCGAGCCCCTCCAGCACCTTGATGTTCTCGCCGGTGTAAGAACCGTTCCCGTCCTCCGCGCCCGACGCACCGCCCGAGCCAGCGCCGCCGCTCTTCGGGACCTTCACATTCGTCGGTATCGGATCCTGCGTGGGTGTCACTTCTTTAGTCGCCATGAAACTCCGGTATAAGACTTATAAGCAGAATTGCTGTTGAACAACCTTGAACCAGAACTGCTGCTGAGCAACCTTGAAGCAGAATTGCTGCTGAGCAACCAGGGTTGCGGTTAGAAAAATGCCGGATCAGAAAAATCTGTCATCCTGAGCGAAGGTCGCGCAGCGACCGTAGTCGAAGGATCTGCGGTTGGTTTTTCTCGCCCCGACGATCTGAATTCCGCCTTTCGGCCGCTTCCGATAAGTTCCTTGTGTGTCGTTTTTGTATCAGGGCATGACTTCAGTCGTGCCGTAAGAAGCCCAAAATCTGTGGGGCTTTAGCCCCTGCTTTCCAGCCCATTTCCTGCGCCGTTTTCGCGGGCAAATTTGGCCTCAAAATACCCCGAAATCGAACACTTTACAGATCGCCTCAACACCTCAATTTTACCACGTAAACACACCTCTCCGAGGGCCCAAACAAGGTGCAAAACCCGCCCAAAATGAGGAATTTGCCGCCCACCTTCCCGACCCCGCCGCGCCGCTTTCCCACCCAACCCGAGGACGCCTCTTTCCCCCGCCCACGTTTGACTCTCCCATCCCCGCCAGCGTACCGTTGGACCTCCCCACAACCCAATCCAAACCGGAGGTTTCTCACATGAGAAATGCAATCCTCTTCGCCACCGCGCTCGCCGCTCTGTCCCTGGCCACCGTCCCCGCCGCCTCAGCTCAGGTCCCCTACACCGAAGGCACCGTCGAGCGCGTCGTCCACGTCCACATTCTCCCCGGCCACGGCCCCGCCTTCTACGCCGACTTCAAGGCCAATAGCATCCCCCTCTTTGAAGCCGAAAAGAGCGCCGGCCTCATCGTCAGCTATCGCACTTTCCTCAACCAGACCGCCAACAGCACCGAGGACTGGGAATTCGGCTACGCCATCGTCTACCAGAACATGGGCGCCCTCGACGGCCTCGCCGACAAGATCTACCCCCTGCGCATGAAGCACTACGGAGACCCGACCGCCGAGCAAAAAGTATTAGAGAAGCGCTCCGAAAACGCCCGCCTCGTCTCCAGCTTCCTAATCCGAGACATCACCCTCCGCTAACTTTGTCATCCCGAGCCCGCGCAACCGGGCTCGGGGCCTCGTAGTTTCGTGCTCGATTCACCCCATCAAATGAAGAGCGTCGAGGAAGGAGACCATCATTTTCTCTGAAAGAGGAGGGAGGTCAGGAGCCCGAGGACCCAACCTAGAACGGCGCCCACCAGAATCTTCACCAGCTCATGCTTCTGCGGCATCCAGCGAGCGGATTCTGGCACAGGATCGCGTCGGTATCTCAAGACAACTGTGGAATAGGCTGGGAGCAGGCGCGTAAGGGCACCCGCCAGATTGTAGCCCGGAAGCATAAGACCGAAAGGCAGAGCTGCAAGCCCTCCCTCGATCACTGCCCGAACCGTCGTGGAGAAGTTGTGCAGTATCGTTTTCGTCCATTTTGCAACGAGAGTCTCCCAGGCAAGGATCACAACGCAAACGAGAAAGAATAGAAACCATCCACTGAAGAACCAGCTGGCAGGTGCGCTCTTTCGCCTATCGCCAAATATCGGTAAAAGACGACCGTGAAGCTCCTGGTCGATTCCCTCGCGACCAACGGCGTGGATTTCCGCAGCATTGTTATCCATCCGAAGCTCAAACCATATTCCGATTACCCCGAAACGATGAGTGACTCCGCCGATCTCTCGAAGGTCTTCAACCGAATCACACTCGTCCTCCCCAACGATAAATCGGAACGATGCCCAGTGCGGATTTGCTGACGCACCGTACGGTCCCGGCCGACTGATGTCTTCGTGACGTGCTCCCGAATTCTCAT
>PMUI01000068.1 GCA_003166955.1 Acidobacterium sp.
ATTTATGAGACTGGTTCTAGGGGTTTCAAGATCGTTGACCGGCGAAGTGGGAAGGCTGTCGCCGCATCACCAAATCCAGAATTATCCCCTGCGGAGCAACGGAGATTCTGGATCGTGTCGCCCAACGTCACGAACAACCCTAAGACGGTGTCGGAATGGAGCCAAGCAAGCCTCGCCCACGAAGCTGTGTTCATGGGCTACGGGCCCGAAGAATACGGTCATAAGCGAATCGGGCACAAGTTCGCGCATGGAATAAACGTAGGCGACTTCGTGTTGATCGCCCGAAGTCATCAGCGAAGGCCGGAAGTGGTGGGCCTCGGCGTTGTGGCTGGCCCCTTCGAGACGAGCCTGAAAGGCTTTCACCGCCCAGAGAAGTTCGGCTCTTTTCGCAAGCTATCGCCCTTCATCCCGCTTAGCGCGGGGCCGCCAAGACTCGACATCATGAGTGTGCTGCTCCACACAACAGCTTTGCGTCGACTCTACCCGAGCGGTGATCAGGGCCAGAGAGTTATCTGCGAGTGGATGCAAGCGAGGCTTCTGGGAATTGCGAACCACAAGGAGCGGCGTGGAGCTGCACTTACGCTGCAAGAGATGGGTGCCCAGCTTAGGAGCCTACCCCACGACAATCAATTTGAATTCGAGGTGAGGACGCCAGAAAAGGTAAGGCTTGCGAAGAAATTGGAGGCCCAACTGGTGCGTGCGTATGAGCAATGGTTGAAGAAAAAGCAGCGCCAACTCTGTATTGCGAGCTATAGGGGCCTGAGGTGTGACGCGTACGAAGCGGAACGCGCAAACCTTATAGAGGCCAAATGCTCGGCGAGGCGCGGACACATTCGGATGGCGGTGGGACAGCTGCTAGATTATGCGCATCTTGGGAGGTCAATTCTCGGGAATGCGAACATGGCCATCCTGCTTCCCAAAAAACCCGCTACGGATCTGATGACGTGGCTCCGCGAACTGAATATTGGCGTGATTTGGAGGGAAAGGCGAGGATTCCGGGATAGTGCTAACGGGCGGTTTTGTTAAGCGGTTTACCGTGCTATCGGCTTTGCGCATCGCCGTGAAGCCTAAGGAGGTGGGTCAAATTTCGATCCACCTCCCGCGCACAACAGAAGCGCCGCCCATATTCCGGCGGCGCTTGAGCAATCTGAAGAAACTTCCGCTTTGCCGGTTATCCGCCCGGTTTAACTATCCGGGCCATATTTGAAAAACCGAGCGCGTCATCGCTCATCTGACCTCTGTCATTGGCATTCAACTCTGCCAGCTCTTAGCCATTTCTTCCATAACGACGCGGAAATTCTCGCAAATGATGTTTTTCAGTCAGCGGGGGACTGAGGCGCTAGGCTGGTCATCGTAACGGCCTAATAGTCGCTCGTCATTGTCCCCGCCTCGACAGGCTAATCGCGCATAGAATGAGAAGCCCCTCACCGTTCCACGAAGCTCCGGCCACCTCGCCATTCCACCGTCGACAGCTCGCAATCAGCAGTCCCATGTTTCGTGTCTCCTCACCCGTCAATTGAGCAGACTCCCTCCTAGGCTTGCCTCGCGTGCGCCCGACTGCGCATCTATTGGACCCCGAGATGCCCACGCGTTGGCCTAATTTTGGCGTGTGTGAGCGTGGTGGGCTCCAGATGAAGGCAAAGACCGCCTCCCATGGCCCTGAGCACCAGGAGAGCCATTTCAGCCTTTCCTCCGGAGCGAGGCAGCCAGTACCCCCAGAGGAACGTTGGGTTCCGCATCTGCCGGGCCCCTCTAGAGGCCCCATTGCGACCCGGCTGCGCTGTCCGGGTATGGAACTGAAGGTTCTTGGGAAAGTTCAAGTACTGTCCAGTTCGGAGCATCTAGCGTAATCTCGGAAACGCTCCACAGGTTGTGCGGATGGACTATCGCGGCTTCTCGTCTTCGGGTTTCGGGGGGATGAACTTCGGATACGTCTCGCGGAGATACTGCCTGCCCGAGCTTTGGCTGGCGTTGTAATTGAGGCGGTCCTGAAAGAACTTCAGCCGGGCGGTGCATTCCTCGATGATCTCGGCCCACGACTTGGCCCAGATCGTCATGTTGTAGTTGCGCCTGGCGTCGGACTTGCTCTGGTAGACCACGCCCCGCGGCTGGTTTTCCATTTGGGATTCAAGTTGGGCCTGTTCGTTCATTTTGTTAGACAGAGCCCAGAAGGTCCAGTTCGTCCGTACGTTCTGAAACCGCTCGTCGGCCGCGACGGCGAACGCGTAACTGCGCACTTGGCCGATGACCTCGCTTGTGATGTTTTGGGACGGGCGTTTGAGTTCAATGACAAGATGATGCTTGCCCTCCGAAGGGTGGCGTTCGAGGATTTTGGAGACGATGACATCCTTCTCTTCCTCGGGCTCCGGCGGGACGTTGGAGAGTCCTATGTCCACCACGCCGGTCGATCCGTCTTCCCGCAGAACCGGCGTGTCGAGATCTACGTCGAAGGCCACGTTCTGCACGTGCTTGCGCAGCACATTGGTCAGGGATTCGTCGTTATTGACGAGGTAGAACTCGTCCCCGAATATCCAGGTGTTGCGGGAAATGAGCTTGTGGAGCTGCGAACGCTCCTTCAGGGTGGCGCGCGACTCCGGGTCGTACAGTAGGTATTCGAGGCCCTTCAGAAAGTCGAGGCGCTCGGTCACGATCTTCGAGGCGTTGATCATGGCAATGAGCGATGTCTTCTGCAGCAGCGCCGCGAACTCGTCTTGCTTTTCCTTGGGAAGCCCTACAACCTGTTCCAGGATGAAATTGAGTGAGGACGGGTTGCTCTCCAGGGCATAGCGCAACAGGGTAAAGGTGAGCTTCTTGCTGTGCGGCTTGGATTCTTTGAAGTCCTCGACATAGGCGTCGAGATTGACGGCGACCACGTCAAAGACCTGCCTCTCAGTCTCCTCGATGATGTCTTTGGGTTCGCCGGTGTAGGGGTAGATGTCCTCGTGCTTCCACTGCTCGACAACATCGGATGCTTTCTCGGAGTCCCGCTGGAGAAAATGGCGGCGCATCTGGTCTTTCGCGATATCGAGAAGCTTCCTCAGATCGGTGAACTCCTCCATTTCGATGGTGCCGTTCTCCTCCATTTCTTCCAGCAGCTTGGAACGCAGGTAGGCGGTGAACTGGTAGCCCGGCGCATGGATGCCGGGCGGCACTTCACGCAGCGTGAAGCCGCCTTCGGTGCACAGAAATAGGCCGCGCTCGATGTCGATGTTCCACTCGATGATCGTGAGGGTCACTTCATGGCTGCGACCATCTTCGGTCGTGAAGGCGGGTAGAGTGTAGGTGGTCCGTGTGTCTTCGAGGATGGATGGGTCCACGGCATCGCCGTCATAGGAGAGCCGTACCTGGGGATACTGCTTGAGGTACAGCGCGAAGAGCTTGTTCAGTTCCGGGACGGCCTTGGCGCTGTCGAGCGAGGTCTGCTGCGGTATCAGGTTCGTGAGCGTGGCCGTCGTCCCGGGTCCGCCCCGCGTGCTCGGCGTCTCGTCCGTGATAGCGAATCGGCGTTTGTCGTTGCTGGTGCCGATGATTTTGTATTCCGTCAGCGCGCCATTGACCAGATACGTGGTGTCCCATTCGGCGCGTTCGCACAGGGCGAAGGCGCGAAAGCGTCCTTGGCCCTGCTTGCCGTGAAGGATGCGCTTCTCCCGCTTCGTCTGGTGATCATGCTGTTTCCAGGAGCCGCCCAGATGCCCGAAGCCTTCTTGGGCATCCGCCATCGTGATGCCCAGGCCGTTGTCGATGACCTCGATGCTGTCGAGACTGCCCAAGACGTTGCGGTTCAGCCGCACATCGACGGTGGTGGCGTCCGCATCCACGCTATTCCAGATCAGCTCCGCAATGCCCAGGACGGGCTTCTTCGCCTTGGAGAGGCGGTCGATATGGTCCTGGGTGACCTCGATCGTGAGGGTCTGCATGGGGCCCACTTCCTTGAGCGGTGCAGAGAACATCATAATTAGTCCTGGCCGCAGGGCGCGTTGTGGCCGCCTGCGCGGTAGATGGCACGCGTAACGCGTAATCTGAGATCCTGGAGGAGGCCATCAAAGGGCACTCCTTCTTAACGACTAAATCAGTGTATTCGCTTTTTATTCGCTGTCTAGGCCAGGCAACCCTGGAATGGCATTACGGGCGATAGACAACGCTCCGCATACCGCAACAGAGAGAGTACTTCCATGCTGGGTCACAACCCCGCGCGAAGCGTTTCCACCAAATCAATCCCGCTCCCGCTGGTATTGATTGTCCGCCAATCCGTTCATCGGGTATTGTGCTCAAAGTGTTAAGAATCAATCGCCAGTCACAGACATGACAATCCACAGCTAGTCAAGTACGCCATATGTGACAATAAAATACTTGTCACTATGATCTGCATTGACTATATTTATCTTGTCATGCGCAGCGAGTTCAAAAATCTCCGCCTGAAACAACTGGATCGCGCTCTGGGGCCATACCGCGCGGCGCGGAAGGTTCCGCGTCCATCGAATGGATGGATACGCACTATCAGGCAGGCGCTCGGGATCTCCTCGGGTGAACTTGCACGGAGGCTGGGGACGAGCCGCCAACTTCCCCTGCAACTGGAGAAGGGGGAAGCGGAAGACCGCATCACCTTGAAGAGCCTGCGCGCGGCAGCCAATGCGCTCGATTGCGACTTGGTCTATGCCCTCGTTCCGCGCGCTGGCAGCATGCAGGAGTTGATCGAAAACCGCGCGCGCGCCGAGGCAAAGAACCGCGTCCTCGGCGTCGAGCATTCGATGGCGCTTGAGAACCAAGCGGTCGGCAGAATCGACGAGGCGATCGAAGTGGAGACGCGCCGCCTCGTCAGAAAGCGCACATCTCGATGACCCTGTTCACTACGGGAGATGGCAATACACCGCTGTCTCCCGAAGAGCAGGACGATCTCATCCCTGATCTCACCACGAAGGAAGAATTGAATGAGTGGGAGCGCCAGAACATCCTCGAAGCCTCTGCATGGGCGCTCGATCCGCGCAATTTGAATCGGCAGGACCCATTCTCAGAAGCCTATCTGAGAGAACTGCACCTGCGCATGTTCGACCAGACCTGGAAGTGGGCAGGGGCCTACAGAACCACGGAAAAGAACATCGGGATTCCTCACTACCAGATCCGTGAGGCGCTGCCAACCTTGCTGGGCGATGCGCGCTATTGGGTAGAGCTTCAGACCTTCGAGCCGGACGAACTCGCTGTCCGGTTTCACCATAAGCTCGTTTGGATTCATCCGTTCGCTAACGGCAATGGCCGCCATGCTCGACTCATGGCAGATGTCGTCGTGCAGAGATTGGGCAGGCCGGCGTTCACATGGGGTACCGCGGACATTGTGCGAGCCGGTGACTTCCGGCGCAGCTACATCGACGCGCTTCGAGCCGCGGACAAGAATGACATTCACCCGCTCTTGGCCTTTGCGCGCGCGTGATGTCCTCTCTACCGCTCTGGGTACCCGAGCAGATCCGCCACCACTTTGTTAAGCGAGCTCTTGGGCAGCTGAGGGAGCGTTATAGGTCGCTGCAAAATTCGAATCCGCCAGCCACTTTTTGAACGCGGGATTGTCGCTGAACTGTTTGAACAACTCCGCGTGGTCGGCCAGGAGGTCGACTACGACCCGCTGTAGTGCTTTGTCGTGCTCGATTCGGGCATTCTGGCGATCGGAATGCTTCATCGCATTCTGATACGCCTTGTCAGAGGACACCTTGGCCGGAATCTCCTCGGCGATCACCTTCCGGATCTTGTCCCCATCCTTCCAGTCAATGTTGCCGAACTGCTCATTGAAGGCCTTAATGATGTTTGAGAGCTTGTCGAGTTCGGGCTCGGGCTTGTGACCGCCGCCCAACGTCGGTACCGGCTCGATCTCCGCGTCTGCATCCGCGAGAGCAATATCGATGGAGAGCTGCTTCTCCACGCGATAGCTGTCCATGTCGATCGTCTCAATCAGGCCCTTGGACAGATCCTCCTCCTTCGGCGCAGGTAGTTTTGGGATGAGGCAATTCAGCAGAATCGAGAGCTTCTCCCATGCCGGATTGTTGTACGGCAGCACCGCAGAGAGGAACCCATACGTGCGCACGAACGCCTTGGCGTTTCCCTTGAAGTTCACTTGTCCGTCTTCATCGAGGTCAGCCAGATACGTCGCCACACAGGCGTCCAGGATCGGATCAAGCTTCTCGCGCGCTGCGTTCGCCAAGAAAAGCTCGACAAACTGATCAATCTGTCCCGCACTGTACACTTGCGCTCCGTCCAATGCCGATTTCAAGTCGTGCAGCTTGTTCGGATCAGTCTCCTCGCTCAGGATGGTGGTCCGGTAGTAGTCGGCAAACGCCTTCTGAATCGTGTCCACGTCGTTCATGAAGTCGAGGACGAAGGTGTCATACTTCAAAGGGTGGGCACGGTTCAGACGCGAAAGGGTCTGCACAGCCTTAATCCCCGAGAGCTGCTTGTCTACATACATCGTGTGCAGCAGAGGCTGGTCGTACCCGGTCTGGAATTTGTCGGCCACTACCAGGAATCGATACGGATCTGCTTCGATGAAATCCTCGATCTTGCTGCTCGGGAAGCCGTTCATGCTCGCCTCGGTCACTTTGACGCCGCCATATTCGTGCTCGCCCGAGAATGCCACGATCGCCTTATAGGGGCTCTTGATCTCGTTCAGGTAGTCCTGGAATGCATGAAAGTACTGGATAGCCCGCAGGATGCCGCTCGTGATGATCATTGCCCGTGCCTGCCCGCCAATCTTCCGTTTGGCAAGCACCTGCTCGTGGAAATGGTCCACCATGATCTCGGCTTTTTCGCGTATCGCGTGCTCGTGGCTTTCTACATACCGTCGCAGCTTCTTCTGTGCCTTTTTGCTATCGAACTCCGGATCGTCCTCGACCTTCTTCATCAGCCTGTAGTAGCTGTTTACCGGCGTATAGTTCTTCAGCACATCGAGAATGAAGCCTTCCTGGATCGCCTGCTTCATCGTGTAACTGTCGAAGGGGCGATGTTTCACTTTGTCGCCAGCCGGAAACGCCTCGCCGAAGATCTCTAGCGTCTTGTTCTTTGGTGTTGCGGTGAAGGCGAAGTAACTCGCGTTTGGAAGCATCTTGCGTGCATCCATAATGCGAATAATCTTGTCCTCGGTAGACTCCTCTTCCTCGTCCGCTCCGTCTTCTGAAAGGGCGATGTTCATTTTTGCCGCCGTGCGGCCGCCCTGGCTGGAGTGAGCTTCGTCGATGATGATGGCGAATTTGCTCTCCCGATGCTCGTTGCCAATATCGTCCAAGATGAAAGGGAACTTCTGGACGGTAGTGATGATGATCTTCTTGCCATCGCGCAGAAAGCGCCGCAAGTCGCCGGAGTGGTCCGCATGGCCCACCGTGGCTGACACCTGCGCAAAATGCTTGATCGTCTCTTTGATCTGCCTGTCGAGATTCCTTCGATCGGTCACGACGATCACCGAGTCAAAGATCTTCGCACCGTCTTTCTCAATGTCGATAAGCTGGTGCCCAGTCCATGCAATCGAATTGCTTTTGCCGCTGCCCGCTGAATGCTGAATCAGATAGCGATGTCCCACGCCATGTCCTCTGACGTCTACAAGCAACCGATGCACAACCCGCAATTGGTGGTAGCGGGGAAAAATCTGGGTGCGCTTCTTCTTGCCCTTGTCGTCGATCTCCTCGATGATCTGCGCGTAGTTCTCCAGAATGTCGGTCAGCCCCGACTTGGTCAGAATCTCTTTCCACAGGTAATCGGTCTTCAGTCCTTCCGTGCAGAGGGTCGGCCTCAGCCTTGCTAGGCCGTGTTCAGCGGATTCCCGGCGCCGTCCTTGAAACCTTTATTGAAAGGCAGGAACCATGAAGCCTTATCTTTCATGTGGGTACAGAAGCGGACCTCCTGGTCGTCCACGGCAAGGTGAACCACGCAGCGGCCAAACTGAAAGAGCAGCTCGCGCGAATCGCGGTCGCGCTTGTACTGCTGCACGGCGTCTTCCACCGTCTGCTTGGTCAGACTGTTCTTCAACTCAAATGTCGCGATTGGCAGGCCGTTGATAAAAAGGCAGAGATCGAGCGCAAGCTGGGTCTCGTCTTTGCTGTATCGGACCTGGCGAGTGATGCTGAACAGGTTGGCCGCGTATTGTTCGGCGGCCTTGGCGTTGCCGGCCGAGGGGGTCCCGTAGAAGAGTTGAACTTTGGCTGATAGGTGATCCAACCCCTTGCGTAGCATCTCGATCACGCCGCGCCTGGTGATCTCGCCTTGGAGTCGGTTCAGAAGCTTGTCGCGGTTCGGCCCTTCGCTGCCAATGTCCAGCCGCTCCACGACCTCCGCCTGTGAGTCGTTGAGGAAAGCCATCAGCTTAGCGATGTCCACGGCGTGGTCGCGGTCGTAATCCTTGGGATCGCCAGCAACATAGTTCGCTTTTTCGATCAGCGAAGAGACAATCAGCGCCTCCAACCCTTTCTCCGACAGGTCCGTAGGGCTCAAGCAGTCACCCCCTCGCGCAGTCCAGATGCAATCCAGCGAAGTTCTAGGGAGCGAATCATTGCCCACATCGGAGCACCCGTAGTCTGCAGCCTCATTTCCCAAGTGTCTCGCGGGACCAACCCTTCTGCGTGGCTCAGGACGAAACTGTGCCATTCACCTCCGGAGCAGAATGGCTTACCACAATGCAGCATCTCCTCCGCATTCAGGAACCCTAAATAGACGAGAACGACGGGAATGCCGAGACTGGCAACCTTCCACGCCCATGCGAAGCGATTCGAAAGCTGATAATGCGAATCTCTTGTAATCGACCAGCCCGTGCAAATGGTGTTCAACCCCTCATCGGCTTCGCGGATCGCCCCGCCAATTTGATCGTGGTTCTCAGCGTCACCCGGAGTTTTTCCTTCGCACCGGGCTTCTGTATCGTGTGCCTTCGACTCAACGACCTGCGCCAATCTGTGTTGCCACGTGGTCCAGCAGATTTGCCAGCGGACGGTACGAGGCCGCTATTAAAGGCAAACCGCACCCAGCGAGGTGAGCATCAGACACCGGAGCCTGCTTCCCGCAAGGTCCTTCTTCGGTAGAAGAACCGACTCGCGTATGCTCACGCTTCCACCTCCGATACCTCGGCTTCATCCAGTTCGGCTCCGAGGGCGGCAACCCCTCCAGATTGCCTCGTATTGGCCTAATTTTGGCGTGTGTGAGCCTAATGGCCTATGGATGAAGGGAAAGAGCGCCTCCAGTGGCCCTGAACGCCCCCGAGAGCCCGGCACTCACTGCGGCAGCATCATCGTCTGCAGAATCTCGTAGCGCTCGACCTTCGCTTTGCCCTTCTCATTCGTCTGAACCTCGATCCAGGAATGGCGAGAGTAGAAACGGCCGCTCACCACAGTCCCGGGCTGCAGCATCCAGCAGGGTCCGTCGAATAAGCCGCCGCCCAATTCACGGGTGGCGAATATCTGATTCGCGGTCTTGAAGTTCGTCCAGCATCCATTCGCGTCTGACCCTGAAGCCTGCACGGTGAACTGCTCGGGATACTTGTCCTTCTGATCGGCTGCCCCGCATACAGCCGTACACAACAGCAACACTGCAACGATCATCGTCTTCATTCGATCCCTCCTGGTTCATTCAATCGGCACGGCGCTCACACAATCTACGGTTCACACGGTACGATCGGCACTCACCCTATCCGCGATTCGCTCACGATCTCCGGTACACCCCCGATACCCGACTCACTCGTCACAACCGGCACTCGCCCAACCTACGGTTCGCGCATGCCAAACGGCACTCACGGACAAGACGGCTCGTTCTCATCCATCGGTACGCACTATGGATACGACTCGCGCCTAATATATATACGGTGCCCACCAATTTTACGGCTCGCTCCACGGCGGCGAGCTTATCTCGCTGCTAAACTCAACCCCGAGAACTCTCACTTGCCCGGACTAAGCCGAGGGGGCAGCTTCAAAGCCTATATCGCCATGAGCGCCCTCAAAACCGGCTTTCCGCCCTTTCGCCGGGAGTACCAGCCACTCCAGCCTAGAAAGCGAACCGAGGCCATTCGCGCGGCGCTCAGGTATCCGCTCGGGCTGTGTGCCCAAAATGTGCCCGCGCCTTGCAGGTGTGCCTTTTCTGGCCCGTCTGGCCTGACGGGGAATCAGTAAGTTGCGGACAGCACAGAAGGCCTCGAAGACCAAGTCCCCTTCCGGGCACCAAAAATCCTTCCTGCTTTGAGCAGTTTGCAGTTGGAAGTTTCGTTTGTGCCCAAAACGTGCCCAATTTCCTCGGGCATCATGCTGACGGCATGCGGACCCATCCAACCATGACCTCTCGACCTCAGGTAGTTGCGAAGCCCGGGGCCGCGTGCGAATCAGCAGTCTGCAACCAGCGTCGAGGTCCTGCCTGCAATTTACGGCAGCTATCGGTTGCGCACCGACTACGTTGACCTCTTGTTGGCTCACGATGTCGAATTTGCCGATCTAAGACAGATCGTGGAAGAGACAATTCCGGCGATGCGCCGGCTGCAGCAAATGGGGAAAACCCGGTATATCGGAGTAACGGGATTTCCTCTCCGGACTCTCATCCACATCGCCAGAACGACTCCTGTCGACGCGATTCTCAGCTACTGCCATTACAACCTGCTCGCCGACGATATGGATGTTATTCTGGCACCCTTGGCAGAGAATCAAGGGATCGGCCTGATCAATGCTTCGCCTCTGTGTATGGGAATGCTGACCGAGGCGGGCGCGCCGGACTGGCATCCGGCGCCGAGTGAGATGCGTGAGGCAGCCCGACGCGCTGCTGAGTTTTGCCATGATCGTGGATACGATATCGCCGATCTGGCTCTCCGCTTCTGTTTTGATTATCCGAGAGTAGCCACGAGCCTGGTCGGGATGGCCACGCGCGCGCAGGTCCGCAGCAGTCTCAACGCATTCGAAGCCCCCGCAGACCCTCAGATGGTACGCAAAGTGCGCGCCATCTTCGCTCCGGTATTCAATCGCTTCTGGTCTTCGGGGCGCGAAGAGAACCAGTGATGAGCGTATCTCCGCAACGTGCTCGGCGGCGGGCGTCGATCTTCAGCTGACGCAAACCTGAATCCTGAACGAAAAGGAGCTCGCCTGTGAAAGCCGTGGTGATGCATGCGCCGGGGGATGTTCGGGTAGAGAGCGTACCCGACCCGGCGCGAAAGTCCGGGGAGGCAATGCTACGCGTGCGACGCGTGGGACTTTGCGGAAGCGATCTGAATTCGTACCGGGGAAGGAATCCTCTGGTATCGTTCCCGCGCATCCCGGGGCATGAGATTTCCGCGACCATCGTCGAGCTGGATGCCGGGCATCCTGCGCATCTGCAGGTTGGGATGGACGTCACGCTGTCGCCGTACAAGAACTGCGGTCAGTGCCCGGCGTGCCGCAACGGGCGGCCGAATGCGTGCAGGGACAATCAGACGCTGGGCGTACAGCGCGATGGCGCAATGGGGGAATATCTTGCCGTTCCGATGGAAAAGCTGTTCGTGGCCGATCTGAATCTCGACGAGCTGTGTCTTGTCGAGCCGTTAACCGTCGGATGCCACGCGGTTACGCGGGCCGAAGTGGCGCCCGAGGATGTCGTAGCGATTTTTGGATGCGGCGGCGTGGGACTGGGCGCCGTGGCAGCGTCGGCCTTCCGCGGTGCGACCACGGTAGCCATGGACGTGGATGATGCCAAGCTGGAGATCGCGCGCAAGGCAGGGGCGGCGCATGTGATCCACACAAAGAGGCAGGATGCGAAGGAGGCTTTGGCGGAGCTTACCGGCGGAGACGGACCCGATGTGGCGATCGAAGCCGTCGGCATGGCCGAGACTTTTCGCGCCGCGGTTGAGCTCGTCGCCTTTTCCGGACGGGTCGTCTACATCGGGTACGCAAAGGAGCCGGTGACTTACGAGACGAAACTCTTTGTGCAAAAGGAGCTCAACATTCTGGGCGCGCGCAATGCGCTGCCTGAGGATTTTCGTCAAGTCATCCAGATGCTGGAACAGCATCGCTTCCCTGTCGATGCAGCGATCAGCAGGATTGCTCCGCTGGATCAGGCTCCGGAGCTGCTGCGCGCATGGAGCGACGATCCGGCTCGCTTTACCAAGATCATGATCACGCTGGACCAGGAGATGCCGACACCGGCGAACCGATGACACACTCCTCCTTACCTGTTACCAGCACCACCCGACAGACTGACGGTGACGTGCCCCTCGTTCCCGGACAATACAAGGTCATATTTGCCCTGGTCACCACTCTTTTCTTCCTGTGGGGAATCGCGAACAACCTCAACGACGTGCTCATCCGCCAGTTCATGAAGTCATTCTCGATGACGCGCTTCGAGGCCGGCCTTGTCCAGTTTGCTTTCTACCTCGGCTACTTCTTCCTCGCCATGCCCGCGGCGCTCGTGATGCGCCGTCTGGGCTACAAATCTGGATTCGTCATCGGCCTTTGTCTCTACAGCGTGGGGGCCGTGCTCTTTTGGCCCGCGGCTGAGGTGGGCCGGTATTCCTTCTTCCTGGTCGCATTGTTTATCATCGCCAGCGGACTTTCGTTCCTCGAAACGGCGTCGAACCCCTTCATCGCACAGTTGGGAGATTCTCGCACTGCGGCGCGGAGGCTGAATCTCGCTCAGGCTTTCAATCCGCTGGGTTCAATCACTGGAGTCCTGATGGGGACGATCTTCATCTTCTCCGGCGTGGAATTGAATTCGCATCAGGTGGCGGACTTGCAGGCACGGCATGTATATCAGGCGTATCTGCATTCGGAGACGCTGCGGGTAATTGCTCCTTACCTGGTGCTGGCCGGAGTCACGCTGACAATGATGGTGCTGATTGCCGCTACATGCTTCCCCGCTTCGCTCGCGGCGGAAGAGGATCGTGGCTCCGGCTCGCACCGCGCTCCGGACTTACTGCGCCGCCCCCATTTTGTGATGGCCGTCTTAGCCCAGTTTGCCTATGTAGGCGCGCAGGTTGGCACCTGGAGTTATCTGATCCCGTACATCCAGACCTACACCGGCGAGCCGGAAAAATTTGCCGGCTATTGCCTTACCGGAAGTCTGGTGCTGTTCGGTGTGGGGCGATTCTTCTCCGCCTGGCTAATGCGCTTCGTGCAGCCCAGCCGCCTCATGGCCATATATGCTGTCATCAATACCTTGCTGGCGGCCATCGGTGTTCTGAGTCCAGGCTGGATCGGAGCCGCCGCGCTCCTGCTCACCAGTTTCTTCATGTCCCTTATGTTTCCCACCATCTTCGCTCAGGGCATTCGCGGCCTCGGCGAGACGGCCAAACTCGGAGGCTCACTGATTGTCATGGCCATCATCGGCGGCGCCCTTCTCCCTCTGGCCATGGGGCGCTTTGGAAGCCTGGCCATCGGCTACATCGTCCCGGCTCTGGCCTATGTTGTGATCGCCCTTTATTCCATTGCAGACATGCGCCTGCTTCGATCTCCCGAGCCTTCATCCCTGGCAGGAGGAGCATAAGTATGGTTCGCACCGGAATCCTCAACCCGCAAATCAATTTCCTGCTCAGTCGTGTCCGCCATACCAACACGCTCCTGATTACTGATCGTGGATTTCCTTACTGGCCCAGGATCGAAATGGTGGACCTTTCCCTTGTCGACGACATCCCCCGCGTTCTCGACGTGCTGCGAGCGATACGCCTGAACTTCACGATTGGGCAAGTTACCATGGCTGACGAATTCCGCTCGAACAATTCGCCAGCCGTGGTCAACGAATTCGCTCAGGCGTTGTCAGGGCTCGAGATTCATTATGAAACCCACGTTGGCTTCAAAAAGCGTGTCCCGGATGTGATTGGAATTATCCGCACCGGAGACACGATTCAGTACGCCAACATGATTCTGGAATCGTCGTGAAGAGACTACGCCGTGTCCCGGAATCCTGAGTGGGCCGTCTCTATGCTGTTTTTAACACCAGCACAGTGGCAATTGCATCAGGCGCCTTTTGGGGGAGGGCCACGTCAACGCCATCTGCGCTTTGTGTTACCTGGAGTGGACTGTGGGACGAATTCTCCAGCAGGTAAGCTCCGGTAACATGGCGTGGCACCTTAGTGAGATGGAAAGTGGTTCCGGGCCACTCGAAGAGGTGGATATAGATCCTGTCTGCTTTGGTGGTCGACCGCCACTTCCAGCTCGGAATAAACTTTGGTTTCCCATCCTCGCCTTTCTCCGTTGCAGAGAATGAACCGGCTTCGTCACCGAAGAGCGTCGGCTGCGTTGCGTAAATCGCCTCTCCATTGATCGCCAGCCACTTACCCATCTTCTGGAGCCGACTCACTTCGGGTTGGGGGACCTCACCGGTGGCCATCGGGCCAATATTCAGAAGGTAGTTCCCTCCCTTGCTGGCGATGTCGATGAGATTCCGGACCAACGTTTCCGTGCTTTTGAAGTTGCTGTCGTCCACTTTGTATCCCCAGGTGTCGTTCATCGTCATGCACGACTCCCAGTCACGACCGGGATAACCGCGGGCAGGGATGTATTGTTCTGGAGTTTCGGTATCTCCCTGATAGGCCCCGCCGAGGCGATTGTTCCAGATTAGTTTTGGATGCTGATTCAGGACGGTGACAATCTTGCCGGCCAGTTCCGGCGTCATGTCGGTTGTCGGCGTGTCGAACCACACGATTGCCGGAAATTCACCGTAGTTAGCCAGCAGTTCGCGGATCTGCGGGATAGCCTTGGTTTCAAGGTAGGTGGCGAAGTTGCCGTTCTGAGTGGGGTCCCAATGATAGGTTGGCGGTTGGTGATCACCGGTCTTATAGGCCGCGCCGCCTGGGGCCGTCCAGTCCTGATCCTGCGAGTAATAGAAGCCGAGTTTCAGGCCCTGCCTGCGGCACTCGGCTGCAAGTTCCCGCAGCGGATCGCGTTTGAAGGGGGTTGCCTGGACGATATTGAAAGGGTTTGCCTTCGAATCGAACATCGCAAAGCCGTCGTGGTGTTTCGACGTGATCACGATGTACTTCATACCAGCGGATTTCGCCAATCCCACGATTCCTGCCGCGCTGAACTGCGTGGGGTTGAAGCGCGCAGCGAGGGCCTTGTACTGTGCCACGGGGATGGAGGCGCGGTTCATGATCCACTCGCCGATTCCCGGGACCTCCTTACCCTCCCAACGCCCCGCGAGGATCGAATAAAGGCCCCAGTGGATGAACATGCCGAAGCGGGCCTCGCGGAACCACTCCATGCGGGCGTTTTTCTGTTCCGGTGTTTCGATGTCCTGGATGGAGGCCACCGGATGCGCCGTCGTTGTGTTGAAGTGTTCTCCCTGCACCTGGGCCACTCCCGGCAATGCCCTTGTGAGGGCACGTCCGGTTGCGGTGAGTGCGCAAACTCTGGCAAAAGCTCGTCTCGATAAATTCATTTGTGAATCCTCGCTTTTTCGTTCGGCTGCATCGCGTTCCACGCGTAGTCAAACATGGGCGGACGCTTGTCCGGGTCGCCAATACCGTCGTACCAGTTCCAGTAGTGTTGCCACAGTCGTTACTTCCGTATTGCCGACAATACGCCAGGAACCCGCATGTCGTGAGGTTTTGCACGCATTTTTCTGCAATCTGGTTGCGTATCCCATGTTCCAAAATCGGGACTTGGGACACCCGCAACCGGCTATGCTAGGTTGTCTCTCGACATTTCCAAAGAACAGGAGAATCCATGTCCGATCCTCAGCCGCAGCTACCCCGCTCGCTGGACGAACAACGGGCGGAATACGCCCGCCGTCGGGGCCTCGCCATGCCTCTGGCGGGGGTTATTGTTTGGACGTTGATTGGCATCGCGGGGGCCTTCCGTGAACTGGTCTTCCGACGCCAAATTTGTGTGCTGGATGTGTGCCCGACCGAAGCAGTACCTGAGACTCCTTCTCCGGGCACCCCCTACCCCGGTCCGAGTCACTGAACACACGTTCCGCGTTTTGCACCATCTGCAGACCTGCCCGTCTCTGCAAGAATGTAGCAAGAACCCGGAACCATGACGGAATTCAAGGACAAGATCCCCGCGGCGGGAGCGAAGGTGGAGTTTCTCTATGACGCCGCGTCGGGTGGCATTGCCAATCAGATCTCCGGCACAGGCTTTATGGCGTTCTACCAGGTCGCCATGAGCCTGGACGGCCGCCACCTGCTCGCCAGTGTTCCTCCCGGTGGCCTCGGACAGGTGATGATCTATCCGAAGCCTTCTTTGCTCGCGTTCGTACAATCAGACCAGCAGGGGATGTGGGGAGCTAGAGGCGAGCAGCTAATAAATCAACTTCAACGAAAACTGAATCTGCCGCGACGTTCCCGCCGTTTTACCGATCTCACCAAAGCCCGTGCCATTCACAATGTTCGCCGGCAGGCCCATGTCCACGATGTTGAAGAGGTTGAAGAATTCCGACCGGAACTGGAGGTCAACCAGCTCCGCGCCGCTCTTCCTCTGCCCAAACGGCGTGTCCTTGATCAGCGCAAAATCGTAGTCGTAGTACGCCGGTCCGCGAAACGTATTGCGCCCCAGCGTTCCGAATCGTCCCTGGTTCGGACCCGTTCCGTCCGGAACATGAATCGGAATATTGAAGTAACTTGGATTATCCAATCCCAGGCCGAAGTAATCCGCGCGGTCCGCCCGCGCCGTCGAAAGATTCGGCTTGCCCACCTGGTCCGGCCGGTCCACACCTATAGCCCCGTAGCCGGTCTGCTGCACTCCGGAGAAGACAGTAAACGGCGCACCGCTCGAAACGCTCGAAATACTCAGCAGTTCCCAGCCTCCGGTAATCCTGCGCGGCACGGCGTTCAGGAATGAAGCTTTCTCCCCGTGTAGATCCTGGGCCATGCTCAATGCAAAGCCGTGCGTTACATCGAATGACGACGGTCCTTTCTCCGGATGCGTATTATTAGGGTCCTGCGGAAATCCCTGAGCTACCGCTCCCGTCGAACCCGTGCCGCCGATCACTTGGCTCGTATCGTCGATTGACTTACTCCACGTGTAACTCGCCTGCACTCCCGGCCCGCCGTGACCCACAGTTCCGGCAAGCGACGTCTGCAGCGCATGATAAGTCGAGTGTGCGGTTGCTGTAATTACTTGTTCGACTCCAAGTCCACCCGTCACCTGTCCTGCGCTGTTGAAGGTCGTATCCGGCGCGAATCCGGGACTGGCATAGGGAAAGGCGTTGGGAAAGCTCGTACGCGGCAGGTGGTTGGACGCCGTTCCCACATAGTTCGCGTCGGCCGTCAGGCTGCCGACTTTGTGCTCCAATCCCGCCGTCCATGTGTAGAGTCGTGCATTCGAGAAATTGCGGTCAATGGCGTTCAGGTTCAGGTCGCTCACTACGCCGCTCGCGCCCAGCGCGGCAATCTGCTTCTCATACAGATCCACGTCCATCACTGTATTCGGCTGAATCAGCTTCGGATTGCCCGACGGGATCACCGGTTGGCCCGTAGGCGTGACTGCGACCGGCAACTGCGACGAAGTGATCTTAAATCCGTACGGAACCGGAGCCCCTTGCGTCCCCACTAACCTAGGATACACGGCAAATGGTGCCCCTCCTGTTAAATAGTTATCCTGAAAGAGGTTGGGCTGGATGATGGTGATGCCGCCGCCGGCGTGCGCCTGAAATTTGCTCGTCATCTGCCACGTACCCTGTATCCTCGGTCCCCAGCCTTTCCAATCCGTCTGATAACCCGGCTGCGGATTGACGACATACTCCGTCACGCCGTTTGCTTTCAAGAGACTTGAAGTCCGGTGCGCGCGTTCGGTGAGCGGCGTGTATAACTCCCAGCGCACACCGTAGTCCAGCGCAAAACGCGGGGTCAACTTCCAGTTATCCTGCACAAACGCCGCGAAGGAATCTCGGTTGATTGCCGCCGGCCCGATGTGCACGCCGCTGGAAAACTGCGGCGACGCGATTGCGACTGTATACGCCGCGGGACTGCCGGAGAGAAATCCACTCACCGTATCGGGAAGCAAGCTGCCGTAGGGCACATTGTGCGTACCGCTCTGCGACTGAATCGTGACTGGATTGCCCGCCGCGTCGGTTGCCGCTGAGTACGCCGAGCCGCCGCCAAAGTCATACTCGCCGTTGGGGCTGGTGCCGAAGTACCCCCCATCGCGATTGAGCCGCGCCTCGAAGCCGGCCTTCATCGCGTGGCTGCCGCGGATCCAGCTCACCAGCTGCCGCCCCTGGAAGAGGTTGCCGTAGATCTGCGCCACCGAACCGCCCGCGGTGTTAAAGCCCTCGAAGGTGCTGTCGTTAAACTTCACAGCGGGGTCGGTCAGATCGGGCGTAGGAAACCCCGGCGTGCTGCGCTCGATGCCGATCAACGACTCAAAGACCAGCCGCGGCGATGCAGTGTGCGTCCACGCTCCCATCACGTTGCGCTGCCGGTCGATATACTGCACGCCAAATTGCGGATCGATTGCTGTCTGATCAGGGTTCGTCGTGGGCCCGGTTAGATTGTCAAAGGTGAACCGCGCCAGGAACTGGTCTTTACTGCCGATTTTGTGATCGATACGGATGGAAAACTGGTCGGCGTTGGTGATGACCTTCGACGAAGCCGCATAGGTATTCACGCCATAGGCGCCGGACGGGAGATCGGGCAACGGATACCGCGCCAGGATAGCTGCAATCGCTGGGTTCACCGGCACAAATAGCGTGTCGCTCACAAAGCTTCCGTCTGGCTGCTGGATTTCGATCGGGTCGTCCACGATATTCCCGTTGACCGCCGATGGCCGCTGCGCCGCGGTGGGCACCGGAAAGACCTGCGTCGTTCCCAGCACCTGGCGGAAGCCTTGATATTGGCCGAAGTAAAAGGTCTTGCCCCTGCCGTCATAGACATGCGGCAGGATCACGGCGCCGCCGTTGGTAAACCCGAACTCGTTGCGCCGGAAGGGCGGCAAACGGCCGGGCGTGGCCGGCGTGGCATGGTCGAAGAAGTTTCGCGCATCGAACGCCGAGTTGCGCACAAACTCGAAAACCGAGCCGTGAAAGCCGCTAGCCCCGGAGCGTGTGCGGATATCCGTAAACCCCGACGCGCCAAATCCGATCTCGGCCGGCATCCAGCCCGAGCTGGACTGAATTTCCTCGACCGCATCCACATCGAAGTTGGTGAAGGTTGCGCCGCCCATCTCCGGATCGGTGGTATCCGCGCCATCCATCGCAAACGTCGCTTCCACTCCGCGCTGGCCGTTGATGGCAAACTGCTGCGTAAAGTTGGTCGCACCGTTGGCATCGGTCATCGTGCCGGCCGCAAGCAACAAAAGCTGGCTGAAGTCGCGCTTGTTCAGCGGCAACGAGCTCACCTCGTGGCTCGAAAGCTCTTCGCCGCCGGAGTTGGCAGTCTGCGCCCCGGCTCGCCCTACCCCCAGCATTACGGTCAGCGATTCCCCTCCCGCCTGCACCACGAAAGACACGGAAACTGCCTTCAGCGGCGCCAAAACCAGCTGCGCCGCCTCGCCGGTTGAACTGCTCAATTGCAGAGAGAGCCTGTATTGCCCAGGTCTCACCGGACCCACTCGAAAACTACCATCGGCTCCGGAAGTCGCCTGAACGGGCTCGGTGGGGGCACCTTCAGCAGCCAGTTGTATACGTGCGCCAGGGACTGGCGCGCCATTTGCATTTCGCACTGTGCCGGTCCACGTCTGCGCGGACTGCTGCGCTCGGCACGGGAGGAGCATAAGAAACAGAACAAGCGCGGCCTGTAATGAGTGACGAAAGACCGAATCTGGCAATGGGAGCGGCAAAATGGACATCTCTTGCGCTGGAGGGGCAAAGTTAGTCAGTCTTGGGGGATTTCCTGCGAATGATTGATTCTATATGGCCGCCGGAACAGTTGATTTAGGTATCATCGGAAGCAATGTCTGAGCGGCACAGTCGTTTCTTTCCCATCTTCGCGCTGGCAACGGCGGGGTGCCTGTGGGGAACCGGATTCTTTTTCGGCAAGATAGCACTTCGCGAGATGCCCGTCTCAACCATGGTTTGGTTCGTTTGCTTTTCGCGTGCGCCGGCATGCTGCCTTTCCTGTTCTTTGACCGCCCTCGCTTTGCCCGGGCGGAATGGGTCTGGGTTCTCGCCGCCGCGGCGCTCGGGGTGCCCGTCGTATTCCTCCTTCAGTTCAAAGGGCTCTCCCTCACGACGGTTTCGCACGCTGCTCTGATGGTCGGTACCCTGCCAATGCTGCTCGCCATTGCGGCGGTGCTGTTCGCCGGAGAGCAGTTGCACTCAAAAAGTCGTGGAATCAACCCACCCACGACGATATGAATAAATCCGTGGCGACCTGGTGATTCCGCTTCAGAAACGCCGCACTACGTTCGTTTCAACTCACGCCATTCAGCTTTTCGAGGGACACAATCCACGCCTTTGGAGTCGTCCCAAAGCTCCGTCGAAAAGCCTCTACGAAGGCGCTCGGTTGGCGATATCCGACACAGGAGGCTACTTCCTTGACTGCGCGGCCCGCCACCAGCAGTTGCACCGCCCTCGTCAGCCGAACCTGACGCCTCCACGACTCGAAGTCGGTGCCAATGTCTTTGCGAAATATCCTCTGAACCGTTCTGACGCTAACTCCGGCATCGGAACAAAGGGCGGCCAGGGGTGTTGTCTGCTCAGGGGCTGTCAGCACCGCCCGTGCCACCGTCACTGCTCGCTCATCCCTTGGGAGCGGCACGTAGGTCGGCACCGACGATGCAGATTCCACGTGCAATACCAGCAGGTCTCGAAGTGCTCGCTCATGGTGCTGTCGGGAGCGAAGGTTCCCAATCCGTACCGTTTCGAGAATGAGTTCACGCAACAACGGCGTTACGTGCAGCACCGCGCTGACAAGCGGCGGTGTACGAATCAATCCGGGCCGGAAATAAAGTGTGCGCATCGAGACCGCGTTCGGCATATCAATTCGGTGGCAGGTTTCTGCGGGAAGCCAGATGGCGGAGCGCGGAGGAACCAGCCACATGTTTCGACCAGAAAATACTTCCATGACCCCGCGAATGGCGTAGATCAGTTGATCCGACCCATGAGCGTGTTCCGGGACTTGAAACCCAGCGGGGTATTCATAAGCGAGCGTCGCGATGGAAATCCCGCGCTTTGGATCGAACTCCCGGAGAATGCTCAACTGTCGCACTGGCGATATATTATGGCGCACTATCCCCCTTGCGCCAGTACTTGCAATGGCCCATGATCGATCACATGACCAACCCAGGGGCGCTCGGAGAGTTCAACATCATCGCGTTTGTCACCATCGTGGACGTAAACCGAGCGAAGCACTTTTATGGGGATGTGCTCGGCCTGCGTCTGGTGAATGAAGAGCCTCCTTTCGCGCTGGTCTTTGACGCAAATGGAATCATGCTCCGCCTGGCCATGGGCAAACAACTCCCGCCAGCATCAGGCACGGTTTTAGGTTGGCAAGTTCCGGACATTGTGTCCGTCGTTCAAATGTTGAAGACAGACGGGGTTCAATTTGAACGCTACGAGTTCCTGGAACAGGACGAATCAGGCATCTGGACTTCGCCCACCGGAGCCAGAGTTGCCTGGTTCAGGGACCCCGACGGAAACACTTTGAGTGTCTCGGAACATCCGGACGGTAAATAAGAGCCATGCACTGCGAACCAAGTGCCAGTTGCTCACGCTAAGGCGGTGCAGCCAATGTCTCGTTCGGGGAACAGCTTTTGGCGCATCTGGGTGTATTACCGGCAAACCGGAAACAACCGCCTCCGGGGCACGAAACTTCCGTATTGCCGACAAACCAGACACTACTCGGGAAAATGGCCTCGATGAGCGCATTGGCCCGTTGTCGTGACATGCGGTAGAGGGTCGGTTCGTTATCACCCCCAAGCCTCGAGTCTCCAAAATGGATAACCCGAGAGCCGCATTGCTCCGATTGAGAAAACCAGCCCGAAGAGGAGCACTCCGGGCGCGATCATCCATCGGCCTTCAACGCAGTCCATACACGCGTCCAAAACCTGAACGAACGCGACCAGAACCATCAGGTTAGCCAGCGCATGCCTGGCGCGCAGATACAGTAGCACAATGAGCAGGGCCGCCATGGCCATGTTACGGGAGGCAAGATAACCCGCGTAAATATGAACGGCTCCGTTGATCGTGTCGTGAGGAGATACCAGCATTGCAGGGCGAACAATCGCCAGAATTGCGCCAGTTGCAATGAGAATAGCGCCCAAAACCACGATTACGTACACCCACGAGGCGATGGCTGCAGATCGTTCGGGCGAAGTGTTCATCTTTGCTCTCCTTTGCCAGGCGGAGTCCACTTCAGACATGGTGATTGGTCGACAGCACTGCTGGATGCCCAAAGTGCCCGAAAGGGTAGATACGCAATGCAGGGTCCGCGAGTTCGTCGGATACGTCGTTAGTTTGTGGATGGAAGCTGAAGAGTCGGTTGGAGGGGTTCCCTGAAGGGGCATCGGCACCAAACGCGGGGGATCTTGAGCAGTGTCTCCTCTGGCTGGCTTGCTTGTTGCATTATCGCCAATTCACTCATCGACGCAGTGTTCTGGACGTATTACCGGCAATACGGACGTTTCGAGGACCGGACCTCTGCCCCAACCGCCAAATGTCGCCGACAACACGGACAGAACACGGATCGAGCTCGATTTCTGTGCGAATCGATTCCGTCACAAAACGAAATGAATTCAGCGGGCGTGGCCTATGATTATTGTCCATTGCGGGAGGACGGATGAACCTCTGGTTGCAGGATCTTCGCTATGCTTTGCGGATGCTTCGCAGGAACGGGGTGCTGTCGGCGGTGATTTTGGCGTCCCTGGCGATCGGAATTGGCGCCAACTCTGCGATTTTCAGCGTCGTGGACGCGCTGTTGCTGCGTCCGCTTCCCTATCCGCATGCGGATCGGCTGGCGGCGATCTGGCTGCATTCTCCCGGAATCGGCATTCTGCGGGACTGGCCGTCTCCGGGCCAGTACATTGACATCCAAACCCAGAACCATTCGTTCGATCAGATGGCCCTCGCGCAGAGCCGCACATTCACGCTGACGGGCCGCGAGCAGCCAGAGCGGGTTGACGTACTGAGTACACAATCGAGTCTGTTGTCGATGCTGGGGGCCAGGCCTTTGATGGGGCGCATCCTGTTGCCGGATGAGGATAAGCCCGGCCAGCCGGCGGTGGCCATTCTGAGCAACGGAGCGTGGGAACGCCTTTTCAACTCCGACCCCGCAATCGTGGGCAAGAGCATCACCCTCAACGGAAAAGCATTTAATGTCGCAGGAGTTTTGCAGCGCAGTTTTTCGGTGAACGCCGAAGTGCTGCCATCGGAAGGACCGATGGACAAGGTGGACATCTTTCTGCCGCTGCCGTTAGCGGCCGATGCCGCGCAGCGCAGAGGAGATGAAAACTACAACATCCTCGTGCGTCTGAAACCCGATGTTTCTCTGGACCAAGCCCAGGCGGATGTCGACATCATCGCCAGCCAGATCCGTACAAAAGACAAGCGCGGCGCCACATTTGGCATGGATGTCGTGGGCCTGCAGCGGCAGGTCGTGGGAGACGTACGGCGCCCGCTGCTGGTGCTGCTGGGCGCGGTAGCACTGGTCTTGCTGATTGCATGTGCCAATGTGGCTAATCTTCTGCTGGCGCGCGCAGCGGGTCGCGAAAAAGAAGTCGCGGTCCGCACGGCTCTGGGAGCGGACTGGAGACGCCTGGCGCGGCAATTATTGACAGAGAGCATTCTTTTGGGAGTGCTGGGAGGCGTGGCGGGTCTGCTGGTGGCGCAAGTGAGCCTTTGGGCAGTACGCGCGATGAATCCGGGGAATATTCCGCGGCTCGATGAGATTGGAATCAACGGCACCGTTCTGGCTTTCACGTTTGGCCTGTCGCTGGCGACTGGGATACTTTTCGGCCTGGCGCCGGCGTGGCGCGCGGTCCGAATGGATCCCAATGCATCGCTGAAAGCCGGCGGCCGCAGCGGGCAGTCCGATGGCGGCCTGCACGTGAAGCGTCACCGTCTGCGCAGCATGCTGGTGGTTTCGGAACTCGCTTTTTCCCTGATATTGCTGATCGGAGCCGGACTGCTGATTCGCAGCTTCGCCCGGCTGCAGGACGTAGCGCCGGGTTTCACCACGGACCACGTAACGACCATGCAGCTTGTGATCAATGACAGCAAGTACCACGACGATAAAGTCCGCGCCGGTTTCTATCGTGAGCTCGACGCCCGGATCGCACATTTGCCAGGAGTGGTGGCCGAAGGTGCGGTATCAGCGCTTCCGCTGACGGGCACGGTGGGATGGGGAGGAATCCACGTAGAGGGATATGCGCCGCCGCCAGGACAGGAGCTGCAGGTCGATCAACGCACCGCAAGCATCAACTATTTCAGCGCCATGCAGATTCCGTTGGTGGCGGGCCGCTTTTTCTCGGCTCAAGACGTTATCGACATGCCGCAGGTCGTCATCATTGACGCGAAGTTCGCGCAGCGTTTCTGGCCGCACGGGGACGCGATCGGAAAACATCTCTGGTTCGATCCGAAGAAGCCCATCACCATTGTCGGTGTCGTGGGAGTGGTCAAACAGTACGGTCTGGAGACCGACGGCAAGATCGCGACCTATTTCCCGATGCAGCAGGACCCCGACCGAGGGACGTTCCTGGTTGCCCGTTCCACCTCCGATGAAGCGGGACTTTCCACCGCCATGATCAGGGAGATCCACGCCATCGATCCTTCTGCGGTCGTCTATGGAGTTCGGACGATGCAGGATCGTTTATTCGATTCGCTGGCGCGCCAGCGCTTCTCGACGACGATGCTGGGTGCATTTGCGGCTTTCGCGCTGCTGCTCGCCGCGGTGGGGCTGTACGGAGTGATGTCGTATCTGGTGACACAGAGCACGCGCGATATCGGAATTCTGGTGGCCCTGGGCGCACGACGTGAAAATATTCTCGGACTGGTTGTCAGGCAGGGAATGCAGCTGGCGTTGATCGGTATTTTTGCAGGCCTGGTGTGTGCTGCCGCCCTGACTCGCGTGATCGCCAGCCTGTTATTCGGCGTAGGCGCGAGGGACTTCGCTACTTTCCTTACTGTGCCGGCATTGCTGGCCGTGGTCGCATTCGCAGCTACGGTTATTCCTGCGTGGCGAGCGAGCAGCGTGGATCCAATAGTGGCTCTTCGGGAGGAATAGTGCTTTCTCGTGGGTTTTGGATTGACGCGACAGGACAACGGTCCGTCGATGTCACTTTGCAGATTGCGGGAATATAACCCGGCCGAGCGTAGTTTGAAACTGCCGTGTCACCGGCAACACGGAAGTTTCGCCGGGACGGATCGTAATGTCCGTATTGCCGACCAACCATACAAAAGTCGGAAGAGGCACCTCGATGAGCGGATCCCTTCGTACTCGCTCATGAAAACTGCTTTCTTTGCTTGATTCGGGATCCAGCCAATAATTCAGATTGTTTGGCCGCGGCTCACTGTGTCGTGGCCGTGGCGACCTGCCGCGCTTTGGCGACCAGGGCATCGAAGCGGGGATCGCCGTGCAGAGATTTCAAATCGGGGTCGGCTGCGATCGCATCGGCGTGGCCGAATCCGAGACCGATTGCCTGGCCGAGGTGGTCCAGCGCCTCATCGCGGTGGCCCGCGACGGCTGCTCCGCAGGCAAAGTTATACCAGGCGTCGGCAAGCGTGGCCGAGTCTCTGGCGCTTCCCGCTCTCTGAACGATCTGATGAAACAGCTGCTGCGCCTCGTCGTACCGTCCCTCGTGGCTGAGGATCATTGCCAACGGTTCGGCGGTATCCGGCCCTCCCCCGCCTGAATGATGGCTTTCAATCTCCTGCACCTCGCGGTCCAACTTCTCTGCCTCGCCAAAATGGCCCTCCGCCTCCAGGGTGTTAGCGAGATAGGTCATCATGTAGAGTGTTTCCGGATGCTCGGGACCGAGGACACGACGTACCGTATCCAGTGCGTCGCGCTCAACCTTTTCGGCCTCAGCGTGCTTGCCCTCAGCCTCAAGAATCATAGCCAGGTAGCTCATCGAATAGAGCGTGTCGGGGTGCTCGGGTCCCAGAACACGGCGCTGGATATCGAGCGTGTCGCGCTGCAATTTCTCGGCCTCGGGGTATTCGTGCTGGTAGTTCAACATTGTGGCCAGCCACGTCATCGAGTACAGTGTGTCCGGATGATCAGGTCCCAGGACCCTGCGCCTGATATCAAGCGCCTGCCGCTCCTGCTTCTCGGCTTCGGGGTAATGGCCCTCCTGCATAAGAGTTGCCGCCAGGTGGTTCATCGATCGCAATGTGTCGGGGTGCTCCGGACCGAGGACGCGTTGCCGGGCAGCAAGGGTCTCGCGGACCAGCTTCTCTGTTTCAGGGTAGCGGCCTTCATTATCGAGAGCGCTGGCGAGGGTATCGATCGACTGCAGGGTGTTGGGATGATCGGGTCCGAGGACCTTGCGCTGCATGTCGGACGTCTCGCGGGCCAGTTTCTCTTCTTCGGTATAGTGCCCTTCATCTCCCAGAAACGTCGCCAGCAGGGCCATGGTGCGCAGCGTCTCTGGGTTCCGCGGTCCAGTCACCCGCTGCTGGATGGCAAGGGCCCCGCTCCAGCAGCGATTGCGCGCGAGAGTAGAGGCCCAGCCCCTCGTAGGTCTGCCCCATGGTGTACATCATCTTCGCCCGCAATACCGGATCGTCCTTCAGCCCGGTGTCAATGTCCGAAGACGCTCTATCGAGAATCTCCCGCGCCGTGACGGTATTGCCGCGCGCCTGGCTGGGGTTCGACACTGTGAACATCTTCGTCATGAACTGCGAGATGCGATCGGCGCGATCGCGTTCGCGGGTGATGCGCCGCAGCTCCAGCGCCTGCGCGACAGCAAACCCGACCAGCAGCAACAGGCCCGCCCCGGCCATGGCCACCCCAAGGCGGTGGCGGCGAACGTATTTCCGCGCACGATACACAGTGCTGGGGGGTTGCGCCGCGACCGGCTCGTTGCGTAAATAGCGTCCGATGTCCTCGGCCAGGTCCGATGCGCTGGCATAACGCCGCTTCCGATCTTTCTCCAGAGCCTTCAGCGTGATCGCATCAGGATCGCCGCGCAGTTGCCGGGCCAGCGTGGACGGATCGACGCCCCGGTTTTTGGCCGTCACCGCAGACGACTCGCCCAGCGTGCGCAGCCTGGTGCTCGGCCGTGGCGCATCCTGGTCGCGCAGCCGACGCAGCACCTCATCGTAAGCCAGCTTCTTCAGATCCAGGGGCAGCGCGCCCACCAGCACTTCATAGAGAACCACTCCCAGCGAGTACACATCGGTACGCGTGTCGATGTCCTCACCGGCCGAGTCGGCCTGCTCCGGGCTCATGTAACCTACCGTCCCGACCATCGCGCCCAGCCGCGTGTACATGGTCCCGGCGCTCAGCTTTTGCGAGGTCGCTTTGGCCACCCCGAAGTCGATGATCCTGGGCATGGGCTTGCCGTTAATTTCGCTCACCAGGATGTTCGAGGGCTTCAGATCGCGATGGATGATGGCCTTCTGATGGGCATGCTGCACTCCGTCGCAGACCAGGATGAAGAGCTCCAGCCTCTGCCGCATCGTGAGCCTGCGCTTGTCGCAATAAGCCGTGATCGGCATGCCCGCCACATACTCCATGGCGAAGTAGGGCCGGCCCTCAAGCGTGGAACCGGCGTCGAAGACCTTGGCGATGGCGGGGTGGTCCATCAGCGCCAGCGCCTGGCGTTCGGACTCGAAGCGAGCCACGACCTCGCGCGTGTCCATGCCGGCTTTGATCAGCTTGACGGCCACGCGCCGCCGCACCGGCTGTTTTTGCTCGGCCAGCCACACCTGGCCCATGCCCCCTTCGCCGATAATCTCGAGCAGCTGATAGGGGCCGATGACACTGCCCACCGCGGTCTGCTCAGGAAGGGAACCGGTTTCGAATGCCTCCTCTTCGTTGCGGGCGGCCGGGCTTCTTACCGGGGAAGCATCTTCATCGTTCCGTGATGACGACTGCTCAGCCACTGCACCCTCCGAATCCGCGCGTCGATCACGGACTGACGTTGCGCTCTTGCTCAACGGCGGTTCGGTCCACTATAACCGCGCCACCGCAGAACCGGAATGGGCGGGGCGAAGCTCGGCTCAAACATCATCGCCCATTCACACATCGACAGCCGGACCGCTGTGATCGAGAAAGTCCGGGTTCTGGGCGGATTGCCGGCCACACGGAGCTTTGGGGTTCTGTTGGGAGTGGGATCGATAACGCGCTCGCCGTTTTGCCTGGCATAAACGGCCTTACGTTTGCCGGGCGATGCCTAGCCGAAATCCGTGCGGGCCGGGTGGTCCACAACAATCAGATGCCCGTCGGTCAGAGCTCTGACCGAATGACGGATGTTCGCGGGCACAATGGCAACGATGCCGGGTTTCGCAATTTCCGTATTTCCGTCGATGGTCAGTTCGAGTTCACCCTCAATCACCTCATACACCTCTTCCTCCGGGTGGGAGTGCTCGTGAATCGTTGAGCCGGCTGCGAACTCGTAGTGTGCGAACGTCATGCTGGGCGAGTGAACATAACGTCCCTTCCATCCCGGCAGCCGTTCGATGACCTTCAGTCCGCTGGTATCCACAAAGGGCATGAGTAATTCCTTATTTTCGCGCTATCCGCAAACGAACCGGAAATTTCGTCGCATTTGCATTTTAGGGCCGAGACGGGAGTTCATTTGCGATAACCCCATACTTCCGGATAACCGCCAAATCGCCGAGTCAATCATCGAACACTTCAGCTTGTTGCCGAATTACCGGCAATACGGAAGTTTCGAGGACCAGAGATCCCTGCCCTCATCCCCGTCAAACTTCCGTATTGCCGACCATCCGATCCGAACGATAACCTGACTTAACAATCTGCCGCGCTGCGTATGCGGCTGCTGAATCGCAGATCCTGTGGCTGGCGCAGGATTGCTGAGATAGTATCGAGCATGCCGATTCAGTCTGTGGTTCGAAGCTTGCCACTGTTAGTCGCGTTGGTTGCCATCCCTGCCGCAGCGGCGGATTCCGGTCCCGTGGTCACCGTCACCGGCGGTCAGGTTCGCGGCGCAGTTGTCGAAGCCGGTGGAGCAGTCTTCAAGGGCATCCCGTATGCTCGTCCTCCTGTGGGCCCGCTGCGCTGGCGTGAGCCTTCGCCTGTCGAACCCTGGACCGGCGTGCGCAATGCGAAAGAATACGGACCGATTTGTGCACAGAATCCCTACTTCGTTCCCAACGCCAAAGAGATCAGCAGGGAAGATTGTCTCTATCTGAACGTCTTCACGCCTGTGTGGCCGGCACCGCCTCGCTCGCCCGCAATTTGATTCGTAAAATATCCTGCTCGATCCTCAAGTGAAAGTTTTCGATGTCCTCAACGATTCAGATCGCCTGGGCGCATATCGCCGAAGAACGGAGTGTCCTGCCGCTGCACGCACTGAACAGCGTAAAGGTACATAGCGGCCGACCAGGTCTGCCAATCACGCCCACTCGGTTGGCCGGTCTGCGCGTGAATCCACTCGTTGAAACCCCACTCCGCCTCATTTTCGTGCCACGGTTTGACCAGTTCGGTTAGCGCCAACAGCTTCCGATTCGCCAGATCCATCCGACCTACCGCCACGCATGCCGCCACATAGAAGCCGCAGATAAACGGCCAGACGCCGCCGTTGTGGTAGTCGCCGGGCCGATTATATATCTCGTATCGCGGGTGCCAATCGGCATGATGGGGCAGGATATAAGGAAACAAACAGGACGGCAAATCCACGGCCAGCTCTCCGCGAGCCCGCATGGCCTCGCACTCGGCCTCAATCCATGCCACTAGATCTCGCGCCCGTTCAGGCGAAGCAATCCCAGTCAGAATTGCCAGGCTGTTGCCCAGCAGATCGAAACGGTCGCTGTTCAGGACTTTGTAGGAGTAGAGCGCGTAATAAGGCTTGGATGGCACTACGAGACCCTCGTGCTCATGGGGGTTCTTGGACTCGCCGCAGACTTCCAGACGGTTCATCAACTCGCGCAGTTGACCGGCGGACTCGTGCTCGCCATAAAGCTTGAGGTAAGCATAAACCAGTGTGTTCACGTACAGCCCATAACCCATCACCCACTGCTCGTCACGCCAGTCGCTGGTCGGTAGCTGGGAGACCATTACCCGGTCATCAGGGCTCTGGTATTGCATCCACTTCAAGGCGCTCTGCGCTGCTTGGTTGAGGAACTCCGGCAGGTTGGCCGATTTCCTGTAAAGTGCCAGGCCAAAGAGGAACAGAGGCGTCGTATCGCTGGCGCCACGGTCATCTGGATCGTGGGCGAGTGATGGAATGAGGCCACGCGCCGTCTGATTTTCCGCCAGCGCTACCAACGTGCGCCGCAGCGCGTCTGCAAGCTCTTCGTTGCCGGTTGCCAGAAAACCCAGGGCTGAAATCATCAGGTCCCGCGTATACGGTTCCGGGTATCCCCAGCCTGCGGTCCGGGGAAGTCCTTGAAACTGCCCATGCGCGTTATGCAGCAGGATGCGGAGGGCCGCCTCTTTGGCCTGATCAATGGAGGCGATCGATTTTTCGTCCATAAACATTGCCACCTCTATGGCATGCAAAGCTGCGACCAGGAGCACTCGCTCCTGACCACCTTACTCTCTACTGAATCCCCAATCGGTCGGAGACGATCTTCACGAAGCGCTTGGCAACCTGGCGATAATCAAACAACTCGACGACATGCTTTCGGCCCGCTTCACCCATCTCCCGCCGCAGAGTGCTGTCGTTCATGAGTGTCAGGAGGTATTTGGCGATGTCGGGCACGCTGGCTCGGTACTCCGCTGTCCGCGGGTTTGGAAACACGATACGTTGGCCACTCTCGATCCCGTGGCCTTCCCCGAATACCGCCTCAGTGATTTTTCTCTCCTCTGCTACTTTCGCTAGAAACGCCGTTTCACCGTGGACCATCGTGTCGAGAAACGCCATCGCGTCGATCGCGATCACCGGCTTTTCGCATGCGTTGGCCTCCACCTGAATCATCCCGAAACCCTCAAGCCGCGATGGCGCAGCGTAGATATCGCAGGCGGCCAGCAAGTAGGGCATGAAATTCTGCGACACGATGCTGGTCGAGTAGATAACCTTCTTGTCGATGCCCAGACGCGCCGCCAGCTCGAGATCGAGCAAGTTCTGTTGGACAGTGCGGGGCTGAGGCCAAACCTTGCAGACATATCTCCAGTCGGGTACCTCGGCATCGATCAGCGCCAGCGCCTCCATCACCTCCCGGGCACCCTTGGACGCCCCATCGCCGCCGACGGTCAGAATCATCAGCTGGTCCTCGGATACTCCCAGGTCCTTGCGGATCGATTTGACTTTCAAGTCATCACTGCTATGGGGCACATAGCGGTCCGTGCCGCAACCCACAGGAAGCACCTCAATGTTGTCTCCCTTGATGCCGTCCCTAACGTAGACATCCTTCACCCAGTTGGAGGTGACCAGGATCAGCGGCAAAGCGTTCAAAACGTCCCGATATTCCGCGATGAAACCATCCGCCACCAACCATGGGACCGCCAGCATTCCAAACTTCTGCGGGTGCAAGACCAGGTCCGGAACATGGCCCCAATACCCCACGCCCACCACAACGTCCGGCCGAAACCAGCGGTAGTACCATTCCTTTTCCAGGGACGATTTGAGATGTACCGGGTGAACGTCCACGCCGATTTCGCGCAGACCGCTGCACAAAAGATCGCCCTGCATCGCCAGGCCGCCCGGAGGTGGTGGATAGTCGAACAACACAAGCACCTTCACGTTTTTTCCTCCAGCAATGCTGTGCGTATTACCGCTGCTTGTGCCGAGTCAAAACACCGGAAACCTTCTTCTCGAGGTGTGCTCCGTGCTTCCCAACTGTCCGCACCGTACCCGTAACAATCCATAATCAATCTGCGCTTTTCTTGCCAGATATCGTCTGTCAACACCTGCCGCCGATCTGCGTCTTCGCGAACCCGAGGCAAGT
>PMUI01000087.1 GCA_003166955.1 Acidobacterium sp.
AATTCGGGGGCACGTCAGAGGGATATGCGGTTGTCATTCAGGATGCCTCAACGGTCAAAGACAACGTGCTCACCGTGGTTGGGGACAACTGGGGCATCGTCGCAGAAGGTGATGGTGCCACCATCACCGGTAATACCATCTCGCTGGTTGGGACCGAATTTGGCATCAGCATTGATGCCGATAATGTCACTGTAAACTCGAACAGAATCGTCGGCGCCAGCAGCCCGCGTGCGAGGGCAATCTCCAACACCAGCTCAACTGCCACCATCCAGTCGAACACCATTGGCGGTGTGGGCTACGCGATCGGAAGCTGCAACTCAGTCCCGCGCTCGAACATAATCTTCGACTCGACCTACGGCATTACCAGCACGGCCGCGGCCGCATCCGTCAACACCTTCGTCAACGTAACCACCCCACTAACCGTCTGTCCTTAGCTGCACACATGAGTCAACTGCAGGCGGATGGCCCGAGAGCCATCCGCCTGCCCCTCACCGAGGCCGCTTCGCTAACCCCCGCTCCTTCCAAAGCCGGTCCCAGTTCCAGATCCCGCCCCACGCCTGTGCCGGCAGCCGATACCCCAGCTGATGCGCCAGCAGAATAATCTGCCCGCGATGATGCGCCTCATGCGAAAACATGTACCCAAACATCGCCGCCCCGGCAGGCCATGTGCGGGTCCACTCTCCCCGCGAAAATCGCGTCACCTTCCGCTCCGGTCCCGCATCCAGAGCATCGGTCAGCATCCGCAAACACGCCTCCGCGCTCTTCTTCAGCGCCGCCGAAGCCTGCTTCATCGTGCACCGCCGCGGATCAAGCGCCGCCGGACACCGCAAATGCGGCGCGTTCCGCCGCAGCCAGTTCAACCGGCAGTTGTGCATGTGCGCGAACACAGCCCCGATCGTCCGCCCGCCCCTGCCCGCAGCCCCAGACGGCGTCGCCCGCCACGCCCGCGCATCCAGATGCGCAAGCAGCAGCTGGTTCATCGCATCATTGACGGCATACGTCTCCAGCAGAACGTCGCGCATCTCCGCCAGTGCATCCTCAGACCGTTCCCGCATCGCCTAATTTTACGGAATTTGCCCAGACGGCCCATGAATCGGCAAGTCATACCGCGGCCAGAATTCGTTCAGCTCGTAATAATTCCGTCCCACCGTCCACGCCATCGCGCCAATATTCACCCACTGCCCCAGCCGCGCCATCTTCCGGTGGTCGCGCTTCACCAGGAAACGATAAGCATAGTAGTTCGCCACCACCGTGCTGGCCTCAAAAGCCGCAAAACCCGGCTTGTTGTGCACCAAAGCCTGCGGCAACTCCACCTCGCGAAAATTCGCGGGATCCGATTCGCATTTCACCGTGCTCTTGTAGTCGAGAAACCGCAGCGCCGCCCCCGCTCCCAGCAAGCTCCAGTCCTCGAGCCCAAACCCCGGCCTCACCACGGCGCGAGGGGCCCGCACCGGCATAATCGCGCCCGAACCCGACCCGCTCAGGCTCGACGACGAAACGCCGAACACCGATTCCGGCGCATTCAGAACCGGCTCCGGAGCATTCACCAGCGCCACCTCCTGACCCAGGCAGGAGGCGCCGGACAATACGAAGGAAAAAAGCAGCGAGGTCCACAGGAGTTTCATACCTCCTGTGCATCGGAGCGATCACCCGCCTTGATTAAAAGGTTCTAATTTCGGGCATAACCAGCCCAAATCGGGAGCGCCGTCCGATGTGAAGTGTACCGTCGCAAGAAATAGACGCGACCCGCTCTAACGCCCGGCGCCGCGGAGCCGAAAAGAAACAGCGCCCCGCGCCGGCTTCTATCAGAATTCAGGGTTTGCCAGATCCGCTGCCGATCGAGCTTTGCAGCGCCTTCGCTACTGCGCCAGCAATGTCGTCCTGCACCATCAGGATGTTCTTCATCGGCTGATCGTATGTCTCCGACCACACCACGTACCCGTTGTCCGCGCGCATCAGCCGAGCATCGACGCGAACCCATGTGCCGGACTTCCGCACGCTGCCATCGAGCACATACGCAACGCCCAGCGTCTTCGCCATCTCCGCCACCGGAACCTGCTTGCCCTTGAAGTAGAACGACGCGGTCGCCGACGGCACCCGCAAACCAGGAATCCGGCTGATCTTGTCGATCAGCTCCTCAGTGATCCCATCGGCAAACTCCTCCTCCTTCATGCCTTCCGTCAAATCGAGGAAGGGAATCACCGCGACGGATTTCTGTGGCGCCACGGTCACGCTGTACGTGGAAGTGGGCGACGAGGAGGAGTGCCGAAAGGACACCTTGCCACGGATAAGGTAGGTGATCAGAACGGCTGCGAGGGCTGCGGCAACCAGCAGCAGCACCAGCATCCCAACCGAGGCCCACACGAAGCGGGTTCGTTCCCGGGCGCTCGGCTTCGAGGTCGCGCCTGGGTTCGAATTAGTTGGTCCGAGCGGCTCGCCGTTCCACAGACTCACCTCCGCCACCATCCGATACCCCAGCCGCGGCACCGTAGCAATATAAGTAGGCTGTCGCGGATCATCGCCCAGCAAACGCCGCAACGACGCAACAGCCTGATACACCGAATCCGGAGTAACGATTACCCCCGCCCACACCTTGGTCAGCAGATCGTCGATGCTCACCACCTCGCCTGCTTGTTCCGCCAGGCAGAGCAGCAGCCGCATCGTCCGCGCCTCCAGACGCACCGATTCCCCCGGCCGCGAAATCTGTCCAGCTGTCGGGTCGACGCACCATGCGCCAACGCGAAGCATTCTTGTAGTGGACGTGCTCATGTTGCCCCACCGAATACGCTGGCCGATTGTACCAATGCGCGCCAGGACTCCTGAACTGTCCGCCGTCGGACATCCGCCCACGCTTCCATCCACTATTCAGAACTTTTCAGAGCAATTCAGCCCTTCCTCAGGACTTCTCGCACGCCGGTGTCGTACTCCTGCTCATCAGAGGTGCACCAATCGATGGGTTCCACCAACGTGACCGTCAAAAAGCTGTCCGCTATGCTCCTGGCCTCTGCCCTGTTTTTCGGAATCTGGACCGCGACCCGCGCGCATGCCGCCGCCAACTCCCCGGCCGCACCGCCGGCGCTCCTCGCTCCCGGCTCCTACAAGGTTGACCACGACCACAGCTTCGTCTACTTCAGTGCATGGCACCACGTCGTCGGCGTCGTGCGCGGCCGCTTCGACAAGGTCACCGGCACCATCACTGCCGCGCCCAACCTTGCAGACTGCGCCGTCGACATCGTCATCGACACTGCCACCATCAGCACGCAGAACACCGAGCGCGACGACGACCTGCGCGGCCCCGATTTCTTCGATGTGAAGAAATTCCCCGCCGCCACGTATCAGGGCCGCGGCATCCGCCGATCCGGAGACCAATGGATCATGGACGGAACCCTCACCATTCGTGGCGTCAGCAAAGCCGTCCCGCTCGCCTTCACCTTTAAAGGACTGTTTCCCGACACGCCCGCCGGCAAGCCCCCGCGCGCCTCCTTCCATGGCACAGCGGAGATGCACCGCGGCGACTTCGGCATGACCCGCGACAATCTCATGGAACTCGGCCAGCCCCCAGCCCAGGGAGCCGATGTCCAGCTCGAAATCGACGTGGAGGCGAACCAGATCCTGCCGCCGAAGCAATAAGTGCGCTCCGGCCCGCTTCCCCAAGCCGCTCCCTCAGGCACCGTCCGCCCAAATGAAACTCTTGGTAAGCCGCTGTTACTAAGCCGCTGTTTTGAAGGGGCACGGCTTCAGCCGTGCCGTAAAGATCAGCGAAAATGGGCTTTAGCCCCTGAGGGATGTTTCTCGAAGACTGAATCAGAGCTTCGCCCCTAAGCGTTGTACGTTGTCGACGAAACCCGCCCGCCTCGCCCCGTCCAGTTCGTATGAAAGAACTGGCCCCGCGGCTGGTCGACGCGCTCATACGTGTGCGCTCCAAAGAAGTCCCGCTGCGCCTGCAGCAGATTCGCCGGCAGCCGCGCCGTCCGGTATCCGTCGTAAAACGCAAGCGCTGTCGAAAACGCCGGAGAAGGCACGCCCAGCGCAATCGCCTTCACCACCGCCTTCCGCCACGACGCCTGATACTCGTTCAGCACGCCCGCAAAAAAGCTGTCGAACAGCAGACTGTGCAGGTCCGGCTTCTTGTCGTAAGCCTCTTTGATCTTCCCCAGGAACCGGCTGCGAATAATGCACCCGCCGCGCCACATCAGCGCTATGCCGCCCATATTCACGCGCCAGCCATACTGCTTCGCCGCCTCGCGCAACATCATGTAACCCTGCGCGTACGAAATAATCTTCGAGCAGTACAGCGCCCGCCGCACATTCTCGATAAAGTCCGCCCGATCCGCCGTCGCCGCCTGGCCCGTCGGTCCCTGCAAAATCTTCGACGCGTCGACCCGCTCCTCCTTGAGCGCCGAGAGGCACCGCGAAAATACCGACTCACCGATCAGCGTCACCGGCATCCCCAGATCGAGCGCGCTCTCCACCGTCCATTTGCCCGTGCCCTTTTGCCCGGCCGTGTCCAGAATCTTATCGACGATCGGCGTCCCGTCCTCGTCTTTCTTTGCGAAGATCTGCGAAGAAATCTCGATCAGATAGCTGTCCAGCTCGCCCTTGTTCCAGTCGGTGAACACCGCCGATAGCTCATCCGGCGTCAGCCCCAGCGCGTGCTTCAGCAGGTCATACGCCTCGCAGATCAGCTGCATGTCGCCGTACTCGATGCCGTTGTGCACCATCTTTACGTAATGCCCAGCGCCCGCGTCGCCCACCCAGTCGCAGCATGGCGTCCCGCCCTTGCCGTTCGACGTGATGCTGTTACCGCTCTCGTCCACCTTCGCCGCAATCGACTGGAAAATCTCCTTCACGTGCGGCCACGCCTCCGGATTTCCGCCCGGCATGATCGACGGTCCGAACCGCGCCCCCTCTTCGCCGCCAGAAACCCCAGTCCCGATAAACAAAATCCCCTTCGCCGCCAGGTCCTTCGTCCGCCGGTTCGAATCCGTGAACAGCGAATTGCCGCCATCAATAATGATGTCGCCTTTCGACAGATACGGCAGCACGTGCTCGATCATCTGGTCCACCGTATCGCCCGCCTTCACCATCAGCATCACGCGCCGCGGGCTCTTCAGCAGCCCCACGAACTCCTCGATCGAATGCGCGCCCACCACCTGCGTGCCCTTCGCCTCGTCGGCCAGAAAGTCGTCCACCTTGGACACGGTGCGGTTGAAGACGGCCACTTTGAATCCGTGGTCGTTCATATTGAGAACAAGGTTCTGACCCATCACAGCAAGGCCAATCAGGCCGATGTCACACGTGGCGTCTGGCATTATCAACTCCGAAGCGGGAATCCCCTGGGCATTGTGCGCTTTTCGCCAAGGATAAACCAGAGGTCCGACCTCGCGAAGCGGACGCTCGCGACGTCCGGAAGCAAAGTAACGTGACTCTTGCCCCGGAGAAATGACAATCAAGCAACCAACAGTGATATTCGCATGGGATTCTTGACTCGAGACGGTTGGGACGCAGTTCTGTCGACAGCGCCATCTCCGGTCTCTGTGCACACATGCTCAACTTGAGATCACAATCTGTGATCTCAACCCAGGAGGGCGAAGTGGTCAGGAGCCGCACGGTCGCAGCGAAACCAATCGAGAGTCAAATCCTCCTCGTTCGCGGTCAAAGGGTCCTCATCGACTCCGACCTGGCGGCACTCTACGGTGTCGAAGTCCGGGTGCTCAATCAGGCAGTCAAACGGAACAGGAGCCGGTTTCCTCTGGATTTTGTCTTCCGCCTGACAGCCAAAGACCTTCACAACTTGAGATCACAACCTGTGATCTCAAGCCATAGGCATGGCGGTCGCCGCTACCTTCCTTACGTCTTCACGGAGCACGGGGCCATCATGGCCGCAAGCGTACTCAACTCCACCCGAGCGGTGGAAGTGAGCATCTTCGTGGTTCGCGCCTTTGTCCGTCTGCGCGATACGCTCGCTGCACGCAAGGTATTCTCCGCGAAACTAGCCGAGCTGGAACAGAGATTGAACGAGCATGACACATCGATCGAAGAGATTATCTACGCGATTCACGCGCTCACGGCGCCGCCGGAGAGACCGGCGAGACAGATCGGTTTTCGCCCCGAGATGGTCTCAAGACCAAAGATGCTGAAGGCCGGGAGGGCATAGGCAACGCCATCGTATTCCGCGGTCAGCGCCGCAGCGAAGCCTGTCTTTTCGTGCTCGTGCAGGATCGTCTACAACCCACTTCCTGGTGGCGATTCGCAACCGGCCACAGGCTAGCGGCGACAGGCTCGCCGTCAGTACCCCGCCGCCAACCCAAAGTGATGCCGATGATCCTGCCCGCCCGTCAGCTCGCCCGTCTTCGGATCGACGGCAATGCACTCCCCGTCGCTCCAATGCCCGCCCACGCGCACGTTGTACCCCATCGACTTCAGCCCCGCGATCGTCGTCGAAGAAAAGCCCGGCTCCAGAAACAGCACGTCCGGCAAATATTGATGGTGAAACCGCGGCGCATCCACCGCTTGCTGAATATTCAGTCCCTCATCCGCCGCGCTCAAAAAAATGTTTGCGACAACGGTGATGATTCGGCCGCCGCCCGGCGACCCCAACACCATGCTCACCTTGCCATCCTTCAGCACAATCGTCGGCGTCATGCTCGACAAGGGCCGCTTGCCCGGAGCAATCGCGTTCGCCGGACCCTGAATCAGCCCAAACATATTCGGCACGCCCTGCTTCGACGCGAAATCGTCCATCTCGTCGTTCAGCAGAAACCCCAGCCCCGGCACCGTCACGCCCGACCCATATCCTCCGTTCAGCGTAGTCGTCACTGAAACCGCATCGCCCTCCGCATCCACCACGGAATAGTGCGTCGTGTCCGCCGCCTCCTGCCGCACATCGGCCATCGTCGGCGCCGCCGGCAGAAATCCCGAAGGCCTCTCAAGCGCTGCCGAAGCGCTCGCGTGATCCGCATCAATCGACGCGCGCCACGCCTCTCCATATTTCTTGCTGGTCAGCTCCTCCACCGGAATCTTCACGTAATCCGGATCGCCGAGATAACTCGACCGATCCATATAAGCCCGCCGAAACGCCTCCACCACCAGATGCATCTCCGGCGCGGTCCGATCCCCCATCGGCCCCAGATCGTACCCATCGAGAATATTCAGCATCTCGATCAGCGCCACACCGCCCGACGACGGCGGAGGCGCGCTCACAAGGGTCGATCCGCGATAGGTCCCGATTACCGGCTCGCGCTCCTTCACCGTGTAACGAGCCATGTCCTCGGCGGTGATCAGCCCACCGCCCGCCTGCACCGCCGCCGCAATCTGCTTCGCCATCGCGCCGTGATAAAAATCCTCCGGGTTCGTGGCAATCTTCTGCAGCGTCTGGGCCAGCTCCGGCTGCCGGAACGTCTCGGCCGCCTGATAGAGATTTCCATCGCGCTGAAAAATCCGCCGCGACTCCGGAAATCCCGTCATGACTTTGTCGTGGAGCGAAGCGGCTTCTTCGTCGCTCAGGACAAATCCATCCGCCGCCAGACGAATCGCCGGAGCCATCACCTTTTCCAGCTTCAGCTTGCCGTACTTCTTCTCCGCGTACACCAGTCCCGCCACCGATCCCGGCACGCCAATCGCCCGATACCCCACAATGCTCGCATCAGGAATAATGTTGCCCTTCGCATCGAGATACATATCCGGAGTCGCAGCCAGCGGCGCCTTCTCCCGATAGTCGATAAAGATGTCTTTGCCGGTGTGCTCATGGATCAGCATGAATCCGCCGCCGCCGAGATTCCCCGCAAACGGATACACCACAGCCAGCGCGAACCCCACCGCCACCGCGGCATCCACGGCGTTGCCGCCAGTCTTCAGAATCCCAACCCCCGCGTCCGTCGCCAGATGATGCACCGTCACCACCATCGCGTGCCGCGCGCGCACCGGCTCGTCATTCTTCAGCACCAGCGCAGTCTGGCTCGCATCGTCCGGAGCCGCATCCTGCACGGGTTTTGGGCTCTGCGCGCCCGCTGCAAGCGCAAGGCTCGCGGCTAACACCGCACCAATCCTCGAACCTACACAAAGCACCCTGATTTTCATGGCTGGAGACCCACTTCGGCTTCGAGCATTGTACGGCAGCATCCAGTACCCCAAAACGTTTGACCCCCCTCCACCCCACGCATAGACTGAAGGGCAGCCCATCCGTCCAACGTCATGATGCCGTCGTTTTCCCGTCGTCTTCCTCTCTTCCTCCTGCTGGCCGGATCGATCTCCGCCCTAACCTGCCCCCTCTCCTGTCCCGCGCAAAACCAACCCGCGCCGCCGCCCGTCAACGCCAATGCGCAAAGCCCCACTCAGACGCAAACCCAGGCCCCATCCAGCTCCAGTCAGGTCCCAGGCCTCAACCCCGGCCAGCCTCCCGCAGCCCCGAAGCAAGCCCCCACTCAGACAGATCAGAACCTCTCTCCCAATTCGACCGCGCTCATCGATCCCGCCGGTCCCACCGTCAGTCTCGAAACCAGCGAGGCCATGTTCGACATCGGTGTCGCCCTCAACGCCTGCGGCTACGACAAAGGGCTCGACGAATCCGACCCCGTCCGCAAAAAAATCCGCGACGAAGTCACCCAGGCCACGCTCGCGTCCGCCCCCGCGCGCGACGACCGTGACAAGCTCTGTCTCTTCATCGACCAGCACCGGCTCGAAGATCCGGCCCGCAATCTCGCGGAGTATGTCTCCCTCGCCCTCTATCTCACCCCGCCTCCGCAGCTCACCCCCAGCGTCGACGAGCAGGACATGCCTCCCGACGCCACCGGTGTCGAGCAGATGTTGCCTCTGCTCCGCCGTTACGCCGACGACATCGACCTCCACCTCATCTGGGTCCGGCATCGCGCCACCTACGACGACATCGCCAACCGCCTCCACGGCCCCCTGACGCAAATGATCGTCAGCACGAATTACTACCTCAGAAAACCAGCCTCCACCTATAACGGAAGCCATTTTCTCGTCGTGCTCGAGCCATTGTTGTCGCCGGAACAAACCAATGCCCGCATCTACGGGCCCGATTACGTCGTGGTCACCTCGCCCAAAGACGGAAAAATCTCCATGGAACTGGTGCGCCACGCCTATCTCCACTATCAAATCGAGCCTCTGCTCTTCGCCCACGCCACCTCCATGGAAAGGATGATGCCCATCCTGCACGCGGTCGATGACGCTCCCCTCGAGTTCGAATTCAAGAGCGATATTGTCGCGCTCGTGATCGAGTGCATGATCCGCGCCATTGAAGCCCGCACCATGGATACCGGAATCCCCGACGTCAAAGTCCCGCCCAACCTCCCGCACAGCGAAGCCGACCAGTACGAGCGTGCACGCAGCATCGCCCTCCAGAAGCAGGAAGCCGTCCGTCAGCAGGCGGTCAATCACTCCATGACCCAGGGCTACGTGCTCACCCAGTACTTCTACAACGAACTCAAGATGTTCGAGAAGAATCCAGAAAGCCTCGACGAAGCCATCGGCCCCATGGTCTACGGCATGGACATCTCCGTCGAGACGCATCGCGCCCGCACCATCGCCTTCGACGCCCACGGCGAAGGCCACATCATGAGCCCCGCGCCCCAGCGCCCGCCTCAGCCCAGGGAACTCGACGTCGCCGAGATAAAGCTCATGAAGGGCGATGTCCAGGGCGCGGCCGCCCTGGCGCAGAAAGCCCTCGACAACCATAACGGCGATGCCGGCCAGGCCGACTTCATCCTCGCCCGCGTGCACTTGATGAACGGCAGGATTGACGATGCCGAGGCCGCCTTTCGCGACACACTCAAAGCTTCGAAGGATTCTCGGATGCTCGCCTGGTCGCACATTTATCTGGGCCGGATTCTCGACGTCGAAGAGAAGCGTGACGACGCCGTGACTGAATACAACGCCGCCTTGGCGGTTCGCGACGGCCAGCCCGACACCAGGGCGGCGGCGGAAGCCGGACTAAAGAAGCCCTTCGCGCTCCCGCATCGCGCCGACAGTGATAGTGACCACGATGCGCCGAAGTCCGCGCCTCCCGCAACTCCGCCTCGTCCCCAGTAAAGGGCCCCGGGCGCCTGAATCCGGAATTAGTCACTCTTCGTGCTCTGTGATCTCTGTGTCCTCTGTGGTGAAAAGGCGAGTCCTCTTCTATGGAATGACTCTGCAATAATCAAAAGAAGCAGCCCCCGCATGGAGTCCTCGCCACATTCTCCCGGCACGTCCGTCGAAATGCCTCCTTCAGCCGATCTCACGGCCGACTCCGCCGTCATCCAGGAACTCGAAGCAGTGCTGGAGCACCATTTCGCGCGCCCGGAACTCCTCCGGCATGCGCTCACCCACAGTTCTCTCGCCCATGAACGCGATTCGACCGAACCCGAGCGCCAGGATAACGAGACTCTGGAATTCCTCGGCGACGCCGTCGTCGGCATGGTCGCCGCCGAGTATGTCTACCGCCACTATCCCGACCTCTCCGAAGGCGCGTTGACCCGTCTGCGCGGCGCTCTCGTCAGCCGCCGCCATCTTGCCGAAGTCGCCGAAGGTCTGAACCTCGGCAAGTATCTCCTCCTTGGGCGTGGTGAAGAGCGCAGCGGTGGACGGATGAAGACCGCGCTCCTGGCCAACACCATGGAAGCCATCATCGGTGCTGTCTACCTCGACGCCGGCCTCGAGACCGTCCGCAATCTCATCGATGCACGCGTCATCGCCCCGATCGTCGGCGCACTGCGCGAGCAGCTCAACGCCGGCGGAGGCATGGGCGACTTCAAGTCGGCGCTCCAGGAGCTGTTGCAGGCGAGCAGGCAGTTGCAGCCTCAATATCGCACCACCGGCGAAACCGGCCCCGACCACGGCAAGCGCTTCTTCGTCGAGGTGCGCGCGGGCGGCGAGTCGATGGCCGAGGGCGAGGGTCGCACCAGAAAACACGCCGAGCAGGATGCAGCTCGTCGCGCTATCGACAAACTGCAGATCCCGGGGCCGCCGGAATGAGCACCCCTTCCCAATCTGTCCGCCACGCCCCGTCCGAGACTGCGCCGCCCGCAGCGGACGGCGTCTCTGTCCCCGTCTCCCCTGATCCACCTGCTGAGCCCGTGGTTCGTCGGTCAAAGGTCGTTCTCTTTCCCGGCCTCATGGAGATAACGCGATCCCTCCTCGTCGTGCTGGTCGTCGCGCTCTTCATCCTCACCTTCATCGTCCAGCCCTTTCGCATTCCTTCCGAGTCGATGGAGCGCACGCTCCTGGTCGGTGATTTTCTGCTGGTCAACAAGATTACGTTCGCCCCCGCCGGCCAATGGGGATGGCTGCTTCCGTACCGTGACATTGAAACCGGCGACGTCGTGGTCTTCCATTTTCCACCCGATCCCCCCGAGCACGTTGTCAAGCGGGTCATCGGCGTGCCCGGCGACCACATTCATCTGGAAGATGGTCTTGCATGGGTCAATGGCCGCCGGCTCGACGAGCCATGGGTCGTCTTTGAGCCCGCCTATCCCGACGATTTTCGCGACAGCTTTCCTACCCAGCTTTATACCGATCCCGGCGTCGATCCCCGCTGGTGGATGGAAATGCGCCGTGAAGTTCGCGAAGGCGATCTCGTCGTCCCGGACAATGAATATTTCGTCCTCGGCGACAATCGCAACTTCAGCCGCGACAGCCGCTACTGGGGCTTTGTGCCTCGCGACCACATCGTTGGCCGCCCCTTCGTCATCTATTTCTCTTTGCGCGAGGCTTCCTCCACCGATTTCGCCCAGCTTCCGGATGATAGACTCGGACAGAAAAACGATCCGTGGAATAAGATCGTCGATTTTGCGCGCTGGAACCGCTTCATGCGCGTGGTTCGCTGAGGGGCGTTTGCATGCCGATGGCTGAAGTCGAAGAGAAACAGGCAAAACACAAGCATGAGGAGACTCCCCTCGAGGCCTTCGCCTCCATTTGTGGCGTACTCGCCGTCGGCCTGTTCGTCCTCACCTTCGTCTTTCAGAACTTCGCTATTCCCTCGTCGTCCATGGTGAAGGCGTTGCTGGTCGGCGATCACGTCCTCGTCGATCGCATCACTCTGGCTCCGCCCGCGTCCTGGGCGCCGTTCGTCAACTACCGCAATGTCCAGCACGGCGACATCATCGTCTTCTACAAGCCCACCCTGGAGCCGAACGGAGAACACCTCTTCCTCGTCAAGCGCGTCATGGGAATTCCCGGCGACCGTATTCACCTGCGCGACGGCATCGTCTATCGTAACGGCGCCGCCCTCGACGAGCCCTACGCCGGCAAACCCAACGATATGGACTACAGCGCCTATCGCGACGATTTTCCCTCCGTCTCTCCGGCCACCAGCGCCGATGTCACCGCCGAATGGGCCGAGGCGCTCCCCACCTATGTTCAGGGGCAGGACCTGATCGTCCCCCCCGGCATGTACTTCGCCATGGGCGACAATCGCACCGTCAGCCTCGACAGCCGCTTTTGGGGTTTTGTCCCCCGCTCCAATATCGTTGGCCGCCCCCTCTTCGTCTACTGGTCCTTTGATACCCCCGAGTCGCAGGAGTACAAAACCTCGCTCCCCGATCGCATCGGCTGGATTCTCCACGAGACCATCCACTTCTTCGACGGGACCCGCTGGCGCCGCACGCTGCATCGAGTGAAATAGCCATGCGCGCGCTGGAGGAGCCGGTGTCCTCCGAGGAATCCTTCGAGCCTCGGCGGTTTCCCAGGTGGCGCGTGGGGATTGCCGCAGCCCTGGTCGCTCTGCTGTTGATGGCGATTTTTCTCCCCCCTCTCATCAATCTCGGAAAGTATCGCCGCTCCATCACCGCCAGCATGTCGGAAGCCCTCGGCCGCCCCGTGTTCGTCGGTGGAATGCAGCTGCGTCTCCTCCCCACGCCCGGCATCGTCATGTCCGACTTCACCGTGGATGAGGATCCCGCCTTCGGTGCTGAGCCCGCGCTGCACGCCACTTCCGTGGTCGCCTCGCTCCGCCTCACTTCGCTGTGGCGCGGACGCCTCGAAGTCAGCCGCATCAGTCTTGACGAAGCCAATCTCAACCTGGTCAAGAACGCCGACGGCCAGTGGAGCATCGGCTCTGTCCTCCTGCGCGCCTCGCAGATTCCCAACGCCCCCACCGCCGAACGCCACGTCGGTGCGCGCGCCCGCTTTCCTTACATTGAAGCCTCCGACGCCCGCATCGATTTCAAAGATGCTGCCGAAAAAAAGCCGTTTTCCCTCGTCAACGCCGAATTCTCCATGTGGCAGGCCAGCAGCGACGAGTGGCGCGTCCGCCTCCGTGCCCAACCCGTGCGCACCGACCTCCTGCAGCCGCCATGGTCCGGTGTCGGCGAACTCAACGTCGAAGGCTCGATGCGGCGCGCTGCCCTCCTCGATGCCATGCCCGCCGATCTCCGCGTCGAATGGACCGGTGCGCAACTCGGACAGGTCAGCCGCCTCATCGCCGGGATCGACAGCGGTTGGCGTGGCGATCTCAACCTGACCACAACGATTAGCGGCAATCTCGGCGATCTGACTCTGCAGACGCGCCTCCGCATCGCCGATCTCCGCCGTCAGGAATTTCAGCCGCCTGCGTCGGTGAATGTCGACGCAAACTGCCGCAGCGAATACCGCCGTGCGCAGCGCGCCATCGACAACATCACCTGTTTCTGGCCCATCGCGAGCGGTCACCTCCTGCTTACCGGCAATATGCAGGGACTTGCGTCGCCGCACGCCGACCTCCAGCTCGAAATCAACCAGATTCCCGCCTCTTTCCCGGTCGGTCTCCTCGAACTCATGCGTCCCGGCGCGCGAAATGTAACTGTCACCGGCACAATTAATGGAAATTTCCGCCTCGTTACAGGCGACCGGCGTGTGCTCATCGGGGATGCATCCGCAACCGGTGTCACGCTGCGCTACTTCGGGGGCAATTTGAACCTGCCACCGTTACATTTTGTCGCCCCGCCGTCGCAACCGCCGCCGCCGCACCGATCGAAGCTGCCGCTCCCGTCACCCCCGTTACAAAACGCCATCCAGATGCAGCAGATCGCAATCCCCATGGGCGCGCTCGAGCCTCTCCTCGCCGATGTGCGCCTCACCCGCACCGGATTCCAGATTCACGCCGCAGGCCAGGCAACGCTCGCCCGGCTCCTGCCCGCGGCCGCCAGCTTCGGATTGCTGGAAAATGCGATGACCATCGTCGCCCCCCGAGGACACGCCACGCTCGACCTCACAACGGCAGGGAACTGGATGCGGCCAGTCTCAGGCACGAGTCCCGAAATCGCAACCACCGGCGTGCTCAAGGTCGAAGCGGCCCAGCTGAAACCCGCATTCCTGCCCTCGCCCGTCGAAGTGCAGTCCGCGCAAATTACTCTGTCGCCCGACGAGATCGCCTGGCAGGACGTCTCCCTCACCTGGCAAAAAATCCCAATGCAGGGCTCAATCCACTTTCCTGCAATATGCAACCAACCGGTTGCCTGTCCCGCCACCTTCGCCTTGACCACCGGGCCCCTCAGCGCCGCCGCCATCGAAACCGCCATCGCCGGAAACTCCGGCAACGGCCTCCTCGGTCAGCTCCTCAACAACGCCCTCGGGGGCAACCACCTCACTCCGTGGCCCTCCCTTCGTGGCCAAATTCGCTGCGACGCCCTCGACCTCGGACAACTCCCGCTGCATCACGTAGCCGCGTCGGTCAGCGTCGACCAAAGTACCCTCACCCTCACCTCCCTCGATACCGCGATGCTGGGAGGAACCCTCCACGGTTCTGCCGAAATGTCCATGGATGACGGCACGCCTCGCTGGAAGCTGAATCTCCGCGTCACCGATGCCGAGTCCAGCCAGATAGCGGCGATCTTCGCCGAACGATGGGGCTCCGGCGTCATCAGTGCCGAAACCGCCCTCACCATGAGCGGCTATCGCACCGAGGATCTCGCCTCCTCCGCCTCCGGAGACTTCTCTTTCACCTGGCGGAACGGCTCTCTGGCCAACCCGGACGCAATCGGGAACGACCCAGCGCTGGGGCGCTTCGATCGCTGGACGGCGAAGGGGACTGTCGCCCACAACAGGCTGATCCTCGCCGGTGGCGTTATGGCTCGTGCCAACAAAACGATTCCGCTCAGCGGCACGATTTCCTTCGATCGCGAACTCGACCTAACCCTCGGGAACCCGGATGAAGGCGTGAAGATCGGCGGAACCCTGGCACAGCCCCTGCTCAACAACACCAACTCCGCTACGGCCCCGCGATGATCCTCTCGTGAACGCTGTCCCGCACCTCCGGCACCGTCCCGTCGTTCACGTCCACCGCCGTCGGCTCTTCCTGGAACGTGATGCGGTGCGTGATGCGCCCATGTGCCGGGACCAGCACCCTCTCCGTCAGTGATGTGTCCGCCCCCTTCACGGTGACCGGAACCTCCGCCGCAGCGTAGCCGTCGTTCACGATCTCCACCGCCACCAGCACCTGCTGCCGCGCCGCCCGGCTCGGATACACCCCTGCAATCGACAAATCCGGCAATCCGCGATCGCGATAAACCCAGTCATCAAAAAACCACTTCAGATCCTTCCCGCTCGCCCGCTCCAGTAGCTCCTCGAAATACTCCGCCGTTGTGTCTTGCGCAGGATCGTAGCTCTGCAGCGCCGCCTGCAACGCCTTATCACCGGCAATATCGCGCAGCATCCACAGAACATACCGCGCCTTGGTGCGGTAATACACAGCATCGGCCGCATGCAGCAAATCTTCGCCCGCGCTTTCCCCCGGTGAGGCAGGCTCAGCCAGCGCCAGCGCCGGCCGATCGGCATTTAGATTCTCAACCGCCGCCGTCCGTCCGCGATTCTCCTCGATCCAAAGCGACCCCACAAAACTTGCCACGCCCTCACGCAGCCACCCGCGCGGAGACGCGAACGCTCCATGCGCCAGCGCTCGCACCACCACCGGCTCCAAATGAACCGCATCATCGCTAGACAGTGCCATCGCCAGCGCATCGCCTGCCTCCGCCGGTGCATCGTCCGGCTCAGGCAACTCAAAAATCGTAGAAGCCGCCCCTTCCTTCTGCCCCACCCCAGTCTGTCCGAGCCCAGTCTGTCCCAGCCACGTCCGAACCAGCCCCTGCACCAGCCCCGCCGAGCTCACGTACCGCGCCGCGCTCCCCCGATCCGCATCCGTCGCCAGCACCCGCAGCCCGTTGCCATCCACCTCGCTCCGCCGCGTCAAAAAAAATGACGGAGTCTCGAATCCCAACCGCGTCGCCGGAACCGACACCGTGATCATCCCCGGGAACGAAGCCGTCGGCATCGACGCCGGGTTATCCATCTTCGCAAAATGCCCGTTCAGGATCGCCGCATTCGGCGCGGCGGAGTAAAACTCATCCGTCACCCGCAGGCTCGCCGTCGCGTCCTGATCCATCAACTTCTGCCGCCCAATCTCCGCAAACAGCTTCGCCCCGTCGCTCAGTCGAACCGGCAACGAACTCACCGGATACCAAACCACGTTCCCAAACCCACGAACCCCGGTGAAGTCCTCCGAGATCCGATCCCAGTCCGAAGCCTGCGCCGTCGCCTCCGGCGCCCCAATCGCCGTCAGCCGCTCCGCTGTCAGCGGAATCGTCCCGCCATAGTCGACGCTGATCGTCACCTGCGCTCCAGGCCCCAGCGGCTCGGCCAGCGCAATCACTGCGTCCTGCAACTGTCCCGTGTGATCCGCATCGCTCGCCACCATGTTCGTCGCGAACTGCAGCTTTTTCCCGCGGAACCCCACCGTCTCAAAATGCAAAGTTGACGAAAGCTGCAGCGCCACCCGCGTCATCGGAGCCGCTCCGTCATTCCGCAGAGTCACCAGCGCGTGTGCCTCCATCGCCTGCTGCCCCGGGGTCAAATGCACATCGAGGTCCCACGCCGTAATCACCACCCCCCGCCGGTCCTCGTCCGTCACCGCGGCCTGAGCCTCGCCCGAAGTCTTCGCCGAACTCGCCGCCTGCGCC
>PMUI01000064.1 GCA_003166955.1 Acidobacterium sp.
CTGACTTAGCATTCAAACAAACCGGAAATAACGGCGCTGGCGAGGCTGAAACTTCCGCATTGCGGACAATCCGCCCAGAACCCGTCAATGAGCGCATCGGTCTGTTGGCAACCGTCAAGGACCGGCGTCCGTCCCATTCCTAATAACTAGCCGACATTCCAGGACCTATTTTCGGCGGAAGCGTCATCCGCTCTGTCCTGATCGAGCTTGCACCCTTCGTCCGTAGAATCAAACCCTTTCCTGAGACGCATCATCCGCGACGAGCAATACAGCCAAACCGACGTGCCCAGCATTCACCCGGTCCGGTCTTCCGGCAGGGGCCGGCCCGAAGTGGAATTAGCCCGGAAAATCGCCGCTGTGTCCCCATCAACCTGCATGGCGGGCCATCGTGCGCGGAGCGCTCGATGCACAACCGAAAAAAGGATTAGGCACCAGCCAAGTCCTCCGGTCTCGACGCACTATGCTGGATGTGGCATCACCCGGAGAAGGCGAGAACCCAATGAATAACGAACTTCGTTTTGGACTGATCGGCGCCGGACGCATCGGCCCGGTGCATGCTGAATCCCTTGCCTTCCGCGTGCCCCAGGCACGCCTCGTCGCCATCGCGGACCTTAAGCAGCCAGCCGCGCAGGCGGTTGCTTCCCGCTGTAATATTCCCAAGATTGTCTCCTCAGGGGCCGAGATTATCGCAGACCCGGCAATCGACGCGGTGGCCATTTGCTCTCCTACTGATACGCATGCCGACCTGATCGTGGCGGCTGCCAAAGCCGGCAAGCACATCTTCTGCGAAAAGCCCATTTCGCTCAGCTTGAAGGAGATCGACCGCGCCCTCGCCGCGGTTGAATCCGCCGGAGTCAAGCTGCAGGTTGGCTTCAATCGCCGCTTCGACTCCAACTTTCTGCGTGTACGCCAGGCGGTCGTGTCCGGTGAAATCGGCACGCCCAATCTCTTTCACATAGTGAGCCGCGATCCGTTTCCTCCGCCCCTGGCTTACCTGCGCCCCTCCGGCGGCATTTTCCTCGATATGATGGTGCACGATTTCGATATGGCCCGCTTCCTGATGGGCGACGAGGTTGAAGAAGTCTTCGCGGCGGGGGCGGTTATGGTTGATCCCGGCTTCGCAAGTGAGAATGATTTCGATACCGCCGTGGTCCTGCTCCGCTTCCGGGGCGGCGCGCTCGGCACCATCGACAACAGCCGCAAGTCCACCTTTGGCTACGATCAGCGCGTCGAAATCCTCGGCAGCAAAGGCAAAATCGCCTCCGAAAACCGTTACCCGAACCAGGTCATCGTAAGCGGAGAGAAATCCGTCTACTCCGATCTTCCGTACAACTTCTTCATGCAGCGGTATACGGACAGCTTCACAGCCGAAATCCAGGCCTTCACCGAAGCAGTGCTTGAGGACAAGCCCATTCCGGTCACTGGCGCAGATAGCCGGATGCCGGTTGTCATGGCGCTCGCCGCGGGCAAGTCGAGCGACGAACGCCGCCCTGTTCGCATCAGTGAGGTTTCTGCATAGGACGAGGGCAGCACAGCGACGTTGCGTGCGCTATCGCCAATGCGCCCATCGAAGGTTGCATTCGCAGCGACGAGGCAGGAATGTTTCCCCAGTTGTTGCAGCCTGGCGTATTCTGCTTTGGCTTGTTGCAGGATTGGGATGCGGGGGTTCGGAGGTCCGCGAGTTCGCGGGCCTGAAAGATCGAGATGTGTTCAGAGTGCGCAGCGTCGGTGCCCCAATCCTGTTGCACCTGCACCGGCCAGTGAGGGAAACGATCACAATTTCATTGCCGTTATGCGAGATGCGCAGCACCCAATGCAGATTCGTAGCGAGAGCCTCTGGCCATCAGGCTTTCAATGCCGCTGACGGGCTGAATGCCACCCCGTGCTCCAGTTGCCGTGCAGTTCAGAGCTGCGGCGGCGCAGGCAAAGTCGAGCGTTTGCTCCAGCGTCGACCCTCGCAGCAGTCCATAGATGAATCCCGCATGAAAGATGTCACCGGCTCCGGTTGTATCGACCACTTCGACACGCCACGCCGGCCGATAACAGAAATCATTTCCGTCCCAGGCCAGCACCCCATCCCGCCCGAGGGTTGCCGCCGTCAGGAGACAGCCGAATCGACGCTGAATCGCGCAGAGCGACTCTCGCAGATCGGACTTGCCGGTAAGCTGCCCAGGGATGTCCCGACTCACGATCAGATAATCCACTTTTTCGATCAGCCGCTCGATGGCCGGATACAGTTCGTCAAGATCGGCGACCACGGGAATTCCCGCCTCCCGCGCCCAGCCCGCCGCTGTGATCGCCGCGGCTGTGTCGTGACCATCTACGTGAATGGCGCGGGCATCTGTGATCCATTCCCTCCGCAGCTCTTCGGGGCGAAGCGTGAGACGTTCATCGCGCTTCCAGAGAACGGTTCTCTCGCCGGAGTCTTCCACCAGAATGAAGGACTGATGGCTGGCGCACTCGTGTGCGGTGATGATTTTCGCTTCCACCCCTGCTCTGGCGAATTCGACGCGATGCAGATCGGCAGCGGCGTCGTCCCCGAGTTTGCCAACGTAGCGCGCCCGCAATCCCCAGTGCTGGCAGGCGACCATCGCGCTGGCCACTTGTCCTCCAGGCAAGATCGAGGCTGACCGAACCTCGACTTTGGACCCCGAAACGGGATAGCGCGACACGGGAATCAGCGTATCCGTGGCGTTGAGTCCAACGCCCACAATATCGATTGGCACTAATTTTCCCTCAAGCCGATGATGTCAATGTAATTGGAACGCGCGCAGTTGCGAAGGGTGATTTTATGCCCCTCATGCGAAGCGGGTCTTCTTCCAGAGCATCCATCCACAGACGGCGAGAACCGCAACCAGGACTGCGATGAGCCCGAGGGCAAAGGGGATCTGAATCGTCAGCCGTGGAATGCGGACGCCGACGGCAAACCACGCGAAGACTCCGACTGCCGCGATCGGAATCACGAAGTCCCACCAGGGGCGGCCTCGTCCACCGCCGGAGTCGCTCTCCGGGCCATCTTGAGCGCGCAGCGTCTTTGCCAGATCGAGACTGTAGCGGCTGCATTCTCGCTGGACCGCTTTCATGCAGGATGCGGACTCAGCCACGGAGACGCTGGCTCCGGCGATCAACATCGCTCCCACAATCATCACACCGGACGCAGCGAGCGCCAGCAACCGCGCGGAGCCCTGGGCATGAGCAAACTCGCCGAAGACGAGCACCCCCCAGGCAAGTCCCCACAGCTGATTCGTGTTCGAAAGCGGTATAGCGCGGCTGATGCCCACATATTTCGTCGCATATTGCTGAAACAGGTCGCCGATCACCCAGCAGAATCCACCAAGCAGCAGCCAGAAGATCCAGGGACGCATCGCGTGGAGGTCCAGCCAAAGTGATCGAAATCCTCCGGGTAATGTGGCGGCCAAACAGAGCATGGTCCCGATCTCTCCGAAGGTAAAAACCGTGACAAAGGAGAGAGGATTCATTCCGGTCAGATAGGCCTTGCGATAGGGCACATACATCGTGCCCCAAAGCAGACCCGCTCCCAGAGCCGCAACAACGCCGTTCAGGGCGCGACCAGGGGTTCCGGCGAAGGTGTGGATGGAAAGCGCGGAGAGGAGAACGGAGCCGAGGACAATCGCGCCCGCGCCGCCCAGCACTTTGGCCCAGCTCGCGGCTGAAGCTCCCCGCAGTTCGTGGAAGAGCGCCCATCCCCAAAAGATGCCGACGAGGGTATTCGTGTTCCACAAGGGAAAGGCGATGGCGAGGCCGACATCGCGAATGGCGAAGATGGTGAGCGTATTGGCCACTGCCCAGAGGGCTCCCGCGAGAATCGCCCACACAATTAAATGCGGCCGCTGGCGCAGGTCGCGCACGACCGACTCGGTTCCTTTCATCGCGACCGGCAAAGTCCATCGGGCGAGAAAAACTCCAAGCACCATACAAAAGGAGATTGCGAAGGGCCGGAACCCCGATGCGACCAGGCGGGCCGGTGCTTCGGCGGCTCCCAGCCATGCCCCCGCGGCAAAAGCGCATAACGTGCCCAGCCGATACCGTACCTGCGGAACCGGAAAAGCGGGTAAACTGCGGGCCGGCTCCGGAGTCGCGACAGAATTCGAAATCAAAAGTTTGCTCCGCTGATACGGCTGCATTAGTGTATCTTCCGGGCGTAAGCTGGCAATGCTCTTCCTGGATTCCCCCCCCGGAAGCAGCCGCCGAATCTCTGACCCACATGCTTCGATCTGCGGAGGGACAATGGTGCGAGCCGTCATGACCGACAGCCACTTTTGGGTGCCGCTGCTGGTGCTGATTTTGGGGATTGCGCTCCTGGTGCACCTGACTTAGTCATCGTCTGCCGGTCGGGAGCGAGACAGCGAAGCGTGGAAATACACCTGATAGACGGCACATACGAGCTTTTTCGCCACTTTTACGCGTTGCCGCATGCACGCGACACTGAGGGGCGCGAGGTGGGTGCGGTGAGGGGCGTGCTCGCCTCCTTGTTGGGCATGCTGAAGGGAGGCGTCACCCACATCGGGGTGGCGACGGACCATGTAATCGAATCTTTTCGAAATTCCCTGTGGGCGGGGTACAAGACCAGCGAAGGAATTGATCCCAACCTTTTGGCTCAATTTCCTCTCCTTGAAGATGTCCTCTCCGCAGCCGGAATCGTAGTTTGGCCGATGGTGGAATTTGAGGCGGACGATGCTCTGGCTTCTGCCGCATCCGCGGCCGCGCAAAACCCGCAGGTTGAGCGTGTCATTGACGTGCCCCCGAATTCTCATCCATTCATAACTGGAGCTTCTCGGTTAAGGTTTAGCTCCGAGATATTCTCGTCGCCGCCGAGGCTGTGCGGATGTGGGAAGCGCGAAGCGGTTTCCACATCTGCATAGCCTGTTGTTGCCCGCCGGAGCTCATCCGGCGTGCGATAACACAGCGAACTGTGCGGTCGCGCGCAGTTATACTCTCGCCGCCAGCCTGCCAGTGTAACCCGCACGTCGTTCAGCGTGCGGAACCAGTGCACGTTC
>PMUI01000116.1:0-636 GCA_003166955.1 Acidobacterium sp.
AGATGTTCAAGAAGCAGCTCGACGAAGGACTGGCGGGCGACAACGCGGGGCTGCTGCTGCGCGGCATTGCGAAGGAAGACGTGGAGCGCGGCATGGTTCTGGCGAAGCCGGGCTCGATCACGCCGCACACGAAGTTCAAGTCGAGTGTCTACGTGCTGTCGAAGGAAGAGGGCGGGCGTCACACGCCGTTCTTCAAGGNNTGCCGGGCGACAACGTGGAGCTCGAGGTTGAACTGATCACGCCGGTGGCCATGGAGAAGGGCTTGCGCTTCGCGATTCGCGAAGGCGGCCGCACCGTGGGCGCAGGCACGATCTCGGAAATTATTGCTTAAAAGCAGCCGGAAGCAGGAAGCCGGAAGCTGGTAGCAAAGCTAACGAGTCAGCGGGATCGGACAGAAGTCCGGTTCCGCTGACAGGAAGATAAAAACCATGGTTGGACAGAGAATACGAATCCGGCTGAAGGCTTACGACTACCGGGTGCTGGACACTTCGACCGGCGAGATTGTCGATACGGCGAAGCGAACGGGCGCGACGGTAGCGGGGCCGATTCCGCTGCCGACAGTCAAGAACAAGTACTGCGTGCTGCGGTCGCCGCACGTGGACAAGAAGTCGCGGGAGGCGTTCGAGATTCGCACGC
>PMUI01000116.1:715-52528 GCA_003166955.1 Acidobacterium sp.
GGCGAGGTGCACCCGATCACCGTGCTGCAGGCGGGGCCATGCGTGGTGACGCAGCTGAAGACGGCGACGAAAGACGGCTACGCCGCGGCGCAGATTGGACTGGTCGAGTTCGTGAAGGCTTCGAAGGTGACCAAGCCGCAGGCCGGGCACTTTGCGAAGACGGGCGTCGCGCCGGTACGGCTCGAGAAGGAAGTCGCGATTGAGGCTGCGAAGCCGGGCGCGAGTGAAGATGCCGCGACCGATGGCGTGAAGGCCGGCGATCGCGTGCTGGTTGATATTTTTTCGGGTGAGAAATACGTGGATGTGCAGGGCACCAGCAAGGGACGCGGGTTTGCGGGCGTGGTGCGGCGCCACAATTTCGGCGGTGGTCCCAAGTCGCATGGGCACATGTTCCAGGTGCAAGGCTCGATTGGCGCATCGTCGTTCCCGTCGCGCGTGTTTCCCGGGCAGAGAATGCCGGGACACATGGGCGTGGACAAGGTGACGGTGCGGAATTTGCGGATTCGCGGGATCGACCTCGACGAGAACCTGATCATGGTTGAAGGGGCAGTGCCGGGACCGCGGGATGGTTATGTGCTGATCACGAAGGCGAAGGCTCCGCCGCGCGAGCGCCGTGGGTTTGCGGGTGCGGGCACGGTGGATCCGCTGAAGGCTTCGAAGAAGGCGATGGGCAAGAAGAAGTAGGGCAGCCAAAAGCGAGCGAGAAGCGAGTAAGAAGCGAGCCAAAGACGAGCAGAAACGAAGTCAGCGATACGACGGTTAGCGAATTAGCGGCAGAAAGAAACAAGACGATGGCAAACATTGATGTAGTGGATCTCGGAGGCAAGAAGGTTGGCTCGCTGGAGCTGGCCGATGAGGTCTTCGGGCAGGTGAACGAGGCGTTGCTGTGGGAGGCGGTGAAGCATTACCGCGCCGCACAGCGCCAGGGCACGGCTGCGACGAAGAATCGGAAACTGGTCTCCGGGTCGGGCAAGAAGCTATGGAAGCAGAAGGGCACGGGGCGCGCGCGCGTCGGATCGATCCGGTCGCCACTGTGGCGGCATGGCGGTACGGTGCACGGACCGGTTCCCCATTCGCACGAGTATGCGTTTCCGCGCAAGAAGCTGCTGGGCGCGCTGCGTTCGGCGCTGGCGGTGAAGCTGGCCGATGGGAAGCTGACGGTGGTTGAATCGCTCGAAGCCAAAGAGCCGAAGACGAAGCTGTATCGCGCGGCTCTGGACAAGCTCGAAGTGAAGAGGACGGCGCTGCTGGTGGAGAGCGGAGCGAGTCTCGGGCCGAACCTGCAGAAGGGTGCGCGCAACCTGGCGGGCATCGATCTGATGCTGAACAACGAAGTTCATCCTTACGATCTGCTGCGTTCCGAGCGCGTGATTTTCTCGCGGCCGGCGATTGAGAAGCTGCAGGAGTCGCTGAAGAAATCGGTGCCGAAGGCAAGAAAGGCGGTGGCCTGATGCCGTCGACTTATACCGTTATCAAGCGGGCGATGATCACCGAAAAAGCTCTCGGCGTGAAGGAAACAGAAGGCACGCTGGTGTTCGAAGTGGCGGCCGATGCCACGAAGACCGAGGTGAAGCAGGCGGTGGAAGCGCTGTTCAAAGTGAAGGTGCATGCGGTGCGCACCGCGAACATGGTGGGCAAGGAACGCCGCCGCGGCAAGTTTTCCGGCTATCGCGCCGACTGGAAGAAGGCCTACGTAAGGCTGAAGGCCGGCGAGAAGATGCCGGATTACGTGAACAATTTGTAGGACAGCCGGCAGGCGGTAGCCAGTAGCCGGTAGCAGGCACTAGCCAGTAGCGAGTAGCAAGGGCAGAGAGAGTTACAAAGATGCCGATTAAGACATACAGACCGATTACACCAACGCTGCGGTTTCAGACGACGCTGGTGCGGGACGAGATCACGCAGGACACGCCGTACAAGCCGCTGGTGGTAAATAAGCTGCGGACGGGCGGGCGGCGCAACTCGGGCGACATGACGATTCGTCACCACGGTGGCGGGCACAAGCAAAAGCTGCGCCTGATCGACTTCAAGCGCGAGAAGTATGGCGTGCCGGGCACGGTGGCGACCATCGAGTACGATCCGAACCGGTCGTCGCGGATTGCGCTGATCAGCTACGCGGACGGCGAGAAGCGGTACATCCTGCAGCCGGTGGGACTGAAGGTTGGGCAGAAGATCATGAGCGGGCCGGAGGCGGACATCCTGGTGGGGAACGCGCTGCCGCTCAAGAATATTCCTGCCGGCACCACAGTTCATAACGTCGAACTGCGGCCGGGCAAGGGCGCTCAGATGGTGCGGTCGGCGGGCTCGTCTGCTCAGCTCGTCGCGAAGGAAGGTGATTACGCGCTGCTGAAGCTGCCTTCCGGCGAAACGCGGAAGGTGCTGATCGACTGCATGGCGACGATTGGGCAGGTGGGCAACACGGATCACGAGAATGTTTCGATTGGCAAGGCGGGACGGAACCGGTGGCTGGGCATTCGGCCGACGAACCGCGGGGTGTCGATGAATCCTGTCGATCATCCGCATGGCGGCGGCGAAGGCAAGACTTCGGGCGGGCGGCATCCGGTAACGCCGTGGGGCCAGCCGACTCGGGGTTATAAGACGAGGAATAACAAGCGGACCGATGCGTTTATTGTTTCGCGGAGCAAGAAGTAGGGCAGCGAGAGGCAGCTAAGAAGCGGTTAGCTAAAGTCCGGTTAGCTGAAAAGCGGTTAGCGAGAAGCGGAAGCGAAGAGGAATCTGATGGCCAGGTCAACGAAAAAAGGCGCGTTTGTGGATGTGCACCTGATGGTGAAGATCACGACGCTGAACCAGGCGAACGATAAGAAGGTGGTTCGCACCTGGTCGCGGCGTTCGACGGTGCATCCGGACATGATTGGGCACACGATCGCGGTGCACAACGGCAAGAAATTTGTGCCGGTGTATGTGACGGAAAACATGGTCGGGCACAAGCTGGGTGAATTTGCCGCGACACGTCAGTTCAAGGGTCACTCGATGAAGGCGGCTTCCACGGAGACTGTGGCGAGGCCGAGGTAGCTGGAAGCTAAAAACCGGTTAGCTAAAGGCCGGTCAGCTAAGACGCGGTCAGCTAAAAGCCGGTTAGCGAGAGTCGCTGAGGATTGGGAAGGTTTGGAGCAAGGGATGGAAACGCAAACGAGGGAGTTTCGGGCTGAGGCGCGATTTCAGCGGGTATCGCCGCAGAAGGCGCGGCTGGTGCTCGATCTGATCAAGGGCCGGGGCGTGGAAGAGGCGCTGAACACGGTCGCGTTCACGAAGAAGTCGGTGGCTCCGCTGGTGGAGAAGGTGCTGCGTTCGGCATTGCAGAATGCGAACCACCTGAGCCAGGAGCAGGGGCTCGACGTGGACATCGACAACCTGTACGTGAAGACGGCGGTGGCCAACGACGGTCCGCGCATGAAGCGGATCCGTCCGGCTCCCATGGGACGCGCGTACCGGTATCAGCGGCGGCTGTCGCACATCGCCATCTCGGTGGCGGAGCGGGCGCAGGCCGAGGGGCTGGTGCACCGGGTGGATGAGGATTCGGCGGCCGGGCCAACGAAACAAGCGGCCGCGAAGAAGACTGCAGGAAAGAAATCTCCGGCGAAGAAGGCGGCACCGAAGAAGGCGACCGCACACAAACCGGCCAAGAAAGTCGCGGCGAAAAAACCCGCGAAGAAGAAGTAAGGTTAGCGAACGGCGAGCAAGAGACGAGCGAAAAGCGAGCTGGAAGCGGGCCTCGATGGGCGCGAAGTTCGCAAGCGTGGAGAGTAGAGAGGATTAGGAAATATATGGGACAGAAAGTCCATCCTTACGGATTCCGGGTCGGAATCAACAAGCCGTGGCACTCGCGCTGGTTTGCGGGGAAAGATTACGCCAGGCTGCTGATCGAAGACGTTCACCTGAAGCGCGAGCTGAAGGAGAAGCTGAAGGCGGCGGGCGTGAGCTCGGTGGAAGTGGAGCGGCCGGGAAACAAGCTGCGGCTGATGATCCGCACGGCGCGGCCGGGCATCGTGATCGGGCGCAAAGGCGCGGAGATCGAGAAGCTGAAGGGCGAGCTGCAGAAGCGGACCAACCGCGATGTGTTCATCGATATTCTCGAGGTGAACAAGCCGGAGCTAGACGCGCAGCTGGTGGCGGAGAACATCGCGCTGCAGCTGGAAAAGCGCGTGGGCTTCCGTCGCGCGATGCGCAAGGCGGTGGATTCGGCGCTGCGGTTTGGCTGCAAGGGGATCAAGGTGCGGGTTTCGGGCCGGCTGAACGGCAACGAAATCGCACGGTCGGAGTGGTATCTGCAGGGGCGGTTGCCGCTGCACACGCTCCGGGCGGACATCGATTACGGATTTGCCGAAGCGCGCACGACGTATGGCGTGATCGGCGTGAAGACGTGGATCTATCGCGGAGATATCTATCAGCAGAAGCGGCGTGAGCCGCAGACCGCGGTGGGGACCAGCGTGTTCTAACGAACACGCACAGGGAATAGGCAATAGGGAACAGGGAATAGGAAATTCACTATGTTGATGCCAAAGAAAGTGAAGTATCGCAAGCAGCAGCGCGGGCGCATGCGCGGGAAGGCATGGCGCGGGAGCGAACTGTCGTTCGGCGACTTCGGCCTGAAGGTGATGGAGTGCGGTTACATCACCGATCGGCAGATCGAAGCCAGTCGTGTGGCGATGACGCGTTTCATCAAGCGCGGCGGAAAGATCTGGCTGCGGCTGTTTCCGGACAAGCCGGTAACGAAGAAGCCGGCCGAAACCCGTATGGGCAAAGGCAAGGGCGCGCCGGATCACTGGGTGGCGGTGGTGCGGCCGGGCCGGATCCTGTTCGAGATGGAAGGCGTGACGCCGGATCTGGCGCAGGAAGCGATGCGGCTGGCGGCGCACAAACTGCCGCTGAAAACGAAGTTCGTGCAGCGGCACGATGCCAAGGTGACGGTAGCGGCGAAATAGATGGGGGAGAAGAACGTAGTTGGCTGAGATCGGAAAGCTGGCGGATTTTGAGATGCGGGTTGGATCCTGGTACTGGGTCCGGCCGGAGAGAAGAGCAACGATGGAAGTGGAGAAAATACGCAACCTGAGCGACGATGAGCTGGCGCTCGAAGGGCGGAAAGCGGCGGAGCAGTTGTTCCGGCTGCGGTTTCAGATGAAGCTCGGGCAGACCGAGGGCGTGAAGAAGCTGCGCGAGTTGAAGACGGATGTGGCGCGGATCAACACCATCGAGCGCGAGCGCGAGCTGGGGATTCACTCGCTGGTGGCGCCGAAGCACCATGCGGACGCCGCGGCTGCTGCTGAGTCTGAGGCGAGCGTACCGGCGAAGCACGCGAAGAAGAAGACTGCGAAGCCGGCGAAGAAGAAGGTCGCGAAGAAGACGGCCGGCCGGAAATCCGGCGGCCGGATTCCAACGGCCCGGAAGTCGACGGCCAAGCCGTCGGCGACGAAGAAGAAGGCGTCACGCTCCTCGAGCGTAAAGAAGGGTTAAGAAGATGAGCGCAACAGCGACAGCAGCGGCAACGGAAACGAAAAAGCAACCGCGGCGCAACGAGAAGGTTGGGCAGGTGGTTTCGACCAAGATGCAGAAGACGATCGTGGTCGAAGTCGAGATGCGCAAGGCGCACGCGAAGTACAAGCGCATTGTGAAGTCGAACAGGAAGTTCTACGCGCACGATGAGGACAACACGGCGCGGGTGGGCGATGTAGTGCGCATCCGGGAGACGCGACCGCTGAGCAAGCTGAAGCGGTGGAACCTCGAAGAGATTGTCCGGCGTTCGGCGCTGGCGCAGGTGCAGGAAACCGAAGCGGCAGTAGGGATCAGCGCTGCAGAGTAGTTGCGTTGTGGGTTTGAGATCGCGGCATGAGCAGTGAAGATCGCGACGAGAAGGAGAGATGGCCATGGCAGTGCAGATGAGATCGATGCTCGAGGTCGCCGATAACTCCGGCGCGCGCAAGCTGCAGATGATTTTGCCTCTGGGTGGATCGAGCGGTTCGAAGGCGGGGCTGGGCGACGTGATCACCGCGGCTGTGAAGGAAGCTTCGCCGGACGGACAGGTGAAGAAGGGCAAAGTGGTGAGGGCGGTGGTGGTGCGGACGCGCAAGGAAACGCGGCGGCGCGACGGGACGTACATCCGCTTCGACACCAACGCGGCGGTGCTGATCAACGATGTGGGCGAGCCGGTAGGGACGCGCGTGTTTGGTCCGGTAGCGCGCGAGTTGCGGGAGAAGAAGTTTTTGAAGATTGTCTCGCTTGCACCTTAAGTTCTTTGAACTTCAGGCGCCAGCAGCTAAAAAGCGGTTAGCTAAGAACCGGTCAGCTAAGAACCGGTTAGCGGTAAGACGGTTAGCGAAGGCCGGCGGGTAAGGCAGAGGACAGAGAGATGGCGAGTTTGGATATTCAGCGGAACGACACGGTGCAGGTGATCTCGGGGAGTGATCGGGACAAAAAGGGGCGTGTGCTGCGCGTTTATCCCGACACGGGGCGGCTGCTGGTGGAGCACGTGCATGTGGTGAAGAAGCACGTGAAGGAGAATCCGCAGAAGCGCGTGAAAGGCGGGATCGCGGAGCAGGAGGCGTCGGTCAACCGGTCGAACGTGATGCTGGTTTGCCCGAACTGCAACCAGCCGACTCGGGTGGGGCACAAGCTGGAAGGCGATGCGAAGGTGCGGATTTGCAGGAAGTGCGGCGGAACGATTGCCGCGAAGAAGAAGTAAGAAGCTGGAAGCCGGTAGCTGGTAGCGAAAGGCGAGCGGAGCGACGAGCGAAAGGCGAGTCCTGAAGCGAGCGAGAAGCAGGGGTTGCGCCGAAGGCGCGATTGCCTGGACGGCAAGTCCCCGAAACGGTAGACGGCGGAAGCCAATCCGAGAGCGGAGACGGAGAGAAGAGAGACGGAAATGGCAGCGAGACTGAAAGAGAAGTACCACAAGGAAATTAAGGGCGTGCTCCAGAAGGAACTGGGCCTCGAGAATCCGATGGCGGTGCCGCGGCTGGAAAAGATCGTGCTGAACATGGGGCTGGGCGAGGCGACACAGAACTCGAAGATGCTCGATCCGCTGAGCGCGGACGTGGCGGCGATCGCGGGGCAGAAGCCGGTGACCACGAAGGCGAAGAAGTCGATTGCGGCATTCAAGGTGCGCGAGAACATGCCTATTGGGGCGATGGTGACGCTGCGCGGGGACACGATGTACGAGTTTCTTGACCGGCTGATTTCGGTGGCGCTGCCGCGGGTGCGCGATTTCCGGGGCGTGTCGACGAAGAGTTTTGACGGGCGCGGCAATTACACACTAGGCATTCGCGACCAGCTGATCTTTCCGGAGATCGACTACGCGAAGGTGGACAAGCTGAAGGGCATGAACATCACGATAGTGACCACGGCAGGGGACGACAACTCGGCGCGCGCGCTGCTAAGGCAGTTCGGGATGCCGTTCAGGCAGACAGCGTAAGCGAGGGATTAAGGAAAATATGGCAACGACTGCAAAACGAGTGAAGGACGCAAGAAAGCCGAAGTTCAAGAGCCGGCAGCATAACCGCTGCCAGCTGTGCGGAAGGCCGCGGGCGTTTCTGCGGAAGTTTGGCGTGTGCCGGCTGTGTTTCCGGTCGCTGGCGTTGAAGGGCGACATTCCTGGGGTGGTGAAGTCGAGTTGGTGACGCTGGCCGCGTCAGGCGGGCGCGCCCTGCGGGCGCAAAGATAAGTTCGACCAAGGGCGAAGGCCTGAGATCAGAAGAAGAGCATTTCCGCAGGTTCTCTGCTTGCGGTGAGCAGGATGAGCAGAGCGAACGGGGAATGAAGGAGAAACGATGAGTTTGACCGATCCGGTAGCGGATTTTCTGACGCGGATTCGCAATTCGATTCGCGCGCGTCATCAAAAGCTGGATGTTCCGGCCTCGAAGCTGAAGGCGGAGATAGCCCGCATTCTGAAGGAAGAGGGTTACATCTCGAACTTCAAGACGACGGAAGAGAATGGGCGCGCGGTGTTGCGGGTGTATCTGAAATACGGCGCCAACAACGAAGCGGCGATTCGCGACCTGGAGCGCATTTCGCGCCCGGGATGCCGCGTTTATATCGGCCGCGATGAGATCCGGCGCGTGCAGGGCGGGCTGGGCATCAGCATCATGACTACGCCGAAGGGCGTGATGACGGGTCGCCAGGCGCGCAGGCAAGGCGTGGGCGGCGAAGTCTTGTGCGAGATTTGGTGACCCTGGCCGCGTCGGGCGGACGCGCGCTTCGCGCGCCGTTCGAGGTGGACGCAACGGGAGTGGCCGGGCCGTTGGCCCGGATTGAGATTGGTGGGGCGGCGAGCAAAGCTCGCTGAAGGCTGCAGTGGAACGGCGGAACGGAAGCGATGCCGGGACTCGCAAGCCGCAAAGGATCTGAAGATGTCGCGAATTGGGAAGAAACCGATACCGTTGCCGCAGGGCGTGAAGTACCAGGTCCACGGCAACGTGGTCACGGTGGAAGGGCCGAAGGGCAAGATGGAGCAGGCCATTCCGGCGGGGATCAAGCTGGAGACCGAGGACGGGCACATCAACGCGGTGCGCGAGAACGACGCGCAGGCGGCGCTTCACGGGCTGACGCGTGCGTTGATTGCGAATGCGGTGGATGGCGTGACGAAGGGGTGGTCGAAGGAACTGGACATCGTCGGCATCGGCTACCGCGCGGAGCTGAAGGGCAAGAACACGGTGGTGTTCACGCTGGGCTACTCGCACCAGATTGAGTTTCCGCTGCCCACAGGGATCGCGGCGACGATCGATCCGAAGCAGACAAAGGTGACGATCAGCGGGATCGATCGGCAGAAGGTTGGGCAGGTGGCGGCGGATATGAGGTCGTTGCGCAAGCCCGATCCGTACAAGAACAAGGGCGTGCGGTACTCCGATGAGCGGCTGAAGAAGAAGGTCGGGAAGACGGGCGCGAAATAAGACAGAGTTTAGGGATTAGAGATTAGGGATTAGAAAAAGCAAGACGGAGATCAGGGGAGCATCGACTAATCCCTAAACTCTAAACTCTAATCCCTGAACAGACCGAACGAGGCTGCATTGCAGCTTCGCTTTTAGGAAGGAAGAGACGAGATGATTCCGCTAAGGAAGAGAAACGAGATTCGGCAGCGCGTGCACACGCGGATTCGCCGCAAGATGGTGGGAACGTCGGAGCGGCCGCGGCTGAACATTTACCGCTCGCTGAACCATATTTATGCGCAGGTGATCGATGACTCGAAGGGCGTGACGGTGGTTTCGGCGTCGACCGTGGCTGCGAAGGCGAAGACCGGCGGGAATGTTGCGGCGGCGAAAGAGATTGGCAAGCAGATCGCGGAGCGTGCGAAGGAAAAGGGCATCAGCAAAGTGGTGTTCGATCGCGGCGGATATCTGTATCACGGGCGCGTGAAGGCGCTGGCGGATGCGGCGCGCGAGGCGGGTCTTGAGTTTTAAAGGCAGGTTTTAGGGATTAGAGGTTAGGGATCAGCAGCGCAGGTGGCGGGTTCGGGGATTTCGGTTTTCTAAACCCTAATCCCTAATCCCTAAACCCTAAATCCTGGATTGAAGGGAAGCGAATGGCGATATTGAAGAAGAAGCTGGATTCGGGGCAGTACAACCTGAAGGATCAGGTAGTGTCGATCAACCGCGTAACCAAGGTCGTGAAGGGCGGCAAGAACATGTCGTTTGCCGCTTTGGTGGTGGTCGGCGATCCGGGTGCGGGCGTGGTCGGTTACGGCTCGGGCAAGGCGCGCGAGGTTCCGCAGGCGATCCGGAAGGGCATTGAGGCGGCGAAGAAGAATCTGGTGCGTGTGAACCTGACGCATACCTCGATTCCGCATCAGGTGCTGGGGCGGTACGGGTCGGGACAGGTGCTGCTGAAGCCGGCTCCGGAAGGCACGGGCGTGATTGCCGGCGGCGCGGTGCGCGCGGTGATGACCTCGGTGGGCGTGCAGAATGTGCTGACGAAGAGCCTGGGCACGGCCAATCCGCACAACGTGATCAAGGCAACGTTCGATGCGCTGGTGCAGCTGCGCGATAAGGCCGAAGTGGCCGCGATGCGCGGCAAGACGGTGCAGGAGATTTAACCATGGCAGAGACGAAGAAAGAAACGAAGGCGCCGGCAAAGGCTGCGGCCAAGGCAACGCCGGCCAAGGCCGTAGCGAAGGCAACGATTCGGATTCAGTATTTCCGGTCGAAGATTCAGGCGCCGGTGAAGCACAAGCGGGTGATCAAGGGCCTGGGTTTTACGCGGCTGAATCAGATCGTGGTGCGGGAAGATACGCCTTCGATTCGGGGAATGGTGAAGACGGTTCCGCATTTGGTGCGGATTGTCAGTTAAGAGGCGGTTAGCTGATGAAGCGGTCAGCTAAGGTCCGGTCAGCTAAAAAGCGGTAAGCGAAAAACATGCGAGTCGGGCGGTGGAATTCCGCTTGGCGTTGAGCGAGGATTGAAATGAATTTATCGAATCTGCGGGCGCCGAAGAAGGCGAACAGAAACAAGAAGCGCATTGGGCGCGGTATGGGATCCGGGACCGGCAAGACGTCGGGGCGCGGGCACAAGGGACAGGGATCGCGGTCGGGCTCGAGCCTGATGCGCGGCTTTGAAGGCGGCCAGATGCCGCTGCACCGGCGGTTGCCGAAGCGCGGCTTCACGAACATCTTCCGCACCGAATATGCGGTCGTAAATCTGGATCGGCTGGCGGAGCTGGGCGAGAAGGAACTGACGCTGGAGAAGTTTACGGAGCTGGGTCTGGTGAAGAAGCGGGATGGGCTCATTAAGATCCTGGGCGATGGGGAACTGACGGTCGCGGTGACTGTGCACGCGCACAAGTTCTCGAAGTCCGCGCAGGAGAAGATTGAGAAGGCGGGCGGCAAGGTGATCGTCCTGGGTGGCGTTGCCGAGAACGAAGTGGCCGCGAAGAAGTCCGGCAAGAAGCTGCTTAAAAAGTCGGAGCGGTAGCTGGTACCCAGGAAGCCGGTAGTTGGAAGCCGGTAACTAGTGGTAATGGGATGGAGCGCGGGAGCGAGAGGAGCTCGGGAAGCTCAGGCGTAGAATGAGGTCACCAATCCATGTTTGAGAAGTTTCTGAATATCTTTCGCGTCCCCGACCTGCGCAGGCGTGTCCTGTTCACTCTTGGCATTCTGGCAGTGTATCGGCTGGGCGCGCACATTACGACGCCGGGCGTCAACGTCGCCGCACTTGAAAGTTTCTTCAACAACCAGGCGGGCTCCTCGCTGGGACTGGTGGATCTGTTCAGCGGCGGCAACCTGCGGCGGCTGACGGTCTTCGCGCTGGGCATCATGCCGTACATCACGGCATCGATCATCTTCCAGCTGCTGACGGTGGTGTATGAGCCGCTGGCCAAGCTGCAGAAGGAAGGCGAGCTGGGACGGCGGAAGATCACGCAATGGACGCGATATGTGACCGTGGTGCTGGGCATCGTTCAGTCGACGGCGATCGCGGTTGCGCTGCGCAGCTCGTCGGGAAATCTGGTGCTGAATCCGGGGTTCAGTTTCATCGCGATGACGGTGATCACGCTGACGGCGGGCACGACGTTCATCATGTGGCTGGGCGAGCAGATCACGGAGCGCGGCATCGGCAACGGGATGAGCCTGCTGATTTTCGCGGGCATTGTGGTGGGTTTGCCGCGCGGGATAGCGGATCTGGTCGCCACGGCGAGAGCGCAGCGTTTCGGGGTATTCACGGTTCCGCTGCTGATCGGGCTGGTGGTGGCGATGGTGGCCATCGTGGCGTTCATCGTGTTCGTGGAGCGCAGCGAGCGGCGGATTCCGGTGCAGTACGCGAAGCGCATTGTGGGACGGCGGCTGATGGGCGGTCAATCGACGCACCTGCCGCTGAAGGTGAACTCGGGCGGCGTGATGCCGATTATCTTTGCCGCGTCGGTTCTTTCGGCTCCGATGTTGTTTGGGCAGGCGGCGTTCGTGAAGAACAGCGCGTGGCTGTCGCGGACGTTCGATGCGCTGCGGGCGGGCGAGCCGGCCTACGAGCTGCTGTACATGATCTCGATTGTGTTTTTCGCGTACTTCTATATCTCGATCGTGTTCCGGCCCGACGATATCGCGGATAACATGCGCAAGTACGGCGGGTTTATTCCCGGGATTCGCCCGGGGCGGCGGACTTCGGACTACGTGAACGAGATTCTGACGCGCATGACTCTGGTGGGCGCGATTTATCTGATTATTGTCGCGATCATTCCGCAGCTGCTGATCAGCGGGATTCACCTGAATCACCTGTGGCTGGTCGGGGGCTGGTTTGAGAGTTTGCCGTCGTGGATGACGAATGGCATGGGCTTCAACTTTTATTTTGGAGGCACGTCGCTGCTGATCGTAGTGGGTGTGGCGATGGACACCGTGAATCAAGTCGAGTCGCAGCTGATCATGCGGCACTATGAAGGATTCTCACCGAAGAGTGGGAGGATCCGAGGAAGGCGGGCCTGGTAATGACGTCGGTAGCAGCGGATGTGCACGCGGAAGCGAAGGGATCGTTGCAAGTGAAACCCGGACCGATTCTGCTGATGGGAGCTCCAGGAGTTGGCAAGGGAACCCAGGCGAAGGAGCTCGTAGCGAAGTGGGGAATTCCGCAGATTTCGACGGGCGATCTGCTGCGTTACAACCGGGATCATGGGACGCCGCTGGGGCTGAAGGCGAAGGAAATCATGGCGGCGGGCAAACTGGTTCCCGACGAGCTGGTGAATGCAATGGTGGCGGAGCGGCTGAAGCAGCCGGACACCGCAAACGGGTACATTCTGGATGGATTTCCGCGTACGCTGGGGCAGGCGAAGTGGCTGGACGAGCATATTGGAGCCGGGCCTGACGGGCCTGGGGGGAAGGGCGGCGGGGGCGCGCTGCCGGTGATTGCCGTGAGTATCACGGTCGGATACAATGAATTACTGCGCCGTATTACCGGGCGGCGCACCTGCCCAGCCTGCGGGACGATTTACAACATCTACCTGCAGCCGCCGAAGGTCGATGAGAAGTGCGACCTGGACGGCACACCTCTGGTGCGGCGCTCAGACGATACTGAGGAAGTTTTCAGGGAGCGGATGCGAACGTACGAATCGCAGACGGCTCCGGTGGTCGAACATTACCGTGCACTGGGACGGTTTGAGGAAGTGGACGGGGCCCAGGCGGTGAGCGCGGTGGCGGCGGGTGTGGAAGCGGCGGTCGAACGGCTGCGGAGTTCGGGAACGAAGGCCGCGGGCACGGAAACAAAGACGAAGTAGAGACGAGTTTAAGGATAACGATTGTCGAAGGAAGACGCGATTGAGGTCATGGCAACGGTACTTGAGACGTTGCCGAACGCAATGTTCAAAGTGAAGCTCGAGAGCAGCGGCGGGCACGAAGTGCTGGCCCATGTCTCGGGACGGATGAGGAAGAATTTCATCCGTATTCTGCCGGGCGACCGCGTGGCGGTGGAGTTGAGTCCGTACGATTTGAATCGCGGACGGATTGTTTACAGATACAAATAGCCGGTAGCGGGTAGCAAAAGCTACGGGCCACGGGCTACGGGCTGCGCGTTGGAAGCAAAAGCAGGAAGCTGAGGGAGTTATGAAGGTTCGGGCATCAGTCAAGAAGATTTGTGATAAGTGCAAGGTCATCCATCGCCGTGGTGTGGTGCGGGTGATCTGTGAGAACTCGAAGCACAAGCAGCGCCAGGGATGAACAGCAGGGTACAGGTGACAGGGTACAGAAAAGCCTGTGGCCTGTAGCCGGTAGCACGAACAACTTTGGTGTTGCGTTCGAGGGCTGAGCTTCTTTGAGTCGTAATTGGAGAAGCTGGGGCGAGTTAGCCGAGGTCAGGCTTGCGATGAACCCCGAGATGGACCCAGGCTCTCAAAACTCCGGTACGAGGTTCGGCCGGAACAACCGCTCCGGGAAAGTTGGCCGGGGCACGATGAAGGAAACGGTATGGCACGTATTGCAGGCGTCGATCTGCCGCGCAACAAGCAGGCAAGGATCGGACTGACGTACATTTTCGGGATCGGCAACTCGCGGGCGCTGAAGATCCTGGGCGTGGCGCATGTCGATCCGTTCAAGAAGGTCCAGGATCTCGGCGAAGACGAGGTCAATCGCATCCGCCAGGTGATCGAAGAGCAGGGCGATGTGGAAGGCGATCTCCGCAAGGACACCGCCATGCACATCAAGCGGCTCATCGACATCCAGTCGTATCGCGGGCAGCGGCATCGCCGCGGCCTTCCGGTGCGGGGCCAGCGCACGCACACCAACGCCCGCACCCGCAAGGGACCGCGCAAGGGCACGGTGGCTAACAAGAAGAAAGCGACGTCGAAAACCTAATGGCCGACCAGAAACCAGCGAAAGCCGCGACCGGCAAAGCCGCGCGGAACAAGAAGTTCAAGAAGCGCGAGCGCAAGAATGTGCCGTTTGGTTTGGTGCACATTCAGGCGACGTTCAACAACACGATCGTTACGATTACCGACCAGCAGGGCAACACGCTGTCGTGGAAAAGCTCGGGTTCACTGGGCTTTCGCGGATCGCGCAAGGGCACTCCGTTTGCCGCGCAGCAGGCGGCGATGAATGCGGCGAATATGGCGCGGGATCACGGCGTGCGTTCGGTGGATGTGCGGGTAAGCGGACCGGGTTCGGGCCGCGAGTCCGCGGTGAGGGCACTGGCGGCGGCGGGGATCGATGTCCGGTCGATTCGGGACGTTACGCCGATTCCGCACAATGGGTGCCGGCCGCCGAAGAGACGCAGAGTTTAGGGATTAGAGTTTAGGGATTAGGAACAGCCGCTCTGCGCGGCGGTTTCGCTAACCCCTGAACTCTGATCGTATTGTAAACTAGTAGATGGACCGGGACGAAGGATTTTGATCCGTAAACCGGTCGGCCTCTGAAATAAGGAGAATGCATTGGCACGTTATACGGGGCCTGTCTGCCGGCTGTGCCGGCGAGAAGGCATGAAGTTATTCCTGAAGGGCGCGAAGTGTTTCACGGACAAGTGCCCGATCGAGAAGCGCAATTTTGCCCCCGGCCAGCACGGCCGCGATCGCAAGGCGAAGGCGAAGATCGTGGGCTACGGTCTGCAGCTGCGTGAGAAGCAGAAGGCGCGCCGCATCTACTTTGCCCTGGAAGGGCAGTTCCGCGCTTATTACGAGAAGGCTGCGCGCACGCCCGGCGTCACCGGCGAGTTGCTGCTGCAGCAGCTGGAACGGCGTCTGGACAACGTGACTTTCCGGCTCGGATTTGCCAGCTCGCGGCGCCAGGCGCGGCAGCTGGTTCGCCACGGACACATTGAAGTGAACGGGCGCAAGGTGAACATTCCTTCGTTCCAGGTGGGCGTGGGCGACGAGATCAAGATTCGTCCGAACAGCGAGAAGCTGACGGTGGTGGAGAGTTCGCGGGAGTTTGCGAGCCATCAGCCGGCGCCTTCGTGGCTGTCGACGGATCAAAACAGTTTGAGCGGGAAAGTGCTGTCGCTGCCGAAGAGGGAAGACATCAATCTGCCGGTGAATGAGCAGCTGATTGTGGAGTTGTACAGCAAGTAAGCCGGTAGCCGTTAGCGGGTAGCAAGTCCGCGCTGGTCGGAACAGATGTGGTAAGTGAGTTGAAGTTAGCTGGAAGCAGAAAGCCAGCAGCGGGTTGCGAACAGGAAAGCTACCGGCTTCGGACTACTGCCTACAGGCTCGCAGTAAGCAGGACGCCGCGAGGCGTGAATTCAATCACGGAGTGAAACGGCACAGCCGCTGCAAAATGCTTCGCGGCGCTCGCTGTGCGGAGATATCGATATGCTTTGGAGAGGATTTCAAAAACCGAAGCGTCTGGCTGTTGACACCGAGACGCTTACCGAGAAGTTCGGCAAGTTCAGCGCGCAGCCGTTCGAGCGCGGATTCGGCACCACGGTTGGCAATGCACTGCGTCGTACGCTTCTTTCTTCTATAGAAGGCGCGGCGGTGACGGCAGTTCGCATCGAGGGAGTTCTGCACGAATTCCAGTCGATCACGGGCGTCGTGGAGGACGCGACCGACATTCTTCTGAACCTGAAGCAGATTCCGTTCAAGCTGAACGGAGACGGGCCGAAGGCGCTTTACCTGAACGCGGAACAGCCTGGAGTGGTGACCGCCGGCATGATTGAGGCCGACGGCGACGTTGAAATTCTCGACAAGGATGTCTATATCGCCACCGTGAGCGAAGGCGGGCGGCTGAGCATGGAGATGCGGCTGAAGCGCGGCCGCGGGTACGTCTCCGCCGACAAGAACTTCGATTCGGATCTGGGCATCGGATTTATTCCGGTGGACTCGGTGCACTCACCGGTGCGCAAGGTGAACTTCACGGTGGAGGCGGCGCGTTTGGGTCAGATCACGGACTACGACAAGCTGACGCTGGAAGTTTGGACGAACGGCTCGGTGCTGCCGGCGGATTCGGTCGGTCTGGCGGCGAAGTTGCTCAAGGATCACATGAGCATCTTCATCAACTTCGAGGAAGAGATCGAAGCGGAGGGCCTGGCCGAGGAGGGTCGGGTTCAGCTGAAGAACGAGAACCTGAACCGGAGCGTCGAAGAGCTGGAACTGAGCGTGCGCAGCTACAACTGCCTGAAGAACGCGAACATTCAGACGATCGGCGAGCTGGTGCAGAAGANNAAGGAAATCCTGGCGCAGATGGGCTTGTCGCTGGGGATGCGGATCGACGAGCAGGGCAATGCGGTGCCGGGACCGACGAGCGTTCTGCCGGCCGCGCAGCTTGCCGCCAGCTACAGCCGGTTCGACGACGACGAAGACGACGGACTGGATTCGGATTTGCCGATTCAGCCCGAGACAGAGAACTTCTAGGAGCAGAGTTTAGGGGTTAGGGATTAGAAAACCTGGCCCCTGAACCTGAACGCGGCAGAGTTCAGACATCAAGATAGAGAGACTACGATGCGTCATCGCAATGCGGGATACAAACTGGGACGGAACACGAGCCATCGCCGCGCGCTGCTGCGGAATCTGGTGACGTCCATTCTTCTGGAGGATCGGGTTCAGACCACGGTGGCGAAGGCGAAAGCCGCTCGGCCGCACGTGGAGAAGCTGATCACGCTGGGCAAGAAGGGCGATCTTCATGCGCGGCGGCAGGCGCTTTCGTATTTGCAGACGAGCGAGGCGGTCACGCGGCTGTTCGACACGGTTGCGCCGCGGTATGGCGATCGCAATGGCGGCTATCTGCGCATTATTCGCGCTGGATTCCAGCGCGGAGACGGCGCGGAGAAGGTGTACATCGAGCTGGTGGACGCGGAGCAGGTGCTCGACGAGAAGCGCCAGAAGCGTGCCGAGGCTCGGACGAAGCGCCGCGAGGAATTGCAGAAGGCCATGGCTGAGAAGGAACCTGCTGCCGGCGAAGGCGGGGCCGAGAAGGCGGAGTAACCGAGAAGCTGATAGCTAAGAAGCGGTCAGCTAAGGACCGGTTAGCTGAGAAGCGGTTAGCTAAAGCCCGGTTAGCGGAATGAGAAAGCTGATCGCCAGGTAGCGGTCAGTCAAGAAGTGGTCAGCCACGGACCGGCTGGCTAAAAAGCGACCAGGGAAAATGAGGGCGCATCCCGATTGGGGTGCGCCTTTTCTATTTGTGGCGGAGTCGCGGAGGAGATTGTTCACAGCGAAGAAATTGTTCACAGGTGGCGCGGCGGCTGGTAGGCTTGCCTGATTATGCCCATGGAATCGGGAGCGGAGCGGCGGGGACTGCTGGGGCTCAAACTGCCGCGATCGGCGAAGAACGCCGAGGAGGAGGAGGCGCGCGCGATTCAGGCGCGGTTGCTGCCGGGCGAGATACCGCAGCTTGAGGGTTTCGAGATTGCGAGCGCATGGCGTCCGTCGACGCAGGTGAGCGGGGACTATTTCGACGTTTTTCAGCTCGACGGCGACAGGATGGCGCTGTGCATTGCCGATGTATCGGGCAAGGGGATGGCGGCAGTGACGCTGATGAGCGAGCTGCACGACGCGGTGCGGAAATTTGCTCCGGACGCGGGATCGCCGGCCCAGCTGTGCACGGAGGTGAACCAGGCGCTGTGCCGGCCGGGAGCGCAGACGCGCTACGTGACGATGTTCTATGGGGTGCTGGAACTGGGAGAGTTGCGACTGCGCTACGAAAGCGCGGGACATTGCCTGCCGCTGCTGGTGCGCGGCGACGGGAGCGTGGAGTTTCTGGCGAGCTTCAGCGGCGTGATCGGGATTTTTTCGCACTGGCTGTATCAGGATCAGGAAGTGCTGTTACGGTCCGGCGATTGTCTGCTGCTGGTGACCGATGGGCTACTGCAGGCGGAGAATCGGCGGCATGAGGAGTTCGGGTATCAGCGCATGATTGCGGCGGTGGAAAGCGGACGCGCGCTGGGGGTGGAAGGTTTGAGGGCGGAGATTCTGACGGCGGTGACGAAGTTCTGCGGGGGAAAGCTGCAGGATGATGCTTCTCTGATTGTGGTGCGAGTGCAGTGAGCGGCGCGGTTCTACTGGGTCGCCGAGGATTGACGCGCTTCGAGTTTGGTGAGACGGCGGTCGATATCCAGCTTGTTGTCAACAGCCTGGATCTGCTTGCTGAGGGAGTCGAGCTTCACCTCGACGGAGGCGAACTTTACGTCCATCCCTTCGAACCTGACGTCCATGACCTTTTCGATTGCGTCGAGGCGTGCCGAGATGGTACGCAGCTCGGGCGCCAGAAAATCCTGAATCGCCTTGCGGACGTCTTCTACCGCGCTCATAGATTCCATTCTCGCGGCGGCCGGTTTGGGCGTCAATGCAAATCGACGGAACATCTGCACCCATGGTACCGCGGGTTGCCGAGAGCGATTCAGCGCGGCTGCACTTCCACGGCGGACGATAGCGCGAGGGTCTTTTGCCCGGTGACCTGCACCTTGATGCCTCCGGCGAGATAGGGCGCGATGACTTCGGGGCGGGCCCAGTCCAGAGTCCAGCCATTTTCGATGGCGACCAGCGTATAGATTCCGGGAACGACGCGATTCAGCGTGAAGCTGCCGTCGGTGTTGCTCTGATCGCGGCGGTAGAGATCGGGACCGGCGTTGCGGTTGTGCGGGACGAGGAGAATCATCGCGCCACCGCCGCCTTTGCCGTCACGATTGGCGAAGCCGGTGACGGTGGTCGATCCGGTGGCGAGGATGGCTGCGATCATGACAGGCTCGGATGCCACCGTGATGCGATTACCCTGGGATTGCGCGCCGGAGACGGCGATCTGCGCGACGGCGAGTGCGGAGCCGGGAGCGCGTACCTCAAACTCATAGGAGCCCGGCGAGATGGAGTGCAGTTGAAATGTACCGTCGGCTTCGACGCGGATGGGGTTGACGGGAGGCCCACCATTCGCGGCCGTGAGCACAACGGTCACGCGATCCGGAAGCTTATCCCCGGAGAACATCGCCAGTTTCCCGGCGACGTCCACGCCGCCAGCGGAGGCCGCGGCGAAATCGACGATCTGATCGCTGGTCAGATCCGCGCTGGCAGTGCGGTTGCCTTCCCCCTGCTGCCCAAACTGGCGGAGCATGTAGTGGCCGGGCGCTATGCCGCCCAGATTGGCGACGACCGAGCCGCTTTTGGCCGCCGTCGTGAACTGGGTGGCCTGCTGATATTCTTCGGTGCCAAAGACATCCTGGACCAGCTGCGGCATGGGGATGCCGCGATTTTCTCCGGGTTGCTGCAGTCGAATCTGGATGTGGATGGAGGGAACGGCATGCAGGGTGAGATTGGCCTCCACGTGGTCGCCGGCATTGACGGAGATGGCCGTGGCGGAGTCGGAGTCGATGGCGTTTTCGTAGAAGGTGGTGGAGTAGGCGACATCGACGGGCGAATGTGTCTGCTGATCCGCGGGAAGAATGTTGCCACTGTCATCGGTTTTGGGGCTGGGATGGAAGGCGTACCAGGGTGACGCCGCGACGGACACATAGTAGGTGCCGGGGCGGAGGCGGGCGAATTCATAGGCGCCAGTGTCGTCGGTGATGTCGTTGCCGGCGCCCAGGATTTTGCTTTCGCCGGTGCGTTGATCCTGCCGGAAGAGATGTACCTGAGCGCCGCCGATGGGCTCGCCTGCCTCGTCGGTGATGACGCCGCCGATGATCGCAGTGGGACGCAGCTCGAGCCGCAAGCCTGCTGTGTTGAGATTCGCGCCGGTGACGATGCCGGTGGAGAAGCTGTCGTGGTCCTGGTAGCCGCCGGCGATGTAGCCGCGGCGCGAGGCTTCAAGATGGTAGCGGCCTGCCTGCAGGTGATCGAAGCGAAAACTGCCGTTCTCGGTAGTGACGGATTCGGCGATGGGCGCGCCGCGCTGTCCGGGGGTAGAGAGCGCAACTTCGGCGCGGTCGAGCGGCGTCCCGCTGGTTGCGCTGACAACGATTCCACTGATGCTGAAGGACGCAGGGCCGGAAAGGTGCGACTCCTGCTCCACAGTGTCGGAGGGTGGGGCTGTTTGAACCTCGGGAGCGGGCGGAGGTGAAGGAGGGGGCGCGACGATTTGCGCTGCAAGGGCAAACGGGAGGCCGAGCAGCAAGGAAGCTGCGAGGGCGTGGAATCTCCGGGTCATTCGGATCACTTGACAGCTTGCGGAGAAAGGTTTGCCGGAAGAAGAAAGACCTCCCGCGACGGCTAAAGCCGAACTAATTTTGCGATTTCTATGGCACAGCTGAAGCTGTGCCCTTTCAAAACTGCCGAGTTTTTCCGCAAACTGGTGGGTCATTCTGTAGCCGCCGCTGTTACATGAATGACGTCGAGGTCGACGCTGGCGGTTCCGCCAGGGTCAACGGTGACGGTTTGGCCTTTTCCTGCCCACGCGGCGAGCCCTGGGGCGGAATGGAAGTCGATTTCCTGGGGCGCATCGCATGCGACGACCCGGTAGGAGCCAGGCGCGAGATTGGGAATGAAGAACTGGTTATTGGACTGCAGCGATCCTTCGGGAAGATTAGCGGAGGTGGAGAATAGAGGGATGGCGTAGATCCAGACCTGGGGCCGCTCGCCTGAGGCCGGAGTGGGTCCGGAGGGCGCCGGATTTTCGGTGGCGAGTTGCCCCGTGATGGTGCCGGGATCATTGCGCAGCGTCACCTCGACGGGCAGCGGCGTGCTGCCGGGAACGACAACGAGAGGGTTGCTGCCGAGGTCGACACCGCCGCTGGTGATGGAGCTGATGTAGTCGGGGGGAAAGCCAAAGGCCTGGACCCAGTAGCGGCCGGGCTTGTCGACGTTCAGCTCCCACTCGCTGCCGCCCGAACCGTCGGTCTGGTTCAGGCCCCCTGTCACGTTCCCGATCTCGTCGGCAGGAAGGAGGGCCAGGTTCATGCCGGGGCCGGAGGGCGGCGGTTGTGAGCTGTCGGCCGATGTGAGGAATTCGCGGCGAATGACGACGGGGATGTGCGGAACCGGAACGACGCTGACGGCGAAGCTGACAGGAGCGCCGTTGACCTGGAACGGGGTGCTGCCCCACTCCGCGTTGCGGCCATAGGCGTGGGATTCCATCGTCCAGGTGCCGTTGGGAACGGCAGCGCGGACGACGCCGTCGCGGCGATCCCAGTTCGCCGATAAGCCGGTGGGGCGGCCGCCACTATCGAGAATCTGGAAATTCCCGGGGTTGTCGGCAGAGCTGTGGACGAGAGCGGTGACGGAGAAGAATTGCTGGCGCACCAGGGCGATGTCGGCTTCGGCCTGCTGGCCCGCGCCGAGTGTGAGCGTGCTTGCCGCTGCAATGTCGGTGACGCCGGGATAGTACAGCGACGGATATCCCCAGATGGACAGGCGAGCATTGGCAGGCGTACTGGCAGGCAAACTGACAGACGAACCAGGGCGGTCGAGCGAGGCTTGGGTGGAGACCATGTAGGTGCCCGGTTGCAGGTTCGCGATGCGGAATGAGCCGTCGCTGCGGGAGCGGGCCTGGCCGGCAATCGACCAGTGGGGGCGGCCGTTCTGAAGCTGACGAACGAAGACCTGGACCTGAATGCCGTCGGCAGGATCGGCGGTGGAGAGGGTGAGGTGGCCGACAATCATGGCCAGCGGGGCGATACGGATGGTGAGAGCGGGCATGTCCGGGCCCACCTGAACGCGGATCGGGGGCTGCGGGCGCGGCGGAATTCCGCCGCGCCCGATGCGCATCACCATGCCGCGTCCCATTCCTCCGAAGTCCTGAAAGCCGGGTTTGTTGACGGAGACGAAATACTGGCCCGCGGGAACGTTGTCGAAGGAAAATTCGCCGTCGCTGTTGGTGAGGATGGCCTGATCCTGGGCGAGCGCGACCAGGGCGCGGGCGATGGGCTGGCCAGTGATGGCGTTGACCACGGTGCCGCGGACACGGTAGCCAGTGGCGGCGGAGGCGTCCTGGGCAGTCGCCGGGAGCGCGGCGGCCAGCAATGCCAGCGGCAGTGAAGCGGTCAGCAGTGAGAACAGTCGGCGCACGAACCTTGCAGCTATTCTCCAGTCTCGCGGGGAAAAATCAAGGCTGGAGATATAGACGTAAGGCGGGAGGAGATTGTGCAGGGTGGGAGAGGAGCGTCGAGCAATTCATGGAATTGTAACCGTCACGGTGCGCATCAACCTTTATATTTTCAGCTATGTCCGCCGAACCGCTGACGCTCGAAAGCGTCGCTGGGCAGGCTCCGGGCTGCCGGATCCTGCGCCTGAATGGCCCGCTTACTCTTGGCAACCTGTTCGAGTTTCAAAGCACCCTGCGCGCCGATCCTCCGCAGGTCCTCATTTTGGATCTGACGGCGGTTCCGTACATGGATTCGGCCGGCATGGGGGCGATCATCAACTACTTCGTCTCGAGCCAGCGAGCCGGGCGGAAGCTGGTGGTGGCGGGCGTGAACGGGCGGGTGCTGGAGCTGTTCCGCATGACGAAGGTGGAAGGTCTGCTGACGATGAAGGCAACCGTGGCCGAGGCCGAACAGGCCGTCTGAGTTACAGGTTACAGGGTGGTGCGGCGGTTCTCTTGAACCGTGCCTGTGTTTCGTTTCGATTCTCGCGAAAATCTGAGCGTGGTTACTGCGGATGCCCCAGGCGGGTGCTATCCCTTCGCACAGTGCACATTCAGAGTCGCACCAAATTTTGGGGATTGCCCCCCGCTGCGATCAGGGATACCATTCGGGGCGAACTTTAATTTCAGGAACTTCTTTGCACGTTCTCGGCCGGTTTCCGGTGGGAGCGCTGCAAATCTGTAGGCGTTTCTGTCCAAACTGCCGAGGTTGCCCATGAAATCCGTCCTTCGTCTTTCCGCATTTGCCCTGGCCGCAGCTGCTGTTTGCCTTCCGCTCGAATCGCAGAGTACGCAGCCTGCGGCGGTGAGCAATCGCATCACGGCTCCGATTGACGAAAGCAATCTGGTCGCGCTAAGCGGGAACATTCACCCGATGGCGCAGGCGCGCTTCGATGCCGGGCCGGCGCCGTCAGGCATGGCGACGGGACGGATCATACTGCTGTTGCAGCGGAGCGTGGCGCAACAGCAGGCGCTGACCGATTATCTGGCCGACGTGCAGAACCCGTCATCGCCGTCGTTTCACAAATGGCTGACGCCGGCGCAGTTTGGCGCGGCTTACGGCATTTCGGATTCCGATTTGCAGACCGTGGAAGGCTGGCTGCAGTCGCAGGGATTCAAAGTGGAGAAGGTGCCGGCGGCGCGCAACTTGATTCAGTTTTCCGGCACGACCGGGCAAATCGAGAGCGCCTTCCACACATCGATCCACGCATTCTCGGTTCTGGGGGAGACGCACTACGCGAACGTGAGCGATCCACAGATCCCTGCCGCTTTGGCTCCGGTGGTCGCCGGTGTGACGCCGCTCAATGATTTTCGTCCGAAGCCCCACGTCGTGAAGGGCGGCAGCGGCCACTACGATGCCACGACCGGTACGTTGCAGCCGGACCTGACACTGTTCAGCGGCAGTACGCCGCTGCTATTCGTCGACCCCGCGGATGCGGCCACGATTTACGACACCCCCAACACGAACCTGAACCTTAATTTCACCAGCGGAACGACGTACGACGGGACGGGAGTGAACATCGGCGTCGTGGGCGTCTCGGACCTGACGATCGCCGACGTGCAGAACTACCGGGTGGCGTTTCTGGGGGAAACCAGCGGCACGGTGAATTTGCCGACGGTGATCATCGACGGCGACGATCCTGGACTGAACGGAGCCGGGGTGGAGACGCTGCTGGACAACGAGGTGTCGGGGGGTATCGCGCCCAAGGCGAAGGTGTATTACTACGCGGCCGCTGACACCGACCTGACTTCCGGGCTCTACAATGCGATCCTGCGCGCCATCGACGACAACGCGGTGGCGATTCTCAGCATGAGCTTTGGGGAGTGCGAAGCCAGTCTGGGAACAAGCGGCAATAGTTTCCTCGACGAGGTGGCGCAACAGGCGGCCGCACAGGGCATCAGCTGGGTAGTTTCGGCTGGAGACGGCGGCTCGGCTGGATGCGACGATTTCGACACCGAAACGCAAGCGACGGGCGGACTGGCGGTCAGCGGCATGGCTTCGACTCCGTGGACCATCGCTGTGGGCGGCACCGATTTTGACGTGCTTCCGACGGCGTTCGCGACCTACGCGAACGCGACGTCGAGTGGAACAGCGCCGTATTACCGGACCGCGCTGAAGTATATTCCGGAGAATCCGTGGAACGATTCGACCTCGGTCGATACGGCCATCGCAAACAACGTACGTTACATCAACAGCCAGGGACAGGGAAATATTGTTGCCGGCAGCGGCGGCATGAGCAACGTGTATGCGAAGCCTTCGTACCAGGTCTCCCTCACGCCTGCCGACAGCGTCCGCGATCTGCCGGACGTCTCACTGTTTGCCTCGAATGGATTTGAGCAGGCGATGTGGCTGATCTGTTCTGACAACGTGACGGACGGCAATCCCTTCCAGACGTACACCAATTGCCAGACTTCCGGCGGCGCGTTGCAAAGCGGGACCACCTTCGACGGAGTTGGAGGAACGTCGGCTTCCGCGCCGGCATTTGCCGGTGTGCTGGCGCTGGTTTCGCAGTCGCAGGGTGGAGCGCGTCTGGGACAGGCGAATTCCATCCTCTACCAGCTGGCGAAGTCGAAATACGCGACGGTGTTCCACGATGTGACGGTGGGCAACAACTCGGTTCCCTGCGTCACCGGTTCGCCGAACTGCGGCACGAACCTCTTCCTGACGGGATATGCGGCGGGGACGGGGTACGATCTGGCCACGGGGCTGGGCAGCGTCGACGTGAAGCAGCTGATCGCAAACTGGAGCAGCGTTGCGCTGACCTCTACGACGACGACGCTGTCCATCAATGGGTCTACCGCTGCTTACTCCGGCGTGCATGGAAAGTCGGTGCCGTTCGCCGTGGGTGTGACCCCGACAGCGGCGACCGGCGCCGTGGCTGTGATCGACACGGCGAATCAGACATCGGGGGGCACGGGCAGCGGACCGCAGAACAACGGCCAGTTGTCGATTGCGCTCGCGAGCGGCGCGGGATCGGCGAGCTACAACGGTTTGCCGGGCGGGACGTACACCGTCTCGGCGCGATATGGCGGGGACACGTCTGACGCGTCGAGCACTTCGACGCCGATCAGCGTGACGATTTCGCCGGAAGCGAGCACGACGGCGCTGGAGGTGAATGCCTACAACGCCATCACGGGCAATGGGATTTCAGCGACGAACATTCCGTACGGCTCGTACATTTTCACGGATGCGCAGATTACGGGGACGGCGGAGGGAACGGGGACCGAGGGTACTGCCACCGGCACGGTTACATTTGTGGACGGCACCACAAATTTGGCGACAGTGAATGTCAGTTCGAACGGCAATATCGCGTCATGGCCGCCACTGAATAGTAACCCCGCTGTCTTGTCGCCGGGGTCGCACAGCATTACCGCGAAATATTCCGGGGATTCGAGCTTCAATGCGAGCACCAGCGGCGCGGTCGCGGTCTCGGTGGTGAAGGGTATTACGACGCTGTCGGCTACGTCGAACTTGAATTCCATCAACTCTTCGCAATCGGTGACGATCACGGCCAGTATCACCACGCTGCAATCGCTGGGGGCTGTGCCCACGGGCAATGTAACGCTGACAGCGAATGGATCGACGGTGGGGACGATTTCGACTCTGACAGCTACCTACCAGGGAACCAACGTGGTTCTGACGGGATCGGCGACGATTCAAGGCAGCCAACTGCAAGTCGGCAGCAACTCCATCACGGTCGCCTACGCGGGCGACACGAATTATGCAGCCGCAACCAGCCAGGTGGTGACGGTTACGGTCACGCCCTCGGGCAGCTTTATTCTCAGCAACAGTGGCAACGACTTTGTGCAGGTGGGAAACAGCACCACGTCGACGCTGACGGTGACGCCCACCGGCGGTTTCACGGGGGCAGTGAACTTCACCTGCGCGGTCACTGGATCGCCGGCGGGAATGACCTGCAGCGCGCCGGCGGCCACAGTGACGGGCACGAGCGCGGCAACGTCGACGCTGACGGTTGCGACGACGGCGGCGACTCCAGCGAGCGTGTACTCGGCGACGGTAACCGCCAAAGATGCGGCCACCGGCACGATCACGTCCAGCGTGGTGGTCTCGATCACCGTGACAACGACGCCTCCGGTTGCTGGATTGTCGCTGGGGGCGAATCCTGGAACGCTGACTTTCGCGGCCGGAGCCACGTCGGGGAATACCTCGGCGATCAGCGTGAGCCCAGTGGGCGGGTTTACAGGAGCGGTGAATCTGACCTGCGCGATTACGAGTTCGCCGGGGGGTTCGACGGACACTCCGACGTGCACGGTCACGACGCCGGTATCGATCAGCGGAACGACTGCGGCCAGCAGCACGCTCACGGTGGCGACCCAGACTGGGACTACCAGCGGGGCGTATACGTTGACGGTGAACGCGACGGCGACTGGCATAGCTACCGCTAGTACGACGGTGACGGTGAACGTCTCTGCTGTTCCGTCGATCGCGCTGACCAGCAGCGGCAACATCACGGTGGCCCCGGGGGCGATTACCGGCAACACGTCGGTGATTTCGGTGACGCCGGCTGGCGGCTTCACGGGCCAGGTGAACGTGAGCTGTGCGCTGACGAGTTCGCCATCGGGCGCGTCCGAAGTACCGACCTGCTCGATTCCTTCTTCGGTCACCATCAGTGGGACGACGGCGGCAACGACGACGTTAATTGTGAACACCACCGCTGTAACGAGCGGAGCGCTCGATCTTCCGCTGAAGAAGTTCTTCGTGGGCGGAGCCGGAGGGGTGCTGGCGCTGGTGCTGTTGTTTGGGATTCCGGCGCGGCGGCGTGCGTGGCGGGCGCTGCTCAGCGTGATCGCACTGGTGGTCATCGCCGGAGCGATTGGCTGCGGCGGCGGAGGAAACAAGGGCGGAGGCGGCGGCAATTCGGGAACCACGGCGGGCGCGTACACCGTGACGGTGACGGGAACGGATGCTGCTACCGGCAAGATCACGTCAACCGTGGCGGTGACGATTACGGTGAACTGAGGACAGGCCACAGGGCACAGGCCACGGGCCACAGGGCCGAGAGATAAGGTAGAGGGATGAGACTGCCGATCCGGTTTGTGGGTGCCCTGTGCTTGCTGGCGGCGGGGTGTGCAATTACCCCGGCCGCAGAGGCGCAGGACGTCAAGGTTCCCTATGTGGCGCCGCGGCCGGCGAACACACTGGTGATGCTGCCGGATGGATCGACGGTGAAGGTTGAGCTGGCGACGACGGATGCAGAGCAGGCGTACGGGCTGATGGGGCGGACGAGCTTACCGGAGGGGCGCGGGATGCTGTTCGTGCACGGCGATATGGCGAAGCATCCGTACTGGATGTACCACTGCAAGATCGGCCTGGACATTGTGTGGATGGACTCCGACCACCGCATCGTGGAGATGAGCCCGGATACTCCGCCGTGTCTCGGGAAGTCGTCGACATGCCCGAACTACGGCGGGCATGAAGTTGCACAGTATGTGCTGGAGCTGCCGGTGGGTTCGATCAAAAAGCATCGGCTGGCGGTTGGGGAGAAGGTGGAGTTTTCGCTGCAGTAAGTCACAAATCAGTGACCAACAGGCGCCTGGCCGGGATCAGTGGGTTTGAGCGCAAGGCTCGGATTGATGGAATCCGGCGGCGATGGCAGGCTTAGAGCATGGCAACGACGAACGAGTCCATCCCCGAAGTCCTTTCTGCAACGACAGAGCCATACGAAGACCTGCTGCGCCAGGCTTGCGAGACAGCGCTTGCGTTTCTGGCGAAGCTCGATTCCGCCTCGGTTGCGACGACTGCCGATCTGTCCACGCTGCGGGCACGCCTGGGGCGGCCGCTGAGCGACGAGGGAGTGGCCGCAGACCAGGTGATCGCCGAGCTGGCCGCGGATGCGGAGGGCGGGATCATCGGGTCGGCGGGCGGGCGCTTCTTCGGATGGGTGATCGGAGGATCGTTTCCGGCAGCGTTGGCGGCGGACTGGCTGACCTCCGCGTGGGACCAGAATGGGGCGGTCTACGCGACTTCTCCGGCGGAAGCCGTGGTGGAAGAAGTGGTGGGCGCGTGGCTGAAGGAGATTCTGGGTCTGCCTGGGCACGCGAGCTACGCGCTGGTGAGCGGATGCCAGATGGCGCATGTGACCTGCCTGGCCGCCGCGCGCTATGCGGTGCTGACGCGTCATGGGTGGGATCTGGACGAGAAGGGGCTGAGCGGAGGGCCGGAGATTCGCATTCTGGCGAGCGATCAAAAGCATGGCTCAGTGGCGCGGGCGCTGCGGCTGCTCGGAATCGGGAGGTCGCAGATTGTCGATCTGGAAACGGATGCGATGAGCCGTGTGATCCCGGAGGCTCTGGAGGACGCGCTGCAAGGGACAACGGGCGCGCCGGCGATTGTGGTGCTGCAGGCGGGCGACATCAACACGGGGGCGTGCGATCCATTCGAGGTTCTGATTCCGCTCGCGAAGCAGCATGGAGCGTGGGTTCACGTGGACGGCGCGTTCGGATTATGGGCGGCGGCGAGCCGGAAGCTTCGGCATTTGGTGCGCGGAGTCGAGGGCGCGGATTCGTGGGCGACGGACGGGCACAAGTGGCTCAATGTTCCGCACGACTGCGGGTATGCGTTTGTCGCGCATCCGGAGTCGCACCGGGCGGCGATGTCGCAGCAATCGAGCTATGTGAGCTATAGCGGCGATGCGCGGGATGAGATGGAGTGGAATCCAGAGTGGTCGCGGCGGGCGCGCGGATTTGCGACCTATGCGACGCTGCGACACCTCGGCCGCGCAGGAGTGAGCGCGCTGGTGGAGCGGTGCTGCGCGCATGCTAAGACGTTGGGCGAGCGCATCGGCGCGTTGCCGGGCGCGGAATTGCTGTGCGGTGCGACGCTCAATCAGGCGGTGGTGCGGTTTCCCGATCCGAAGCCGGGGGCGACGGAGGCGGATCACGCGAAGCGGACCGATGCGGTGATCGCGGCCATCAATGCGACCGGCGAGGCGTATTTCACGGCCAGCATGTGGAAGGGGCGGCGCGTGATGCGCATCAGCGTGAGCAGCTGGCAGACTTCGGAGCAGGATGTGGAGCGTGTGGTGCGGGCGGTGGAAGGCGTTACAGGTTGACACAGAGCGCGGCGACGAAGTTCCATGAGATTCGCGCCGCGGAGGCGAGCGGACGGACTAGCGCCTTTTCTTCTTCGGCGGAGGTTTCTTTCCGGGCTTGCTGGGCTTCGCAGGTTTCTTCTTCGCCGGTTTGGCTGCGACCTTTGCCGCCTTCACTGGTTTGCGCACGGGGACAGAGGCATGCTTCTTCGGAGCAGGCTTTTTGGCTACGGCTTTCGCAGCGGGTTTGGGCGCGGGTTTCTTCACGGCAGCCTTTACGGGCGGCGCGGGCTTTTTCGCAGGGACCTTGGTGGCGGTTTTGGGTTCGGGCTTTCCTGCGGCTTTCGGCTCGGGTTTCGCAGCGGCTTTCGCAGGAGTTTTTTCGGGAGCCTTCGGCTTCTCGGGCGCTTTGGGAGCGGCTTTGAGCGAGGCTACGGGCTTCGGGGGCTCCTTGGAAGCCTTCGCGGGCGCAGGGACCGGAGCGGGTTTCGCGCCTTTGGCCGGTTTCGCCGGAGCTTTGGCAGGTGCGGGTGCGGCGCCCTTCTTGGGCGGAAGCGGGACATTGTCGCCGAGGACGGAGGGAATCGCTTCGCGCTCCTCTTCCTCCTCGCCTTCCTCGTCGCCGTTGCGGACGGGAACCTCGATCTCTTCCTCTTCCTCGATTTTGATTTCGGCGCGGCGGCCACGGGGACGGCGAATGACTACCGGCGGCGGCGGAGCGGGCGGCGAATGCGGCGCAAGGAAAGCGCGAATCTCCTCTTCAGTCTGGAGCTTGCCGTCCATGAATTCGAAGAAAAGCATCTCGGCGATCTCGCCGTACTTTGGCAGATCGGGCGTGATGCGCATCTCGGCCATGAGTGTGGTGGGAATCTTCGTGCGGGCTTCCGGCCAGACGTTGAAAAAGTTGTTGAACTTCTCTTTGACCTGGGCATTCTTCGAACTGAAGGCGAGCCAGAGGACGGGCTCGGCCTGATAGCGGACGATGACCTTCCACGCGGACGACGGTTTGGCGGCCCCCTTACCCAGCAGCTCTTTGGAGAATTCTCTTGCGCCCTGCTCCAGATGGTTCCACTGCTCCACGAAGCCGCGGCGCGGGAAAAGGCGCTTGAGGCCGGCGAGGTCTTTGGGCTGCATCTTTGCCGTGAGCAGTTCAAGATGCGCGGCGGAAGGATCGGCGGTGACTCCGAGCATGAGCAGGCGGATGAGAATCTTGTTCAGCTCATCGAGGCCTTTGACGTCGGCTTTGGCCGAGGTCCAGGCGGGATAGAGGGTCTTCATCCAACCTTCGGCTTCGAGGGCGCGCAGAGCTTTGAGGGGGTCTTCCTCGTGGGCAATCTCCTCCAGCTCGTAACCGCGGGCGAAGGGGGAAATCTGCTCGATCAGGTTTTCCGCTTTGGCGTTCTGATAACGGGTTTTGGTGCGCTCGTCCATCTCCCAGCCGGTGCGAGCGGAGAGACGGACGGCACGCAACATGCGGGAGGGGTCTTCGATGAAGCCGTAATTGCTGGCGAGCCGGAAGTGGCGAGCCTCGATGTCGGCGAATCCGTTGAGGGGATCGAGGAGCAGGCCCCATGATCCCTCGTTGAGCGAAATGGCCATTGAGTTGGCGGTGAAGTCGCGGCGGCGGAGGTCGTCAAGGATGGGCGCCCAATGATAGACGGGCTTGCCGGGTTTGGGATATTCCTCGCGGCGTGAGGTGGAAACCTCGACGGGGACGCTGCCCGGGAACCAGAAGAAGAGGGTGCGCGAGGGTTCGTAGTCGCCCCAGAAGGTGCCGCCCGCTTTCTCCAGCGCTTTCTTCAGTTTGAGGGCATTTCCCTGAACTGAAAAGTCGAGGTCGCGGACGGGATATCCGCTGGTGAGATCGCGAACCGCGCCCCCGGTGAGGAAGACGGTCATGCCCGCGTCGCGGGCTGCGTCTCGAACCTGGCGAAGGGCGTTTTGCTGGGCGGGGGAAAGACGATTTTCAAGAAGATAGATATAGTCGGGCATGATGCTGATGTAGTCTTCTGGTGAGGCCCGAGAGCCCCTCCTCTGTCCCCGGAAAACCGCCCCTAACTACCAGCAAGACAAAGAGTTACGAGGCGGACAAGGGTCAATCCAAACTACCAATGTAACACAAAAGTGTGCATCCGGGACGCTCGGGTATGCACAATTTTTGATGCTTCCAGCCGGAATGTGCAACAATCCAGGTTTCCCTGCTGCCATACTCTGGAACGCATGTCTTCGAGCCGCAAAAAGGCGATCTTCCGCAAATTTTCCCGAGACTGGGTGGCGGGATACGTGCCGGCTAGCGGGTTTGTGCACGAGGGTCGGGTGGAGATGCTGGATCTGGACGGCAAGGTGGTGTCGCTGGACGCCGACGACCTGAAGTGGATTTGCTACGTGCGGGATTTCAATTCCGGAGAGCTGAATAATCCTGAGCGGCTGGTGCGGAAGACGTTTGCCGGGCGGCCACGGGGCGATGGGTTGTTTGTGCGCGCGCGGCTGAAGGACGGAGATGTGGTGGAGGGACTCGCGGCCAACGACGTGAGCCTGGTGAGCAGCGAGGGCGTGTTCCTGACGCCGCCGGATCTGCGGTCGAACACGCAGCGGTTGTGGATTCCGCGGAGTTCGATGGAGGAGTTGGAAGTGGTCGCGGTGATTGGGGCGGCGAAGCGGAAGCCGGTGGTGGCTCCGGCGGAGAAGGCGAAGGACGAGCGGCAGGAAGAGCTGTTCCAGGAGCGAGCCGGTAGCCAGTAGCCTATAGCCTGTGGCGAGCTGAACCTTTCTGGTCTGACTGCACTGGCGATGGCATTCTAGATTCAGACCGAAGCAATCCTAATGGACGAGCCGTTCGAGACAGTGTTCACCGAGACCGAGTACTATGACGGCCCGCGAGCGGGGATCGCCAATTTCTGCGGTAAGCCCCACTATTACGAATGCCTATCGCCATACAATTCCACTCTCTTTCGGCTTACGCCGATTTCATCAGAGGTCTTCGATCTGGCTTTGGAGGATTGGGCGATTTGGCGGCGGTGGTCCAGCGCACATCGGGAAGGTCGGGTATCGGAGAAAACTCATCCTGCCCTGTTAGATGACCGACCACGACACCTTGAGATCAAAGCAGTGCTCGATCAGAAGCTGACGACCGACGAAGAAAACTGCGTTATGCGCAGGGGGATCTTTCGCGTGGTCCATGAAGCAGGCAGGGAGCCAGGCTTGGAGGTGTGTTGGGCAGACCCAAATGAGCCGGGAGACAGCCTCTGGGCCGAATAGGCGTCATGTGGACAACGAATCGGGAGTTCCGAATGAAGATTGCATTTCTTGGGTTGGGGAAGATGGGCGGCGCGATTGCGCGGCATCTTGCCAAGAGCGGGGAAGAGCTGACGGTGTGGAATCGTACCGCGTCGCGCGCGGAGTCGCTGAAGAACGACGGGGCGAAGGCGGCGAAGAGTGCGGCGGAGGCGGTTGCGGGCGCGGATGTCGTCTTCACGATGTTGATGGACGATGCGGCGCTCGAGGAGATGCTCGTCAAGGGCAAGGTGCTGGAGAGCCTCGGCAAAGGCGCGATTCACGTTTCGCTGAGCACGCTGAGCGTGGCGTACTCGAAGATGCTGACGGACGAGCACGCGAAGCGAGGGCAGTTTTTTGTCGCAGCGCCGGTGTTTGGGCGGCCACATATCGCCGAGGCGGGCAAACTGTGGATCGCGGTGGGTGGCGCGCCGGCGCCCGTAGAGAAAGTGCGGCCACTGCTGGAGAAATTTAGCCGCGGGATGACCGTGGTAGCGGAACATCCGTGGAGCGCGCACGCGATGAAGCTGGGCGGGAATTTTTTGATCACGGCGATGATCGCATCGCTGAGCGAGGGCTTCGTCTACGCGGAGGCATCGGGGATCGAGCCGGAGATTTTTCTGGAGACCGTAAACAAGGCGCTGTTTCAGTCGCCGTTTTACGAGATGTACGGGAAGATCATGCTGGAACCGCCGGCGACGCCGGGCGCGACGATGGCGGTGGGGGAGAAGGACATGCGGCTGTTTCGCGAGGCTGCGCAGAGCGAACACGTGAAGACGCCACTGGCGGATGTTTTCATGGCGGACTTTCATCGCGCGTTTGAGGCGGGCATGAAGGACGCGGATTGGGCGGCGGGATATCTGGCACTACAGCGCGGAGCGTGAAGCGAGCGAGAGGCGAGCAGAAGTCGAACTGAAGACTGGAAATCAGGAAGGGAGCGCGAGCAGGTCGCCATTGCTCGTCTCTCGCTCGAGTGGGGCTCGCTGTTCGCTCGGGTTTGCTCGCTACAGGCTACCGGCTACAGGCTTCCAGTCGTTACGATAGAGGCATGGCAAAGTACAGCTTGAAGGGTCGAATTGTTTTCATCACCGGAGCGAGCGCCGGGATTGGCGCTGCGTGTGCGCGGGCGTTTGCGGCAGAGGGCGCGCGGCTGCTGCTGGCGGCGCGGCGTGTGGAGCGGCTGGAGGCGACGGCGGCCGGGTTGCGCGAGGCCGGTGCGGCGGCGGTGCACGCTTTCAAACTCGATGTGCAGGATCGCGGCGCGGTCGAGGAGGCTATTGCAGGTCTGCCTGCAGAATGGCGCGAGATCGATGTGCTGGTGAACAATGCGGGACTGAGCCGCGGCCTGGAAAAGTTGTGGGAAGGGAAGCCGCAGGACTGGGAAGAGATGATCGACACCAACGTGAAAGGGGTGCTGTGGGTGACGCGCGCGGTGGTGGCGGGGATGGTGGCGCGCGGGCGCGGGCACGTGGTGAATCTGGGATCGACGGCGCAGGAGCTCGCGTATCCAGGTGGCGCCGTGTATTGCGGGTCGAAGGCGGCGGTGAAGCTGATCAACGATGGCTTGCGCGAGGATCTGCTGGGAACGCCATTGCGGGTGAGCGACATCGGCGCGGGCATGGTGGAGACGGAATTCAGCGACGTGCGGTTTCGCGGCGACAAGGAGCGGGCGGCGAAGGTGTATCAGGACATCACGCCGCTGACGCCCGACGACATCGCGGACGCGATTGTGTGGGCGACGACGCGTCCGGCGCACGTGAACGTCGCGCACATGATCATGACGACCATCGACCAGGCGAATTCGCTGATGTTTAACAGAAGGACATCGTAGCTGGGCCAGGTTTAGAGGAGTCCGAAGATGCCGCACCGCAAGCTGTGGGTCTGCATTCTGCCTTTCGTGAGTGGCCTGGCGTGGTCCCAGGCGCAACCTGCCCGTGAAGGGCTCCATGTTGGGGCCGATGTGTTCGCGGGTTACACGTACGTCTCTCCCGATTTTGGATACTACGATCAGGGTGGCGGGGAAAGCGGCGTGGACGGCGCGCTGGATGTGCGGTTCGACCACTTTTTCGCTGTGGCCGTGGACGGCGGATATCTGCACAAGAGCTACAACCCTGAAGAGAGTTCAACCACAGGAACGGTGATGGCGGGACCGAGGTTTTTCTTTCCGCTTCGGCGCGACTCCGCGATCGAGCCGTTTGCGGATTTTCTCGGGGGGCTAACAACATTTAACTGGTCGAGCAACAGCAGCTCATCCCCGTTTACCGGCACGATTTCCGCCGCATATGCCGTCGATGGCGGCCTCGACATCCGCACAACGCGGCACATCTGGATACGTGCGCAAGGCGGATATCTGCAAAGCAGCTTCAACTCGGTGGCTTCTTCGCTGCAGAACAATGTCCATAACAATCATGGACGGACCGCGGTTGGGGTCGTCTGGCGATTCTAAGCGGGCCTCATTCCTCGCGCAACAGCTTGAGTGGATCTGCTGAGAGTGCACGCTGCGCGGGGAGCCAGGTGGCTACGAGCCCCAGGAACGCCATGGCTGCGATGACGCCGCCCAGCACCAGCGGGTCGCGGGTCGTCGCGCCGTACACAATGAACGACAGAACCCGCGTTGCCAGCATGCCAAGAACGAGTCCTGCGGCGGAGCCCAGTGCCAGCAGCTTCAAAGCCCGTCCCAGTGCAGCGCCCAGCAGTTCTCGACGCTGCGCTCCCAGCGCGATGCGAATGCCCAGCTCGCGCAGGCGCTTGCTCACCGAATAGGCGGCCATGCCGAAGATGCCGGTGATCGACAGCATAGCGCCCATCAGGCCGAGCACGCCCAGCGCCACCGTCGCGACGCGCGAGGGAAACATGACGCCGTTGAGTTGCTCATTCCAGGTCGAGATCTCGGCGGGCAACCCTGGATCGAGCTCGCGCAGCTTGCCATGGATCGCCGCCGCGACTTCGGCGGGATCACGGTGTGAGCGCACGATCAGCGACATCTGGCTCCACGGAACCTGCAGCACCGGGAGAAACATCGCGGGCTGCGCGTTCTCGGTCAGGCTCTGATATTTTCCGTTTTCGGCAATACCCACTACCTGCACGCGCGTTCCATCATCGAGCCGGTAGTAGCGGCCGACTCCGTCGCGAACGGAGCCGAGAACTCTGCGCGCAAACTCCTCATTCACGATGGCGACCCGCGGCGTTCCCAGGCTGTCGTGTTCGCTGAAAGCGCGGCCGGCGAGCAGCGTGGTGTGCGCGGCATCGAAGTAGCGAGGAGAAATGACGTAGAAATACACGGGGCCAGCGGAGTTGGAAGCGCGCAGGTCCCTGGTGTCGTCTCTGTAAACGTCCCTTCTGTCGGCGCCAAGGCTGAGTGGAGGCGTATTCACCGAAGCAGCGGCTTCGACGCCAGGAATCGACGCCATGCCATCGATAAGGCGTTTCTGCATGGGTGGCACGTCGTCGCCGGTATACCCGGCCGAGGTTATGTGGAGGGTGGCAATCATGGCGCCGCGCGGCTCGAAACCGAAGGGGCTGTTGAGCGAGCGCACCAGACCGCGGACGGCCACCAGCGATGAGGTGACCAGCACGGCGCAGATGGCGATCTGCAGGACCAGAAGTGCGTCGCGCAGAGTGATCCGCCGCCCCGGAGTGCCCGTAGAGCCCGCTTTGACGATCTCGTACGGATTGGCCCGGAGGACCTGGCGCACAGGAACAATGCCGAACAGGAAGCCGCTGACAACGGCCAAAACTAACGCCACGACGTAGACGCGGGCGTCGGGAGCGACCGGGACATGGATGGGGAATTGTCCAAACGGCCGCCATGCCCCGAGGCGATGGAGGAGAACCACGCTGCCGATGAGTCCCAGGATGCCGCCCGCCAGAGAGATCAGCGTGGCTTCGGTCATCAACTGGCGAAGAATGCGGTTGCGGCTCGATCCGAGAGCGAGGCGCAGAGCCACTTCACGCGAGCGGTCGGCGGCGCGCGCGGCGAAGAGGCTGCCGAGGTTGGCGCACGCGGCCAGCAGGATCAAGCCAGCCAACAAGGTGAGCCCCGTGACAAAGCCCGTGATCGGGCCGCCCAGGAAACTGCCGTACAGCCCGGGCCGGACCAGCGAATATTTCTTGTGTCCTTCTGCTTTCGGATAGGTTTTTTCGAGCCAGGCGCCGATGGAGTTCAGATCGGCCGTGGCCTCGGTTGGCGTCACGCCGGGTTTCAAATGTCCCATGCTCTCGAAGACCCAGTGGTTGCCGCGGTCATCCAGGCCGTTCCAGCCGTCCACCTGTGGCTGGTTCACGATGGGAATGAAGAAGTCGGGCCGGAAGAACAGAAGGGTTCCGCGAAAGTCCGGCTGGGCGACGCCGAGGACGGTGAAGGGATGTTTGTTGATCTGCACCACGCGGCCGATCGCGTTGGGGTCGTCGCCAAAGCGGGCGTGCCAGTATGCGTACGTGAGCACGACGAACGGAGCGCTGTTGGGCCCATGCTCGTCGGAGGCGTGGAAGAAGCGGCCGAGGTAAGGCTGCTGGCCGAGCACGTCGAAATAGTTGCCGCTGGTTTCGTATACCCAGTCGTTTTCAGGATTGTTGCCCGTGTCCAGCGCCTCCTGGGTGATGCCGACGGCGGCCAGCCCTTCAAAGCTGCGGTTGCGGTCGCGCATGTCGAGATAGTTGGGGTAGGACTGGAAGCCATAGTCATCTTCATGCTCGGGGGCGTAGAGGCTGTCACTCCTGGGCAGGGCAAGCGGACGCAGGATGAGCGCGTTGAGCACTCCGAAAACGACGGCGTTGGCGCCAATGGCGAGCGCGAGCGTGACAATCGCGGTGAACGTGAAGCCGGGCGATTTGAACAGCACGCGCAGACTGAAGCGTGCATCCTGGAGCAGTGTCTCGATGAAATTTCCGCCCAGGGCTTCGTGGGATTCCTGGCGGTAGCGCTCGTAGGCGCCGAACTCGATGCGCGCGCAGCGTGCCGCGGTTGTGGGGTCGACGCCGGACCGCTCCAGATCCTCGGTGCGGCTCCGGATGTGGGAGCGGAGCTCGTCGTCCATCTCGTGCGCGGTGCGGGAGCCGTGAAAGAACTTAGCGGTAAGAGAACGAAGCCAGGCGGAGAACATCGAACGGTGCCCCCTAATCTGCTTAGGAGATTAGCCTTCTTCTCCTAAGCTGTCAAGGAGTACGTGACGGTCGAGCCGGCGGTTCCGTGAAAAGCAGATCTTATGCGTCTTCAGGAGAACTGGCGCATGTCGATGGTCATCGAATATCGCTCGCCGTGGCGGAGCTGTTCGTCCCAGGTCACCTCGTGGCCGCGCTGACCGGCCATTCGCCCCAGCATGCAGCTGAGCGCGCTTTCGACGCCGGCCTCGGCCTGGTGGTGGAACTTGCCGGACGTGATGCTCTCGATGAACGCGCGGTCTTTTTCCCGATCCGCAAACTCCAGGTTGTCGGTGAAGGCTCCGTTGGCGGCAAAGGTCGACGGCTTGCCGGCGGAGGGTGCTACGTCCTGGGCCTGCCATTGCCATGCGTTTTCGCCGATGATGCGCACGGGCCCGGAGTAGGGAGCCTCGGCGATAGCTTTGGTTCCGAAGACTCGCTCCGTCACGTCGAAGAACCCGTTGGCTCCCCATTGCGTGGACGAAAAGCTGACATGCACGTCGTCGGGATACGTGTAGATGACCTGGTAGTTGTCCCAGGTATCGCCGGGACGCGTGATGGCGTTGCGTCCGCCCGTTGCTGTGGCCTGGATGGGATGGCTGCCGAGGATCCAGTTGCACAGGTCGATGACGTGGATGTTCTGTTCGACGAGAATGTCACCGGAGAGCGTGCGATCCCAGAGCCAGTTGCGCAGGCGAAATTCGTCGGCCGACCAGTTCGAGCCGGTGTGGCTGACCGCGTTGGGCGCGTTGTAGTGCGCTTCGATGCAGACGATTTTGCCCACATCGCCCGCGTGGATGCGGCGGACGACTTCCGCGATAGGCGGCGCGCTGCGGACCTGGAAACCGACGTCGAGGCTCACACGGCCTTCTGCGCGTTTGCCGATTTCGAGCGCGTGTTTGGCCTGGGCAACGTCGACGCCGAGAGGCTTTTCGCAATAGGCGTGCTTGCCTGCCGCGACGACGGCTTCGAGATGCTGCACGTGGAACCATGGGGGCGTTGAAATCTGAATCGAGTCGATGGCCGAGGACGCGGCCAGATCCTCGAAGGCTCGATAGCCGCGGAACATCAGGCTCGGATCGATGGCGGGCACGCCGAGCGAGGTGTTCAGTTCGTCGAAGTGCGCTTTGGCGGCGGCCAACTGATCCGGAAACAAGTCCGCGAGCGCCACGATGCGCGCCGGCGTGTTCTTCGCAAACGACGTGGCGACGGCAGTGCCGCGGGCGCCGCAACCGAGCAGTCCGATGCGGACTGTGGAGTTGGCTTCGTATCCGAACGCTGTACGCGCGCTGAGGAGCATGATGCCCGATGCGGCCGAGCCGCCGATGAAGTCTCTTCGATCCATAGTTGTCCTTTAGGACTGCAGGGCCAGGACCTGCGTGAGAATCTTTTCGAGGTGCAGTTTCTCCGCGCGAACGTCGGCGAGTTGCTGTGGGCCGGAGGTTTCGCGCTCGATGGTGACCGCGCCCGTGTAGCCGAGCCGATGCAGCTTCGAAAAGACTTTTTCGAAGTCGACGAAACCTGTGCCGATCAGCACTTCTTCCCCCAGCTTCATCGGATCGGTGGGCCACTTGCCATCTTTTGCGTGGATGCTGCGGACGTGCGCGCCGATGATGTCGACCGCATCCACCGGATTGGCCTTGCCGTAGAGGATGAGGTTTGCGGTGTCGAGGCCGACGCCGAGGTTCGGCTGATCCACGTCCTTCAGAGCGCGCGCCATCGTTGTCGGTGTTTCCTGGCCGGTTTCCATCAGGAACATCTGGCCGTTCGCTGCGCAGTGCTGCGCCAGCTCGCGAATGGCGAGCACGGTTTCCTCATACAGCGCATTCGCTGGATCTTCGGGAATGAATCCGCAGTGGGTCTGTATGCGGGGAATGCCGAGCAGAGCCGCGAAGTCTGAAGTCTGCTTGAGCGCGTCCGTGCGCGCGGCGCGGGTTGCGCGCGGCACGAGGCCAATCGTCGAGGGTCCATGCAGGAAATCCCAGATCAGCGGCTCGGGGCGCACGACCTCCGCTGCTGTCGCGACGACGTTGTATTTCTCGAGCAGGCCGCTGAGTTCCTGGGCGAGAGGTTTTGAGAATTTTCCGAGATAGCCGTCGAGGGAGAAGAAGCAGTTCGTCATGCCCAGGTCATGGACCTTCGCGATGGCCGCTTCTGCGCCGTTGGCCGGCTGAATGATGAGGCCGACGGCCATGGGAGCGAGTTTTTGCTGGGGCGGAGGCGCCGAACTGGCTGCGCTCTGCCTCGGCGGAGAGTCTGCAAGCACAGACGCGCTCATGACGGTGGCGCTGACCGCTCCGGCCAGAAATTCTCTTCTTTGCATTGCGACCCTTTCGGGTCAGTTATACGCCGAACTGAGAGGCGGCGACTGCGCGATGGCTGCTCGCTGCGCGTGGGTGACGTTCAGTTCGCTCAGGCGCAGGACGAGGCACTTGGCCGCGCCGCCCGCCTTCAGAAATTCTGTCAGCTCCACCTGAACTATCTGGAAGCCGCGCAGCTCGAGCTCGGCGCACAGGTCGTCGCTGATCTGATTCAGCAGGATGGTCCTGCCAACGTTGACCGCGTTGCAGGCGAAGCGCAGCGCGTCGCCTTCCGAAACGCAGATGCGGTGCTTCTTGCTGTAGCGCGCTTCAATTTTCATCTGCGATTCGATATCGAACGCGGGCAGGTAGACCATCACGTCTCCGTTGGAGAGCGGGCAGAAGCAGGTGTCGAGGTGATAGAAACGCGGATCGACGAGGCGCAGGGAGACGACTTCGACGCCCCACAACTCCGTTAACTGACGATGGCTGTCCTGGCGCGTGCGCGGACCGTAACCTGCCCAGAGCCGCGATCCATCGGCCTCAAACAGCGCGTCGCCTTCGCCTTCGAAGGGCGTCACGCGGGGAATGTCGCGCACGGCAAAACCCGATTCGCTGAACCAGCGGCGGAAATGCGGCTCCTCGCCCTGCCGCTCCTGGTGATGAAAACTGCTGAGCGCGACGATGCCGTTGCGCACCAGGCCCGCGTTAGCGGTGAACACCATGTCCGGCGATCCGGGCTGCGGTTCCACGAGGTGGACCTGCGCAATCTGGCGCAGCGCGCTGTGCAACTGTTCCCACTGCTCGGTCGCCTGTTGCCGCGACGAGCCGTGGACATTGCCGGCCATCCACGGATTGATGACGTAGTTCACGTCATAGTGCTTTGGCGGGCACATGAGGAAGGTCGGCCCGCTATCGGCCGTCCTGGTAAGGCTTCCGTCCAGGGTTCTGAGGGTTCCCATGCTTGAGTGTGCCCCGGCTTGGGCGGCTCGTCCATGACCCGGCCGGAGGCACAAGCGTCACCGGATGCGAGTTACTGCCGAGTTACCGTTTGTTGGAGGGAAGTAAAAGCGGGGGAGGGAATCGGTGACCTGTTGCTTTCCCAAAGGAAGTGTGGCATATTCCTGTTGGAAACCAAAAGGGGAGCGATGAAACAGAAAACCGATGTTCCGCAGGGCACCCTCGCGCTGATGGTTCTGCGCACACTCGACGTGCTGGGACCGCAGCACGGTTACGGCATTGCGCGGCGCATCGAGCAGATCAGCGGCGATCTGCTGGCTGTGAATCAGGGCACGCTCTATCCGGTGCTGTTGCGGCTCGAGCAGGAAGGCGCGGTCGCGTCGGACTGGGGCGCATCGGAAAACAACCGGCGCGCGCGTTTCTATCGCCTGACCCAGGCGGGGCGAAAGCAGTTGCAGGCCGAGACGCGCAACTGGGAACAGACGACGGCGCTGGTCACGCGTTTCTTTGAGGTCAAAGCGGAGGATCTGCAATGAAATACCTCAGACGTTTCCTGGCTCGTTTGACCAATTTCATCACCGGACGGCAAAGCGATCAACGGCTGCGCGAAGAGATGGAGGAGCACATCACCCTGCAAACCGCAGAGAACCTGCGCGCGGGCATGTCCGCGGTGGAAGCGCGCCGACAGGCGATTTTGCGCTTCGGCGGGGTGGGGACGATCCGGGAGGAGTACCACGCGGAGCAGGGGCTGCCGTTCTTCGAAAACCTGATTCAGGATTTGCGGTTCGCGCTGCGCATGCTCGCGAAGTCGCCGGCGTTCGCGGCGATTGCGATTCTTACCATGGCGCTGGGGATCGGCGCGACGACTGCGATCTTCAGCCTCGTCAACGCGACGCTGCTGCATCCGCTGCGGTATCCGCACCCGGAAGAGCTGGTGCGCATCGAGGACGATCTGCCCGGCGCGGGTGTTACGGACGCGGGCATCTCGATTCCGGAGTGGAAGGATCTGCAGCGTTCGGGAATTTTTCAGTATGTTGGGCTGCAGATTTTCGGGTCGGTGAACCTGACGGGTGCAGGGCAGCCATCGCGGGTCCAGTATGAGGGGGTGTCGCCGGGGTATTTTGCGATGCTGGGCGTGAAGCCGGAGCTGGGGCACACGTTCGATCCGCAGGATCAAACGCCGGGGTTCACGTTGGAGGTGGTGATCGCCGATGGGCTGTGGAAGCGGGGTTTCGGGAGCGATCCGCACATTGTTGGGAGAAGTTTGCGGGGGGACAACGATTTGTATCGGGTGATCGGGGTGATGCCGCCGGGTTTTCACGACCCGGGGCGAACCGTGGGCGAGAGGAACACCGAACTGTGGGCGGCGACGGGTTTTTCGGGGGATCCGGCTCCGCCCCCGAACCGCAGTTTGCGGGTGCCCCTGGAAACGGTCGGGCGCCTGAAGCCGGGGCTGACGGTTGCAGCGGCGCAGAGCCAGCTGGACGCGTTGGTTGCTTCGTTGCGGAAGCAATTTCCGGACGATTATCCGGCCGACAGCAAGTGGACGGTGCGGTTGGTGCCTCTGAAGGAAAACGTGGTAGGCAACGTTCGGCAGCCGCTGATCCTGCTGTTGGGCGCAGTGGCGCTCGTGTTGCTGATCGGCTGCGTGAATGTGGCGAATCTGCTGCTGGCACGCGCGAGCGCGCGATCGCGGGAGATGGCGGTGCGCCAGGCGCTGGGAGCGGCACGCAAGCGGCTGGTGCGGCAGTTGCTGACCGAGAGCCTGCTGCTTTCGCTGCTGGGCGGAGTGGCAGGGTTGGTGATTCTGTTCTGCATGAAGGGATTCTTGCTGCGGCTGATTCCGGAGAGCATGCCGCGGCTCAACGATCTGTCGATCAACTGGACGGTGATGGTGTTCGCGCTGGCGGCTTCGATCGCAGCCGGGGTGATTTTCGGGCTGGCGCCCGCGAAGCAGGCAGGGCGGTTGAATCTGGCGAATACGCTGAGGGTGGAGGGGCGTGGGTCGAAGGGTTCCACGGAGCAGACGCGCACGCGGCGCGTATTGGTGGTGACGGAGTTTGCGCTGTCGCTGGTGCTGATGGTGGCCGCGGGCCTGCTGCTGCGCAGTTTTTGGGATTTGTACAAGGCGCCGCTGGGATTCAATCCGCAGCATGTGATGTCGGTTCAGTTGTGGCTGCCCAGCCCCAACGATCCGAAGACGGACATTTATGGAACGGCTGCTCAGGAGGCAGTGTTTGCGCGCGAATTGCTGCGGCGCAGCCGGTTGCTGCCCGGAGTGCAGGAGGCGGCGCTGGGATCGGAGCCGTCGATTCCGCTGCACCACGACCGCAACCGGAGCGCGCTGATCGTGGAAGGACGCCAGACACAGAGCAAGCAGACTCCCTTGGTGGAGCGGTCGCAAGTTGCGCCGGAATATTTTCATTTGCTGGAGATTCCGCTGCTGCGGGGCCGTCTGTTCAACGACCGCGACGACGAGAATGCGCCGCTGGTCGCCGTGATCAACCAGGCGATGGCGGAGACTTACTGGCGGGGCGAGGATCCGCTTGGGAAGCGGCTGAAGCTTGGCCGTGGGAGGGCTGGGGTTGGCCAACGAGCAAGCAAGACCTGGATCATGATCGTGGGGGTGGTCGCGGATGCTCGAACCGAGTCGCTGGCGAACGCGAGCGTTCCGCAAATCTATCTGAGCCTGTACCAGGAGACGCCCAAGGAACTGGCCATCTTTCTGCGTGGAGACCTGAATGCGAGCGCCATACCGGAAGAGGTGCGCGCGATGGTGCAGTCCGTAGACCCGGAGCTACCGGTTTACGGGGCGCAGACGCTGGACGATGCGGTGTCGGCGTCGCTGGAGCAGAGACGATTCTCGATGGATATTGTGGGGGCTTTCGCGGTGACGGCGTTGCTGCTGGCGGCGCTGGGGATTTATGGAGTGATCTCGTATATCGTGAGCGAGCGCACGCGAGACATCGGCATCCGGCTGGCCCTGGGCGCGCAGAGGGGCAAGATCATGGCAATGGTTCTACGCCAGGGACTGGGGCTGGCGATGGCGGGCGCCGCGCTGGGACTGGTGGGATCGGTGATCGTGTCGCACCTGATGGCAGGGCTGCTGTATGGGGTGAGCCCCACGGATCTGCTGACGTTCGTGGGAGTCACGCTGGTGCTGACGGCTGTGGCGCTGGCGGCGTGTTATGTTCCAGCGCGTCGCGCGATGCGGGTCGATCCGCTGGTGGCGTTGCGGTACGAATGATGGATCGAAGCTTGCGGGGTCACTCTTCTCGCAGCAGTTGCAGTGGATCGACGGAGAGCGCGCGTTGCGCGGGGAGCCATGTGGCGACGAGCCCCAGCAAGGCCATGGCGAGAACCGCTGCGGTGAGCACCAGCGGATCGCGCGGCGTGGCTTCATAAACGATGAAGGAGAGAACGCGGCTGGCCAGGATGCCGAGGATGAGTCCTGCGCCGGAGCCCCACGCCAGCAGTTTGACGGAGCGTCCCAGGGCGGCGTGGAGGACTTCAACGCGCTGTGCGCCGAGGGCGATGCGGATGCCGAGTTCGCGCAGGCGGCGGCTGACGGAGTAAGCCGCCATGCCGAAGATGCCGGTGATGGAGAGCATGGCGCCCATGATGCCGAGCATACCCAGGGATGCAGTAGCGATCCGTGAGGCAAACATCGCTCCGCTCATCTCCTCGTTCCACGTCTGGGTGAAAACGGGCAGTCCTGCATCAAGATTGCGCATGGTGCTCCGGAGCGCCGCTGCCACCTGTTGCGGATCGCGGTTGGACCGCACCACGAGCCAGGCATCGCCCGAAGGCGATTGCAGGATGGAGAGAAACATGGCGGGCTGGGGCTCTTCCGCAATATTGGCGGTGTATTTCCCGTCTTCGACAACGCCGACGATCTGCAGGAGCACGCCGTCGGTTTTCTTGTAGTAGCTGCCGAGTGCGCCGGCGACTGAGCCGAAGAATTTGCGCGCGAAGAGCTGGTTGACGATGACGACTTGCGGCGCGTTCTTATCGTCGTGCCACGAGAAGTTTCTGCCGGCCAGCAATGTGGTCTGGGCCGCGCCGAGGTATTCCGGGGAGACGCTGAACTTGACGGCCTCGCCGAGGGCATTCGCTGGCCGCACGTCCGTGGTCTTTTCGCTGTAGACCCTGGAGATGCCCCAACCCATGTGCATAGGCGGACTATCCACCAGGCCCACCTGCGTGACGCCGGGAATGACCTGAGTGGCTTCGATCATGCGCTTCTGCATGGCGGGTACATTGTCGCCGCGATAGCCTGTCATAGCCAGTCCGGTTTCCATCAGCATGGCGTTGCGGGGTTCGAAGCCGAGTTTTGCGTGCAGGGATCGGCTGAGGCCGCGCACGGCAACCATCGAAGCGGTGACGAGCACGGCGCAGATGGCGATTTGTCCCACGAGCAGGACGTCGCGCACGGACAGGCGGCGGCCGCGGCGGCCAGTCGACCCGGCTTTGACGACTTCGTAAGGATCGGTGCGCATGACCTGGCGCACAGGCACCGCGCCAAAGAGGAATCCGGCGGCGAGGCTAAGGAGCAATGAAACGGCGTAGACAGTGGCGTCGGGATCCACCGCGATGGTGATAGGGAATTGCGAGAACGGCTGCCATCTGTTGAGCCAGTGCAGCAACACGATGCTGCCCCACAGTCCGACAGCGCCGCCGAGCAGGGAGACGAGGATGGCTTCAGTGAAAAGCTGGCGGAGAATCCGCGTGCGGCTGGAACCGAGGGCGAGGCGCAACGCGACTTCGCGAGAGCGATCGGCCGCGCGCGCAGCAAAGAGGCTGCCGAGGTTGGCGCAGGCGGCGAGGAGGATGAGCCCGGCGAGCAACATCAGGCCAATCAGGAAAGCTCGCAGCGCAGGGGCGAAGAAGTTGCCGTGGAGGCCGGGTCTGACCAGGCTGAAGTCTGACTGGTCGTCTTCTTTGGGGTAAGTCTTATGGAGCACCGCGCCGATGGAGCTGAGATCGGAGGCTGCCTGGGCAGGAGTAACGCCGGGTTTGAGATGTCCGAGAACCTCGAAAACCCACCGGTTGCCGCGGCTATTCAGCTCGTTCAGGCCACCCACCTGTTCATGGTCGACGAGGGGCACGAAGAAATCGGGAGTGAAGAACAACAGGGTGCCGTGGAAGCTGGGCGGCGCGACTCCGACGACGGTGAAGGGGTGCTTGTTCAGTTGGACGACTCGACCGACGACGCCGGTATCGTCGTGGAAACGGCTGTGCCAGAAACCGTAGCCGAGCACGATGTATGGAGCGCTGTTGGGACCGTGCTCATCCGAGCCGTGAAGGAAGCGGCCCAGATACGGCTGAATGCCGAGCGCGTCGAAATAGTTTCCGCTGACTTCGTAGAGCCAGGAGGCGGAGGGGTTTTCGCCGGCGTCGAAGCTGGCCTGCCCGATGGTGTAGGCAGCCAGAACAGCGAAGCTGTGGTTGCGATCGCGGAGATCGAGGTAGTCCGGGTAGGACTGAACGATGTAGGTATTGTCGCCGCGCTGGAGGGCGTAGAGAGTGCGCGCGTCGGGCACATGCAGCGGGCGCAGCACCAGGCCATTGAGGACGCTGAACACCACGGCATTCGCGCCGATGGCGAGGGTCAGCGTGAGAATGGCGGCAATGGTGACCCCTGGGGACTTGAGCAGCACGCGAATGCTGAAGCGGAGATCCTGTGCTGAGGTTTCGAGGAAATTGCCCCCGCGGGCTTCGTGGCTTTCGCTCCGGAACTTTTCGTATGCGCCGAACTCGATGCGGGCGCGGCGGTCGGCCTCGGCACGCGTCAGGCCCGAGCGCTCCAGATCGTCGGCACGATTCTGGATGTGCGAGCGAAGCTCCTCGTCTAATTCGTGCGCCGTCTCGGACCGGCGGAAGGATTTTGCAGTTACGGAACGAAACCAGGAAAGGAGCGTCATGCTTCCTCCGCGAATACGGGGTACTCCTAATACAATTAGGAGAGTAGCGCGGACACTCCTAAGCTGTCAAGGAGAAACAGCGCCATCGTCGCGATGCTGCCCCCGTTCCTCACAGGTTTACGCGCAATCGCGGATTTTTGTCTAAGCTGGAGGAGGTCCGAATTCCAGGGCCCAATTTGAAAGGATCCCTCCGCATGAAGCTTGCCATTATTGCCTCTGCAGTTCTTGTTATGGCCGCGCCTATCGCCATGGCGCAAACCTCGGCGCAAACCTCAACATGGAAATCCGACCCGGCGCACAGCGAGGTCGACTTCGCTATTAAGCACATGGCCCTGTCGAATGTTCACGGCCGCTTTGGCACCGTCGATGCCACGCTGGTGTGGGACGAACAGGATGTGACGAAATCGACGGTCAGCGCGACGATCGATGTGACCGGGGTCGACACCGGGGTGCCGAACCGGGACACCGACCTCAAGAGCGCGAGGTTCTTCGATACGGCCAACAATCCGAAGGCGACCTTCACCAGCACCAGCGTGACGAAGAGTGGTTCCGGGCTGCAAATGAACGGCAATCTCACCATCAAGGGCGTAACCAAGCCGGTGGTGCTCGATGTGGACGGACCTACCGGCCCGCTGACCGGGATGAACAAGAAGCCGCACCTCGGCTTCTCGGCGACGACGACGGTCCATCGCGAGGATTTCGGGATCGGCGCGGGAATGCCGGCGGCGATGCTGGGCGACGACGTGAAGATCACCATCGAACTGGATCTGGTGAAGCAGTAGAGTCGCTGCATTGGACCGGCTGATTGCCTGGGCACGAAGCCTTCGGATCGCTTCGGGCTAACTTCGACCCAGGCAGCTAGATCTTCATCACCTGCATGTCGTCGGCGATTTCCAGAGCCACGCCGCTGAAGCTGCTGCCGATCCGGCGGGCGCGCGCCAGGGCCTCCTGCACGTTGGGAAGAATGTTCTCGCGGCCAATTTCCTCGACGAAATCAGCTCCGGCCAGCAGCTCGGCGGGCTGATCGCGCGCGCCGCACAGCAACAGCGTCCGGCCGGTGGCGCGCAGCCGCTCCGCAAAAATCTCCAGCGCATAAAGTCCGGTCGCATCGAGCGCCGTCATATTCCGTAACCGCAGGATCACGATGGCAGGGAAGCCGTGCAGGTCCTCGGTGGCCTCTTCCAGCTTCTGCGTGGCTCCGAACAGGAACGGCCCGTGAATGCGGAGGATCGCGACATTGGGAGGGATTTCCTTGTCCTGGAGGATGTGGGCCTGTCCGTCGCGCAGGTACTTTTCCGTCACCGGCGCCACAGTGGTGGTTTCGGCGATGCGGTAGATGTAGAGCAGCGCCGCCAGCGCCATCCCCACACCGACCGCCACGGTGAGGTCCGCGATCACGGTGAGGGTGAACGTTACCAGCCAGACGGCGATGTCGGCTCTTGTCATGCGCAGCACGCCGCCAATCTCGCGCCACTCGCCCATATTCCAGGCGACCACAAACAGGACGGCGGCGAGAGTGGCGAGGGGTATGAACCGCGCCAGAGGCGCCGCGACGAGCAGGATCCCAAGCAGCGTGAGCGCGTGCACGATGCCGGAAACCGGAGTCAACGCGCCGGAGCGGATGTTGGTGGCGGTGCGCGCGATCGCGCCGGTTGCGGGAATTCCGCCAAAGAGCGGCGAAGCGATATTGGCGATCCCCTGGGCTACGAGTTCGACGTTGGAGTTGTGACGGTCGCCGGCCATACTGTCGGCCACGACGGCGGAGAGCAGGCTTTCGATGGCGCAGAGCAGCGCCACCGTGAATGCCGAGGGCAACAGCGGCAGAATGTGCTCTGCGTGCAGATGGGGCATCGTGAACGGTGGGAAGCCTTGCGGAATACCGCCAAAGCGGGTGCCGATGGTCTCGACGTGCAGATGAAAAAGCGCGGAAACCGCCGTGCAGCCGAGCACCGCGAGAATCGAGCCGGGGATGCGGCGGTTCACGCGCGGCCAGAGCAGAATGATCGCCAGGGTCGCGCAGGCAACGGCCACCGTGGGCCATTGCAAGGTCCAGACGTTTTCCGCCAGCGTCTTCATGCGTGGCAGAAAGCTGCTGGGGACGGCTCCGGTTCTCAGGCCCAGGAAATCCTTGATCTGCGTGGAGGCGATCAGCAGCGCGATGCCATTGGTGAAGCCGATGATGACGGGTCGTGGAATAAACTTCACGGCCGATCCGAGGCCGGTGAGCCCCATGATCAAGAGCATTGCGCCGGCCATGAGCGTGACGAGCGAGAGCCCCGCCGGGCCGAAGCGAGCCACGATGCCGGCCACGATAACGACAAAGGCTCCGGTGGGCCCGCCGATCTGCACGCGCGAGCCGCCCAGTGCGGAGATGAGGAATCCGGCAACGACCGCGGTATAGAGCCCTGCCTGGGGCGTTACGCCGGAAGCGATGCCGAACGCCATGGCCAGGGGCAAAGCCACCAGTCCTACCGTCAGTCCCGAGGCCAGATCATGGGTGAAGCGCCGGACCGAATAGGTGCGCAGCGAGGTGACGGAGCGGGGGAGCCACTGTTCCGGAAATGTCACGAACCGCGTTCCTCGGCTTTCTCCAGTTGTTCCAGCATGGTCATCGATTCGCCGACCTGCTTATGAAAGTAGCGGCGCATCAGGTCGAGCATTTTCCAGATGAGAGGATCGCGCACAGAATAGATGACCTGGTTGCCGGCCCTGCGCGCGGTCACGATCTGGCGAGCGCGCAAGACGGCGAGATGCTGGGAGAGGTTGGCCTGTTCGAGGCCAAGGCGATCGGAAAAGGTGCCGGCGGTGAGCTCGCCCTCGCGCAGGAGGTCGAGGATCGCGATGCGGGTGGAGTGGGCCAGAGCCTGAAAAAGTTCAGCCTTGAATTGACGCAGAGAATCGGGCATCTCCGTCAGTATATTCGAGAATTCGCATATTCTTAAGTGCTGCAAAAGTTGTATGCGTGCCGTTTGTGTTTTCTTTTACGCGGGCAGACATGCCACGATCCGTCGAGCCGGATTGCTCAGACACAACGCGTCGCGGTCATTAGAGTGAAGGAAGGCAGGTGTTCACACATGAAAAGGATTCTGCTCGGACTTGCCCTCGTATTTTGCTTTGCTGCACCTCTTGCGTCGCAGGCGGAGACTACCGTGGTGGTCGTTCGTCACCACCACCACCATCATCACCATCATCACAACCCCTATCGCCGGCAGTGAGCGGTTCGGATCTGAATGAACGAAGGCTGATCCGCCTTTGTCCAGTTGGGAAAGTAAGTTCACAGTTAATCAAGGCGATGCGGCCTGGAAAAGTGAGGGTATACATGGAAACTATTCTGATTATTGTTCTGGTGCTGTTTTTGCTCGGCGGCGGAGGCTGGGGGTACTCTCGCTGGCGCCGCAACTAGAAATGGGAGACCACTTCTGAATCGCACCCTGTGCGCGCGGTCTCGAGAACCATCGCATCCCTTTCAGGTCTGCTGAACTCAGCCAGCCGGCCTGAAAGGTATCGCACCTTAGCCTCCCAGGAAAGCTGTGTCCCCCATGCCTTCAAGTGCGATCCTGCGTGAAGCTCGTCAACTCCACCAGGTGAGCGAGCGTCTTGACTCGCTGGCCGGGCAAGATTACCAGTTCTCGGAAGCGCTCATCACCATCTCCGGAAACATTCGGCAGACGGCCATGTTGCTGGAAGTGCTGGTTGTGACGCGAATGGGGCCGGTCCCAGGACCAACGCCGGCAGACGCCTAATCGATGCAGCAGGGGCGGGTCCGGAGCGTTGGGCCGGGCTGGCGTTCCTCAGTAGGCGCGCCGATTATATGAGTGCATTTCACTCACCTTTCACACTTCGCGAGCTTGACATCCACAGCGTCAGCCAGATACGTTAGCAGTCATAGGGCGAAAGTGCTAAACGGCATTGGCTCGGCGAGCCACGGGCCGTTGCGGATCGAAGTAAGTGGTCCGGCGGTCGCCCCAACCAATATCGAACCCATAAGGAAGGCTTGTAAGATTCCGTTCTCTTCCGCAGCATCGTCGCTGCGGGAAACACCACGCGGAGCGACCGCGTTTCAAGGCGCGCGCTCCCGAGCAACTCTGAAGGAGAAGCAACGCAATGGCAACTGCAACTGCAACTGCAACAGCAACGCAGACGTTTACTCCGCTGCATGATCGCCTCCTCGTTCGCCGTATCGAGGAGAGCGAGACGACACGCGGCGGCATCATCATTCCCGATACCGCTAAGGAAAAGCCCCAGGAAGGCGAAGTCATCTCCGTGGGCAAAGGCAAATCCAATGACGAGGGCAAGGTTTTCCCGCTCGATGTGAAGAAGGGCGACCGCATCCTCTTCGGGAAATACTCCGGCACCGAGATCAAGATCGACGGCGAGGAATTCCTCATCATGCGCGAAGAAGAAGTGCTCGGCATTCTGAAGAAGTAGGATTTGCCCCTTCGACTTCGCTCGGGGCAGGCTCCCGGCAGCCGCGCCTTGCGGCGCACAGAAATTCAGTCAGGGCCAACGGCTCTGCAACATAATTAAGGAGATATCAGCAATGGCAAAGCAAATTCTGCACGGAGAAGATTCCCGCCAGGCGATTCTGCGCGGCGTGAATATTCTGGCGGATGCGGTGAAGGTGACGCTGGGTCCCAAGGGACGCAACGTCGTGATTGAGAAGAAATTCGGCGCGCCGACGATCACCAAGGACGGCGTGACGGTAGCCAAGGAAATCGAGCTGAGGGATGCGCTGGAGAACATGGGCGCGCAGATGG
>PMUI01000060.1 GCA_003166955.1 Acidobacterium sp.
CCAACCAGCGCGTAAGCGCCCGGCGTCGCCGTGTAAGCGGGGAACAAATGATGCGCCACGGTCCCCACCGTACCTCCCAGCATCGCTCCAATGAAGAGGGCTGGGCCGAAGATACCGCCCGCGTTGCCCGAAGCATAGCTGGTGGTAACGGCGATAAGTTTCAATACCACCAGCAGCACCATCAGGTTGAAGGCCATCCTTCCGTTCAACGCGTCGCCGACAAACCCATAACCTACGCCCAGAACCTGCGGCACAAACCAGCCCATCAGACCGACCAGCAATCCGCCCGCGACTGGTTGGAACCAGACCGTGTTCTGCGGGAACCGCAGGAAGCGCGCCCGCATACCCAGCAAGAGCTTTGTGAAGGCCGCCGAAATGACGCCGCCAGCCATGCCGAGCACCGCATAGACCGCAAACTCCGCCGGACTTACCAGTCGATATTGGGGAACTTTGAAGAGGGGATGATCGCCCAGAGAGACACGTAGAGCCATCCAGGCGGTCGCCGAAGCCAGCACCACTGCGCCCATCACCGGTGCGTTAAGATCGCCCACGATTTCTTCAAGCGCAAACAGCACCGCTGCCAGAGGCGTATTAAACGCGGCTGCAATGGCCGCCGCCGCTCCCACCGGAATCAGTTTCTTTACTTGCTCGGGGCGCAATCCGAGGAGGCGCCCGAGCACCGAAGCAATGCCCGCGCCAACCTGAACCGAAGGCCCTTCGCGCCCCAGCGGGATTCCGCTGGCAAGCGTTGCCGACGTACAGAAAAACTTGCCCAGTACGGTGCGCAGCGTGATGCGACCTTCGCGTGCGTACAGCGCAGCCTTCGTCTGCGGCACCCCGCTGCCGCGTGCGTTGGGAAAATAGCGATAGAGCAGGTAGCCGATGATGAGCGAGCCTGCGACGGGGAACAGGAGGCGTCGCCACGGAGCACCGCCGACCGGGTATAGCCGCATCCCAAATCGTTCCGTCAGCACAATGAATGCGGCGACCGCAAAACCGGTCAGTGCGCCGATCACGATTGCCAGGACCAAAAAAACCTGATTCTCAGATTGCCGCAGTCCAGCCACGCGGCTCAGCAGCAGGGTTTTCCACCGGGTCCGACTCGTTATCGGGAAGTTTTCGACGTTTCACCCATTTCCGCAGAAATGCTCCACGACAGGATACCCCGCTGGATTCATTCGGGAGGCGAAAGAAGACAAGGGTTCATGAATCCTGCTCATGACCTTGCCGCATCATGTTGTGTCAACTGTCGACCAATCGCGGAGTCACTCGTTCTGTGCCGCGGCAGTCCACCCTTACCTGTCGCGTGTTGGCCAGGCGGCCGTGGCCTCGGTGCTGGCAGGGCCTGAAGGTGTCTGATAACTCCGAGTTTCGGCGGGTTAAGACCCGGCGCTTCAACCGTCGTCGGCAGGCTCAGGGAAAAGCGAACACTCCACCCTGCCAAAATCCGGCAGGATGGGCACCCGGATTCGTTTTCGTTGCTGCGGGCGCGGAGAGCGAACGGGAGGCCTAAATGCACGTCTAAAGGGCTGTTTTGGGAGGGGGAAGAGGGGTTTTCGGCAGGGTCTAAGGGACGGTTCGGCAGGGGTCCGCGCACGTTGCGTGCCATGGTTCGGCAGGAATCTCGTGGACTTGAGGGTGTCCGCCGATGAGACATGTGTAGCAGAAAGGATCCCAGGAACGAAGGTGGCAAGGCCACCGGCAAAGTTCAGGGACCTAATTCAAAAGAGGAGCACTGTCATGCCATTAGGCGTCCTGAACAACATCTCGGCGGTATATGCGGAAAACAATCTCAACCAGACGCAGTCGAGTCTGCAAAATGTACTAACGCAATTGTCATCCGGGTCGAGGATCAATTCCGGAGCGGACGATCCTGCCGGCCTGGCGATCTCGAACGGGCTGGCGGCCAACTCGGCGGCACTGGCGCAGTCATCCAGAAACGCGAGCGAGGGCGCGGGCTTTCTGCAGGTAGCAGACGGCGCGCTGTCGCAGGTGACGAGCCTGTTGACCAGCGCGATCTCGCTGGCAACGGAAGCGGGCGGGGGAACGCTGTCCACCTCTCAATTGGGCGCGGCCAATCAGGAGTACCAGGATATTCTGACGCAGATCGGGACCATCGGGGCCACGACCGAATACAACGGGATTTTGGTCTTCAGCGGGGACCAGACCACCAGCGCGCTCGCATGGGGCGCGAACGCGCTGGGAACGGGCACCTCTGCCACGGGAACATCGGCGGCAATCGCCGCTTCGGCGATCACGGCGGGCGGCTCGGCCGCGGCAGCGGCGCCGGTGCAGACTACCACCTACGGCAACCCGGCGGCCATGAGCTGGACCCTGAACGGAACAGCCGGCACCTCGACCCTCACCTCCTCGGTGATTTCCAATGGCGCTCAGCTTTCCGGCACCCTTGCCTTTTCGCCGACGACCAGCGGGGGCACCGCATCCTCGATCAGCATTAATCTGGCCAACGTTACCGGCAGCTCGCTTGGCGCCCAGGCAACGAGCCTGGCGAGTCTCATCAATGCGCAGGCAGGGAACGGCGACAGCGACTACACGGTGACGGCGATTGGGAACAACCAGCTGCAGATCGGCCTCGGCGCCAACGCCGCTGCCGATCACATCACGGGATTCACCAGCGCCCCGGCAACGAACGTCAGCAGCTCCGGAGCGGCAGCCGCGCAGACCGGCTTCACGCTGGCCGTAGCGGATGGCGGCACGCTGGGCGGATCGATCTCCGTTACCCCCAACACGGCGGTGGCAGCCGGAGCGCAGACCGCTGTCAACTTCACCAACAACGGCGCCACGATCACGGCGAATCTCCCGTCAGCGGATAGCATCGGCGGCAGCATCACCATCGGGGGCACCATTCCGCAGACCGGCGGGGTGGCTACGGCACTGAGCTGGGGGCACAGCGGCGCGGGCGTGAACGAGACGTTTTCCGCGGCCGTCAACACCGCCAATACATTGTCGGGCAGCTTCGTCATCACAGGGACGGGCGACGGCCACGGTCCTTATACCATTAACCTGAGTGACCTGCAGGGCGAGAACGCCGCTGCGATGGCGACTACGGTCCTTGGCGACATCACCACGGCTGGTGGAACCGCGGGGGACTACACGGTCAGCTACGCGACCGGGAGCCTGACGATCGGACTTTCCGGAAACGGCAGCGAGACCGGTATCAGCGTTGCCAACACCGGCGGCGGCGCTGCAACCCAGACCACGCCGATTGTGAATCCGGGGGGAACGACCAGCCCGAACAAGACGATCGACCTGGACAACGTGACGAGCGCGAACCTGCAGAGCACGCTGAACGCCGATCTGGCGGGGACGGACTACTCGGCCACCTACAACAGCGGGAGCGGCGCGTTAAGCTTCGGCATCTCGGGCGCCGGCACCACAGCGGGCATCACTGCGCTCACCATCAGCGGCAGCCCGACGGTGTTCAAGCAGACACCGGCCAGCACGACGCCCGGCGCCACGGCCAACATCCCGCTGACCAATGTGACCACAGCGAACCTGGCGAGCACGGTTGCCGGGGTGCTGAATAACGGCAAGACAGCATCGAATGCGGACTATAGCGTCACCTATAACAGCGGCACCGGCACACTGAACGTAGCGCTCACACCGTATGCGACGGCCACGGATGACATTGTCAGCCTCACCCTGTCCAACGCGGCGACGGAGAAGACGCCGACGGCGGCCAGTATCCAGTTCACCGACGGCGAACAGCTGAGCGGGGAGTTCACCATAACGCCCACCATCAGCGGAGTGGCGGCGAGCGGCGCCGGCATCACGACAGTCAACCTGAACGGCGTCAATACATCGAATCTGGTGGCCACAGTCAACGCCGCGCTGAATGGCACGTCGCCCGGCTCGGCAAGCGACTTCAACGTGGCCTACAACGTCGTCAGCGGCGTGGGAACGCTGACCATCGCTCCCAACGCAGTGGGTCTGGCAGCCGACTACGACTCGGTCGCGATCGCGAACGGCAACCCCCCCCGCGACTGCAATGGGGGAATCCGGGGTAGCGGTGACCAACATCAACTCCGCGAATATGGTGATGGGCAACTTTACGGTTACCCCCACTACCTCCGCGGGCGCCGGGACGGCAGTCAACGTGGACCTGGACGGGGTGAGCAACGCGAACCTGCTCAGCACGGTGCAGCAAGACCTGGGGTCGAACTACACCGTCGCCTACAACACGACGGCCAACAGCCCGAACCTGGGGAACCTGTCGATCTACGTCTCGTCGGTGGGCGCGGCGGCTGGCATCACATCATTCACGGTTGCCGAGGCTACCTCGCAGGCAGCATCGCAGCAGACTCCGATCGACGGAGGGATCGACGTCTACACGGGAGACGGCACCACCAACGGCAGCCAGAACTACAACGTGACGGTGGGACTGCTGTCCGATGCCAGCGTGGGAACCTCGCCATGGAACTCACAGATGGGCAAGGCCATCACGGCGACGGTTGGAAACGTGGTGGGGACCGGGGGCGTGCAGGCGGGCGCCAGTTCGGGCACCAGCCTGGTGGGCACCAATCTGAACACGCAGGCGGCTGCGGAAGCGGCGCTGGCGACGGCCGACGATGCCATCAGCGCGATTGCTTATCAGCGGGGCCAGGTGGGGGCGAACATTAACACGCTCACAGCGGCTTCGAACATCGCCAGTTCGCAGATGACCAACGTTACGGCGGCGCAGAACACGATTTCGGCGACCGACTATGCGGCGGCAACCTCGAATATGTCGAAATACGAAATCCTGACCCAGACCGGCATCAGCGCTCTGGCCCAGGCCAACAGCACGCAGCAGATGGTGACCAAGCTGCTGCAGCAATAACGGACGGTTTTTAGGACGGGGGAGCTCCTATCCCCGGTGAGCGATAACGAACTCGCCGGGGATGGGGCTCCCCATTTTTTTGTGGGTGTGGGTGAGCGCGCCGATTCGCTGCGCAGAGGCCGCGCTGGTTTACGGAAATACCGCCACGCAGAGGCCCGCCAGGGAGTACCCTTGAAGATAGTCGAACATTTCTTTCTCGCCTTCAGCCACCCGGATCTGGTCCAGACGAGCGACGTTCAGGCAGTCAACGGAACCACGGGAGCGGCGATGAGCCTCATTAAGAAATCCGCTGTAAAAAACCATCTTTCGACGCGAACCGGCGCAAGTTCGCTTCCGCCCGGATCGTCGAAACAGCCGGATGCCACCGGGTACTCGGGAAAGCAGAGCGCAGGCGCGGCGCATGCTTCCAGTCGTTCTCCATCGACTCTTCCGATCGGCAGCTCGGCGGCGCGCGAGGCGCGGGCGCCTGCAGCGAACCCGGAAAAGCGGAAGCCGTGAGCAGCCGGTCGATGTTTCTCCGCATCGGCTGCCTGTTGCCGGGCGGGTTCAGGCTGAAACAGGAGCGATTCAACAAGAGCTGGATGTCGGCCGGCGATATTTCGTCCACGGGTCTGGATGCGACGCTGCGCAGGTCGGGCTGGCAGTTCCGGTGGATCCTGAGCGGCTGTTCGCGAATCGGTTGCGGCAGGACCGAGGCATCCGCGGTCTCCCATGCGACGACTCGCGCCCTGAGCCGGATCGGCGACGGGTTTAACGCCGCTGAGGTGGACTTGGTGCGCGTCTCGATCTATCCTGGTTTTCGCATTGCCCGAGTCACTGCGCACGCACGCCAGATCAGCGAGATTGCCGCCTGAGCGCGATCGATCCTGCAACGCCACTCCCGTAAACCCAAGTCAGAAGTGCCGGAGAGTCATTCATCCGTGCGGTCGGCGGGGTGGTGGCGCGTCTCCGTCTCCGGCGCCGGTGCGAAGGCAATTCTGCGATACTCGGAAGCGATTCATTCGCTGAGGAGTCGACAGGAGGGCCGGCGTGGGAACCGTCATACCTCTATCGGATGCGTCGCGACGGCCGCGCTCGTGGCAGGTGGCGACGGCGCTGATCATCGCGATCAACGTGCTGGTGTTTTTTCGGGAACTGGTGGGCGGAAACGCATTCGTCGAGCAGTGGGCCGCGGTTCCGGCGATGATCGTCAGCGGTCACGGATGGATCACGATCCTGACGGCGATGTTCATGCACGCCGGGTGGATGCACATCCTGGGAAACATGGTGTTCCTGTGGGCGTTTGGTCCGGCGGTGGAGGACGCCATGGGGCACGTGCGCCACGTGATCTTCTACCTGATAGGCGGCGTAGTGGCGATGGCGGTGCAGATTGCGGCGAGCCCGACTTCGACGGTGCCGACTTTGGGTGCGAGCGGCGCGATTGCGGCGGTGATGGGCGCGTTTCTGGTGATGTACCCGCGGGATGAGATCCGGTCGGTGCTGATCATTTTGTTTTTTGTGCGGATCGCAAGGATTCCGGCGGTGCTGCTGATCGGGGTTTGGTTTCTGATTCAGCTCTTCAACGCGGGACAGGTGGCGAACGTGCAGACGGGCGGCGTGGCGTACATGGCGCACGTGGGCGGGTTCATTTTTGGGGCGGCTACGGCTCGGATTTGGCGGCGGAAAGAGGCGTAGCGGTGAGCCTCGGGCCGCGGTCTTTACAATGAGGCCATGAAACTTCTCGCGACCCGCGGCCTGTTGGCCGCAACAGCTCTGCTTGGCGTGGCGCTTTCGATGGCAACGCCGACCATGGCGCAGAACTCCGCTGTCACTGCCGATCCCGCGCCAGATCCGGCGAACCGTGCATCGATGCTGTCGTTCCAGCTGCCGAGCCACGGAGCACTGCTGAATGCGCTGGTGTACGTGGCGTCGGGCGTTGGACCTCATCCGACGGCGATTCTGCTGCACGGGTTCCCGGGCAATGAGCGAAACCTGGATCTGGCGCAGTCGATGCGGCGCGCGGGGTGGGATGTTCTGTTTTTCGACTATCGCGGGTCGTGGGGATCGCCGGGGGATTTTTCGTTCACGCATTGCATCGAGGATGCGCAGTCGGCGATTGCGTGGGTGCGCGATGCGGGGAACGCGGCGCGCATCCGCGGAGACGGGAAGACGATTGTTCTGGTGGGGCACAGCATGGGAGGGTTTGTGGCGTTTGAAGTGGGGGCGCGCGATCCTTCTGTAACCGCGGTGGTGACAATCTCAGCGGGGGATGTTGGGGCGAGTGAGTTGCTGCGGGCGCGGGCGGAGCAGCGCGGCATGGCGTTGAAGGCGCTCGCGCAGGCGCTGGCGGCCCAGGGGATGGCTCCGCTGGCCGGCACCACGGCGGATGCGCTGGCCAGCGAGGCTCTGGCGAACGCGGCGGCGTGGGATTTCGTGAGTCTCGCGCCGCAACTGGCGAGCCGGCCGCTGCTGGTGATTACTTCGGACGATGGGCTGCGCGAGCCCAATGACGCTTTTGTGGAGGCGGTTCGCAAAGCGGGGAACCGGCAGGTGGTCGCGGTTCATTTTGCTACGGACCATTCTTATTCGGATCAGCGGATTGCTTTGCAGGCGGCTGTGGTGAAGGAACTGGCGGTGATTGGGAAGAAGTGATGGGGGGGCGCGAGGAAGACAAGTTCATTTCAGGGCGAGGACGACGCTCTCGGTATGCGGTGGTTGGCCGGGCCTGAAGGCCATGATCTTATCGTTCCGGTTTTCGCCGGGTTAAAACCCGGCGCTTTTACCGTCGCCTCGCTTGCGCGAGGCCAGGGTCGACTAGTTCGGGCCTATTTCGTTCTGTCCGGAGCCGGGTCGGTCCCTTCCTGGTTGCATGGTAAGGAGGGCGAGGATCTGAGAGTGCCCGAAACCACGGCCTTCTCGAATTCATTGGCGAGGGCGTCCTGATGCTCGTCCCACCAGTTTGCCTCTTCCTCGTCATTCTTAAAGATTCTTTTCTTCAGTTCAACTCTCATGGTCTTGCGTCGTTTGCGTGTCGCTGCGGCGTCGCTCCGAGTCAGGTCGCCAGTCCATCATTGCATGGTGAGGAGCGCGGCCATGGTTTCTGCTCCGTCCCATAGATTTTGCAGGCGAAGGTTTTCGTTGGCGGCGTGCTGGTTGTCGTCGTAGTTGGCGATGGGGACGGTGATGGTGCGGGTGTGGGCGGCTCTCTCCATCGCGCCAAGGGGAACGCTGCCGCCCATGGTGGGGAGTAGAACGACCTGGCCGGTTGCGCTATTCACGGTGCTGGCATTCTCCGCGGCGCTTGCTCTCTCCGTAACGGTGGATTGGGCGGCGGCGATGACTTCTTTCGCGATGGGCAAATCCATGGGCGTGCGGACGGCGTTGTAGCTGGCTGGGTCGCGTACGATCATTGCTACGCGCGGATGCTCGGTGAGGGTTTGCTGCGTTGGTTCCTGATCGACGATGAAATAGCCGCGGGAACGGACGTAGTCGATGACGCGTCGCTGTTGGTCGTGCCAGTCGATGCCGACGACGAGGCGGAGATCGATGTCCGCGGTGGCGGTGGGCGGGATGACGTTGGCGGCGTGGGCGCCGGTGGCGCCGGAGGAGATGCCGTTGATGTTGAGCGAGGGCTGATTGATGAGAGAGAGCAGATGCGCTGGGGCGTTCTCGGTGCGGCCGAGCCAGAAGGCGTCCCTGAGCATGGGGTCGTTGACGGGGGCGCGGGCGAGAGCGGCCTGCTCGATGGGGCTGAGGGGCACGATGCCGTCGTAGAAATGCGGGATGAGGACGTGGCCGTTTTCGTCTTTCATACCGGCGAGGAGTTGGGCGAGCATCATGGCGGGGTTGGGCGCCCAGTTGCCGTAGTGTCCGCTGTGGAGGCCGTGGTGCGGGCCGTAGAGGGTGATGGCGAGATGGGTGTCGCCGCGTGCGCCGAAGACGACAGTTTGCGCGCCGGACTGGTCGACGGGGCCGTCGCAGATGAGCCAGACGTCTCCGTGGATGAGGTCGGCGTTGGCGGTGAGGATTTGCTCGAGGTGCGGCGAGCCGGCTTCTTCTTCACCTTCCCAGACGAAGCGGATGTTAGCGTGGAGCGGAATGTTGGCAGCGCGGAGTGCGTCGATGGCTGTGAGTTGGGCGAAGATGGCGGCTTTGTCGTCGCCGGCGCCGCGGGCGTAGATGCGCTGTTCGCCGTTGATGGTGCGGAGGGTAGGCGTGAAGGGCGTGAGGATGTCCCACTCGGAGGGAGTGACAGGCTGGCCGTCGTAGTGGGCGTAGAAGACGATGGTGTGCTGCGCGCCTGGGGTGTCGATGTGGGCGTAGACGATGGCGGGGGCGTTTGGAATTTCGAGGAGGCGCGCGTCGATGTTGCGCTGGTGGAGCTGATCGAGGAGGAAGTCGGCGTTGCGGTGCAAGCCATCGGGAGTGGCGGCTACGTCGGGGATGGCGAGGAAGTCGGAGAACTGGTGGATGAGATCGTCGCGATGGGCCGTGGTCCAGGTGCGTGCTGCTGTTGCTGGAGTGGGGGTCTGTGCCGGGGTTTGGGCGAGCGCGGGGACAAGGGCGAGGGTGGCGGTGAGGATCGCGGCGGCGGCGGTGCGGGGCATGGTGACAACTATAAAGGTGGGTGCGGTAGGATTCTCAGACGGAGGAGAGCGATGCCGACACTGAGGAATGCCACGGATCGGAAGGGGCTGGTGGAGCGGCTGGGGCGCGTGACGCCGGAGTCGAAGGCGCAATGGGGGAAGTTCGACGCGCCGCGGATGATTTGTCACCTGGGCAATGCGCTGGACTCGGCGGTTGGGGAGCTGGCGGTGACGCCGACGGGAGGGCCGTGGATGCTGCGGCATTTTCCCATGAAGCATCTGGCGCTGTATGTGATCCCGATGCCGAAGGGGGCGAAGGCGGCTCCGGAATTGTTGGCGCGGGCGCCTGGGGATTTTGAGGCGGATCGGCGGCGGGTGGTGGCGGGGATCGAGCGCGTGGCGGCTTTGCCTGGCGGTCCTAGGCCGACACATTTTTTGTTTGGGCCGATGACGGTGGATCAGTGGAATGCTCTGAACTGGAAACATATCGATCATCACTTAAGGCAATTCGGCGGCTAGTGTGGTGTTTCCGAAGTATCTTGTCGGAAGCGGAGTTTCAAAAAGCAGGTCCCTCCGCTCCGCTGCGCTCCGGTCGGGATGACAATCGCTAAAGAAAATTACGAGACAGCACACTAGGGACTGAGGTGGACGCGCCTTGCGGCGCAGGAGATGGTGGGTCGAGTTAGGAACGCCTCCCGGAAAACGATCCCACCCTGGCGCGCGAAAAGCACGCGCACCAGAATGGGGCACCCTGATTTCTCCAGATTTGATTTTTCCAGGGATGTCCAAAACGCGATACTCAGGGCGTCATCAGGGTGGCGGGACTTTGTGCCTGCCTAATTTCAGTTGAGGATGGAGGAGTGAAATGCAATATCTGCTGATGATTTATGGTGACGAATCGATGTGGGAGAAGATGACGCCGGAGCAGCAGCAGCAGGGCGGGGCGGCGTACTTTGCTTACACGGAGGCGCTGAAGAATGCGGGCGTGCTGCTGGGGAGCAATCGGCTGCGGCCGAGCCCGACGGCGACGACGGTGAAGCCGGTGAACGGGAAGACACAGGTGCTGGACGGGCCGTTTGCGGATTCGAAGGAGCAGCTGGGCGGGTACTACCTGATCGAGGCGGTGGATCTGGACGCGGCGCTGGGGTGGGCGGCGAAGTGTCCGGCGGCAAGCCACGGGGCGGTGGAGGTGCGGGCGATCTGGCCGATGATGTAGGGGGCAGGGCGGGGACGCGGCGTGAAAAAGGGCGCCGCGTCGCCCCGCCATGAGCGATTCCGCTTGACACACTATCTGGTAGATGTATCTTGCAGATAGCATGCGAAGCCAGACCGCTTACGTGATTCTCGGGCTACTGTCGGTAGAGGGACGGCAGTCCGGGTACGACATGCGGAAGACGATCCAGGGCAGCGTGGGATATTTCTGGGGCGAGAGCTACGGGCAGATTTATCCGGCGCTGAAGCGGCTGGCCGGCGAGGGGCTGATTGTTGCAGCCGGACACGCGGCGATGGGGCGGGCGGCGAAGGGGCGCGCGGCGAAAGGCAGGGGCGGACGGCAGGAGTATTCGCTGACGGCGGCCGGACATGCGCGGCTGCGGGAGTGGCTGGCGGTGCCGTATCGAGAGGATCCGCCGAGGGACGAATTTCTGCTGAAGCTGTTCTTTGGTCGCGAGGCGGGGCCGGAAGTTTCGGAGCGTCAGGTGCGGGAATTTCAGGAAAAGAACCGGCGGGTGTTGGCGACGATCGAGGAGATTGGGCGTATCGGGACGGAAAAGAACGCGCAGCATCCGCATTTTCGCTACTGGATATTGACGCTGGAGTATGGAGTGGCAAGGATCCGGGCGGCGCTGGAGTGGAGCGAGCGGGCGCTGGAGGTTTTGCGGCAGATGGAGAGTGAGGGCCGGCGGGTAGCAGAGAAGAAGCCGCGCGGGCCGGCAAAGAGGCGGGGTTGAACGGCGCGGCTTTGAAGACGCGCAGAATGGACAGGGCAAGATGAAGGGCGAAGTGAAGCACGCGCGGGGAAAGCAGATTCTGAGCTGGGGAGTTCTGGGGATTTTTATTGCGGGATTTTTCTGGGGGCCAGTTGGACTGTGGACGGGGGCGGTGCTGGGAACGTGGTTTGTGGGCACGCAGCGGGTGCGGCGGGGATTTGTCTGGCTGACGTTGCTGACGCTTGTTCCGATGGCGATTGGGAACTGGCGCAAAGTGCCGTTGAGGGCACCGCTGGTGGGACTGGAGGCGCTGGGGTGGATGCTGGCAGCGTCGGTGGTAATGGTTTTGCCGTTTGTCTTTTATCGCGTGGTGCGCGCGCATCTGGCGGGGGTGCTGCAGACGGGGTTGATGGAGACGCTGTCGTTGCCGGTGGCGGGAGTCGTGGTGAAGATGGCGGCGCTCCGGTGGCTTCCGGCGCAGGTGACGGGATTTGCGTTTCACGGAACGCGGCTGACTCCGGTGCTGGCGGCGGTCAACGCGGATTTTGGAACCGCTGCTGTTACGTTTATGGTTCTTTGGTTTGCGGCGACCCTGATTTGGATGTGGAGCCGTGAGTTTCGCGCGCCGAGGTTCGCTGTGGGGCTGGCGGGTTTCGCGGCCGTGTACTTAGGCGTGGCCTGGTATGGGGAGATTCTGCACGCGAGGGGAATGACGTTCACGGGAGTGTGGCTGGGCTGGATCTGCGCAGTAGCTGTGGTGGCGTTAAGCGCGTGGGCGGTAGTCGATGCGTTGCGGCACCGGAAAAGCTGGAGCGATCGCGCGGCGACGCTTGCGCTGTTGCGGAGTCCGGAGAGCGGAGGTTCGCTGCAGTGGGAGCGCGATGGACGCGGGGAAGCGCTGGTGAGTGCTTCAGGGGAGAAGTTTCCGATTCGCAATGGCGTTCCGGATTTTCGGATGGCGGAGGATTTAAGCGGGGCGAATGGGAAATACAACCATCTGTATGAGACGATCGGCGGATTCTACGACGACACGCAGCGGGTGGCGGCGGCGCTGGCCGGGATGGATCGCGACGAGTACGTGATGAGCTACCTGGGCTGGCTGGAAGTGAGGCCAGGCGACAAGGTGCTGGAGACGTCGGTGGGAACGGGGCTGAATTTCAAGTATCTGCCGTGTGGGATTCGGCGGTATGGGCTTGATCTTGCGTGGGACATGCTGGCGAATTGCAAGGAGAATTTTCGGCGGTGGGGAATGGAGGGCGAGCTATTCCTGGGGAATGCGGAGCGGTTGCCGTTTGCGGATGAGAGCTTCGAGGTGGTGTTTCACACGGGCGGAATCAATTTCTTCAGCGATCGCGGAAAGGCGATCCGGGAGATGATTCGGGTGGCGAAGCCGGGGAGCCTGATCCTGATTGTGGACGAGACCGAGGAGCATGTGAAGGGCGCGTACGAAAACATTCCGTACACGCGGGAGTTTTACAAGGGGCGCACGGAGGCGGTGACGGCGCCGGTGGATCTGGTGCCGGCGGAGATGGAGGAGGTGCGGGCGGAGTCGATCTTCAATGGGCGGCTCTACGCGCTGACGTTCCGGAAACCGCGAACGGGGGATGCGTTGGGCGCGGGTACGGTGCTGGCGGAAAGCGCGGCGACTTAGGGAAGCTCTTATTAAGCATTCGAGAGCCATCCCTCAGGGGCTAAAGCCCATTTTTCATCGATCTTTACGGCACGGCTGAAGCCGTGCCCTGATACAACGACCTGGGTAAGCCGGGGTCTATTTTCGCGCCAGGGGATCGGGTTGAGATGGCGCTGATTCCAAAACGGGACAAGGGCAGTACTTTTGGGTAAGACCCTTCAACGATTCGTGTTGATGTTCGGCCGGGAAAGGAGTTCGCTACTTGCTGTGGGGTGAACCTGGTCGGGGTTGCCTTGGGGGTGTGCTTTTTTCCGCAAGCTGTGAAGGCGTGCCCTTGAAAACAGCCGTGCCCCTTCAGAGCAGCGTCTTGATCATGGTCTCCCGGGCGCGGGTATGGCTCCACGTCAGGGTTGAGGCGGGATGTAGGCGATTGGGGTGACGGGGACAACCTTCCACTCGCTGAAGGCGAGCACGTACAGCATGACAATGTTGAGCAGCGGGAGAAGCATGAGCAGGCTGAGCCAGGGGGAGAAGCCTGCCTTCTTCCAGATAAACCAGTAGGGAATCATGACAACAGCGATCATGATGATGCCGAAAACGGCGAAGATGCTCATCATACCCATCATCATGTGCATGGTGTGTTCGTCGACCATGGTGCACCTCGGATAGAAGAGATAGCGGTTTCGCGCCAGCTTAGCGGAGAGCGGGGGGCGAGACAAGAGGGAATCTGCGGTGGGGAGTGATGGGGCGGGTTCCGCGCGGGCTGGGTGGCCTGGCTATCTGACCAACTTGACCAACCGGCCAATTCGACGCAAACTGGGAACATGGCGACGAAGATCAACCTGTACGAGGCCAAGACGAATCTCTCGAGTCTGGTGGAGCGTGCCGCCGGGGGCGAGGAGATCGTGATTGCGAAGGCGGGAAAGCCGATGGCGCGGCTGATTGCGCTGCCGAAGACAAAGGGGAAGCGGTCGGCGGCATTTGGGCGGAATCTGATGGGCGTGACCTATGTTGCGCCGGACTTCGAAAAGGACATTCCGCTGAAGGTTCTGCTGGGCAAGAAGGCTGGGCGGTGAAGGCGCAATACCTGCTCGATTCGAATGTACTGTTCTGGCTGAATTCGGATCCTGGCAGGGTTCCGGCGGGCGTGATTGCGGAGCTGGACGCAGCGGAGGCGGTGTATTTCAGCGCGGCCTCGGCGTGGGAGCTTGCGATCAAGCAGAGTCTGGGGAAACTCCGCATGTCGGGATCGATTTCCGCATTTGTCGAGCGCGCGGGATTTCTTGAACTGGCGGTGACGACGAAGTTTGCGGAGGCCGCGGCGCAGCTTCCGATGCACCATCGGGATCCATTCGACCGTTTGATTGTGGCGCAGGCCATGAGCGAGGGGCTGGTGCTGATCACTTCGGACCGCCGACTGGCGAGCTACGGTGTGAAGACGCTGCCGGTATAGGCGTCCGCGGAAAATAATCCAAAGAAAACTGAACAGTGAGGGAAGCGGGGGCGTCTTTGCGGGTGAAGGCGTGAGGAGCCCACGCGGGTGCGACCGGAAGACGAGGCGGAGTTCGCGGGTCTGGTCGAGCGGCAGTGGAGGTTCGCCTATCGGGTGGCGTGGGCGGTGCTGCGGAATGCGACCGACGCGGAGGATGCGGCGCAGGAGACGTTCCTGAAGATTTTTCGAGCGCGGGCGTGGCAGGGATTGCGGGATGAGAAGGCGTTTGTGGCGCGGAGTGCGTGGCGGGCGAGCGTCGATCGATTACGACAGGGAGGACTGGCCGTCCAGGCATACGCGGCTTCGCCGCAAAAGCGTAAGGCTTCGGGTGGAGATCTGAAGTTGGAAGAATTGACGGCTGCAGGGATGGACCCGGAAGAGACGGTGGTGGCGGCGGACTGGGAGGCGGCGGTGCATCGGTTGATCGACAGCTTGCCGGAGGAGTTGCGGCAGCCGCTGGCGCTGTCGGTGGAGATGAACTCGCGGGAGATTGCGGCGGCGATGGGGATTGCGGAAGGCACGGTGCGGACGCGGCTGATGCGGGCCCGGGCGATGCTGCGGGAGAAGATGGCGGCGATTGAGGAGCGGCGTTATGCGCGCGGATGAGCGTGGTGAGGGGACAGACGTGGATGCGCGCCTCGATGCTGCGCTGCGGAGTTATGCGGAGCCGGGGGAGATTGCGGAGACGCGCGTGGCGGTGGCTCGGGTGCTGGAGCGGGTTCGCTCTGATTCGGGACGCGAGGTTGGTTTTTGGGTTTGGGGCGCGGTGGCGACTGCGTGTTTAGTGGTTGCTGTGGTGGTGGGGGCTTGGATGTTGCGGGGGTCGAGTGTGCCGGAGATTGTGTGGGTGCCGAGGGCTCCGGGGGTGGTGGACTACCGACCTTTGACGTCGAGAGGCTCAATCGTCGAACTACCCCACCCTGTCGCGCGGAACAGCACCGCGCAACAGAATGGGGCACCCGGAGTATTGCCGAAGCTGGAGGTGTTTCCGACGCTGCGGCCGCTGACGGCGGAGGAGCAGGCGCTGGTGGCGTTTGCAGAACAGGCGACACCTGAGCAGAAGAAGCAGGTGATGGAGGCGGAGCAACATCTGGGCGATCCGATTGCGATTGCCGAGTTGAAGATTCGTCCTCTCGATGAGGGCGAGAAAACGGATTCCGACAAAGAAAGGTGAATGCGATGAAGAGGACAACATGGATGGTGCTGATGTGCACGCTGGGTATTACGCCCGTGTGGATGGCGGGGCAGGATGCGGGTGCGAATGCGAGCGCGAAGCCTCCGGAACATTTCTACAAACTGAATTTGACGTTGGAGGATGTTAACGACGCGGGAAAAGTGGTGAATACGCGCACGTATGTTGCGACGATCGACACCGGGACGGGGACTCGGGAGATTCGGACCGGAGCGAGGGTTCCTATCGTGACCGGGGATGCGGGCAACTCATCCGTGACGCAATGGCAGTACATCGATGTGGGCGTGAATTTCGACGTGCGCGAGGTGAAGGAGCAGGGAGAGAAGCTGGGGTTCAACCTGACGGCGGACGTCAGCAGCATCGCGAGTGACGACGGAAAGGCGAGCAGCGCTGGCGGGCATCCGGTAATCCGGAGCAACAAATGGCAATCGACGGTGCTGATCCCGATCGGAAAGCCGACGGTTGTGTTTTCGGCCGACGATCTGGACAGCAAAGGGAAGATGCAGGTGGAGGTGACGGCGGTGAAGGTGGAGTAGGGCGGTTCGAGCTCGGCGCGCAGGTTGCGGGGGAGAGAAATATCGAACCGGCGCGCTGCGGTTCCCGTAGTCTGATGCGTGGCGTACCCGGAGAGGCAGGCGAGGGCATGACGCTGAAGACGAATGCGCGGCTGGCGGGGTTCACGTTCCTGCTCTACATCGCGGTAGGCATCGCGATCATGGTGGTGTCGGGCCGGGCGGTGGGTGGCATCGGGGCGGCGGAGAGGCTGGCGAGTCTGGCGCGGCATGGAACGGAGATGCGGGTGACGGTGCTGCTGGCGCTGGTGACGGTGGCGTGCGCGGTGGTGCTGGCGGTGACGCTGTACCGGATCACGCGCGAAGTGGATGAGGACCTGGCGATGCTGGGGATGATTTGCCGCGTCCTGGAGGGCGTGTTTGGGGCGGTGGGAGCGGCGACGACACTGGGGCTGATCTGGCTGGCAACGACGGCGGCGCCGAGTGCGCCGGGGAGACTGGAGGTGTCGGCGTCGGCTGCGCTGGGCGGATTGCTGTTGGAGTCGCAGGGGTGGGACATCGGGGCGATCTGTTTTGCGGTGGGGAGTGCGCTGTTTTGTTATTTGCTGCTGCGGGGAAGGTTGATTCCGCGCTGGCTGGCGTGGATTGGAGTGGTGGCGTCGGTGCTGCTGGTGGTGGGATTGCCGCTGCAGCTGGTGGGATGGGTAAGTGGGGCGGTAGTGGGGATTTTGTGGATTCCGATGGCGTTGTTCGAGGTGCCGCTGGGGATTTGGCTGATGGTCAGGGGTGTGGGATCGCCAGTCTGAGACCGCAGACGGCTATTTGAGCTGTTCAATTCGAATCCGATCACGGTCGAGCTGGCGGAGTTTGAGCGGGTCGTGGTCGGGATCGAAGTCGATGGTGCCGAAGTGATTGAGGACTTCGAGCTGCTTTTGATGGCGGGTTCTCCCGTCCAATGGCGGAGATGTCGTGACAGGGTTGCCCTGCGATGAAACAGGGCGGCGTTGGCCGATTCGAGCTTCTCCGGTTTTCTTTCGCAGGTTGGTCACAACTACATTGTAGGGCTACTTCAGGGGAGGCAGCCGGGCCTGAAGGCCGACGCTTTAGAGGTGGGGCAGTTCCACGGCCTGGAAGGCCGTGGCTTTCTCCGTAGCCTCTCTGTACGAGGCCGGGGTTCGGACCGCGGCGGCCGAAATCCCTCATCTCTGTTCATTTTTCACCATACGAGCGACACTCAGTCAGATCGACGAATGCCAAATTGAAGGGGTGTCGAATGGAGCTGGAGTTATATACAAGTTGGCTGGCATCGAAAGCGAGAGAGTGGGGACTCCATCTTGCTGAAAAGCCACGAGCACTGTTTGTTGGTTATCGGTGGGAGCTCAGGTCTGACAATCCGCTGCAATGGGTTGGAACAATTGAGCTCGGGCCGTCCGCGATTATGGAACTCGCGGGGCTACCGCTCGAGGAAAGGCGAGAGCCCCTCCACCACCTGCTTTACCGAACGCTTCTTGCGGTCTGACGTCAACTCGCAAACATTGTCGCAAAATGAAAAGGCTGCGGAGCGGTCCGCAGCCTTTCTGTTTGATTCAGTAGCCTGGTTAGCTGACGAGGAGGATGCCTTCGGCGACTTTCTCTTCGCCTTCTTTGACGATGGGGCGATAGAAGAGCTGGTTGTTGTCGAGATAGACCTCGAGGAAGGCGGGGCGCTCGGCGATGCCGCCTGCGATAAGGGCTTCGGAGAGCGGGTCTTCGACGAAGCGCTGGAGGGCGCGGCGGAGCGGACGGGCTCCGTAGCTGCGGTCGATCAGGGTCTTGTCGAGGATCCACTTCTTGGCGTCGTCGTTGACCGAGAGGGTGATGGCCTTCTGCGCCAGGTTCGCATTGAGTTGCTGGACGAGCAGCTCGAGAATCTGGATCAGGTCGGCGTCGGTGAGCGACTGGAAGAGGATGATCTCGTCGATACGGTTGAGGAACTCGGGGTTGAAGGTGCGCTTGACTTCGTTCTTGACGAGGTCCTCGATCTTCTCCATGACAAGGTCTTCGCGGTCGCTCTGGAAGCCGAGCCCCTGCTTGCGCTGGAGGTGGCGGGCGCCGATGTTAGAGGTCATGATGATGATCGTGTTCTTGAAGTCGACGGTGTTACCGAGGCCGTCGGTGAGCTGGCCGTCTTCAAAGACCTGGAGCAGGATGTTGAAGACGTCGGGGTGGGCCTTCTCGATTTCGTCGAGCAGGACGACGGAGTAAGGCGAGCGCTTGACGCGCTCGGTGAGCTGGCCGCCTTCCTCGTAGCCGACGTATCCCGGAGGCGAACCGATGAGCTTGGAGACGGAGTGCTTCTCCATGAACTCCGACATATCGAAACGGATGAGGGACTTCTCGCTGCCGAAGAGGAACTGGGCGAGGGTGCGAGCCATTTCGGTTTTGCCGACGCCGGTGGGTCCGAGGAAGAGGAACGAACCGATGGGGCGAGCGGGCGATTTGAGTCCGGCGCGCGAGCGGCGGATGGCGCGGGCCAAGGCCGAGATGGATTTGTCCTGGCTGATGACGCGTTTGTGCAGCTCTTCTTCGACGCGGAGCAGTTTCTGCGTTTCTTCTTCCTTAATGGAGGTGACGGGAACGCCGGTCCAGCGGCTGACCACGTCCTCGATGTCTTCGCGACCGACGATGCCTGCGGTGGAGTCGTCGAGATGGTATTTGTCGCGGAGGCCGCGGAGGTTGTCGCGTTCCTTGCGTTCTTCGTCGGAGTAGAAGCGCGCCTTTTCGAACTCGTGGTTCGCGATGGCGTTCTCCATGCGATGGACGATGAACTTGATGCGCTTCTGGACTTCGGTGATCTCCTCGGGAAGGGAAGTCTGACGCAGTTTCACGCGCGCGCCGGCTTCATCGATCAAGTCGATAGCCTTGTCGGGGAGGAAGCGATCGGAGATGTAGCGATTGGAGTGAGCCACGGCGAAGTTGATGGCTTCGTCGGTGTAGCTGACGGCGTGGAACTTCTCGTAGCGGTCCTTGATGCCGTTGATGATTTTGATCGCGTCTTCTTCGTTGGGCGGCGGGACCTTGACGGCCTGGAAGCGGCGCTCGAGGGAACGATCTTTCTCGATGGACTTGCGGTATTCGGCGGGGGTGGTTGCGCCGATGCATTGAATTTCGCCGCGCGATAGCGCGGGCTTGAGGATGTTGGCGGCGTCGAGGGAGCCTTCGGCGGAGCCGGCGCCAACGAGTGTGTGGAGCTCGTCGATGAAGATGATGGAGTTCTGATTCT